>NZ_JADMUF010000003.1:0-57259 GCF_015546965.1 Collinsella aerofaciens
TGGCTTTGTAAAGCCGTTTGTCTCCACCCGCGTAGCGGGTGGTTTAAAGCTGGCCGCTGCGCGGCCAGCAGACTAAAGTCTTGAATGCAAAAAGGGACCCGTCCATTGCGGACGGATCCCTTAAAACAAGTGATCGTCAAACCGATTTACTCGGCGTCAGTCTCCTCGTCCTTCTTCTCGGAAGGCAGCGGGGTGACCTCGATCTCGACGCCCAGAGTCTCAGCAGCGGACTTCATGGACAGGGAGATACGACGACGGTCGAGGTCGATCTCCATGACCTTGACCTGAACCTTGTCGCCCACGTGGGTGACCTGAGAAGGCTGATCGACGTGCTTATTGGCCATCTCGGAGATGTGCACCAGGCCCTCGATGCCCTCGCCCAGGTCGACGAAAGCGCCGAACGGGACAAGCTTGGTCACAGTGCCCTCGACGATAGCGCCGACGGGGTACTTCTTGACCAGTGCGCGCCACGGATCCTCGGTGGTCTGCTTGAGACCCAGGGAGATGCGCTCGCGGTTGAGATCGACGTCGAGAACCTCGACCTCGACCTCCTGGCCGACCTTGACAACCTCGGAAGGATGGTTGACGTGGTTCCAAGAGAGCTCGGAAATGTGGATGAGGCCGTCGATGCCGCCGAGGTCGACGAAGGCGCCGAAGTCGACGATGGAGGAAACGGTGCCCTGGAGACGCATGCCAGACTTGAGCTTGGACAGGATCTCGGAGCGCTCGGCCTTACGGGACTCCTCGAGCACGACGCGACGGGAGAGGACGACGTTGTTGCGGTTGCGGTCCATCTCGATGACGCGAGCCTCGATGCGGGTGCCCATGTAGGAGGTGAGGTCCTTGACGCGACGGAGGTCGACGAGGGAAGCGGGCAGGAAGCCACGCAGGCCGATGTCGAGGATCAGGCCGCCCTTGACAACCTCGATAACCTCGCCCTCGACGTTCTCGCCGGAGTTGAACTTCTCCTCGATGCGGTTCCAAGCACGCTCGTACTCGGCACGCTTCTTGGACAGGACCAGACGACCGTCCTTGTCCTCCTTCTGGAGAACCAGAGCCTCGATGGGATCACCGAGTGCAACGATGTCTGCAGGGTTAGCGTCCTTGCGGATGGACAGCTCGCGGACCGGGATAACGCCCTCGGACTTGAATCCGATGTCAACGAGCACCTCGTCATGCTCGATCTTAACGACAGTGCCGTTAACGAGATCGCCCTCATCAAAGTCGGTAATCGTACCGTCGATGAGGTTGTTCATCTCCTCCTCATTGACATCGTCAAGAGAGAAAATGGACGAGTTCTGAATCTCACTCAAAGGTGGACCCCTTTCGAACTACGGGGCCCCGATTGCTAGGACCTACAGAAGGGTGCGACAAGCACACAACGTTTAGGAACACTCGGGAGCCGACAGATACTAATGTGACGCTTATGCAATCACGTTCGTATAGGTTACGGGGAAATGAGTTCGATTTCAAGCGTGAACTGCGATTTTTTACTCGTGTGGAGACTTTTTCGTAATCTTATGAACACACGTCTCCGCAACTTGACGATAACCAGCCAGGCATTCGGCTTTGGGGTAAAGTATCCGGAGCCAACGATTCTAGATCGATTTTTCGAGAAAGGTGCCCGCGTGCTCAAAGCAGTCGTTTTCGATATGGACGAAACGCTTCTCAGCATCAACCTCAACGCGTTCATCCTTCGCTATTTCAAAGATGTCTCTTCGATGCTCGCGGATATCGGGCGCCGCAGCCGCGGTGGCACGATGGCACGCCTCGGGACCATCCTGGTCGACCTCAACGCCAATCGCCGCAGCGGCACGGACAACCGCACCAATCTTGAGTTTTACCGCACCGAGGTCGAGCGCAGGTGCGGCATCTGCCTCTCCGATCCCGTCATCTACGAGGCGTTTACCTACTACGACCGCGAAGTGCTTCCGCACAAGAATGACGATGTCATTAACGCCCACGCCATGCCCGGCGCACATGCCGCGCTTCAGGCCGTACAGGATGCAGGACTGCGTTGCGCGCTCTTTACCAACCCCAGCTTTCCGCAGGGGGCCATCGAGTGCCGCATGGGTTGGGGCGACCTGGCCGACGCCCCCTTTGAGCTCGTCACGCACATGGGAAACACCACCCGCTGCAAGCCCGATGCCACCTACTATCTAGATCAGCTTCAGGTGATGGGGCTCGAGCCGCACGAGGTCCTTATGGTGGGCAACGATCCCAAACGCGACTTCCCCAGCCCCGCCTGCGGCATTCAAACCGCCTTTGTGGGCCAGGGCAAGCCCAGCCGAGCCACCTGGCGCGGAACCATGGAAGACTTCGCCCGCAACTTTAACGCCGTAGTAGAAGCCTTCTACGAACACCAAGTAGCCGACGAACTGTCATAGGACCCCTCGCTCCAAACAAAATAGCGCCGTAGGTTGAGCATAAGTCAGCGAAAACGCCCCTAAGCGAGCAATGTGCCTTGAAAGAGGAGGGCATAGGCCTTCTGGCCATGCCCGACGATTGAAAGGCAGATTGCCGCTTCGGGGCGTTTGCAGCGTCGACTGGTTACGCGGTTTGGTAAAACCGCGTAACTAACAAACCTGGGTTTTGCCGATCATGATGTTGAGGATCTCGACGTCGGTGTCCTTCATGCCCACGCGGCCTACGTAGCCCATACTGGCGATTGTCTGCTCAACAGTATCTTGGATCAGGCCCTCGCCGGCGCGGAAGCCGCGGCCTTGCATGGCCATATCATGGCCCAGAATCGCCGCATCGACGGCAGCGGAAATCTTGGCGGCGCAGCTTGCCTTGGCGCCATCGCACACGATGCCGCCAACGTTGCCGAGCGTGTTCGAGACTGTCGCGCCGATCTGCTCGCGCGTGCCGCCACACAGCCAGGTAATCGCGGCGCCGGCGCCGCACGCGGCGCAAATAGCACCGCAAAACGCCGAGAGCGCACCAATATAGCTCTTGATATGCACGGCGATAAGATCGGACAGCATCACGGCGCGCACCAGGTGCTCGTGGTCGCAGCGCAGGAACTCAGCATACTCCATGACGGGCAATGCGCAGGTAATGCCCTGATTGCCCGAGCCGCACACAATGGCGACCGGCAGCGCGCAGCCGTTCATGCGGGCGTCGGACCCGGCGGCTGCACGGGCACGGGCACGGCAGGCGACGTCATCGGCACGAGCGCCCAGCAGCGTACGGCCCACCTCGGCACCCCAAGCGTGCGCGAGACCCTCGGCACTGATCGCGCCGTTCAGCTCAATCTGACGCTCAACGGCAGCGCGGGCGTCCTCAATGTCACCGTCCTCGATAAAGTCGATGATGGACTCAATGCTCATAGGAGTATCGGCGTTATCTGCCGCACGCTCGGCCACCACACGTTCGGCGCAGGCGGCACACTCCCCCGCCGACTTGCCGCATACCGGAATACCGTCGAGCGTATGGCACGTGACATTGGTGTGGTGATCGGTAATCTCGACGACCGCGGTATGGCCCCCGGCCGTCGCAGTCACCTTGATGTAGAGGTTGGGCACACCCTCGACAAGCGACACATCGCAGTAACCGGCATCGGCGAGAAGCTCAGACACGCGAGCACGGTCTTCGTCGTTAACGCTCTCAAGCACCTCAAGCGCGCTCTTAGCGTCGCCGCCCACGGCACCCAGCACGGCCGCGGCCTCAATACCGTGCATACCGCCCGAGTTGGGCACGGTCACGCTCTTGACGTTCTTGATGATGTTGCCCGAGCAGGCAACATCCATATGATCGGGCTCGCAACCGAGCGTCTGGCTCGCCAGCGCTGCTGCATAGGCAACGGCAATGGGCTCGGTACAGCCGAGCGCGCAGACAAGTTCACGGTTCAAAACATCGCAAAACGCGGCATCACGGATGGAATCGGTAGGCATAGGTATCTCCTGCTTGCATAACGGGCTGGGCTCTCAAAAAAGTTAGCTCCTTTATTTGATAACAATGCATCAAAAACCGCAACCATGGTTCCGGCGGACGGCGCTCAAGCACAAACTGACAGCATTCATTCATGAGAAGCCGGTCTTGTTGCATGCTAAAGCGTTTGACCAAAAAACGCCCGAGCGTTTACGCAAAAGTCGCGCTATCATGCAGTCGAACGCGGTAAACACCTTTAGCATTTGCGCCGCACAGACCAGAGAGGAACCATCCATGAAGATCGGTATCGGTAACGACCACGCCGCCGTCGAGCTCAAGAACATCATCTCCGAGCACCTGAAGGAGCGCGGCTGCGAGGTCGTGAACTTTGGCACCGACACCTCCGAGAGCTTTGACTACCCCATCGCCGGCTACAAGGTGGGTAAGGCCGTTGCCAACGGCGATGTTGACCTGGGCATCCTCATCTGTGGCACCGGCGTCGGGATTAGCCTGGCTGCCAACAAGGTCGAGGGCGTACGCGCCGTCGTGTGCTCCGAGCCCTTCAGCGCCAAGCTCTCCCGCATGCACAACAACACCAACGTGCTCGCCTTTGGCGCCCGCGTCGTGGGCTCCGAGCTCGCTAAGATGATTGTCGACGAGTGGCTCGACGCCGAGTTTGAGGGCGGTCGTCACGAGCGTCGCGTTAACCTCCTCAACGAGATCGACCACACGCGCGGCCTCAAGGTCGTCGATGAGGCCTAAACCACTCAGTGCCACAAGCTAACAGCAGGGGCCCGCTCGGAACTTATGACCGAGCGGGCCCCTTCATAGGTTTTGGTATAAAAGAGCGCCGCGGATGGAGTTCCGCGGCGCCCAAGCCACACGCTAACAGCTTTAAGGAGTCAAAGCTGGTTTAGCCAAAGAAGCGCTTGATCTCAATCTCGGCGTTCTCCAAGCAGTCGGAGCCGTGGATCACGTTGGCGTTGACATCGACGGCAAAGTCGCCGCGGATGGTACCAGGAGCAGCGTCAAGCGGGTTGGTAGCGCCCATGAGGGTGCGCATCTTAGCAACAGCGGAGAGACCGGAAACGACCATCTTGACGACCGGACCGCTCGTCATAAAGTCGCAGAGACCGCTAAAGAAGGGCTTGTCGGCCAGATGGGCGTAGTGCTCCTCGACGGTAGCGCGCTCGAGCGTGGTCATCTCCATGCGCTCGATGACAAGACCGCTGCGCTCAATGCGAGCAACAATCTCGCCGATCTTGCGATCGCGCACGGCGTCGGGCTTAATCATGATGAAGGTCTTCTCGATAGCCATAAAAGTAGCCTTTCAAGTAGGTTCGCGCGTGCCCAAGTCCCATTCCGGCACCCGCCTGGACTGCATCGTAACAGAGTTTTAGCTGCAGTTAAACAAAAAGCTGTTTATTGAAACGCTGCAATTTATTAAAGCGCTCCATATGTGTCACTTCTGTTTCGAAGCCCGATTAGAGTACCATCCGACCGCCCATCAACCGCATCGAACAGAGCAGGCGGTCGGTTGCCGCCCGCGAACGTAACCCCTTCACAACCTGCCCAAAGGTCCTACAGAAGTTCTCGACAAGCCCCTCCCCCATAGCAACAAAATACGGGCGTCCGCATCAGCAGACACCCGTAAAAGCAAAAACGATTTATCGATAAATGGCCAAAGCCGCTTCAGCCAAAGCCCTACTTTACCCCGTGGCCCATCTCGACGACCTTGGTCAGCGATCCAAACACGCCTTCGTCGGCCACGAGCTGTGCCACGGCACGCTGCAACTGCACGGCAACGGCAGCAGGGGCGGTACCGCCCTCGGTCGTGCGTGCAGCGACAATCGACGGGATGTCGAGCGCCTCGGTAATGTCGCGCTCAAAGAGCGGGCTTGCCTCCTGGAACACCTCAAACGGCAGGTCCTCAAGATTGCAGCCGCGCTTCTCACACATCAGGACCAGATGGCCCACCACGGCATGTGCCTCGCGGAACGGCAGACCACGCTTAGCCAGGTAGTCGGCAACATCGGTGGCGGCAAGGTGCCCCACGCCGCACTCGCGCGCCATGGCATCCTCGTTGACGGTCCAAGTCGAAATCATACCGGCCATAACCGACAGGCACTGCATGAGCGTATGGGCGGTATCGAGCGCGCCCTCCTTGTCCTCCTGCAAGTCCTTGTTATAAGCAAGCGGCAGGCCCTTCATGGTCACGAGCAGCTGCACCAGGTTGCCATACACACGGCCGCTCTTGCCGCGGATAAGCTCGGCAAAGTCGGGATTCTTCTTCTGCGGCATGATGGACGAGCCGGTGGAGTACGAGTCGGAAAGCGTGATAAAGCCAAATTCGGAGCTCGACCACAGCACGATCTCCTCGGAAAGACGCGACAGGTGCATCGCCATGACGGAGCCGGCGTAATGCAGGTCGAGGAGGAAATCACGGTCGGAAACCGCATCGAGCGAGTTGGGAATCACGCCCGCAAAGCCAAGTTCGGCAGCCGTCATCTGACGATCGAGCGGATAGCTCGTGCCGGCAAGCGCGGCAGCACCCAGCGGGCAGTTGTCGGCGGCATCAAAGGCTGCCTTCAGGCGTGTAAAGTCGCGCGCGAACATCCAGGAATACGCCAGCAGATGATGCGACAGCAGCACGGGCTGGGCGTGCTGCATGTGCGTGTAGCCCGGCAGAATCACCTTGTCGTACTTCTTAGCCGCATCCACCAGCACATGGCGCAGCTCAAGATTGGCCCCCATGAGCTCCTTGGCCAGCGCCTTGACGCCCAGGCGCGTATCGGTCGCCACCTGGTCGTTACGCGAACGCCCGGTATGCAGGCGCTTACCAGCCTCGCCGATGCGGCGCGTCAGCTCGCTTTCGATGGACATGTGAATGTCCTCGTCGTTGATGTCGAAGGTGAAGTTGCCGGCATCGATATCCTGTTCGATTCCGGTCAGACCCTCGGCAATCGCCTGCTCGTCCTCGGCGTTGATAATGCCCTGGGCCGCCAGCATCTTGGCATGTGCCTTAGAGCCGGCGATATCCTGCTTATAGAGATGTTTGTCGACCGGCAACGACGCGCCAAACTCCTGCGTGACCTCGGCCACGCCCGCCTCAAAACGACCGCCCCAAAGAGCCATGGAACCGTCCCCTTTCATCGAATACCAAAACAAGCGCCCAAAGCAGTGCGCCATGTCGCTAAAGCAATTTTTCAACCGCTAGTTTTACACACTCCCTGCCGTGCGCGGGGCCATGTAGCTAATTTGCAAAGAAGTGACGCACCATGCACTTGGCGCCCAACGTCTCCCTCCGGATGTTGCCCTGCGAACCATCGATCCAGGCCTTCAGGCTCATAGGGACGTCCTCGACCCTTGCAGCATCGAACTCGGGCGCGAGGGCAAGTAAAGCATGCGTGATAGCATTGAACATAATGGATACTCCTCATATATATAGGCGCAGAGCCGCCAAATTGATAGAAGGAGCCCCGCCGGACAACCCCGGCGGGGCTCGGACTCAGCCGCAGACGCGGCATCATATATGCGGGCGGAACGTAGGGGCCACCGATGTTAAGAAGTGTCAGCAAGCATAACGAAAGGTAGGGACCCCGTGCGCCCGTTTTGTATCACGCGGATGGGCCGCGCGGATACCAAGGGAAGGAAGACTTAAGCCTGGGCGGCAGCGGAGCTGGGACCCTGGACCTTAGCCCACGTCTTGAGCGACAGCGTATCGATCTCGATAAAGCCGGCGCTGGCCTTCTCGTCAAACGTGGTGTCGCGGTCGTAGGTAGCCAGACCGTAGTCGTAGAGGCTGAAGGGGCTCTTGCGGCCGATGACATGGCAGTTGCCCTTAAAGAACTTCAGACGGACGGTGCCGGTCACGAACTTCTGGGTATCGGCCATAAAGGCGTCGAGCGCGTTTTTGAGCGGGCTGTACCACTGGCCGTTGTACACGGCGGTGGCCCAATCCTGCTCGAGCTTGATCTTGGTCTTGAGCAGGTCGCCCTCGACGCAGATGTCCTCGAGCGCCTTGTGGGCGGTGATGAGCGTCAGGGCGCCGGGAACCTCGTAGCACTCGCGGCTCTTAAGGCCCACCAGGCGATCCTCGACCAGATCGAGACGGCCAAAGCCATTGTCGCCGGAGATCTTGTTGAGGGCGATGACAATCTCGGAAAGCTTCATCTTCTTACCGTCGACGGCGACGGGCTTGCCGGCCTCAAACTCAATCTCGGTGTAGGTCGGGGTGTCCGGCGTGTCCTCGGGGTTCTTGGTCATAACCCAAGCGTCGTCGAGCGGCTCGTTCCAGGGATCCTCCAGGTGGCCGCACTCAATGGCACGACCCCACAGGTTGTCGTCGATGGAGTAGGGGTTGTCGTTGGCACCCTCGGGAACCGGCACGTTGTGGGCGTGAGCATAGGCGACCTCGTCGGGACGGCACTTCAGGTCCCACTCGCGAACCGGGGCGATAACCTTGAGCTCGGGGTCGAGGGCCTTGACTGCGGCCTCAAAACGGACCTGGTCGTTACCCTTGCCGGTGCAGCCATGGGCGACGTAGGTCGCGCCAAACTCATGAGCGACCTCGACAAGCTTCTTGGCAAGCAGCGGGCGAGACAGGGCGGAGAGCAGCGGGTACTTGTTCTCATACATGGAGTTTGCGGCGATGGCCTTAGTCAGGAACTCATCGGAGAACTCGTCGCGCAGGTCGAGCACCTGGCAATCGAGAACGCCCAGGTCGAAAGCCTTCTGCTTCTTGGCATCCAGACCGGTCTCCTCCTGGCCCACGTTGCCGCAGACGCAAACGACATCGAGATTCTTCTCGTCCTGGAGCCACTTGACACATACGGATGTATCAAGACCACCGGAATATGCGAGAACGACTTTTTCCTTGCTCATGGCTGTTTCCTTTCGCCCTTGGTAGCTAGTTAGAACATCGGTCAATTGCAAGTCACCTTGAGGTCAAAAACCGTGCAATATCAGGTTATTCAGCAGAATGCATCACAGGCATGCCCTAGAAACATGCGGCTATGTCGTGCTTAAACCCAACGACCTCAAAATGACTCTGTTGAGGCATTGCGCCCCATGCGGACAGAGACGATTGTTATCGTCGTCGGGAAATTGCGCGCTGGCGTCGGATGGCATTGTCTGCAGTGGTGGTGATCTTTACGAACTGCATCTGCCTCTCCTTTCACGTATCGCCGGGCGCAATTCAAATATCGCAAACGGTACCTTTTCCTCGGTAAACGGCTCTTTTGCCGTCTCCGTTTTCGATGTTCGCTATATTACGATAAAGTGCACGCTGCGCAAGCGACAAATTCAAATTTCTGAAAAGTTTTTTCATTAGTTTGTGAATTGCAGTGCAAATACGCACCATTCCTGCGAAAATACGCTCGACTACTAGTTGATGGTTATAACGTCTGAAACAATCTCGAAACGAAAGGCGCATTTTTATGCAAACTTACGAATCGGACGCCAACATCGGCAACATTAAGATTCTCGCCGTCGATATGGACAAGACGCTGCTGACCGACGAGCGTGTGCTGCCCCAGGGTCTTGATGAGCGCCTGGACAAGCTCGCCGACGCCGGCATCGTATTCTGCCCCGCCAGCGGACGTCCCGCCCCCAAGCTCGAGGAGATGTTCGAGGGTATCAAGAACCGCCTCGCCTTTTGTCCCGACAACGGTGCCTGCGTCATCTATCGTGGCGACTATATCTATAAGAGCAATATTGACGTGGACCTGTACCAACAGGTCTTGAGCCGCGCCTCGGAGGATTCTCGTGCTGTCCCCGTCCTGTGCTGCTACGATGAGTTCTACGTGCTCGCCCGTGACCATCAGTACCATGACGAGATCAGCGTGTACTACAACACGATCAACTACGTCGATACCTTTGAGGGCCTCGATATCGAGTCCAACAAGATCTCGATCTTCTTCCCGGCCTATGACGCTGAGCCCGCTTTCCGCGAGACCTATAGCCCCGAGTTCTCGGACAAGCTCTATGTCACCAACGCCGGGCGCGAGTGGATCGACTTTATGAACCTGGGCGTCGACAAGGGTGCCGGCGTCGCGCACCTGTGCGAGCACCTGGGCATCGATATTGCCGATGCCGCCGCCGTGGGCGATACCTACAACGACATCCCCATGCTGGAGCGCGTCGGCCACAGCTTTATCGTGGACAACGCCGAGGAGCATATGAACGCGCATGCCAAGTGGCGCATTCCGAGCAACAACGACGGGGGCGTACTGACGCTCATCGACGCCATCTTGGCGGCTCGTTAACGTAGCTCGTCGGACCTGGCCGGGCGGCGCGGATTAGTTTTTCGTTCGGTCAGGTCCTGGGCTCGCTCGGAAAGCACATTAAGTGCTTTCCGGCTCGTGCGGAATCTACGAAAAACTAATCCGCGCCGCCCGGCCAGGTCCTAGGTTTACTTGCTTGCCGCCTAGATGGTGTCTTGGCGCCTAGATACTTTGGCTGAATTTAATTGGATGAAGGGAGCTCCTTGTTGATGAGGGGCTCCCTTCTTGTTTGGTTACTTTGGGGTTGTGGGGCGTCTTTATTTGGCATCGGCCCAGGTTATGCCGGTGCTGGCTTCGGCGATCAACGGTACGCGTAGGTCAACTACGTGTTCCATTACGTCGCGGACCATGGTGGTGAGGCGTTCGACTTCGTCGACGGGGCATTCAAAGTCGAGTTCGTCGTGTACCTGCAGGATCATGTGGGCGGCAAAGCCTTCTTCTTCCAGGCGACGGCTTACGCGGGCCATGGCGATCTTGATGATGTCAGCCGCGGTTCCCTGCATAGGGTGGTTCATGGCCGTTCGCTCCCCGAAGCCGCGGAGCTGCGGGTTTTTGGCCTTGAGCTCGGGAATGTGACGGCGGCGGCCATACATGGTCTCGGCATAGCCCGTCTGCTTGGCACGTGCCACCACGTTGTCGAGGAACGTGCGCACGCCCGGGTAGGCCTCGTAGTAGCGGTCGATCATGTCGCGCGCCTCGGCCATCGAGATGTGCAGCGACTGCGACAGACCATAGGCCTGCTGACCATACACGATGCCGAAGTTCACGGCCTTGGCGCGGCTGCGCAGGTCGGGCGTTACCTCGGACACCGGCACGCCAAACACACGCGCTGCCGTCTCGGCATGGAAGTCCTCGCCCTCGTTAAAGGCGCGCACCAGATGCTCGTCACCCGAGAGATGCGCCAGCAGACGCAGCTCGATCTGCGAGTAGTCCACCGCCAAAAAGACGCTTCCCTCGCCTGCCGAAAACGCCGTCTTGACGGTACGACCCAGCTCCGAGCGCGTCGGGATGTTCTGCAGGTTCGGGTCGCTCGAGGACAGACGACCCGTCGCGGTGATGGTCTGGTTGTACGTAGTGTGTACGCGACCGTCACCACGGCGTAGCGGGCCCAGGGTGTCCAGATAGGTGGACTTGATCTTAGACTTCTCACGCCAGTCCAAGATCAGACGCACGATCTCGTGGTCACGCGCAAGGTCGCTCAGCACCTTGGCGTTGGTCGAATAATAGCCGCGCTTGGTCTTCTTGAGGCCCTTGGTCGGAAGCCCCATCACATCAAAGAGCACATGCGACAGCTGCATGGGGCTGCCGATGTTAAAGGTCTCGTCACCCGCCAGGTCGCGAATACTGCGCTCAACCTCGGTAATCTGGGTCGCCAGACCCTCGGACAGACTGTGCAGACGGTCGGGGTCCACGAGCATGCCCGCGCGCTCCATCTTGGCAAGTACCGGAACGAGCGGCATCTCGATGCCATCGAATACGTTGGCGGCGTTCTCGCGGGCCATGCGGTCGCGCAGCGGTGCGACCAGCGCCAGCGTCAAGGCCGCCGTGCGAGCGGCGGGCGCCGGAGCGTCCTCACCGGCATCCTCTGCACCGCGCGCCGCAGGCAGCGCCATCTGCAGATACGTATCGGCCAGATATGCCTCGTCAAACTCGGAGCGGTCGGAATCCAACAGGTAAGCGGCGACCACGGTGTCGAAGATGCACGTGGAATCGACTGCCAGCGGATCCATAAGCTCGGGCTCGGAAGAATCGATGGGCGAAAGCTCATGCAGCAGCGCTTTCATATCCGGGCTCGCCACGCGGCCCTCCACAAACAGGCGCGCAAGCACGCCGGCAATCACGCCGTGGGCGAAGTTGAAGCCATCGACTACGGCAGTGGCACCGCCGTCGCCCTCCTCGAGCGCGAACAGGCCCTTGGACGTCGCCAACCACAGCGTGCGCGGCAGTCCAAAGAGCGCGCCCTCTTCCTTGTCGTCGTCCACCACGGCGGCGACCCACTCGCCGGCATCAATCGCGCGGGAGACCTCGGACGCGACGGCACCAAGCGCGTCGGCATCGCCGGCGGCTGCGCGAACCATAGCAGGTATCTCAAACACACTGGAGACAGCAGCAGCCCCGCCCTCGCCGCCGATCAGCGCCAAGAAACGGTTCTGCATGGCGGTGATACCAAGCGTGCCCAGCGCCGCGGACACTTCGTCGGCAGAAAACGCCGGGAAGGACGTTTCGTCAAAGTCGAGCTCGACGGGCGCATCGGTGCGAATGGTTGCGACCTTGCGGCTCAGCAGCGCATCGTCGATGTGCGCACGCAGGTTCTCGCCCATCTTGCCCTTGACCTCGTCGGCATGCGCGATGACCTCGTCCAAGCTGCCGTACTGTGCGATGAGCGCGCTCGCCTTTTTGGGGCCGATGCCCGGTACGCCGGGAATGTTGTCCGACGTATCGCCCTTTAGACCGTAAAAATCGGGCACGAGCGCCGGCGTAATGCCGTGATACAGGTCGTCCACGCTCTCGGGCGTCATGATCGCCACGTCGGACAGGCCCTTGCGGGTCGAGACCACGTTGACGTGCTCGGTCACGAGTTGATACATGTCGCGGTCGCCGGTCACCAGCAGCATGTCGCAGCCGGCCTCTTCACCCAGGCGCGCCATGGTTCCCAGGATATCGTCGCCTTCCCAGCCCTCGGACTGCAGAATCGGCACGTTGAGCGCGATGAGCAGCTCCTTGATCATCGGAAACTGCGCATGCAGATCGGGGTCCATGGGCGGGCGTTGCGCCTTATACTGCGGCAGCATCTCCATGCGCACGCGCGGTTTGCCCTTATCAAACGCCACGACCACACCGTCGGGGTTAAAGGCATCGATCATCTTGAGAAACATGTTCAGAAAGCCGAAGATCGCGTTGGTGGGGCGCCCGTCCGGCGCATTCATGGTGGGCGGCACGGCGTGGAAGGCGCGGTGCATGAGCGAGTTGCCGTCGATAACGGCAAAGGTGCGGCGCTTGTCAGACATATTGAATACCTCGCTTTGGGCTGGGCACGGTTTGCTCACACCAGTTTACACGCTCCCCGCCCCGCGGCCACCGCACATCAGGCTTCCCTGCCGCCGCGGGCCCCCGCGTGATACGATGGCTCACGGTACATCAACCAGCACGATCGATCCGAAAGGAGCCTGCGTCATGGAGCGTCCCTGCGCATGGAAAAAGTACACGCCACAGCAAGTCGAGGAACTCGAGGAGCTTTGCCGCGGCTATAAGCAGTTTTTGAGCGAGAATAAGACCGAGCGCCTGTGCGTCAAGACCGGCATCAAGATGGCCGAGGAGGCGGGCTACGTCGACTTGGAGACCGTGATTGCCGAGGGCCGCACGCTCAAGGCCGGCGACAAGGTGTACGCCGCCAATCACGGCAAAGACCTCATGCTCGTCAACCTGGGCACCGCCCCGCTCGAGCAGGGCTTTAACATCCTGGGTGCTCACGTGGACTCGCCGCGCCTGGACCTTAAGCAGAATCCCGCCTTCGAGGCCGGCGACATGGCCTACCTCGACACGCACTACTACGGCGGCGTCAAGAGCTACCACTGGGTGGCCTCCCCGCTTGCACTCGTGGGCGTCATCTGCAAAAAGGACGGCACCACCGTCGACATCAACATCGGCGACAAGGCAGACGATCCGGTCTTTACCATCTCCGACCTGCTGATCCACCTCTCGAGCGAGCAGATGTCCAAGCCCGCCAAGGACGCCGTCGACGCCGAGATCCTCGACGTGATCGTGGGCGGCCGTCCCGTCAAGTTTGACGAGGACGACAAGGACGCTCCCAAGGAGCCCGTCAAGCAGATGTTCCTGGACATCCTCAAGGAGCAGTACGGCGTCGAGGAGGAGGACTTCCTCTCCGCCGAGATCGAGGTCGTGCCCGCCGGTCCCGCCCGCGACATGGGCCTCGACCGCTCCATGATTTTGGGCTATGGCCACGACGATCGTGTCTGCGCCTATCCGTCCATGCTCGCCCAGATCGACGTCGCCAACGTGGAGCGCACGAGCATCACGCTCATCGTCGATAAGGAGGAGATCGGCTCCGTGGGTGCCACCGGTATGACGAGCCGCTTCTTCGAGAACACCGTCGCCGAGATCATGACGCTCGCCGGCGAGGATAGCCCGCTGGCCCTGCGCCGCGCGCTCGCCCGCAGCCGCATGCTCTCCTCCGACGTGTCCGCCGGTTTCGACCCGGGCTATGCCGGCAAGTTCGAGACGAAGAACGCCGCCTTTATGGGTCGTGGCCTGTGCTTTAACAAGTACACGGGCAGCCGCGGCAAGGGCGGTTCCAACGACGCCGATGCCGAGTACGTGGCCCTCGTCCGCGACATCATGGACGAGGCCGGCGTGGACTTCCAGACCTGTGAGCTCGGTCGCGTCAACGCGGGTGGTGGCGGCACCATTGCCTACATCATGGCCAAGTATGGCATGAACGTCATCGACTCCGGCGTTGCCGTCCTGTCCATGCACGCCCTGTGGGAGGTCGCCAACAAGGCCGATATCTACGAGGCCTACCGCGGCTACAAGGCCTTCCTCGAGCGCGCCTAACCAAACCCTTGTAACTTGCGGTGAAATACGGATTCATCAGGCCTTCCAATGGGGAAAGCGGTCTGTATTTCACCGCAACTTTTTTAGCGGGAGGAGGATTCCGTGCTACAGGTCGTCATTTCGCCCGCCAAACAGATGCGGACAGCTCAAGATGCCTTTGACGTTTTGGGCATACCGCCTTTTGCACATCAGACGGCCCGGCTCCATCAGGCACTGCTAGGCATCGAACGCGAGGATGGCGCAGCAGGTCTTCAGGCCCTTTGGAACGTGAGCGACAGGCTGCTTACAACGTGCCTGGATACGCTTCACGAATTTATGCCCGCCCTGAGCGATGCCGACCTCGCCGATCCCGATATCGCGCGCCGAATCTCCCCCGCCGTCATGTCCTACCACGGCATCCAATACCAAAGCATGGCGCCCGAGGTCATGGATGCTGCACAGCTCGACTGGCTGCAAAACCATCTCTGGATCCTCTCCGGATTGTACGGATGTGTGCGGCCTTTCCATGGCGTTGAGCCCTATCGGCTCGAAATGGGAGCCAAGCTCGCCGTCAACAACGCCCGTGACCTCTATGCGTTTTGGGGCGACAAACTTGCATGCGCCATTGCGCCGACCGGCTCCAACACCACGGTCGTCAACCTTGCCAGCGCGGAGTACGCCAAGGCCGTTCTACCCCATCTCGCAGGCGACGCCACAACCGTCACTTGTCTCTTTGGCGAAGGTGTCCGCAACGGCAAGCCCATCCAGCGCTCGACCGCCAGCAAAAAGGCGCGCGGCTCCATGGTGCGCTGGATGGCAGCAAACGGACTCGAGGACGCCGGCCGTCTCACCGAGTTCAACATCGGCTATCGCCACGCCCCCGAGATCTCATATCCAGGCACCCTCGTGTTCATCAACGAACAGATGCTCTAGACCCGCCACCCAAAACTGACCCGCTCAGCCTTCTCTATATAACTTGCGGTGGAATAGTTCCTATTTGAGCTTTTTATCGCACAATCAGGAACTATTCCACCGCAACTTTTATGAATTGGCTGGCTAGGCTCGACACCTATTCTGCTAGACCGTCGGCCTTTGCAATCCCGTTTGTCGAACCGTCCTGATAGATAATCTTGACGTGCTCAGCCTCGGAAACCGCAACACCCGTCGGAGGCTCCAGACGCCATTCCGTCAGGGCGATATCCATGGTCGTGGGCACATCTCCTTGATCTTTGAGCTTCACCGTCAGCGTTTTGAGCGCCGCGTCAAACGTCACGCGTTCGATTTCTTCGCCCGGAATGGACCCACCACTCAGCTGCAACTGCACAAACTCATCGTGCGGGTACCAATAATCGCCCGGAATGGCGAGCGTATTGGCATTACCGCCAGTACTCCTCACCGTCATAATCGGTAGGCTATCATCAGCCTCGAACTCCCATGCAGCGCCGCCGCGACCACCAAACGTCCAGATACAACAGGCAATCACCATCACGACAAGGATCGCAAAACCAATCGCGACAAGGCCATGGTGCGCACGGCCCTCCTCGGCCGATACGTCCCATTGCATCTCTCGATATAGATGCTTGTCTTCCATGTTCGCCTCCCCACGGGCATGCTCATCGCGTCAATCGTACCCATTCGAGCTATACTTGAGCCCACCACATAAACGGGGAGCTTGCAGGACAAGACGGCAGGCTGAGACTGGGCGCGCCCGCCCTGACCCGCAAACCTGATATGGGTAATGCCAACGAAGGGAGCCGTGCCAATGAGCACACAGACCGAGCCCAAGCTCGTCACACAAATCGACTTCGCCCGCGCTGGGCAGATCACACCTCAGATGAAAGAGGTCGCCGAGCGCGAGCATCGCGACCCCGAGTACATCCGCGAGCGCGTGGCAGACGGCCGCATCGCCATTCCCGCCAACATCGTGCATATCAAAAAGGGCATGCGCGCCTTTGGTGTCGGCGAGGGCCTGTCCACCAAGGTCAACGTGAACTTGGGCATCTCGGGCGACAAGGCCGATGCCGCCGAGGAATGGAAGAAGGTCAAGATTGCCGAGGACTTTGGCGCCGACGCCATCATGGACCTCTCCAACTCGGGCAAGACGCGCCAGTTCCGCCAGCAGCTCATCGACGAGACGCCGCTTATGGTGGGCACCGTCCCCATGTACGACGCCATCGGCTACATGGAAAAGCCGCTGGTCAAGCTCACCAAGGACGACCTGCTCGAGGTCGTTCGCGCGCACGCCGAGGACGGCGTGGACTTCATGACCATCCACTGCGGCATCAACAAGTCGGTCATCAAGACCTTTAAGGAGACCGGCCGTCTCATGAACATCGTCAGCCGCGGCGGCTCGCTGCTGTTTGGCTGGATGGAGGTCACCGGCAATGAGAACCCCTTCTACGAGTTCTACGACGAGGTGCTCGAGATCTGCCACGAGTACGACGTGACGATTTCGCTTGGCGACTCCTGCCGCCCGGGCTGCCTCTACGACTCCAACGACGCAACCGAGACCGCCGAGATGATCGAGCTGGGCAAGCTGTGCAAGCGCGCCTGGGCCGCCGGCGTCCAGGTCATGGTCGAGGGCCCGGGTCACATGGCGCTCGACGAGATCGCCGCCAACATGAAACTGCAGAAGCGCCTGTGCCACAATGCTCCGTTCTATGTGCTCGGGCCGCTGGTGACCGATATCGGCGTGGGTTACGACCACATCACCGCTGCCATCGGCGGCGCCATCTCCGCCAGCTCCGGTGCCGACTTCCTGTGCTACGTGACACCGGCAGAGCACCTATGCCTGCCCAACGCCCAGGATGTGCTCGACGGCCTCATGGCCACCAAGATCGCCGCACACGCCGCCGACATCGCCAAAAAGGTGCCCCACGCCCGCGACATGGACGACAAGATGGGCCAGGCACGCCGCAAGCTCGACTGGGACGCCATGTGGAAGTGCGCGCTCGACCCGGTTACGGGCAAGAAGCGCTACGAGGAGTCCCCCGCCGCCACCGAGGGCACTTGCACCATGTGTGGCAAGATGTGCGCCGTCCGCACCGTCAACAAGATCTTCGAGGGCACCACGATCGACCTCGGCATGGAGGACTAGCCCTGTCGCCGCGGCCGCTTCTGGCGGTGAGCTGGTGCCTGTCAATTGTTAACGTGTGAACATTTGCTTGCATTTGCGTAAAGATTGCATCGCCCGCCCGGGTTCGACATAGAGTCGGCCCGGGCATCTTTATAATGCTGGCTTATAGACCCATTTGATTCCGACCGAACAAGGGAGCGAACATGGATCGCAGTAAGGTACCTGCCGTTCTATCCATCGCAGGATCCGATTCCAGCGGTGGCGCCGGCATTCAGGCCGACATCAAGACCATCACGGCGCACCGCCTGTATGCCGAGACGGCCATCACCGCCATCACCGCACAGAACACCCTAGGCGTCACCGCCGTGCAGAACATCTCCCCGGATATTGTCGCGGCGCAGATCGATGCCGTTTTTGACGATATCCGCCCCAACGCCGTCAAGATTGGCATGGTTTCCTCTGCCGAGATTATCGATGTTATCGCCGACCGCCTGAGCGCCTGGAACGCGACAAACGTGGTAGTCGACCCCGTCATGGTCGCCACCTCGGGCGCTCGTCTGATCGCAGAGGACGCCGCCGAAGCGCTTACACACCGCCTGTTCCCGCTGGCAACCGTCATCACGCCCAATATTCCCGAGGCCATGGCGCTGCTCGATTACGAGGTCGATTCCGAGCGCACGCAGCAAAATGCTGCCATGCTCCTCACCCGCCGCTTTGGTTGCGCATCCCTCGTTAAGGGTGGGCATCTTGTCAACGAGGCCAACGATGTGCTGGCAGAGCCCGCATCGCTCGATGACGAGGGCAATCATCTGGGCGATCCGCTCACCACGTGGTTCCGCCACAAGCGCATCGAGACCGGCAACACACATGGCACCGGCTGTACGCTTTCGTCCGCCATCGCCTGCGCGCTGGCCCAGGGCATGGATCTTGCCGATGCCGTCAACGCCGGCAAGGCCTACCTAACGGGCGCTCTCGCCGCCGGCTTTGACATGGGCAAAGGCTCCGGCCCCGTCAACCACATGTGGCAGTATTAAGATTCGCAGCCCAAACCACCGCAAAGGGGACAGACACCTTTGCGGTGGTTTGGGGTCGCGCTACTCACCGAGCATCTCTTGGAGCTTGGCTGCCACGGCGTGGCCCAGGTTCTCGTGGCTTTCGGGCATCATGTGCAGATAATCGATATCGCCCGGCTCGGCAAAATCGGCGGCATTCAAAAAGTCGCAGCCAAACTGCTCAGCCACATGCGCGTAGTACTCACCAAAATGTTCCGAGGCCTCGACAGAGCGCTCGTCAAAGTCGGTCATGTACACATCGGCGATTTGCGGCTTGATCTTGATAGGTGCCATCAGCAGAATGCGCGGGCAGGGCGCGGCATCGGTCCATGCAAACGCACGGACGGCGCGAATTAACGCCATGGCGCCGCGGGCAATATCGGAAGCCGTCACGCCGAAGACCGTCTTGCAATCGTTAGTTCCCAGCATAATAACGATCGCATCCAGCGGCTTATGGGCCTCGAGCAGCATCGGAAGCGCGCGGATGCCGTTAAGATTGGTGTCCAGATGGCACATGTCGTCGCGTACCGTCGTGCGGCCGTTGAGGCCTTCTTCAATTACATGCCAGCCCTCGCCTAAGTCACGTTGGGCCACGCCGCACCAGCGCACATCCTGCGCATAGCGCACCGCGGTGCCGTCGCGCATGCCCGCTGGATCGTAACCATAGGTGTTGCTGTCGCCAAAGCATAGAACGTTTTTCATCTTGAGCTCCCCATTCGGTAAAAAGCCGACGGGGGCGATCCCTCCCGTCGGCTTGGCATATCACATCGCGCGCACCGCTTACAGGTACTTGCGCCAGTCATCGTCATCCTCGTCGTCCTCGGCAGCAACCTGGGCCTGCTCGGCGGCACGGGCGGCTGCGGCGCGGGCGGCAACCTGAGCATAGGACTCCTCGTTGCGCTCGGGGAAGTTTGCCAGCACGTTCTCGAACTTGGCGAAGTCCTCGTCCCAGCGCGTAGAAGGCACGGCAAAGAAGACTTGCTTGACCTTAAAGTCGCCCGACGCGAGCTCCTTGCGGAAGAGCTCAGCCACGGCCTCTGCGTCAAAGCCGTTGTTGTCGCAGCCCCAAGCGCCCAGCACGAGCTTCTCGCGACCTAGCTCGTCGCAGATGGCAAGCACAAAGCGAATGCGGTCGCGCAGGGCATCCAGCAGAGCATCGTCGCTCACGCGATACTCCTGGCGGGCGCGCTTAACGTTGGGCGCGGCGGCCACGATCACGTCGGCGTATGCATGCACGTGGTTGCGGTCGAAGCGCACCGCAGGCACCACCAGCGCACGGTTTCGGTAAAGCTCGCAGTTGATGTTGCGGCGACGGTTCTCGCCGTACCATTTGCGCTGCTTATCGAGAACGTTGTACAGATACGAATCGGCGCACAGCGTGGCCTCCTGGCCCAGATAACCCTGAATATAGCCACCGCCCGGGTTGGTGAACGAGGCAAAGGCGAGCACGGCCATGTCGCAGAACTGCGCATAGCCACGACCGTTGTCCAGGATAGCCTGCGTGGCGGAGGCATCAAGCACGGTGACCTCGGGCAGAACCGGAGCGGGCTCCTCAGCAGGCGCGGACTCAGCTTCAGCGATTTCCTCGGCAGGCTCCTCGACGGGCTCAGGCGCTGCCTCGACCTCGGCAGCCTCCACGCCCTCGACGTCCTCGGCAACCTGTTCTTCGGCGACCACAGCACTCTGAACCTTGGCCTTCATCGCCGAGACAAAGCCGGCAGGCATACCGTCAAACTCGCGAACACCGGCAAGCGAACGCTCGATATCCTTGGCGCACGCTTCGGACACAGTTGCCACGTGACGCTCGGCGGCCTTGGCACGGGCCTCGCGCTTGGGATTGGGCTGACCCGCTCGGTTGGACCTGCGGTTACGGTTCCTGTTGTCGACGTCTGCCATACGTGGCCACCTTTCCTGTCGCTGCCGCTATCGGCTTTTCCCATCCATGATACCCCGCCGCGTACAAAAAAGACGGCCCCGAAGGACCGCCTTTTGCATCGATTTGCACGCACGGCAAGCACCGCCGCAATTCGCCACTAGTCGCGACGGCCAAGGATGTTCAGGATGCGCAGGAACACGTTGATAATGTCCACGAACAGATTGGACGCCATGAGCACGGCGTTGGGCAGCGTAGGCGGCACCGTCGTGGCAACATAGGTGTCGTAACCAATAAAGCCGGCGAACACCACGATCACGATCAGGTCGGTGATGGTCTGCGAGACGCCCATGAACATCAGCACGATCTCAACCAGAATAGTGGCGAGCAGAATGCCAAAACCGATGCCATATACGCGCTGGAAAAACTTGGGGAACGTCACGCCCAAGGCGCCAAAGACAAAGGTGATGGCGGCTGTGGCGATAAAGGCAGTGTTGATGGTGGGCAGGTCGTAGTTGGCAAGGCCAAATGACGCGGTCAGGCCAAAGGTACTCGCAAAGATTACGTAGCCCACAAGGGACAGGCCCACGGACTGCTTGCTGGCGGCGGCCGACATCATGACCATGCCGACGATGGTCAAAATAAACGAGCCAAAGACCAGCGGCAAGGCGGCGCCGCTCATCATCATGCGCGCAAACGACATGGTGCTCGTAAAGTAGGCGCCGGCGCCCATGGCGCAAAAGCCCAAGAAGATCAGGGCAGACATGGCGAGATTGTACGCGCGCGGCGACATCTCCTTGGCGCGGCTTGCACCGCTCTCGACGGGGCCGTTCTGATAGCCCTGGATATCGTTCATAGGTTCGTCCTTTCAAAAAGCGCCACAAATAACGACGCAGTAGCTGACAAGATTCCTGTCATTGTACCCGAATGCCATACGTCCTTACCTACGGCGCTCGCCCTCGAGCGTACGGTCGAATGCCCACACCCACCAACGCATCAGATGGGCCTGCGAGCCATCTGGTCGTTCACGCGCCTGGTCCTCCAGATACAACTCGGTCGCGTGCCCGCCAAAACGCACCTTATAGGTTGCCGTACGAATGCCGTGAACCGTTAAGCCAAAGCCCGTGGACGAGACAATCTCGTCAATCGTAAAGCAACGACCGTCGACCCAGCAGACGGTGACCGGCACGACTTGTCCGCCCGCGAGGATGCGAGCCACGACGTCCACATACTGCTTGTGCACGCGCCGAGTTTTGCCATCTGTCTGTCGATATTCCATGTCTCCTATTATCGAACGCATGTTTGCATGTTGTAAAGCGAACAGACTGTGGTTTTGGGGTGTTGGAGCGCGCACACGCGTCCTCATGGCGTGTTAGCAAAAAGAATACCCGCGGTCAACAGGACTAATATTCAATTTTAGTGCCAAAAAATCCACTTCTCACATCAGAACTCGGTAAAGGAACCCGCAGGAGGTGATACGATTTATCATGTTTTTGTAACGTGCCTGCAAACTTCGAGAAAGCCCATATATGGACGTAACGTTCTCAACCTTCCTCGGCCAAATTGTGTCGAACCCAGTCCTTGCCGTCACCGTGATCCTCGCGCTCGGCGCCATCTTCGTCAATGGATGGACCGACGCGCCCAACGCCATCGCGACCTGCGTCACTACGCGTTGCATGCCCGCCCGCGCCGCCATTCTCATGAGCGCCGCATTCAACTTCCTCGGCGTGCTCATCATGACGCACTTTAATGCGAGCGTCGCCAACACCATCTCACATATCGTCGACTTTGGCGGAAACAGCACCATGGCGCTCGCGTGCCTCTGCGCGGCGCTGTTCTCCATCGTCGTCTACGGCGCCACAGCGTCGCGTTTTGGCATCCCCACCTCGCAAAGCCACAGCCTTATCGCCGGCCTGACCGGTGCCGCTATCGCCCTCGGCGGCGCGAGCAGCGTCAACGTCCACGAGTGGATGAAGGTCATCTACGGCCTGGCGCTCTCCATCGGCCTGGGCTTTGTCATGGGCTGGGTCCTGTGCAAACTCGTCTCGATTCTTTTCGCCGCCGCCAACAGGCGACGTGCCAATGTCTTCTTTAAATACGCTCAGATCGCGAGCGCTGCGGCCATGAGCTTCATGCACGGCGCGCAGGATGGACAGAAGTTCATCGGCGTGCTCTTTTTAGGCGTGGCCTTCGCAAACGGCCAGACTAGCGTCGGCGATGACGGCATCCCCATCTGGATTATGCTGCTGTGCTCGGCCACTATGGGTATCGGCACCAGCGTGGGCGGCGAGCGCATCATCAAGTCCGTCGGCCAGAGCATGGTTAAGCTCGAGAAGTATCAGGGCTTCTCCGCCGACCTCGCGGGCGCCGCGAACCTGCTGCTTGCCACCCTTACCGGCATCCCCGTGTCCTCCACCCACATCAAAACCTGCGCCATCATGGGCGTCGGTGCCGTCAAGCGCCTCTCGGCCATCAACTTCGGCGTCGTCAAGGACATGATGTTCACCTGGTTCTTCACCTTCCCCGCCTGCGGACTCATCAGCTTTGTCATGGCCAAGCTGTTCATGATGTTCCTCTAGTCAAACCGAACGTCCATCCGGACCGCAACACTTCGCCCACCCGTCTTCGCCTCGAAAGGACCCACCCATGGCAAAGAAACCCGATTCGTTCTACTTTGACAACTACGTCGCCTGCGCCGACCTCTCCGTCCAGGCCGCAGAGCTGCTCACCAAGATTTTTGAGAACTTCGACCCCGCGCAGATCCACGACATGCTCGATAAGATGCATGCGATTGAGCATGCGGCAGACAAGAAGCACCACGAACTCGAAGACGCCCTGCTCACCGCCTTTATCACCCCGCTCGAGCGCGAGGATCTGGATCTGATGAGCTGCTCACTCGACACCGTGCTCGACCGCATCGAGGGCGTCGTGCAGCGCGTCTACTTCACCAACATTCAGAGCATCCATCCCGACGCCATCGTCATCGCCCACAAGGTGACTGACGCCTGCCGCGCCATGAAGGACCTGATGGTCGAGCTTCCCAACTACCGCAAGTCCAAAACGCTGCGCGAGCTCGTCATCCAAATCAACACCATCGAGTCCGAGGCCGACGAGCTCTACATCAACGCCATGCGCAACCTGCACGTTAACGGCAAGGACCCGCTCGAGGTCATCGCTTGGCGTGACGTGTACGCCTTCCTGGAGTACTGCGCCGACTGCTGCGAGAATGTGGCCGATGTCGTGGATTCGATTGTCATGAAGAACAGTTAATTGGGGGTACGTGTCCCGGCGGTCGCGGGCCCGACCACTAATAACCTTTTTCGCTCCGGCTGCAAGCAGAGTCGTTCAAAAGGTTATTAGTGGTCGGGCCCGCTCCCTTACGTACCGCCATTGGGAACTTTGGCTGATACTTTGAAAGCGATGGGGCTTTTGTTGGCAGGGCCTTGGGGCCCGATTGGGAACTTTGGGACCGCCTTAAACGTTTGGCTGGATGGTGCTTTGGGTGCCCTTTGGTTATCTTTGTTTCGTTATTTGATTGTTGGAGGGCTTTGTATGAGCTATTTGGATCTGGCTCGGGATCGTTATTCCTGTCGCGAGTTTGAGGCTCGGGCTGTGGAGCAGGCTGTGGTGGATGCCATTGTTGAGGCTGGGCGTATTGCTCCTTCTGCTTGTAATAATCATCCAACCCGTGTGATGGTGTTGGTTACGCCTGAGCTTCTGGAGAAGGCTGCTGCTTGTCAGCCTCGGTTTGCTCGTGATGGATCTATCTTTGGGGCTCCGCTTGTCTTCCTTATTTGCAGCGTTACCAAGGACGCATGGGTGCGCCCGTATGACCAGATGAATTCCAGTGAAATCGATACGTCCATCGTGTGCGATCAGATGATGATGGAGGCCACCGAGCAGGGCCTAGGAACGTGCTGGGTATGCCATTTTAAGCCTGAGGTGGCACAGGAGCAGTTCAACCTGCCCGAGGGCGTCTATCCCTATCACATGCTCGTCTGTGGCTATCCTGCCGACCACATCGCCGATCCCGAGCATCGCGAGGCCCGTACCATTCCCCTCTCCGACTTCCTCCTCAAGTAGATTTTGGGACATGCCCTAAAACCTATCCTTGACCGCTCACCGGTTCGCCGAGTTCTGCGCCACTATGTGCAGGGCTCGGTTTTTTATGTTGCGCGCCCCGGTACAGTCATAAAAAAGGACCCGCAAGCTGCGGGTCCTTTCTAGGCACTAAATTGTAGGCCGAATGTTAGTCCAGGTCGTCAGCGGCAAAGTTGTCGATCGGGGCGAAGGGATCGGCCACAGGGACAACCGGGTCAGCGACGGGCAGCGGCTCGGCGGGAACAGTCACCGCAGGAGAAGCGGCAGAACCGACCGGCGTGGAGGCCATGAGGTCGGCCGGGAAGGAGTTCTGGGCATCGTCCATAAAGTGCTGGATGAGCTTGAGGTACTCGGCCTTGAACTCCTCACGGGAAGCCTTCAGACGGTCGATCTCCTCGAGCTCAGCCTGCTTTTCGGTCAGAGCCTGGCGGATAACCTCGCGTGCCTTGGCGTCGGCCTCGTTGCGGATACGCTCAGCGTTCTCGTTGGCATCGTTAACGATGGTCTCAGCGGTCTGCTGGGCAGCGATCAGGGCAGCGGAAATCTGGCGCTCCTGAGCGGAGAAGTCAGGGGCGGGAGCAGCCACGGGGGCGGCAGGAACGGCCTGGGCGGGGGCATCCTGAGCCTGGGCAAGCTGAGCCTGCGCATCGGCAAGCTGCTGCTCGGTAGCAGTCAGACGACCCTTAAGGTCGACAATCTTAGCGAGCATAGCGTCAACCTCGGAGGACAGCGTCTCCAAGAAGACGTCGACCTCGGCAGGATCGTAGCCACGCTTGGCCTCAGAGAAAGTCTGAGCCTGGATGTCTGCAGGGGTAATAGCCATAACAAGTCTCCTTTTTCATCGCCTCGGCGCTACACGCCCGACGTAAGTTACTAAGTCAGTTCTACACGAGTATACCTATAAGAAGCTGCAGAACCAGCCTCTGCACCAACTGCAACGCAATAATCGCAACGACCGGCGAAAAATCGATACCGCCCATCGGCGGGATGAAACGACGGAACAGGTTGAGCCACGGACCGCACACGCTATCAAGCACCGCGGCAATATCCTGAAGCAAACCACCCTGCTTCATGGGAATCCACGTCATAAAGCAGTAGACGACAATGAGCGTGGAATAGAAGTTGAACAGCGTGTTGACCAGCTGGACGATAGTGTAGATGTTGATGGGAATCTCCTCGTCTTGTCTTTACTTAAGGTAGCCGTCCGCACGAAGCTTCTTGAGATCGGAATCTTTGACCTCGCAACCGGCGGGCAGCACCATGAACACGCGGTCGCCCACCTCCTTGACCGTGGCACCCAGACCGCAGGCAAAGCCGTAAGAGAAGTCCAAGACGCGCTTGGCAACTTCGGTGCGTACGCCCACAAAAATCAGTGCGACAGGCTGCTTGGTGCGAACGCGGCGCACCACGGTCTCCACGTCGTCATAGCTCTCGGGGCGCAGGACATAGGCCGGCAGCTGCGGTGTGGCGTTGATGATATTGCTCGCATAGGCCGAGGCATCGCTCGGTGCAGGCGCGGGCGCAGCGGCGGCACGGGCGCGGGTGTTCTCGGCGTAGCTCGACGGCGTGTCATAGGCACCAGGACGATAACCGCTCGCAACACTGTCCTGCGAGCGCGAAGGCGGGTTATACGTCGTGGCATGGCGGGAGTCATCGCCGACCAGCTGACCGGAGCGCGTATACACGGCCACCGACTCAGCTTCACCACGGCGCGTCTGACCCAGCAGGCCGTTGCTCGGTTCGTCCTGGGTGTAGAAGCCCTCGCCCGAAGCACCACTGTAGCCGTTGTTCTGATAGCCATCGTCGTAGCCATCATCGTAGCCGTAGTCGTCGTCCTGGCCATAACCCTGGTCGTAACCCTGCTGGCCGCCCAGGTGTATCTTATTTTTAATCTCGTCAAGGAAGCCCATGGTTGTGTCCTCTCGCGGTTTAGTGCAGGCGCCCCGATAATCAGTGCGCACTTCAGAGCCTTATTTTACTGCAAACTCCGGGCTAAATACTACCCTGCCCAGGCGAACGAGCGTAGAGCCCTCCTCAAGGGCAGGCTCAAAGTCCTCGCTCATACCGCAGGAAAGCTCAGGCAGGTTCAAATCGGGATGCGCCGCCTCCAGCTCATCCCTCAGCTCACGAAGCCCCGCAAAGGTGCGGCGTGCCACATCCTTATTCCCCCGGGGCGCCATAGTCATAAGCCCCTGTACGCAAATTCCCTCAAGTTCCGCAAGCTCACCCGCGGCGGCGCGAATCTCATCGGGCGAAAAGCCTCCCTTCGACTCCTCACCACTCACATTGACCTCAATGAGCACACGCTGGGGGCCGGCGAGCTCGCCTGCCTCAATCTTGCGGACAGCACGGCTCGAGATCGCCTGCGCCAGATGCAGCGAACCCACCGAGTGAATCAGCTCGGCTGAGCCCAGCACCGCATTGATCTTATTGGTCTGCAGGTTGCCGATCATATCGAAGCGCACCTCGGGCAGTTCCGGATGCTCCGCCAGACCCGTGAGCTTGCGAACCAGCTCCTGTGGGCGGTTCTCGGCAAAATGGCGATACCCCGCCTGGATGGCGGCAACGGTCTCATCGTCACCAACGGTCTTGGACACGGCAATGAGGCTCGCGGCGTCGTGGGGACGGCCTGCGCGATCGAGCGCCGCATAAAAACGTTCCAGAATCTGCTCGCGGCGAGCGCGCATCAAGTCCAAATAGTTATCCATTGCCAATCGCCTCCGCTGACAGCCAAACAAGTAGTCCCATGCTAACGCAAGAGCGCGGCCCCGCATGTGCAAGGCCGCGCTCACTTAGGTATTTACAATCTTTCGACGAACGGGGTTACTTACTCCTCGTCGTCCTCGCCATCGTCCTCGTCCTCAAGATGATCGAGCAGGTAGCGAAGACCCTCGCTGACCTCGTTAGCGGGCAACTTGGCAACGTAGCGAGCGTCGACGGCGGGCCTCATGATAACACCCTCGCCCGAAGGCACGCGCATGCTCTCGAGCTCATCCTCATCAGTGCGGGCGATATCGCCGGCAGTCATACGCTGTCCGGTCAACAGAAAGGTCAGACGGCAGGCGGCATCGATGGAAATCGAAGCGATGCGATCGAGGTAGCGCGAAACCATGATGGCGCGGCGCAGGTCGTCATAGTTGCTGTCGTCGTCCATAAAATCGCCCGTGTCCATGCGGTTAAAGGTGCGGAAGAACTTCTCGTACGCCGCATGCACCGGCTCGTCCTCGACGGCCAGGTTGCAGATGATGGACATGTCGTTGGTGACGAGCGCGGAAAGCGAAGAGCCCAGCACCTGGTAGACGGCCTCAGCCTCGGCCTCGACCGTACCGACAAGCTCCTTGGGCAGCGAGATGTCGGCCTTGATCATATGACGCGTGGCACGGCAGATCTGACGGACCTTATCGGTCATGCGTTGCAGGTTAAAGTCGACGTAGATGATCGTCTGAAGCAGGCGGAAGTCGGAGGCGACCGGTGACTGCGTGGCAATCAGGTTGTAGCAGACGGCCTCCAAGTTGGCGCAGCGTGCGTCAATCGAAAGCGTGCGCTTCTTGGTCTTGGTGGCGAGCTTGCGGTCGTCGGTCACATAGGCCTTCACGGCATCGTGGAGGGCCAGATCGACGGCCTCGTAGATGCTCAGCATCTCGTGACGGGCCTCGACGAGCTGACGGGAAAACAGTTTGCGCATGGTTCACTCCAATCAGTTGGGTGCGGTCATGCCGCCCGCACAGTGAATACGCACCGGACCAGGTCCGATCGGCTTGGGACTAGTCGCACCGATCAGCCAAAGCGGCCGGTGATATAGTCTTCCGTCCGCGAGTCCACCGGGCTGGTGAAGATCGCGTCGGTTTGACCATACTCGATGAGCGTGGCGGGCTCGCCGGCAACTTCCTGCAAGAAGAATGCGGTGTAGTCACTAATACGAGCTGCCTGCTGCATTGAATGCGTGACGATGATGATCGTCATCTCGGGCGCCAGCTCGGCCATCAGATCCTCGACCTTAGAGACGGACGTGGGGTCGATGGCGGAGCAGGGCTCGTCCATCAGAAGGACATCGGGTTGCACCGCAAGCACGCGCGCGATGCACAGACGCTGCTGCTGACCGCCCGAGAGCGCCAAACCATCCTTGTTGAGCTGATTGGATACCTCTTTCCAGAGGTTGGCGCGCTTGAGCGATTCTTCCACGATGTCATCGAGGTCGCTTTTGCTAGTCACGCCCTGCAGACGAGGGCCAAAGGCGACATTCTCGTAGATGGATTTGGGAAACGGGTTGGGCTGCTGAAAGATCATGCCCACGCGACGACGGAGATCGACCGGGTCGACACCCTCGGCATAGATATCGTTGCCGTCGAGCGTCATGGTGCCTTCGACGCGCGTGCCCTCGATCAGGTCATTCATGCGGTTGATGCAGCGCAAAAACGTCGACTTGCCGCAGCCCGAAGGGCCAATGAAGGAGGTGATGGCGTTTTTGGCGATGTTGAGGTCAAGCCCCGTCAGCGCATGAAAGTCACCGTACCAAAAGTTGAAATCCTTGGCCGTAATGGCCGCTTGCTCCAGCGTGGGAGCGGACTGATAAACGGACATGGGACTCCTTAACTAGCGACGCTTGCGCGACAGGAAGCGCGCAAACAGGTTGAAGGCCAAAATGATCACCATCAGCAAGAGCGCGGTGCCGTAGGCTGCGTTCATGTTGATGCCGTCGTTGGCAAGCAGGTACAGGTGAACCGTCATGGGGCGGCCGGAATCGAGCGGCGAAATAGGTAGATTGATGGCCTGGCCCATGGTGTAGAGCACCACCGCGGTCTCGCCAATGGCACGGCCGATGGCGAGGACGATGCCCGTGGCAATACGGCCAAAGGCAGAAGGAAGCACGATCTTGGAGACAACCTGCCACTTGGTGGCGCCCAAGCCGTACGCGCCCCAACGGATATAGCGTGGAACGGCGCGAATGGCCTCTTCGGTGGTGCGCATGACGATGGGAAGCATCAAGAGCGCGAGTGCCAGGGCGGCAGAGACCATCGAAAGGCCCAGGCCCATGGCCTCGACAAACAAGGCGTAGCCAAACAGGCCCATAACGATGGAGGGCACCGAGGCCAAAGCGTCAGCAGCGTAGCGGATGAGCTCGACGACCTTGCCCTGCTTGGCGTACTCGGCCAGATAGACGGCTGCCAGCACAGCGATCGGCGTGCAGATAAGCATGGCGAGCGCCGTCACGTAGACGGTCGAGACGATCGTGGGCCAAATTCCGCCCTCGGCGTTGACGCCCTGGGGCCAACCGAAGATAAAGTCGAGCGAGATATGTGGCAGGCCGTTAATGACCACGTAGGCGATGATAGCGACCAGCACCAGCGTGGTGATGTAGGCAGCGGCACGAAACACGCCAAGCATGATCTTGTTGGACAGGTCCTTGTTGACGCGGCCCTTCTTGCCGTGGGAAAGGGCACGCTTGATGCGCTCGCGCGACGAGGTCGTATCGACCGTCGTGTCAACGGAATCGGACATAGCCTACCCCCTCTTCTTCTTGGAAATCAAACGGACGATGCCCACCAGCGTGGCGGAGATGATAAACAGGACCACGCCCATGCCGAACAGCGCCGAGCGGTGCAGACCCGAGGAATAGCTCATGTCGAGCGCAATCTGGCTCGTGAGCGTCGAGATGGGGCTCGCAATGCTGTCGGGAATGACCGGGGCGTTACCCACGACCATGAGCACGGCCATGGTCTCGCCGATGGCACGGCCCATACCCAGCACGATGGCATCCACGATACCCAGCTTAGCGGCAGGTAGCACGACCTTATAGATGGTCTGCCACTTGGTGGCGCCCATGGCATAGGATGCCTCGCGAATGCCCATGGGAATGGAATTGAGAGCATCGATGGTGAGCGTGGTGATGGTAGGGACGATCATGATGGCAAGCACGAACCACGCCGTCAGCGCACCAAAACCAAGACCACCGGTCAGTTGTGCGATAAACGGGCGGATGATGATCATGCCGAAAAAGCCGTAGATGATAGAAGGGATGCCGGCCAGCAGGTCGACGGCAGGGCTGATGAGCTTGCGCACGCGCTTGCTGGCAATCTCAACCAGGTATACGGCCGTACCCACACCTAGCGGCACACCCATGGCGAGCGCACCGACGGTCACCAGACCTGAGCCGGCAAGCAGCGACATGATGCCGTAGTGGCCCTCAGAGGGCGCCCACGTAAAGCTAAAGAAGTCCGCCAGACCGATGTCGGTAAAGACGGGAAGCGCCGAGTACATGGTAAAGACAAAAATCAGGATGACGGTAACGACCGCCAAGAACGCGCAGGCAAAGAAGATCCACTGCAGCGCCTTCTCCTTGATATAGGTACTGCGCGATACGAGCGCCAGTTCGCGCTTCTTGGGTGCCTGAGCATTCTGCTCAGTCTGGGAGTTTTCCTGTGCTTCCATGCTACTCACTCCCCTTCTCGTCGTTGGTGACGGGGATAAAGCCCGCCTCGCGAATCTGCTTGTCCATCTTTTCGGACGTCACGTAGTCGATGTAATCCTGCGCCTGCTGCGAAGGCGCACCCTTCACAAAGAAGTAAAGGTCGCGCGAGATGGGATAGCCGCCGCTCGCGACCGTCTTCTCGGACGCCTCAACATGATTGACCGAGACGGCCTTGACCGAGGTCTTGGCATTGAGGCTATCGACGAAGCCCAGCGAAATGTAGCCAATGGCACCGCGCGAACGAGATACCACGTCGCGCACCTGGCCCGTGCCCGAAAGAACGGCCGAGCGGCGATTGAACGGGGTGCCGTCCATCACGATGGTACGGAAGGCCTCACGCGTGCCGGACGCCTCATCTCGGTTGATAACCTGAATCCTCAGGTCCTCGCCACCGACCTCTTTCCAATTGGTAATCTTGCCGGCGTAGATATCGCGGAGCTGCTCGGTCGAGAGGTTATCGACCGGGTTATCGTCGTTCACGATGACCGCGATACCGTCGTGGGCAATGACGATGGGAGTCAGGCCCAGATCCTGTTCGTCGGCATTGAGTCCACGGGAGGAGCTGGCGATATCGGCCGTGCCGGCGCTGACGGCCTCGATGCCAGCGGAAGAACCCAAACCGGAAACGAGCACGTCGATGCCGGTCTCCTCCTTAAAGCCCTCGGCCGCAATCTCGGCGATAGGAAGGCAGGTCGTGGAGCCGGCGACGGTAATGGAAGAGGTAGAAGATCCCGAAGAACAGGCGCACAGCGTAAGCGTAAGCACAGCGGCGCTCAGGACCGATACGATCTTTCTCATAGCATCACGCCGATTGCAGCATGGCGCCCACAGGCGCCGTCCTCGTTACGGTAGGAATAAAAGCGGTCGTTCTGACGCACGGTCGAAAGCTGGGTATCCACGATATTATCCGCGTCGACACCGACATCTACCAGCGCCTCGCAAATGGCAGCGGAAAGATCGAGCATGCGAGAGGTACTCGCATCGATGCAAGAGAACTCGGCGGCAAAGCGATCCATGAGTTCCTGGGATACCTCATATTCATCACCCAAGATATGGGGGCCGATATAGGCGGAAACGCCGCTCGCATCGCAACCGGCAGCATCGCAAAGCGCCTGGCACGCCTTGGCGGAAATGCGTGCAATCGTGCCCTTCCAACCGGAGTGTACCACGGCAAATCCGCCAGGGGCCACCAGCACCACGGGAACGCAGTCGGCAAAGCAGAGCAGCACGGGTACGTTATGCGCCGTACAGACGATGGCATCGCAGCCCTCGGCAATCTGCTCGCGGACGTCCTCAAGGTCATCGGCGCCGTTCGAGGTCACCGCAACGATATGGTCACCATGGACCTGATTGGGAACGAGCAGGTTGTGCTCGCACTCGGCGGCACCCATAGCCTCGAGCGCGCGACGACGATTTTCTTGAACAGCAAAGGGGTCATCGCCAACATGCGAGCCCAAGTTGAGTGAGGAGTACGCATCTTCGGAAACACCACCGGCGCGCTCGGTGAAGGCAAAGCGAACATCGGATGTCGCGCCTTCCACCAACGTAACTCCATCATGGTCGACACGCGAAACGTTGTCCGCACGTGCTGCCATACTAAAGCCTCCTAATAACACAAGTACCGCGGCATCGCCGCTACAGCCCGCGTTTATACGGCTGTCATACTTCTCTAAAAGGATACCTGCTGCGCTGGAGGCAATCGTAAAGGGAACGTAAGGAGATTGGAGGTTCTAGTTTACAAAGTCGAAATAAAAAGGGCGCGTCCATACGGACACGCCCCTGTGCACACAATGCAAAGAACGACTTAGAAGCTACCGCGCTTCAGGAAGTCGGGAAGCTCGAACTGATCGTTGCCGAAGTTAGGAAGCTCGGTGCCACCGACGTTGCGGGTCGGAGCGGCCTGAGCCGGGCTGGTGGCCGGAGCGGTGCGCTGCGGCTCAGCGGAGGCAGCGGCCTTGCTCTGAGACTGCTGAGCAGCAAAGAGCTCGTCCTGACGGTTGACGTTGGAGTCGGAGAAGCCCGTAGCGATGACGGTGATACGCACCTGATCGCCCAGGGACTCGTCGACAACGGTACCGAAGATGATGTTGGCCTCGGGGTCGACGGCGTTGGCGACAACGTCGGCGGCGTCGCTGATCTCCTGGATGCCCAGGTCCTTGGAACCGGCGATGGAGAGCAGCACGCGTGTGGCACCATCGATGGAGCTCTCGAGCAGCGGGCTGGAGATGGCCTGCTGGGCTGCGTCGACGGCACGGGTATCCCCAGAAGAGGTACCGATACCCATCATGGCGGTACCGGCCTGCTTCATGATGGTCTTAACATCGGCGAAGTCCAGGTTGATGATACCGGGGACGGTGATGAGGTCGGTGATGCCCTGGGTGCCCTGGGAAAGGACGCCATCGGCAATCGCGAAGGCCTCGAGCATGGTGGTCTTCTTCTCGGCGATGTCGAGCAGCTTATCGTTAGGGATGACGATCATGGTGTCGACGCAATCGGAGAGGGTCTTAATGCCCTCCTCGGCGCTCTTCTTGCGCTTGCGGCCCTCGAAGGTGAAGGGCTTGGTCACGACGGCGACGGTCAGCGCACCGACCTCGTTCATCGCGATATCGGCAACGATGGGAGCAGCGCCGGTACCGGTGCCACCGCCCTCGCCGCAGGTGATGAACACCATGTCGGCGCCAGCGAGCGCCTCGGCAATGTCGTCGCGGGACTCATCGGCAGCCTTGCGGCCAACCTCGGGGTTGGCGCCGGCGCCCAGGCCGCGGGTAAGGTCGGTGCCGATGTGCACCTTGATATCGGCATCAGAGATCGCGAGCGCCTGAGCATCGGTGTTGATGGCAACAAACTCGACGCCGCGGATGCCCTCTTCGATCATTCGATTGACCGCGTTGGTACCGCCGCCGCCGACGCCGACCACCTTAATGACGGCAAGGTAGTTGTTGATCTCTGTCTCGTGCATGTCGGTCCTCCGAACAAAGGTTATAGCCATAGCATGGGTCGACCCCTGCGCACATTAACCTTCAGGTTGAAAGTAAATGCAAAGGTAAACCGTATTATGTTTGCACATTATGAACGTATCAGTCAAATAATTGACCGTGAAAACCAAACAAACCAGATAAACGGCGTGGTATGGCCCCTCAACAAAGCATCAACCAGCGCTACGAGGTCGGAGCATTCCTAAATGTGTAGTTGCCCGGAGAGCGCACATTGATATACGTTACGCCCTCTACCTGCGAAAGCAACTTGGTGACTACGCGCTCCTTCTTGACGATATCGTTCGAATCGCCCAGCGACACCTCAATGCCGTTATTGAGGTTTGCCGAGATGGCTTCGACCGAAGGCGTGGAAATATCCTTGACTTGTCCCAAGAACTCGCTCGAAAAACCACGCACATAATCCAAGCCAGCCTTAACGGCCTTGGAGCTCACCGCCTGGCCGGAAACCGGAGCGACATCCGCCGAGACATCAGTCAACAACACCGCGCCATAGTGCTTAGCGAGCGCCAGCGCGGCATCAATGCCGGTCAGGGTATTTGAGCCCTGCCCCGTCGTGATGACGTTGCCCTGGTCATCCACTTCGACCGACGTCGACAGCGGGGCGATCCAGGTGTCATCATCCCCGATGGCCCAGGCAAGGTCATCGGAGCTGATATAGGCAATTGCGATGACCTTGCGCTCCATAGGCGTAATGATGAGCGTATGCGGGAACTGACGCTGGACATCCACGCCCGAGACCCACGGGTTCTGCTTGAGGTCCTCGGTAATCTGGTCGGGATCGACGTTAAAAAGCGACGTTCCCTCGGGCAAATCGATCAGCTGAATAGCATCGTGCTTCGTCACATGCTCGCTGCCTTGAATCTGAATATCAGTGGCGGTAAACAATCCAGAGTTGATCACCACGACGGCAACGACGACGAGCACGGCCAAGACGGCCAGAACGCCGCCCACGATTTTGCCTTTGCCTGCAACGACAGAAGCGGCGTCTGATGTTTTATTTGCCATCGCCCCAAGTGAAGACAACGGGTTGACGCCTTTTTTACCCGAAGGCTTCTTGGCGGTAGCCGGCACCGATGTCAGCGAGCGCGGTTTCGATGCGCCCAGCGTGCGACCCGAACGCGCCGCCTTAGTTCCTGTCGAGGGCTTAGGAGTTGCCATAGGACGGGCAGGCTTGGCGCCCATAACAGGCTTTGACGTCATCGAGGGACGCGAGGGCTTTTTTGCGGCCGAACGATTACCGAGCTGCGAGCCGACAACCGGACGACTGGTCTGTCGAGCATGCCCGACAGACTTAGAGTGCGCGACGGTATTGCGTTGAGGTTTGGCAGGCGCGCCGGAACGCCCTCCGGCGCGGCGGAAGGTGGGTTTCGATGCTCTAGAAGCCGAGGAATTTAACTTCCGGTCTGAGCTCGATGCCATACGCCTCCCTCACCTTTCCGTGCACATGTCTGATAACCGCGGCAACGTCATCGGCCGAGGCAGTTCCGTTATTAACGATAAAATTAGCGTGAACGGGCGAAACTTCCGCGCCGCCAATCGAAAAACCCTTTAATCCACAATCCTCGATAAGCTTGCCCACACTCGCATCGGGCGGGTTACGAAAGACCGACCCGCAGGATGCGCGACCCATGGGCTGCGTACGCTTGCGCCTCGTCAGGTACCGTTCCATGCGCTCGCGAATGTCGGCCTTGGGCGCCGGTTTAAGCTTGAGCACGCACTCGAGGATGATCTCATTGCGGGGAAGGCTACATTCGCGGTAGCCCCAAGTGATCTCGGACCCTGCATAATGCTTGATACCGGATGCCGGGTCAAACGTTACGACATCCTCAACCAGCGAGCCAATCCACTCGGTCCGTGTGCCGGCATTCATAGATATCGCACCGCCGACCGAACCGGGGATGCCAACGGCAAACTCAAGGCCCGAGAGGCTACGCGACAGGGCATCGTTGACCAGGCGCGCAAACATCACGCCCGCTCCGACCGTCAGCGTGCAACCGTCATCGGCAACAACCGTGCGCTGAAACTCACGTCCGAGCGAAATGACGGCACCGCGATAACCGCCATCGGCAACCAGCAGATTGGAGCCCTTGCCGATGATGACCCACGGCACCTGCTCGCGATCGAGCACCGCCACGGCGCGGCGAAGGGCATGATAGCTATGGCACGTCACAAAGAGGTCGGCCTTGCCGCCGATACGATAGCTCGTATGGCGCGCAAGGCGCTCGTCCTCGATGACATCCGTGTCGATCATGCCCGAGAGCGCCATGACGGCGTTAAACAGACCCATTAGACTTAAGCGTCTTTCTTGGCAGTCAGATACTCGATAAACTCAGGACCGACGGTCGTAACGTCACCGGCACCCATGGTGAGCAGCAGGTCGCCCTCGCCCACCATCTGCTCGAGCTCCTGATTGAGCTCAAGACGGCTGGAGCAGTACACGACCTCCTTGCCAGGATGCTTGGCGCGCACGGTATCGGCGAGCATCTTAGAGGTGACACCCGGAATGGGCATCTCGCCAGCCGAGAACACATCAATCAGCAGCAGTTTATCGGCATTGGCAAATGCATCGGCAAAGTCGTCGCACAGGGCCTGCAGGCGCGAATAGCGGTGCGGCTGGAACACGACGTCGACGTGCTTGTAGCCCAGCGACGAAGCGGCGGCAAGCGTCGCCTTGATCTCGGTGGGGTGATGGCCGTAATCATCGACCACGGTGATGCCATCGATATCGCCCACGTGGGTAAAGCGACGACGGACGCCCTCAAAGCTCGAGAGCGCCTTGGCGGCGGCGTCGATGTCAAGGCCCAGGACATGTGCGACGGTGAGCACCGCCGTGGCGTTGAGCATGTTGTGGCGACCGGGATTGCTCTTGATCTCCACAGCATGCTCAGTGCCGTCCTCAAAGCGAACGATAAAGTCACTCTGGATGCCCTTGACATCCGGGTGCATGCAGACGATGTCGTTGCTCTCGGCAAAGCCGTAGGAAAGCACGTGACGGCCCGTCGACTTGGCGAGCTCGACCAGATGCGGGTCCTCACCGCAGACGATGACAGTGCCGTCCTCGCCCACCAGGCTCATGAATTTGGCGAAAGTCGCCTCGATCTCCTCGATACCCGAGTAGTGATCGAGGTGGTCGGCCTCGACGTTGGTCACAATGACTACGTTGGGGTTCAGGAACAGGAAGGAGCTGTCGGACTCGTCGGCCTCGGCGACAAAGTAGTCGCCCGAGCCGTTCTTGCCGTTCGTGTCATAGCCCTCGACGATGCCGCCGATCAAGAAGCTCGGATCCAGGCCCATGCGGTCGAGCATGGTGGCGCACATCGAAGACGTGGTGGTCTTGCCATGCGTGCCGGCAACAGCGACGGTGGTGTAGCCGTGGCCCAAGGCAGAGAGCATCTTGGCACGGGGCCACACGGGAATACCAAGCTCGCGAGCGCGCACGAGTTCAGGGTTGGACTCCGGAATAGCGGTGGAGACAACAACCACGTCGGGCTTGACCTCGTCGATCGTGGCGGCCTCATGGCCCACATGCACCTTCACACCAGCGCGGGTAAGCTGGCGGATATAACGTGACGTCTTAAGGTCGGAGCCGGTAACGGCATAACCACGCTCGTGCAGAACGAGGGCGATGCCGCTCATGCCGGCGCCGCCGATACCGATAAAGTGGGCGCTCTTAAACTCGGGCGCGGAGGTTGCAGTCTGGGAATCAGCCATGTGCTCGTGTACTCCTTGCGTAAACACTGCCTGTAACCCGTTAACTGTACCGCACCTACCGCATCAGCGCGAGGGCGACCGACGATATCCCGTCTAACTAACGCAAACCCTCTACCGCATCCGCCAGAAGAGCGGCGGCCCTATCCTGAGCCAGACCACGCGCCGCCTGGCGCATGGCCTCGCGCGCCGCCGCGTCATCGACCAGGTGCAGCAGCTCATCGGCAAAGGCAGAACCGTCGATATCGGCATCGGCGCAGAGTACGCCGGCCCCGGCGTCGACCAGATAACGGGCATTGGTGGTTTGGTGGTCGGCCGTCGCATGCGGATACGGCACGAGCACCGAGGGCACGGCGAGCGCAGCGATCTCGGCCACGCTCGATGCGCCCGAACGCGAGAGCACCAAATCGGCAGCAGCCAGCATATCGCCCATGTCGTCGATGTAAGGCTGGACGCGGTAACGCTTCGCCTCCTCGGGCGTCAGCGCCAAAGCGCGCTCGGTCTCCTCAAAGCCGTCAGCGCCCGTCGAATGCAACACATAGAGGTTCTTGCGCGAAAGCAGCTCGTTTTTGAGCGAAGCCACGCGCTCGTTGAGGTGCTGGGCGCCAAGTGAACCGCCAAAAACGAGCAGCAGCGTAGCGTCCTCGGGAACGGCAAGTGCCTTGCGGCCGCGAGCGCGATCGCCCTCGATCACTGAGCGACGTACGGGATTGCCGGTCATGAGCACGTGGTCAGGGTCACCTTCGCGCTCAAAGACCGAGCGCGCTGCCGGCACCGAGATGCACACGCGGGCGGCGTGGGAGTTCATCATCTTGTTGGCCAGGCCCGGAACAGAGTTCTGCTCATGCAGCAGATACGGAACGCCTGCGCCCTTGCACCACCCCAGCAACGGAACCTCGACATAGGCACCAAAACCGATGGCGGCATCGGGCTTACCGACCTTTGAGAAATGACTGGCGAGCGCACGCTTGGCCTTGTTGACACGCCACAGCGAGGTCAGCGCCGTCCAAGGACGGGAGCGGTCGAAGCCCGTGACCGTAATGGGCACAAAATCAAACCCAGCCTCGGGGACCAGACGACCCTCGAGCTTGCGCGACTGGCCCACGAACACAACGTGGTGGCCACGGTCACGCAGCTCTTCGGCCAAGGCGAGCGCGGGGTTGATGTGTCCTGCCGTGCCGCCGGCTGCAATAGCAACGGTCATCTTATCGGTCATGGTAGTCCCTTCGTACACGCGGTCCCTGGTCGTCGGTGCGCAGACGCGCCGACGGGTCCGAGTTCAAATCGATTCGATTATATCCGCCGCCCGCGTTGCGAGAGCTGGGACGCTGCGGACGACCTTGCGGAGCCGTTCGCGGGCGTGGACGAGCTGCCGGCTCGGATGCAGAACCATCCAGAACGGTAAAGCCGCTACGCGAAGGTCGTTCACCGCGCACATGAGCTACGCCGGCGGTACTCTCATCCATAACGGCAAAGCTCTCGCGGCGACGGTCGTACTCATCGCGACGGGCGCTCTCGTACGAAACGCGCAGGATCAACCCGGCAAGCATAAGCGACACAATAATCGACGAACCGCCGTAGCTAATAAACGGCAACGGCTTGCCCGTCATGGGAAACACGTTGAGGATGCCCAACGCGTTAATCAAAAACTGCACCGCGAGAATGACCGCGGAGCCAGACGCCATAAGCGCGCCCCGACGATCGGTCGCCTGCTCGGCAATGCGAAACGCCGAATAGATCAGCATCGCAAACACCAAGAAGAACAGCACGGTTCCGACAAAACCGACTTCCTCGCCAATGATGGCCAGGATGTAGTCATTGTGCGCCTCGGGCAGATACGAGTACTTCATGGTTGAGTTGCCGATGCCACGGCCGAACAGACCGCCCGAGGCAAAGGCCATGATGGCAAGCGTGGCCTGATAGCCGTCACCATACTCGTCGGCCCAAGGGTTCAAGGCAACCTGAATACGCACCATACGGTACGGCTCTGCAACAAGCGCAATCACGATCACGAGAATGCCGAAGATTAGCACGCCGATGATAAATCTGGGGTCGAGACCCGCAAACAACGCCATGCACATGAGGGTCAACAGGATGATCAGGACAGTACCGAAATCGGGCTGGATAAAGATCAGAAAGAGCGAAATGCCCAAGTAGATGCCCATCTTGCGAAGGAATTCGTTGATGTTGCCACCGGGCGAAAAGAAGCGATCAAGCATGATGGCCGAATACGCAATGGCAAATGGCTTTAAAAACTCAGAAGGCTGGAACTGAATACCGGCGATGTTGAGCCAGCGCGTGGCGCCACGGCTGCCGCTGCCCACCAAGAACACCAGAAGCAGTAGCCCTATCATGCCGATAAGGAAGATCCTGAGCACATCCTCCCCAAACCAGCTGTCCGGCAAAACGCGCACGATGGCAATCAGCGCTAGAACACCGACCACAGCAAACGCGGCCTGTCGACCCAGAAAAAACGTCGCCGAGCCATTCTCGTGCAGCGCCTCGACCGAAGACGCCGAGTACACCATCAGCAGGCCAAAGCATACCAAGGTAAACAAGCAGGCCATGAATATCAAACGGGGGCGCATGATACGGGCGGGAACGCCGGCAATATAGCGTTCGCTAAACGACTGCCCGCCGCGACCGGAACGCGGTGTGCTGCGCCGCGAGGAAGCACGGTCCGAGTCGGGCCTCCTCATACCTTGTCGGGGGCTCTCCTCTCTCACCGGCAACCCCTATTCCATTTGCGATTTCGCCGCAGCGGCAAGCTGGGCCACATAGTCCTTAAACACGCGGCCGCGCTCCTCATAGCCCGAGAACTCATCGAACGAAGAGCAGGCAGGAGAAAGTAAGATCACGTCGCCACGGCTCGACAGCGAACGGGCGACGTCCACGGCATCGCGCAGGTCATCCGCCTGGGCGATATCCACATCGCCATCGACATCGGCCTCGTCCATAGCGGCGGTGAAACGCTCGCGCGCATCGCCAAAGCAGACGACCGAGCGTACGTTGTCCATAACGACGCGCGCGAAGTCCGTGAGCGGCGTGCCCTTATCGTGGCCGCCGAGCAGCAAGATCACGTCGTCATCGGGAAATGCCGTCAGCGCCTTCTCGACCGCATCGGTGTTGGTCGCCTTGGAATCGTTGACGTAGCGCACGCCGTCAATCTCGCCACACGGCTCCACGCGGTGCTCGAGCGGCTGGAACGAGGCCAGACCGCGGCAGACACCATCGACATCGGCACCGACTGCCAGGGCAACCGTGGCAGCGCACAGGGCATTGATAACATTGTGATGGCCCGAGATCTTGAGCTCGGATGTAGCGATGAGCGGGGTCTCGACGCCCTTCAGGCGCACGATCATCTTGCCATCGCGCACAAAGGCGGCATCCTCGCCCTCGGGCTCGTCAAAAGCGACCTTGCAGATGCGACGACCCGGCGTGTAGATGTACTCATCGAACTCGTGAATGCCGGCGTCTTCGACGTCGACAACCGCCAGATCGTCATCGACCATATTGTCAAACAGTTTGATCTTGGCAAGCGCATAGTTCTTATGGCTCTTATGCCAGCCCAAGTGGTCGGGAGTGATGTTGAGCAGCACCGCCACGCGAGGATGAAGCTCGGCGGTCGTAGCAATCTGATAGCTCGAGAGCTCAGCCACAAACCACTCGTTGCGGGCTCGGCCGTCAATCTCGTTGACCGGCGGCTCGCCGATGTTGCCGACAGCAACGCTGGCCTCGCCGGCAGCCTTGAGCAGATAATCAGTCAGCGACGTGGTAGTCGTCTTGCCATTGGTGCCCGTGATGGCAATCCAGTTTTGGGGAGACAGGCGATAGGCAAACTCAGGCTCACCCATAATTTGGGCGGCATGCTCGCGCCCGGCCTTAAAGAAGCCCGAGAACTCCGAGATGCCCGGGCACGTCACGCATACGTCATAGGCGCCCTCGACCTGTTCGGTCCCATAGACAAACGACGCACCAGCAGCCTCGAGCGCACGCGTGGCGTCATTGGGCTCAGAGGTGCCGCCGCCATACACGGTAACGGCGCTTACGCGCTCGGGATGTGCCAGCGCCCAGCGGGCGACATCGAGACCGGATTTGCCCTGACCCAAAACGAGCAGGCTAAAGACATCAGCAAGAGGCATGAAAGACCACTATCCCAACTGGAAGAACAAAGCAAGGCCAACGGCACCAAAGGCCGCAGCGATAATCCAAAAACGGATGACGACCTTGGTCTCGGCCCAGCCCTTCTTTTCGAAATGATGATGGATGGGCGCCATAAGGAAGACGCGCTTGTGCGTAAAGTGGAAGTAGACAACCTGAATCATGACCGACAGGGTCTCAACGATAAACAGGCCGCCGATGATGAGGGAGACGACCTCGGTGTTGGTCATGATGGACGTGCAGGCAAACGCGGCGCCCAGGGCAAGCGAGCCGGTATCGCCCATAAAGATGCTCGCCGGATAGCAGTTGAACCACAGAAAGCCCAAGCAGGCACCGGCACACGCGGTGCAGAAGATGGACAGGTTCACGTCTCCGTGCAAAAACGCCATGGCAGCCATGGCGAGCATGGCAATCATGGAGGTGCCGCCAGCAAGACCGTCAAGGCCATCGGTCAGGTTCACGGCATTAGAAAGACCGGCGATCATCAGCCAGCAAAAGACAATGTAGAGCCACGGGAACGAAAGGCCGCAGATGGTGGTCGAAAGAACACCGAGGTCAATCGTCAGGCCGCCGGGAAAACGAATCTCGGGGGCGACGCCGCACCAGTTGACGGCAAGTACCGTAAAGGTGACACAGATAATGGTTAGACCGATCATCTTGGCATGAGGCGTCAGACCGAGCGAGCGCCCATGCGTAACGGAGGTCAGGTCGTCAATCAGGCCCAGCACGCCGGTCGCCAGCGTGGCGAGCAGCACGAGCACGAGCTCGGTGGTGAGCTTGCCCATCAGCAGGCAGGTCAGCGAGATCGCGACGAGGATGACAACGCCACCCATGGTGGGCGTTCCCTGCTTAACCAAATGACGCTTGGGGCCGTCGGCACGAACCTGCTGGCCGATACCCTCGACCTTAAGCAGCTTGATCCACCACGGCATGAGCAGCAGCGCAATGGCAGCGGCGATGCCAAGCCCCAAAAAAGCCTGATACGTTGGATACGAGGGATTGCCGAACATGGGCTAGCACACACCTTCCACAAAGCGGTCGAGCTCAACAAAGCGGGAACCCTTGACCAGTACAACATCATGTTTTTCAAGCGCGCCGCCCATGCGGTCGAGCACCTGCTGATAATCGGAGAACACCTGGATGCGGTCCTCGTCCATACCCATCATGCGCGCGGCATCGGCCATAAGCTGGGCCAGCTCACCACCCACGCACGCCAGCATGTCGAGCTTCTTGGCGGCGGCATAGGCGCCCACGAGCTCATGCATGCGAGGAGCCTCATCGCCCATCTCGCCCATCTCGCCCAGGATCGCCATGCGAGACCCCGCGCACGAAAGCGAGCACAGCAGATCGAGGCCAGCAGCCATGGATTCGGCACTGGCGTTATAGGAATCGTCGATGACGCGGGCACCGCTCTTGGCGCACTTGATCTCCTGGCGGTGACCGGTGATCGTGAGGCCCCTAAAGGCAGCATCGATCTGCTCGGGCGTCACGCCCAGGCGATAGGCAACCGCGGCGGCCTTAACGGCATTTGGAACGGACTGCACGCCGGGGATGGCAAGCATGGTATCAATCGTCTCGCCCTGACCAAAATCGAGCGTAAAGACCGGACGGCCCTCGTCATCAACACGAACGTCGCGGGCGCGGATCTCATCATCGTCCGAGACGCCGGCCAGCATCACATCGATACCAGCAGGCTGGGCGAACGTATCGCAAATGAACGGCGTAAAGTCGTCCTCGCCGCCTAAAACCAGCAGCGGCAAGAAGTCGCCGGCGGCGCACATACCCTGGACAATCTCGGCCTTAGCGCGGGCGATGTTCTCGCGGCTACCCAAAATGCCGATATGAGAGGTACCAATCTTGCTCACGATGGCAAGGTTGGGATTGGCGGACTGGGACAGGCGCTCGATCTCGTGGAAATGGTTCATGCCCATCTCGAGCACCAGGACCTCGGTATCGGCCGGAGCGGAAAGCACCGTGAGCGGCATGCCGATCAGGTTATTGAAATTGCCCTTGGTGGCCCAGACACGATAGCGCTTGGCGAGCACAGCGGCGAGCACGTCCTTGGTCGTCGTCTTGCCGATGGAACCGGTAATACCAACGACCAGGCAGCCGAGCTCCAGACGGTACGTGTGCGCCAAACGCAGCAGAAAGTCCTCGGGATCATCGGTCAGCAGGATGGCACAGCCCTTGTCCTGCGCCAGCGAGACCAGCTCGGCCTCGGGCTCACGCGTCATTACGACGGCGCCGGCACCCGACTGGACGGCACGGGAAGCAAAATCATTGCCGTCGACGTTTTCACCGGGAAAGGCGACGAAAATCGTCCCTTCCTCGACCTGACGCGAGTCGATAACGCACCCGCGGCATACCCGATCGGCTTCTCCCGTCACGGTTCGGGCCCCTGTTGCGGCCGCGAGGTTGTTGACGGCGATCTCTATCATTGCAGCTCCCCTGTAAACCTAATAATGCTATCGGCGTATTGTATCCCAGCGCCGCGCATGCGTGGTGCAGGGCATGTGAACACCCCTCATATGGGACAACAAACCACGCCCCAAAGATTGTAACCCCCTACTTCGTGTGCGGGATACCCAGCACGTCGAGCGCGTTGGCCATAATGGACTGGAACGGCACCGCAGCGGCATCTGAGCCGCTCGGCGTTCCGTCGAGCGTGATATAGCACAGCACCTTGGGCGATTGTGCCGGCGCAAAGCCCATAAAGGACGACATGTAGTTCTCCTTGAGGTAGCCGCCGTTCTCGTCGGCTCGTTCGGCCGTACCGGTCTTACCCGCCACGTCATAGCCGTCAACCGCGCCGCCAACGCCCGTTCCCTCGGACACGACCGTCTGCATGCACGATGTCACCTGGGATGCGGCGTCCTCAGAAATCGCGCGTTCGCCTTCGCCCCAGTCCTTCTCGTCGCCTTTGCTGGACTTATAGAAGTGCGGGGTCATCATCACGCCGCCATTGGCGATGCCGCCCACGGCACGTGCGATCTCAATCGGCGAGACGGACAGCGCCTGTCCAAAGCTCATCGATCCCAGCGTGGCGCCGTCATACTGGTCACGCTCCTTGACGATGCCCAGGCTCTCGCCCGGAAAATCGACACCGGAGCTGTGACCGATGCCCCACTTGTCCACATAGGCGGCAAAGTCGTCGGCACCGATCTTGCGCCCCACCAGGACAAAGCCCACATTGGACGAACGGCGCATCATCTCGCGCACATCCATGGTCATGCCATAGTCGCGCTTATCGGCATCGGTAACGGTATCGTCGCCCACCTTGATGCTCGCCGGCACCTCAAACGACGTACTCAATCGTACGACGCCCAAGTCGAAGCCGGCGCCCGCCACGAGCGTCTTAAAGACCGAGCCGGGCTCGTAGGCGTCAGTGACCAGGCGCAGGTTCATATCCTCGGTCTTGGCGTTCTCCAGATCGGTCTGGTCGTAGGTCGGGTACGAGCAGGCTGCGAGAATTTCACCGGTCGTGGGGTCGGTGACCAAAGCCGAGCCGTTCTTGGCCTTTGTCTTCTCGACAGCCTCTGCCAGAGCATCCTCAGCCGCACGCTGGATATTGACGTCGAGCGTCGTCACGATATCAACGCCGTCGACCGCGGCCACCTTTTTATAGGCACCGCCCGCGATATAGCTGCCGTCCCTCGCGCGCTCGCGTACGAGAGAACCGTTCGTGCCGGTCAGAAGCTTGTTGTATTGCTTTTCGAGACCCGTCAAGCCGTCGTTGTCCACATTCACTACACCCAGCACCTGCGATGCCAGATTGCCGTATGGATATACGCGCTTCATGGCCTGCTCAAAAAGCACGCCGGGCAGGTTCTTCTTCTCCAGCACCGCAGCATCGTCTTCGTCCACTTGGCGCTTGATATACACCCAGGTGCCATCGGACTCGACGAGCTTGCGGCAGGTCTTTTTATCGATTCCAGTTGCCTTGACCAGCGCCGACACCGTCTTGTCAACATCCTCGACAAGCTGCGGGTTCACGGCGATGTTGCGACATTCGACCGACGACGCCAGCACGTTACCGTTGCGGTCGTAGATGGTGCCGCGTTTGGCATAGAGGGTCTGCGCAAGCAGGCGGCGCGCATCGGCACGCTCGCGCAGTTTATCGGCTTCGACAATTTGATAGTCGGCAAGGCGAAAGACGCCCAAGCCCAAGCCAAGCCCAATGAATCCCATGACGGCTTTGCGGCGAGGCAGAGGCGCGCCTGTGAGCCATTCGGTCGACGAACTCTTGCGCGACCTGGTGTTATGCACTTGAGGGCCGCCCGAGCCGCGAAGTCGCGACGCCGGGTCGTTGCCACGGGACTGCCCGGCGTTGTAAGATTGCCGACCCGTTCCTTGATAACCAGAACGTCCCCGCGACGAGGGACGTCCAGAACCGCGGCCCCCATCGGAACCGCGGCGATAGTCATTTGTCATACTCAGCTACCGTCTTGCTACTGAGCGGTCGCGGTCGCGTTGGCGCCCGCGGCTGCATCCTGCGAAAAGTCAAGTGTAACGCTCTCGCTGGGCTCCACCATGCCATAAGCGCCCGCAAGGTCGCGAATGCGCGTGTCGGCGCCATAGACCGAATGCATGACCTCCAGGTCGGAGCTCTCATCGGTCGCCTTTTCGAGCGTGTTGGTAAGCTCGGCGTTGCTGTTGAGCACCTGGGCCGTAACGCCGGCGAGCGCCACGCGGGCGACGCCGATCGTCATGAAGATAGCCGCAATGATGCAAAACGTTTTAAGAACGCTCATGAAAACCGGGCTTACCGCCTGGTTTGCCTGACGGCCCGCGCCCGTGTAGACATCAAAGCGCGGCGTGCGCTGCTCACGGGGAGCAACGGGGGCCTGCGGCGTCTCACGATAGGCGGGCATGGCGTTCATATCATAGGCGAGTGCTGCGCTTGAAGTGTTGTAGCCCATGATATGCCGCCTCCCATCCCGAGTACGTTGGTAGTGTGTTTAAGCTTCGTTTATGGTGCGAGCGGGAGGCCCAATATCGCGCGGTCGCGCCTACAGACGCTGCGCCACGCGGATTTTGGCTGATCTCGCCCGAGGGTTGCGCTCAACCTCATCAGGCTGGGCAACCAAGGGTTTGCGGGTGATGACCTTGAGTATCGGCACGTTGCCGCACACGCACACCGGAATCTCCGGCGGACACGTGCACCCCTGGCTCATCTCCTTAAAGTGGTTCTTTACGATACGGTCCTCGAGCGAGTGATACGAGATGACGCAAATACGCCCGCCCGGGTTGAGCCACCTGGTGGCGGCATCAAGCCCTCTCTCGAGCACATCGAGCTCGTGATTGACCTCGATGCGAATGGCCTGGAAACTTTTCTTGGCCGGGTGTCCGCCATGCCGACGAGCGGCAGCCGGGATACCCGCCTTGATGATCTCGACAAATTGGCCGGTAGTTTCGATCGGTTCTTGCTCGCGGCGGCGCACGATCTCGCGCGCAATCTGCGAGGCGAACTTCTCTTCGCCGTAGACGCGTAGAATCCGGGCGAGGTCGTGTTCGTTATAGGTGTTGATGACCTCAGCTGCGTTTAAGGTGTTATTACCCGGATCCATCCGCATGTCCAATGGGGCGTCCTCGTTATACGAAAAGCCCCTGCCAGGGATATCGAGTTGCGGTGACGAAACGCCCAAATCGAACAGGAAGCCATCGACCCCGGGCACCTCGGCCGAGCAAAGCAGCTCGTCCAAGTCGCCGAAGTTGCCCTTCAGCAGCTGGTGCGGAATGCCGGGAACCTCGCGGTCCAGACGGGCGCCAGCGGCCTCGAGGGCCATGTCGTCCTGATCGACGCCGAGCAAAAGGCCCGTCTCCCCCACCTGCGCGGCCATCTTTACCGAATGGCCGGCACCGCCAAGGGTGCAATCGCAGACAACGGAGCCGCTCTTGAGCTGCAGCGACTCAAGCACTTCGCCGAGCATGACAGGTTCATGCCGATATTCTTGTGTCAAGATCCCACGCTCCATCCGTTACCCGTGCCTTGCCCTTACGAGAAGAAGAGGTCCAGCAAGGCCTCATCGTCATCGTCCTCATCGGCCGCGGCGCGATCCCAAACCTCAAGGTGGTCGTAGTTGCCCACAACCGTGACCTCGCGGTCGAGGTTCGCCTGCTTGCGGAGAGACTCGGAAAGACCGATACGACCGGCGCTGTCCACGTCCATCGACGTGGTGCGCTTGTTGATCGCCCTCATGAGCTTCTGGTCGTTAATGTCACGCGGGTTAAAGCCCTCGTGGCCCTCACGACCCGCGAAGAGTCCTTCGACCCACTTATCGAAGGCCTCGGCAGAGAACACGTACAGAGCATCGACATCCAGGGCTTTGAACACGCGAACGTGCTCTCCAAGTTCCTCACGAAGGGGTGCAGGCAGGGACAGACGACCTTTTGCATCGAGATTGCGCTCGTATGCACCAGTCATTCCCATGTGCGCCCTCCCCTCGGTTACTCAGATGGCACGTACGCGGGGAACCACCCCGCCTGTCGACGTCATTAATAATATGGGGAACCGCCCCATTTTTCAACACCTTTCCCCACCCCTTCCCCCACTCCACCCCACCACTCCACCCACCATATATTGCAAAACACCCCCAAGCATATGTTCGAAAACACAATATGTTGTGTTTACAGCAACAGCGGGATGCCACCTGTGGCACCCCGCCTTTCAACCTCAACCTTCAAGTTGACCTTGAGGCGATTTTTGCGTCCCTTTACATGCCGTTCACATCGCCCCCAAACTCCCCCACCCAAGGCACATTCGGCCCACCACCGCGATGACAAGTGGCGAAAAATGGGACGAGCCCCAGATTGCCCCTGCGCGCGCAAAAGCGCGCCGCGGCAATCTGGAGCCCGTCCCCAAATACCTGTGAATTTGCAGATCAGCGATGTGTTAACGATGTGCCAGCGGGTGCGCCGCCAGATAGACCTCGGTAAGTTGCGTACGATCGATATGCGTGTAGATCTGCGTGGTCGATATATCGGCATGCCCCAAGATCTCCTGTAGCACACGGAGGTCTGCACCGCCCGCAAGCATATGGGTGGCAAAGGAGTGACGCAGCGTATGGGGATGGAGTCCCACCAGCCCCACCTGGCGCCCATAGCGCTCACAGATGGCATGGATGCCCTGGCGCGACAGACGGCGGCCGTTCTTATTTAAAAAGACCGCCAAGGTCTCGGTTCCGCGGGCATGGGCCGCCAAGCGAGAACGCCCCTCGGTTACATAGAGCGTCAGGGCTCGCGCCGCGCTTCCCACCAGCGGGGACAGGCGTTCCTTTGAGCCCTTACCGCGAACGAGTACAAAGCCATCGTCAATATGGATATCGCCCACATCGAGCCCCACCAACTCGCTCACACGCAAACCGCATCCGTAGAGCACTTCCAAGATGGCATGGTCGCGCAAGCCCATCTCGCCCTCGGGGAAATCTTGATCGAGCAGCGCCGAGACATCCTCCACCGATAGATACTCCGGCAAACGATCAGCCTTTTTAGGCAGGCGCAACGCCGCCGTTGGATTTTGGGCCACAGCCCCATCGCGCACCAAAAAGGCGTGCAAGCCCTTCACGGCCGCAAGCGCACGCTCCACCGAGGCATCGGAATAGCCCCCATCGCGACGGTCGGCGACAAAGCCCTCCACGACCTGACGAGTCACCTCTTCAAAAGACACAATACCCGCCCGCTCCAGATAGGCGCAGTACGTCGTCAGGTCACGACGATAGGCCGCAATCGTGTTGCGCGCCAAACCCCGCTCGACCGCGAGGTAATCGAGATACTCCCCCGCCGCCACGGCGAGCGACGAGGGAGTAGCTTCGGTATATTCCTTATTCGCCGGCACCCTTAGTCCGTAGCGAGGTTCATGGGCGTCACCTGCAGACGGTCGACACCCTCGTGCTGGCCGATCGAAGCGCGCACGAACTCGCGGAACAGCGGCTGCGGGTTGGTCGGGCGGCTCTTGAACTCGGGATGCGCCTGGGTTGCCACATACCACGGATGCACGTCGCGCGGCAGCTCGACCATCTCGACCAAGCGCTCGTCAGGCGACAGACCCGAGATAACCAAACCGGCGTCCTCGAGCTGGTCGCGGAAGGCGTTGTTGAACTCAAAGCGGTGACGGTGACGCTCGTAGACGAGTTCCTCGCCATATGCCTCACGAGCAAGAGTATCGGCGGCGAGCTTGCACGGATAGGCGCCCAGGCGCATGGTGCCGCCCTTCTCGGTCACGTCCTCCTGCGAGCTCATCAGGTCGATGACGCTATACGGACCGTCCGGATCAAACTCGGAGGAGCTGGCACCGGCAAGGCCGACAACGTTGCGGGCGAACTCGCACACGGCGACCTGCATACCCAGGCAAATGCCCAGATACGGAATCTTGTGCTCACGGGCAAACTCGGCCGCGAGGATCTTGCCCTCCAGGGCGCGCTTGCCAAAGCCGCCGGGAACCAGGATGCCCGAGGCGTCGCCCAGAACCTCGGAGACATTCTGCTCGTCGAGGCTCTCGCCGTCGACCAGCTGGACGTCCACATGGCGATCGTAGAAGACGCCCGCATGGTGCAGGGCCTCGATAACCGACAGGTACGCATCGGGCAGCTGCGTGTACTTGCCCACGACGGCGATCTTCACCTTGTCGGCGTGATGGTTGGCGTGATTCTGTTTGCGCAGGAACTCGTTCCACTCGCTCATGTCGCGCTCACGCGGATCCAGACCCAGGCGCTCGCAAATGCGCAGGTCAAAGTCCTGCTCGGCAAGCAGCTGCGGAACATCGTAAATGCTCGCGCAGTCCTCGTTGGTAAAGACGCAATCGGTGTCGACGTCGCAGAAGCTTGCGATCTTTCCGCGGATAGCGTCATCGATATGGTGGTCGGAGCGCAGCACGATGATATCGGGCTGGATGCCAAAGCTGCGGAGCTCCTTGACGGAATGCTGCGTGGGCTTGGTCTTGACCTCGTGGGCGGCGGCGATATAGGGAACGAGCGACACGTGGATGTAGCAGACGTTCTCGGGGCCGGCCTCCTTGCGGTACTGGCGGATGGCCTCGACAAACGGTTGGGACTCGATGTCGCCGATCGTGCCGCCCAGCTCGGTGATGACTACATCGGAGCCGGTCTGCTCCTCGATGCGGCGGAACTTGTCCTTAATGGCATTGGTGACGTGGGGAATCACCTGCACGGTACCGCCCAAAAAGTCGCCGCGACGCTCACGGGCGATTAGGCTTTTGTAGATGGCACCGGTCGTAAAGTTGGAATCGCGGGTCAGATTCTCATCAATAAAGCGCTCGTAATGACCCAGGTCCAGGTCGGACTCGTAACCATCCTCGGTAACGAAGACCTCACCATGCTGGAAGGGGCTCATGGTACCGGGGTCGACGTTCAGATACGGGTCGGCTTTCTGCATCGTTACTTTGTAGCCACGCGACTTGAGCAGACGGCCCAGCGAGGCCGCGGTGATACCCTTGCCCAGGGACGAAACCACGCCACCGGTTACGAACACATGCTTGGTCATATTGAGTTACCTGCGCTTCCCGTAGAAGTTGTCCATACACATCTTACGGGTCTTCATTGTAATACTCGCGCCGCGGACCGTTCGCAATTTTTCTCGCGTGCGATTGCATTTCTCAATCTTGAAACAAAACGCCGCCCGGTTTCCCAGGCGGCGTCGTTATGGCAAGGGTTACATGCTGCTATCGATCAGCAGCCTCGTCCTCAAGCATTTCTTGAACGAGCATGCCGGTACGGACGCCCTCAAGATACCACTCGCCACGTTCGGTGAGGCAAATACCATTTGCAAGCTGACCGCCGTCGTCGCTATAACGCGAGACGACATCAATCATGCCTTCGGAATCCAAGCGATCGATTGCGGCGCGGGCACGATACGGCGAAACCCCCACGCGCTCGGCAAGCGTTTTGCGCGAGAAACCATACGGCCCGCCATTGTCTTCGGTTTGCTGGTCGATCTCCATCAACACCAGCACCTCGACACGCTTCATATCGTTGACACTCGCACGACCCTTGCCCGCCATAGCAGCCTCCTCAAACCGAGCACGAGCATCTAACGCGCCGTGCGCGACCGACACACCTCACGATGGCAGGTAATATCCATCATGCGGCATCCCGCTAAGGATGAAACAGTTACGGTTATTGTATACCGCTCAAATTGTTTCTAGGCAGGTAAACGGCTATTTTTCGCCGAAATAGGCGCTTTATTGATCAAAAAGCCGTACCGGGCGCTAACCCGATACGGCCAAAATGCAATGCAATTACCGCGGTGCTTCAAACTTAGCGATGGAAGAAACCGCAGCGCTCAAACTTGGGCTCGCAGCACACGTTGATACCCAGTTTGCGCAGTACCGTCTCGTCCGTCGGCGAGATGATCACGCTAAAGAAGGCATCGCAACCGCGCAGCTGCTCCAGGCCCGAAAGGACGCGAGCGGCCGTCTCACTCGTGGCCGAGGTGATCGACAGCGCCATAAGCGTCTCGTCGGTGTGGAGGCGCGGGTTTTTGCTGCCCAGGAAATGCGTCTTGAGCTTGCTGATGGGCTCGATCGCCTCATCGCTAATGACCTCGAGCTCAAGGTCGACGCCCGAGACATGCTTGAGGGCGTTCATAATGAGCGAACTTGCGGCGCCCAGGCGCGTGGAGGTCTTACCGGTCACCACGGAGCCATCGGGCATGACCATGGCACCCACGGGACCGCCCGTCAGCTGCTCCCTGGTGAGGGCCGCCGAGCGCGCCGGTGAGTAGTTCTTATCGATGCCGGCTTTCTTCATAATAATCTTGAGACGGTCGACTTGTTCATCGCCCACGCCGGTACGGCGCACATTTTCGACCGCGGTAAAGTAGCGGCGGACAATCTCCATCTTGGAAGCGTCGCGGCAGGCATCGTCATCGGTGATGGCAAAGCCAACCATATTGACGCCCATGTCCGTAGGGCTCTGGTAGGGGCTCTTGCCCAGGATCTTTTCCATCAGGGCACGGACTACCGGGAAGGCCTCGACGTCGCGGTTGTAGTTGACCGTGGTCTTGTTGTAGGCCTCAAGGTGGAAGGAGTCGATGATGTTGGCGTCATCGAGGTCTGCCGTGGCGGCCTCATAGGCAATGTTGACCGGATGCGTAAGGGGCAGATTCCAAACCGGGAAGGTCTCGAATTTGGCATAGCCGGCGGCCGTGCCATGCTTGTGCTCGTGATAGAGCTGAGACAGGCAGGTGGCAAGCTTGCCCGAGCCAGGACCGGGGGCAGTGACCACGACGAGCGGTCGGGTGGTCTCGACAAACTCGTTCTTGCCGTAGCCATCATCGGACACGATCAGATCGACATCGTGCGGGTAGCCCTCGATGGGATAGTGCAGCTTGGCAGGAATGCCGAGCGCGTTCAGGCGGTTGCGGAACACATCGGCAGCAGGCTGGCCGGCGTACTGGGTGATGACCACAGCCGCGACGGCAAAGCCGTTGCCGCGGAACAGGTCAACCAGGCGCAGCACATCCTCGTCATAGGTAATACCGAGGTCACCACGAGCCTTGTTTTTCTCGATGTGGTTCGCGTTGATCGCGATGATAACCTCGACATCGTCGGCGATGCTCTTGAGCATGCGGAACTTGCTGTCCGGTTCAAAACCCGGCAGCACGCGGCTCGCATGATAGTCATCGAACAGCTTACCGCCAAACTCCAAATAGAGCTTGCCACCAAACTGCGAGATGCGCTCCTTAATGTGAGCAGCCTGCAGCTCGATATACTTCGCGTTGTCGAAACCCTGGCGCATGTATGGCTCCCGTCCCGTTTCGTAAATTAAGTTCCTACGCGATTATAACGGAGCCCGCCCTCCCCGATAACCAGACCATCAACAGGCACCAACCAAACACGCCCACCGCAACCACCGGGGACCCAGGATGGCTAATTTGAGGCGAGGAACAAGTCACTCAGCACCAACGATGGCAGCGCCGCAGGTTGAGCATAAGCCAGCGAAAGCCCGCCAGAGTATGCAAAGCGCCCTCTGCACCAACAATGGAAAGCGCCGCAGGCAGAGGACGGACAGCGAGCGCCGTCCAGAACGTACAAGTTGGCATGAAAAAGGCGAGGCATAGACCTTTTGGTCATGCCTTGCCTTTTGAATGACAAATTGTCGTTCTGGACGGCGCGCAGCGTCGACTGGTTGCGCGGTTCGTAGAACCGCGCAACATAAAAGCGCCCCCTCCCGCGCACGGAACGGGAGGGGGCTAAAGGTAGGAGTCTACCGGTGGGTTGACCCCACCGGACAGACGATGACCAGGTGATCCTCTACAGGATCGTCAAGGTTTCCGTGGGGTACCCGTTGGGTACTTAGAGCAGCACGCAGGCGACGGTCAGGATGACGGCGCAGACGACGGAGAGAGCGACGATGAGCTTAAGGGCAAACTTGAGCCAGGTCGTCCACTCGATCTTGGCCAGGGCGAGACCGCCCATGATGGCGCCGGAGGTCGGGGTGAACAGGTTCACGACACCGATAGCGGCGGAGAAGATCATAACCATGACCTCGGGTGAGAAGCCGAGCTTAACAGCCAGCGGTCCCATGATGGGCATGGAGACAGTGGCCATACCGGAGGTCGAGGGGATCAGGAAGGACAGGCCGAAGTAGACCAGGAAGCTCATGGGAGCGAAGATCACGCCGGACAGGCCAGCCAGGGCATTGGCGGCAGCGTCGAGGACGAAGACGTCGAGACCGGTGTTAGCCATGAGGACGGAGATACCACGGGCGAGGGCAATGACGAGAACAACGGACATCATGTCGGCAGCGCCGGTGATGAAGGTGTTGACGATCTGCTTCTCGGACAGGCCACCGATGATACCGATCAGGACGGCCATGAGGAAGAACCAGGTGGAAGCCTCGTCGAAGTACCACTGGCCAATGGGCAGGCCGGTGATCAGGGCAGACCAGCCCTGGACGACGGCGTTACCGTCGGCGTCGTAGACAGCGCCAGCGTCGAAGAAGTTGGCGACGCCCTCGTTGAGGTCGGCCAGCGGAATGAAGCCGACGATCATGACGACGAAGGTGAAGGCGAAGGCGATCAGAACACCCTTCTGACGACCGGTGAGCTTGACCTCCTTGTGGACCTCGGAAGCAGCCTTGCCGTGAGCCTCTTCGGCGTCCTTGAGCTCCTGCATCGACAGGATGGTGGAACCCTTGTCAGCCTTGACCTTCTTGGCATAGTTCATCACGAAGACGATGGACATGGCGGTAGTGACAATCCACAGGACGGCACCGAGGCCGATGATGATGGACTGGTTGACCTCAATGCCAACGCCGGTCAGAGCGTCGACAGCAGCGCCGACGGCGAACGGGTTAACCGTGGAGCCCAGGCAGCCGCAGCCAGCGCCGAGCAGGACGGTAGCGGCGCCGACCATGGGGTCGAAGCCAGCAGCCATCATGGTAGCGGCGAGCAGAGCGTAGAAGGGAACGGTCTCCTCGCACATACCATAGGTGGTACCACCGAGGGAGAAAATGAGCATAAGGACAGGAACGAGCATGATCTCGTTGCCCTTAAGCTTCTGCACCAGAACGGCGATGCCGTTGTCCAGAGCGCCAGTCTCGGTCATCATACCGAGGAAGCCGCCCAGGATCATAACGAAGAGGCAGACGGGCAGAGCGTCAGCGAAGCCCAGGATCGGGGCGGTGCAGAAATCGCTCAGGCGGGCTGCAGTAACCGCGCCGCCGGACGTGCCGGAGACGATAACGGTAATCACTGCAACAATTGCCAGCAGAGCTAGAAGAATGGTGAACGATGAAGGCATACCGCGCTTTTTCTTAGCGGTCTCAGTCATGGTTCTCATCCCCCCTTCATAAATCATTTAACTTTCTCGCGCGAAGCGGATCTTCCGTGCCGTGCCCACCGCCCGACGCGAGATATTTACCAGACAAAGCCGCTCGGGGTGTGCAGCAAGACACCCCGAGCGAGATGCTAGATGCTCTTACTTGAGCGTGGCGTACATGACAGCCTTGATGGTGTGCATGCGGTTCTCGGCCTCGTCGAAGACCTTGGAAGCGGGGCTCTCGAAGACCTCGTCGGTGACCTCCTGCTCGGTGATGCCGAACTGCTCGCACTTCTCGGCGCCAATCGTGGTGTTGGTGTCGTGGAAGCTGGGCAGGCAGTGCAGGAAGATGGCACCCGGGTTGGCCATAGCCATGACCTCGGAGGTAACGCGATACGGGGTGAGCTGAGCGATGCGCTCGGCCCAGACCTCGTCGGGCTCGCCCATGGAGACCCACACGTCGGTGTAGATAACGTCGGCACCGGTGACGCCGTCCTTGACGTCGGTGGTCAGCTTGATGGTGCAGCCGTTGGCCTCGGCGATGGGCTTGCAGGCCTCGATGACGTCGTCAGCGGGCATGCACTCCTCGGGTCCGCAGGCCACGAAGTTCATGCCGAGCTTGGAGCAGACGACCATGAGGGAGCGAGCAACGTTGTTCTTGCAGTCGCCCATGAAGACGAGGGTCTTGCCCTTGATGTCGTAGTTGAAGTTCTCCTGGACGGTCAGGATGTCGGCGAGCATCTGGGTGGGGTGCCACTCGGTGGTCAGGCCGTTCCACACGGGCACGCCGGACTTAGCAGCGAGCTCCTCGACGTCGTCCTGGGCAAAGCCACGGAACTCGATGCCGTCATACATGCGGCCAAGAACGCGGGCGGTGTCCTCGATGGACTCCTTCTTGCCCATCTGCGACGAACCGGGATCGAGATAGGTCACGCCCATGCCCAGGTCCATGCCGCCGACCTCGAAGGCGCAGCGGGTACGAGTGGAGGTCTTCTGGAAGAGCAGAACGATGTTCTTGCCCTCGAGATAGCGGTGCGGAACGCCAGCGCGCTTCATGTCCTTGAAGTTCTTGGAGAGCTTGAGCAGGTACTCGATCTCCTCGGTGGTGAGGTCGAGAAGCTTGAGGAAGCTACGGCCGGAGAGGTTAACACCCATGGTTCGATTCCTTTCGAAGAAATGAATTACGTAAGTATTAGTGTTGCCTGTTTAACGGGCGAAGCCGGTGCGGTTGTAGGGGGACCGCACCGGAAACGGAAAGACTTAGAGGTCCTCGCGCCAGAAGGGCATGCTCATGCAGCGCGGGCCGCCGCGGCCGCGGGAGAGCTCGGCGGAGGGCAC
>NZ_JADMUF010000003.1:57357-163928 GCF_015546965.1 Collinsella aerofaciens
CTTAGAGGTCCTCGCGCCAGAAGGGCATGCTCATGCAGCGCGGGCCGCCGCGGCCGCGGGAGAGCTCGGCGGAGGGCACGACGAGAAGGTCCAGGCCCTCCTTGTACAGCACGTCGTTGGTGACGGTGTTGCGGGCGTAGACGCAGATCTTGCCGGGCTCGACGCACAGGGTGTTGGAGCCGTCGTTCCACTGCTCGCGGGAGGCCGCGATCGGGTCGCCGCCGCCGCAGGGGATCAGCTTGACCTGGTCGACGCCGGCGGCGTCCTCCAGGACGTGCTCGAGGGTGTCCTCGATCAGGCGGATGTTCACGTCGCCCGGGTTCTTGCCGGCGGTCAGCTCGTAGACGCGCAGGGTGCCCATGATGGCGGGGTGGATCGTGAACTTATCGACGTCGATCTGGGTGAAGACCGTGTCGAGGTGCATGAAGGCGCGCGAGACCGGGATGTCGAAGGCCAGGATGCGCTCGACCTTGGAGTCGGAGTTCCAGAAGATGTTCTGGGCCATGACGTCGATCGCGGCGGCCTGGGTGCGCTGGGAGATGCCGACGGCGAGGGTCTTCTCGTTGATGTTCAGCACGTCGCCGCCCTCGGTGTGGAACTGGCAGTCGCGGCGGAAGTACAGCGAGACGTCCTTGTAGTCGGGGTGGTACTTGAAGATGTACTTGCCGTACAGGGTCTCGCGGTTGCGGGTGACCGAGTACATGCGGTTGAGGTTGACGCCCTCGCCGACGACCGCGAACGGGTCGCGGGTGAAGTAGAGGTTGGGCATCGGGTCGATGATCAGGTCGGACTCGGACTCGGAGTTGACCAGGGAGTCGAGGGTCGTGGACGCCGTGAGGGGCATGTCGATCTCGGACTTGGTCATGCCGGCCATGGTCTTCTTGACGAACTCGAGGTTGTCCTCGATGGAGTCCAGCTTCTCGCGGACGATCTGCGGCATGTGCTGGCCGCGGATGCCGGCCTCGGCGATGTACTGGTCGGTGAACTCGGCGCGGGCGCCGGGGACCTGGTCGAACACCTCAGCGACGAGGTTCTCGAGGTAGAGGACCTCCACGCCCTGGTCCCTCAGGATCTGGGCGAAGGTGTCGTGCTCCTGCTGTGCGACCTCCAGGAACGGGACGTCGTCGAACAGGAGTCGCTCGAGCTCGTCGGGCGGCAGGTTGAGGAGCTCGTCGCCGGGACGGTGCAGGCAGACCTTCCTGAGCTTGCCGATCTCGGAAGGCACGTGCAGACCTTTCGTCATGGCCTCCTACCTTTCTTTCGGGCCCCTGTCAGGGCCGATTCGTTAGCGCCCCTCCGTGTGAGGCGTTATTGCTGACGACATATTTATATCCAAAATCAGTTCATACTTCCACCTCGCCCCCGAACGGTTTTATATGAGGGGTGAACGGCATACACATATACTTCACGCATGGCACACTTTGATTTAATAAAGTGTATTTACGTGCTTAAACGCGTTTTCAATCCAAAAATCAATTGGAACTAAACTTTGTTAAACCACCCTCATATTGCATATTTCCAATAAAGCTATGAATAGAATTAGCGATTCATACTGCGTCTCAACCATTTTCATTTTTATTCAGAAAAAAGTTTGTCCTATTCATTTCTGGTAAACAAATTACCGTTTACCAGACGCTTGATACCGTTCACCGGAAGCTCAGTATAAGGCCCAGCGGATACCGGCTCGCTTTACGGCCCCATTTGTAACAACTTGACTTCTCGGTATAGAAAAACGGACCCGCTTCCCCTAGGGAAACGGATCCGTTTTCGATTATCTTCGGCCAATTTGGATAAGGCCCTCGAAGATCATCGGAATCCTAGCGATCAAACTCCGCCAGTACCTCGCCCAAAAGCCTCAGGCCCTCACGAAGAACGCCCTCGCTCGCGCAGTAACCTAGGCGCGCGCCGCAGGGAAGCTCAAAACGGCTACCGGGAACCAACAGCACTCCCCTCTCGGCCAGCAGGCGCTTGCAGAACTCCTCGTCATTCTCGGGAATGTCCAGCTGGATAAACGAGGTGGACACACCCTGCGGGGCCGTCCAGGAGACACGATGCTGCGTGTCGATCCAAGCCTGCGCGATATCGCGGTTGCCAAACACGATCTTGCGGTTGCGCTCGAGAATCTTGTCCTTGTGCTTGAGCACATAGGTCGCCAGGGCGTCGTTGAACACGCCGCCGCAAATCATGGTGTAGTCGCGGTAGGTGCGAATGCGGTTGGATACCTCTTCGTCTGCCACAACCCAGCCCACGCGGGCCGCAGGCGTCGAATAGGTCTTGGACACCGAGTTGGTGACGATGGCCTTCTCGTACACATCGGCCATCGACAAAAAGTCCTCGGTGTTCTCAAGCGGCAGGTACACCTCGTCGCACAGCACATAGGCGCCAACCGAGCGGGCGATCTCGGCAATCTGGCCGAGCGTATCGGCATCAAGCACCGTTCCGATGGGGTTCGATGCGTTATTGATGCAGATGAGCTTGGTGTTGGGGCGCACCAAGCGCTTGAGTTCCTCGATATCGGGCTTCCAGCCGAGTTCCTCGCGAAGCTCCCAATACTCGACCTCGGCGCCGAGCGTACGCGGGATCTCATAGAGCGGCGCATAGGTGGGCCACTCGGCGATAACGTGGTCGCCGGGCTCGACTACGGCCATGATGGCGTTGAGGTTCGCGCCCGTGCAGCCATTGGTCTGCAGAATGTGATCGGGATTGACCTCGCGACGATACAGCTTGGCAACCTCGGCCTTAAACTCAGGCGAACCCTCGATCCAGCCGTAGTTCATCTTCTCGCGATCCAGGCGCTCATAGAACGTGGCGCCGTCCTGCTCGTCGAGCGCGCGCAGCTCGCCCATGGTAAGCGACGAAATCGTCGACTGGGCGATATCCCACGTGGCGCTCTTCTCCCAAACGTTAAGCCACTCCTCGACGCCGATTGTCTTGATATCCATGGCCAAGCTCCTTACAAAAGCAGTCATCCATTCGTGTTGACGTTCCTCATACAAGATTGGGGCGGTGCGAAAACCCGCACCGCCCCAATGGGAGACATCTAATGGCAGCTAGATGTATGTATTATGACCTGTACGGGTCCTTGAAGACCTTAGAGGTCCTCGCGCCAGAAGGGCATGCTCATGCAGCGCGGGCCGCCGCGGCCGCGGGAGAGCTCGGCGGAGGGCACGACGAGAAGGTCCAGGCCCTCCTTGTACAGCACGTCGTTGGTGACGGTGTTGCGGGCGTAGACGCAGATCTTGCCGGGCTCGACGCACAGGGTGTTGGAGCCGTCGTTCCACTGCTCGCGGGAGGCCGCGATCGGGTCGCCGCCGCCGCAGGGGATCAGCTTGACCTGGTCGACGCCGGCGGCGTCCTCCAGGACGTGCTCGAGGGTGTCCTCGATCAGGCGGATGTTCACGTCGCCCGGGTTCTTGCCGGCGGTCAGCTCGTAGACGCGCAGGGTGCCCATGATGGCGGGGTGGATCGTGAACTTATCGACGTCGATCTGGGTGAAGACCGTGTCGAGGTGCATGAAGGCGCGCGAGACCGGGATGTCGAAGGCCAGGATGCGCTCGACCTTGGAGTCGGAGTTCCAGAAGATGTTCGGGGCCATGACGTCGATCGCGGCGGCCTGGGTGCGCTGGGAGATGCCGACGGCGAGGGTCTGCTCGTTGATGTTCAGCACGTCGCCGCCCTCGGTGTGGAACTGGCAGTCGCGGCGGAAGTACAGCGAGACGTCCTTGTAGTCGGGGTGGTACTTGAAGATGTACTTGCCGTACAGGGTCTCGCGGTTGCGGGTGACCGAGTACATGCGGTTGAGGTTGACGCCCTCGCCGACGACCGCGAACGGGTCGCGGGTGAAGTAGAGGTTGGGCATCGGGTCGATGATCAGGTCGGACTCGGACTCGGAGTTGACCAGGGAGTCGAGGGTCGTGGACGCCGTGAGGGGCATGTCGATCTCGGACTTGGTCATGCCGGCCATGGTCTTCTTGACGAACTCGAGGTTGTCCTCGATGGAGTCCAGCTTCTCGCGGACGATCTGCGGCATGTGCTGGCCGCGGATGCCGGCCTCGGCGATGTACTGGTCGGTGAACTCGGCGCGGGCGCCGGGGACCTGGTCGAACACCTCAGCGACGAGGTTCTCGAGGTAGAGGACCTCCACGCCCTGGTCCCTCAGGATCTGGGCGAAGGTGTCGTGCTCCTGCTGTGCGACCTCCAGGAACGGGACGTCGTCGAACAGGAGTCGCTCGAGCTCGTCGGGCGGCAGGTTGAGGAGCTCGTCGCCGGGACGGTGCAGGCAGACCTTCCTGAGCTTGCCGATCTCGGAAGGCACGTGCAGACCTTTCGTCATGGCCTCCTACCTTTCTTTCGGGCCTTACTGGCCGAATGTATCAGCGCCCCTCCGTATGGGACGCTGCTTGCTGACAGCTCTAGTTATATCCAAAAACCACCTGCAATTCCACCTCGCCCCCGAACGGTCAGCAAAGTGCGATGAACGGTATATCGCATATGATTCCCCCATGATGCACTTCGGTTCTCTAAAGCAGGTTTTCAAAGGTAAATGTTCTTTTTTCTAAGGAATTAAGCTAGATTGCACAAATATTTTCATGTTTAGGAATTGCATAGCTAAAACGGTTTTCTGCATATATATGTCGTTTGTCCATGATTCAATTTGGATTCGATTATATTCAGCTCGCAATCATTCTTATTCATACATCTTCACCAGTTGAGTATGGATATAGATTGTTTCCAAACGAGTTGGGCAGTTAGTTGCATGCCTTGGCAGCGTAAGAAGTAGGTAAAGATACCGTTCGCGCGATGCGTCCGTGCCACAGGTCGACTAAATTGAGACAATAGTGATTAGTGTTAGGCTACCGTCCCTTGTGGGGACTGAACGGACAGATGCATATGCCGAGCAAAATCGAAAAGAAGCAAGCCGCCGCAAAGCTGCGCAAGCCGCCGCGTGATTTTTCATATACGCAAAACCGAGAGCTTAGCTGGCTGCGCTTTGACAACCGTGTGCTTGACGAAGCCTTCGACGAGACCGTTCCGCTGTTCGAGCGTCTAAAGTTCGTGTCGATTTTCGAGTCTAACCTCGACGAGTTTCTCATGGTGCGCGTGGGCGGCCTGTCCGATCTGGCAGAGCTCAAAAAACAGCCTGTCGACAACAAGAGCAATATGACCGCCTCCGAACAGGTCGATGCTGTCATGGCCGAAATGCCCGGGCTCCTTACCCGTTGGGAGTCCATCTTTAAGAGCATCGAGGGCAAGCTCGACACCTTGGGCGTTCACCGCGCCCGCATCGATTCGCTTACGCCCGAGGAGCGCACCTTCGTAACCCGCTACTTCCAGGCCTACGTGTCGCCGGTCATCTCGCCGCTGGTCATCGATCCGCGCCACCCCTTCCCCAACCTGCGCAACGGCGCGCTCTATCTGGCCTGTGGTCTGGACGGCGCCACCGACGAGGAGAGCCTGCTGGGCCTTATCGAGATCCCCGCCTCGATGAACCGCGTGGTCGAGATTCCCTCGCCCACCGGCACCTACTCCTACATCTTGCTCGAGGACGTCATCCTCGCCTGCCTGGACAGCTGCTTTGGCTCCTATAGGCCGCTGGATCGTGCACTGATCCGCGTCACCCGCAACGCCGACATCGATCCAGACGGCGAGGGCGTCGAAGAGGAAGAGGACTACCGCCAGCACATGAAGCGCATCCTCAAGAAGCGCCTGCGTCTGCAGCCGGTAGTGCTCGCGGTCTCGGGGTCGCTCGAGAAGGCGACGCTCAAGACCATCCGCAAGGCGCTCGAGCTTTCGCGCCGCTCGGTCTTTACCTGCGATATCCCGCTCGACCTAGGCTACGTCTTTGGCATTGAGGGCAAGATTCCCGAGCACCTGCGCAACGAGCTGCTCTTTACGCCGTTTAGGCCGCAGCCCAATCCCAACATCGACATGACCCGCTCCATCCGCGAGCAGGTGCTGCAGCACGACAAGCTGCTCTTTTATCCCTACGAGGCCATGAACCCGTTCTTGGACCTGGTGCACGAGGCCGCCTATGACCCCGAGTGCATCTCGCTGCGCATCACGCTCTACCGCGTGGCAAAGCAGAGCCGTCTGTGCGAGTCGTTGATCGATGCTGCCGAGAACGGCAAAGAGGTCACGGTGCTCATGGAGCTCCGTGCCCGCTTTGACGAGCAAAACAACATCGAGTGGGCCGAGCGCCTGGAAGAGGCCGGCTGCACCGTCATCTACGGCTCCGAGGGCTTTAAGTGCCACTCCAAGATCTGCCAGCTCACCTATCGCGAGGGCATGGCGCTAACGCGCCTGACGTTGCTGGGCACCGGCAACTTTAACGAGAAGACGGCCAAACTCTACAGCGACTTTATGCTCATGACCGCCCACCCCGGCATCGGCGAGGACGCCAACCTGTTCTTCCGCAACCTGTCGCTGGGCAATCTGCGCGGCGATTACCGCTTCCTGGGCGTGGCGCCCGTAGGCCTCAAGCCGCTCATCATGCGCGGTCTGGATCGCGAGATTCAGCGCGCTCTCGCTGGCGAGCCCGCCCGCGTGTTCTTTAAACTCAACTCGCTTACCGACCGCGAGGTCATCGACAAGATCGCCGAGGCATCGTGCGCTGGAGTCCGCGTGGACATGATCATCCGAGGCATCTCGTGCCTCAAGCCCGGTGTTCCGGGCAAGACCGAGAACGTGCATGTCCGCTCCATCGTCGGACGCTTTTTGGAGCACGCCCGTGTTTACGCTTTTGGCGTGGACTCGGACATGATTTACCTGAGCTCGGCAGACATGATGACACGCAACACCGAGCACCGCGTGGAGATCGCCTTCCCCGTGCTCGACCCCACCTGCCGCGCCCTGGTACACGAGTACATGGGCATGCAGCTGCGGGACAACGTGAAGGCCCGCAGCCTCACGAGCGACGGCACCTGGGTCCCCGTGGAGCGTGCAGAGGGTGAGAAACCCTTCAACTCGCAGGAAGCCCTGCTGGAGCGTGCCTATCGCAACGCCGAGGCCGCGCCCGAGCCCGAGCCGCAGCCGATAGCACCCAAGGTCCAAGAGGTCCAGGCGACCGTCATTGAGCCCGAGCCTGCACCTGAGCCTCAGCCCGAGCCGCAGGTCGCCAAGCCCTCGTCCGAGACGAGCGCCCGTCGCGAGAAGCCCGCTGGCAAGACCAAGGCCATCGAGCGCCATCGCCCCGGTCGCGTGCGCATGGGTCTGGGCCTGATTGGCTTAGGCCTAAAGACGCTCATTACCGGCAAGACCAAATAGACGTTTGTAGAAGCGCCCCGTATTTGAGGAAAGCCTCGGATGCGGGGCGCTTTTCCCTGCTACCATGGTGCGGACAACAACGCGAATGACAGGCAGGAATATGAAGCTCACCATAGAATCGATGACGTACGGCGCCGACGGGCTGGCGCACGCCGACAACGGCAAGGCCGTTTTTGTGCAGGGCGCCGTGGCGGGTGACACCGTCGAGGCCGAGATCGTGCAGGACGGCAAGTCGTTTATGCGCGCCCGCACCACCGAGATTCTGGAGCCGAGCCCCGACCGCATCCAGCCTCCCTGCCCCTTCGTGGGTATTTGCGGCGGCTGCTCGTGGGGCAATCTCTCGCGCACCGCGCAGCTTGCCGCCAAGGAGCAAAACCTGCGCTCCACGCTCGAGCGCATCGGCAAGTTCAGCCCCAATCAGGTCGATGAGCTGGTGCAGCCCATCCGCCGCACCAAGGACGACTGGGGCTACCGCAATAAAATCGAGCTCGAACCGACCGTCGTCAACGGTCGCGTTCGCCTTGGCATGCACGGCGTCGATCCCAGCAAGATCGTGACTGTTGATTCGTGCCCGCTGTTCGACAAACGCTTCCCTAAGGCACTCAAATCTGTCGTCGGCGCACTCAACTATCTGAGCGGTAGCCACGACTTAGGCCTTGAGCGCGTGGGCATTCGCGCCTCGCGCCGCACCAAGGCGCTCGAGGTCGCACTCTGGACGCCCACGGGCTCTTTCCCACGCTCGCAGGTCTCGCGCGTACTGGCAGACGCCGCTCATCCCACGAGCATCGTGCGCGTGATGAGCAAGGGCGAGAAGAAGGCCCGCCGCGTCTCCAAGGTCGAGATGCTCGCCGGCGAGGGCTCGTGGACCGAGAATATCGCCGAGGGCCAAATGCGCCTTTCGGCCCCGTCGTTCTTCCAGGTCAACACCAAGGGTGCCGAGATTCTGATCGAACTTGTCATGGACGCGCTCGACCCTCAGGAAGACGAACTGGCTGTGGACCTATACTGCGGCGCCGGCACCTTTACCCTGCCGCTCGCCCGCCGCTGCGATTTTGTCGCCGCCGTTGAGGCCTATGGCCCTGCCGTGCGCGACCTGCGCCGTAACCTGGAGATCAACAAGCTTGATAATGTCGACGTCATTGGCGGCGACGCCGTGCGCGAGTTCCCCGATCAGGATGCCGACGTTTTAGTGGTCGACCCGCCGCGCGCGGGCTTGGCACCCGAGGCCGTCGACCTCATCGCCAGCACAAGCGCCCGCGATGTCGCCTACGTGAGCTGCGACCCGGCCACCCTGGCGCGCGATCTCAAACGCTTTGTCGAGGAGGGCACCTTCTCCCCCGTCAAGATCACGCCAGTCGACCTGTTCCCGCAAACCTTCCACTGCGAAACCGTCGTCCACCTCAAGCGCAACTAGCGCCCTATCATTGCTCAGAAAAATCATTCGGCGATTGAGCGTGGCAAATCGGCGCCTTCGGGGTATAAGACGGCTAATTGTATGCCGCCTTACGAAAGGAATCCTCATGCCCAGCGTTGCCGTTCTCGCCGCCGATGGCTTTGAAACTATTGAATGCTTGACCATGGTCGATGTCATGCGTCGCGGCGGCGTGCGTGCCACGCTTGTCTCTATCATGCCCACGCGTGAGGTCGTCAGCTCGCTGCAGATCCCCGTGACCTGCGATGCGCTCTTTGATGAGATCAACTTTGACGAGTACGACTGCGTTGTGCTGCCCGGCGGTCTGCCCGGCGCCACCAATCTGCGCGCCGATCAGCGCGTCTGCGATGTGGTCTGCGAGTTCGCCGCGACCAAGCACGTTGCCGCCATCTGCGCCGCCCCGTTTATCTTGGGCGAGCTCGACCTGCTCGAGGGGCGCCACGCCACGTGCTTCCCCGGCTTTGAGAAGAGCTTCCCCGAGGGAGCCTATACCGGCGAGAAGGTCACGCAGGACGGCAACATCATCACCGCCAGTGGCATGGCCCAGTCGCTCCCCTTTGCGCTTGAGCTGCTTCGCACCCTCGCCGGCGATAAGGCTGTCGAGAAGGTCGCAGAGGGCATCCAGCTATGATTTTGGCTTCGCAATCGCCTCGCGCATCGAGCTGATGCGCGAGGCGGGCTATGACATCCGCATCATTCCTGCGGACATCGACGAGACCCCTTTTGATGGCGAGGCGCCACTTACGCTTGTGGAGCGCCTGGCACGAGCCAAGGCCGCTGCTGTCGCCGCCGAGCATGCCGAGCCCAGCGAACTGACCGTCGCGGCCGACACGATCGTCACCTTCGATGGCAAGATTTTAGGCAAGCCGGCAAACGAGGACGAGGCCTGCACTATGCTCCGTGAGCTTTCGGGCCGCACGCACCAGGTCGCGACCGGCGTCTGCATCGTTAAGGCCGGCGACGCTGCCGCCCCGCATGCCGCCGAGAGCCTATCCTTTGTCGATGTGACCGACGTGACGTTCTATGAGCTCACTGACGAGCAGATCGAACACTACGTCGCCTCGGGCGAGCCCATGGATAAGGCCGGCGCCTACGGTATTCAGGGTGTCGGCGGACGCATGCTCGTGCACGATATTTCGGGCGACTTCTACAACGTGGTGGGCCTGCCCATCGCACGCGTCGCACGCGCGATTCAAAAACTCTCGTAATTGCATCTGGCGCTGGGTATCCCCCAGCGCCTACAATTTTGCCGTACCGTACGGATCCCGACCGGGCATAAGGCCCGGCGGAAAACCGATAGGAGAAAACATGGACACACTGCTTGAAGCCATTGACGTTTGCGATGTCGATGGCTTTTGCTTTGGCAACTATACGGACGAGAAGGCCGGCACCGGTTGCACCGTAATTGTGGCAACCGAAGGCGCAACGGGCGGCGTTGACGTTCGCGGCGGTGCCCCGGCATCGCGCGAGACCGACCTGCTGCGCCCCGAGAACACTGTCGATAAGGTCCACGCTGTCTGCCTCTCGGGTGGATCGGCCTTTGGCCTCGAGGCCGCAAGCGGCGTCGCCCGTGAGCTCGAGAGCCGCGGCATCGGCCTGCCCGTCGGCCCCACGCAGGTGCCCATCGTATGCTCCAGCTGCATCTTCGACCTCGCCTACGGCGACCCCACCGTGCGTCCCGATATCGAGTCCGGCATCGCCGCCGTGCGCGAGGCGCTCGATAACACCCCCACCACGCTTGAGCAGGGCAACGTTGGAGCCGGCACCGGCGCCACGGTGGGCAAGCTCATGGGACCTGCCACCTGCATGAAAGCAGGCCTTGGCGCCGCCGCCGTGTCACTCGGCCCCGTCAAGGTGGGCGCCGTGGTCTCGGTCAACGCCTGCGGCAACGTCGTCGATCCCCTCACCGGCGAGTGGGTCGCCGGCATGCGCGCCGCAGCCGATAGCGACCAGATCGTCGACATGGAGCTCGCAGCCTTTGCCGCTGCCGGCTCCATGCAAATGCCGCTCGACCGCACCAACACCACCATCAGCTGCATCGTCACCAACGTGGAACTCACTAAGGCGCAAGCCACCAAGGTCTCCCAGATGGCCGCAGACGCCTACGCACACGCCATCCGCCCCACGCACACCACCAACGACGGCGACACCATCTACACCCTCGCCAGCGGCAAACTAGGCACCCAGGCAAGCTCCGCCGTACCCCTAGACCTGCTGGGTATGCTTGCCGTAAGGGCCCTACAAACCGCCATCGTAAACGGAGCCAAAACCGCCAAAACCTCCCACGGCATCCCCGGCGCCGCGAAGTAAACTAGCTCGTCCGGTTGTCCAGTGGGTCTTGGTTATGCTTGCTGCTCTACAGTCCTGGCTCGCACGAAGAGCACATTAAGCGCTCTTCGACTCGTGCGGAACTCGCGACAAACATAACCAAGCCCCACCGGGCAACCTACCAACCAGATTCTTTTCAGCCCAGGCCCCTGTGTACCGCGCGTCGAAGATCTTCAAATTCAGCTTGCTGACATAAAGCGGGACATAGCAGAGGACCCCTGGTCCTTAACTTGATACGAGTTCCGCACGCAAAGGAGGCGCCAGTGGCGCCTCCGTCTTGCGCAGGACTGTTCGAAGTAGCAAGTTAAGGACCAGGGGTCCCCGTTACCCGAGCGTTTATGCACTAGTTGAATTTGAAGATCTTTGAGGCAAGACGGTATAGGCCGAGTGTGGTTTTGTCTCCGGCCCGTCCACGCAGGTTGGTAAAGAATCCGAACACGCCGTAGCGAGCGCGACGATACATGCGCTCGTCGTACTCCTTCAGGTCCTTCCACAGCGTCTTCAGACGCTCATCGGCACAATCTTCCTCGGAAAGCTTGGTGAGCACCGAGCAAATCGCCATCATCATGGTGAAGTAGCCCATCATGTACGAACGCAGACGCGAGGACTCAACGTCCTGGTACAGGTGGAACGATTCCATCATGATGCGCGTTACACGGAACTGCTGACCCAGACGCTTGACCATCGTGGCCTCATTGACGCTCTGGCCCTCGCGACCGATAAAGTAGCGATAGAGGTCGATGTCGGCGTAGTACATGGTCTTGCAGCGCGGCAGCGGAACGTATGCGTAGATATTATCCACGTAGAACGTGTGTGCCGGCATAGGCAGATTGGACTCGCGCAGTACATCGGTGCGATAGCACAGGCTGTGCATGAGCAGGTTCTGATCGGGACGGAAGTGTCCGATCTGGTCCCAAGAGAAAATCTTTTTGCGCGGCAGGGCAAACTTGTAGCCAATAGCGGTATGCGTGCCCTCGTAAACCTTCTCGTACACGTAGTTCGAGATAAACAGGTCGACGCGCTGGTCGCGCTCCTCAAAGCCACGCAGAATCGACAGCATGGTCGAAAGCGCCGCACCGTCGAGCCAGTCGTCCGAGTCGACGACCTTGTAGTAGGTGCCCTGCGCCTCGCGCAGACCCGAAAGGACGGCAATACCGTGGCCGCCGTTCTCCTGGTGCACCGCACGGATGATTCCAGGATAACGGGCCTCCCACTCGTCGGCCTTGGCGGCCGTCTCGTCCTTGGAGCCGTCGTCCACCACGATAATCTCGATATCGGTGGCGAAATTGCTCCCCTCCAAGATGGAGGTGATGCAATGGTCCATGTCCTTGGCGGCGTTATACGAGGGAATACCGAATGTTATGACTTTATGCATGGCAGGCGATAATCTCATCCGAAAGATCGAGGGCGGAATTGGTCACGGCGTCCATATCGTAGTAACGATACTCGGCCAGACGACCCACCGGGTGGAAGTTCGTCAGGTTCTGGACGCGCTCAAGATAGCGCTCATAGAGCTCACGGTTCTCGGGCTCAAGAATGGCGTAGTACGGCGTCTCGCCCGAGCCGGGCGTATAGGCCTTGGAGTACTCCTTCATGATGGTGGTCTTGCCGGGCAGGGCCTGACCGGTCATGTTCTTGAACTCGGTGATACGCGTGTAGTCCTCGCTCGTGGTGTAGTTGACGGTGCCCACGGGCTGGAACTGGTCCATATCGAGCGTCTCGAACTTCATATCGAGCGTGCGGTACGGCAACGCGCCCAAGTCGAGGTTGAACAGCTCATCGAGCGGACCGGTATAGACAATCTCGCCGCCGTAGACCTTGCCGTCGACCTTGACGGTGGTCTCGTCGATTTCAAAAAGATCGCGGGCGTCCACGTCGCAGAACACGTCAATCAGGTCGTGGTCGAGCATGTGCTCAAAGAGCGCCGTATAGCCCTCCTGCGGCATGCCCTGGAAGGGAGCTTGCGGGAAGTAGCGGTCATCATCGCCCACAAAGACGGGAACGCGGCCGGTGATCGAGGGGTCGATCTGATCGGGCGTCTGGCCCCACTGCTTCATGGTGTAATGCAAAAAGACGTTCTCGTAGACGTAATCGGCGACCTCGGCCAAGTCGGGGTCGTTCTTCTTACGCAGCTCCATAATGGGCACCTTGACATCCTTGCCAAAGGTCTCCACGAGCTTCTGATACAGCTCCTCGCCGCGCTCGTCACCAAAGGCGAGCTTGAGACTCGCATGGTTGAAGGGCACGGGCATAAGGGTACCGTTGATGTTGGCGAGCACCTTGTGCTGATAATCCGTCCACTTGGTAAAGCGCGACAGGAAATTGTGCACGCGCTCGTTAAAGGTGTGATAGATATGCGGACCGTACTCGTGGATCAGGATTCCGGCCTCGTCAGTGCAGTCATAGGCATTGCCCGCAATGTGGCTACGGCGCTCCAAAACGGCAACACGATAGCCGATGGTCTCGGCAAGACGGCGGGCACAAACGGCACCGGCATATCCGGCACCGACGACAATCATGTCGTACGCGCCGGCGTTAAAGCCTTCAGGCAGGCCTGAGGTAATCTGCATCGATACTCCTTGTCAAAAGCCACGGGCTCGTTAGCTGGGCTTTTCTCGAACATTCTTCGAGACATATTTATCAGAGCGATTATAGCGCTAATGCGTCCTATAATGAGCTTGCCACACAAGGAAAGCTCAAGCACCGCGGCGTACATAATTGAAAGGTAAACCCGCTAGCAGCGGGTTTATTCGTGAACAGCCGGGCGCCTGGAGCTTAGCGAAACGCTTGTAAGGAGTAACATGAGCGATTTCCTTAACCGTATGAAGTCTGCCGCCAAGGCCGACCTTAAGACGATCGTCCTGCCCGAGGGCGAGGATCCGCGCACCATCGTCGCGGCCACCAAGATCATCGAGGAGGGCCTGGCAAAGATCGTCATCCTGGGCAACCCCGACGAGATCAACGTCCCCGGCGCCACCGTCATCGACCCGCGCAATGCCGGGAAGCACGAGGAGTACGCGCAGAAGTTTGCCGAGCTCCGCGCCAAGAAGGGCGTTACCATCGAGCAGGCTCGCGCCCAGGTGATGGACGCCACCTACTTTGGCACCATGATGGTCAAGATGGGCGACGCCGACGGCCTGGTCTCCGGCGCCTGCCACTCCACCGCCGACACCCTGCGCCCTGCGCTTCAGATCCTCAAGACCGCCCCGGGCACCAAGCTGGTCTCGGCCTTCTTCGTGATGTGCACCGACACCCCGCAGTTCGGCACCGACGGCACGCTGATCTTCGCCGACTGCGGCCTCAACATCAACCCGTCCTCCGACGAGCTCTCCGAGATCGCCATCGCCTCCGCTCACTCCTGGTCCACCTTCATGGGCAACGTTGAGCCGCACGTGGCCATGCTCTCCTACTCCACCATGGGCTCCGCCGGCGGCGAGGTCGCCAAGAAGGTCCAGGAGGCCGTGAAGTTCTGCAAGGAGAAGGCTCCCGAGCTCGCCATCGATGGTGACCTGCAGCTCGACGCTGCCATTGTCCCCACCGTCGCCCAGCTCAAGGCTCCCGGCTCCTCCGTTGCCGGCAAGGCCAACGTGCTCGTGTTCCCCGACCTCGAGGCCGGCAACATCGGCTACAAGCTGGTCCAGCGCTTCGCCGGTGCTGACGCCTACGGCCCCATCCTGCAGGGCATCGCCAAGCCGGTCAACGACCTGTCGCGCGGCTGCTCTGCCGACGACATCGTGGGTGTCGTAGCCATCACCGCCGTCCAGGCTCAGATGGCTGAGTAGCAGACATATCCCCTCGGGACAGGTATTTCCGCTTGCTAGCAAAAAGGCCTCCGGAGCTGTTGCTCTGGAGGCCTTTCGTTTACTTGCAAATACGCGCGTTAGTTGTTCTTGGTCAGGCGCTCGACGTCGTGGGCGATCATGTATTCCTCGTCGGTGGGGATGACCATGACCGTGACGGCGGAACCGGCGGCACTGATGACCTGCGGGCCGTTGCCCACGGCCTCGCGGTTCTTGTTATTGTCGATGCGTACGCCCAGCCACTCAAAGCAGTCGCAGAAGGCCTTGCGGATCGACCAGTCGTTCTCGCCGATACCGGCGGTAAAGGTGATGGTGTCCACGCCCGCCATAGAAGCGATCATGGAGCCAGCCTGCTGCATGGCTTTGTAGGCGAACATATCGAAGGCGAGCAGGCAGCGCTCGTCGCCCTCGGAGGCGCGTGTACGGATGTCGCGGGCGTCGTTGGAGATGCCCGAGATGGCAAGCAGACCAGACTGCTTGTTCATCATGTCATCGACTTCCTGATAGCTGTAGCCGCCCTCGCGCTGGAGGTAGCACACGGTGGCCGGGTCAATGGAACCACAGCGGGTACCCATCATCAGACCGTCAAGCGGCGTGAGGCCCATCGTGGTGTCGCGGCACACGCCGTCCTCGATAGCGGCGAGCGAAGCACCGTTACCCAAATGGCACGAAAGCAGACGGTGGCAGCGCGAACCCAGGATCTCCTTGGCCATCATCCACTCATAGCGGTGGCTCGTGCCGTGGGCGCCGTACTTGCGCACGTGGTACTTGTCGCACACGTCCTTGGGCAGCGCGTAGGTATAGGCGACCTCGGGCATGGTCATGTGGAACGAGGTGTCGAAGACCGCCACGTTGGGCAGCTCCGGATACTTCTCACGGCAATACTCAATCGCCGCGGCCTCGCCGTAGTTGTGCAGCGGGGCGAGCGGGGCCACCTCGAGAATCTTGGCCATAACCTCGTCGTCGACAACTGCGGAATCATCGAAGTGCCAGCCGCCCTGAACGATACGATGACCAATGCCATCAATCGTAAAGTCGGTCTTCTCGAGCTCCTCGAGCACACGAGCGATAGCAGAGCGATGATCGGGGAAAGGGACCTCCTCGGTCTGCTTGGCGCCACCGTTCTCGGAGTGGCCAAAGATGCCCATGTCCGAACCGATACGTTCGCAGTTGCCCTTGGCGAAAACCTCGCGGGTATCGGTATCCAAAAGCTGATATTTAAGGCTTGAGCTGCCGGCGTTGACAACAAGTACGTTCATGAGACTCCTTTGCAGTGCAATACGGTCGACGCAGACCCCTTAAGGCGGCCGCATTTTAATAAGAAGTTATCATATCTTGATAAATAGCTATCAGCATATCGCCCAACGAGCGCAAAAGAGGGGCCGAACGGCGCTCGGTCGTCCAGCCCCTCCCCTCTTGCAATTACTTGCCGTTGACGATGCGCTCGACGTCGGAAGCGATCATGAACTCCTCGTCCGTGGGGATGACGAAGATCTTGACCTTGGAATCCTTGGCGGACAGGCACCAAGCGCCGTCGCCGCGCAGGGCGTTGCGGGCATGGTCCATCTTGACGCCCATAAAGGCCAGACGGTCGGCCACGCCAGCGCGGACAGCCGGAGCGTGCTCGCCGATGCCGGCGGTAAAGACCAGGGTGTCCATGCCGCACATGGAAGTAGCCATCTCGGCAGCCTTGGCGGCAATCTTGTAGGCAAACATGTCGAAAGCGAGCTGAGCCTCGGGGTCACCAGCGGCGGCGAGCTCCTCGACGTTGCGGCAGTCATTGGTCTTGCCACCGGTCACAGCCAAAAGGCCGGACTTCTTGTTCATCATCTCATCGACCTCGTCGAAGGTGTAGCCGCCCTCGCGCTGCAGGTAACACACGGTAGCCGGGTCGATGGAGCCGCAGCGGGTGCCCATCATGACGCCGTCGAGCGGGGTGAGGCCCATGGTGGTGTCCATGCACTTGCCGTCCTCGATAGCGCACAGGGAAGCGCCGGAACCGATGTGGCACACGACGACCTTGCGGGCCTCGCCGTTGGTCATCTCGGCGACCTTCTTGGAGATGTAACGGTAGCTGGTGCCGTGGGCGCCGTACTTACGGATGTGCAGCTTGTCGCAGACGTCCTTGGGCAGGGCGTAAGTCTTGGCGACCTCGGGCATGTTGAAGTGGAAAGCGGTGTCGTAGACCGTGACGTTGGGCAGGTCGGGATACTGCTCGAGGCAGTACTCGATAACGTTGGCCTCGGGGTTGTTGTGCAGCGGCGCCAGCGGGGCGACCTCGCGGATCTTGGCGAGAACGTCCTCGTCGACGAGGGAGGAGTCGCCAAAGTACCAACCGCCCTGAACGATGCGATGGCCGATGCCCTCGATCTTGACGCCGTTGGCCTCGAGGTCCTTCAGAACGACCTCGATGGCGACCTTGTGGTCGGGGAACTCGATGTTCTCGGTCACCTTCTTGGAGCCGTTGGCAGCATGGGTGAAGGTACCGCCGGTAAAGCAGACGCGCTCGCAGGAGCCCTTTGCGGACACCTTGTGGGACTTGGTATCGATGACCTGATACTTAAGGGTCGAAGATCCTGCGTTGACGACCAGAACGTTCATGTGTCTCCCTACTAACAGGCGGTGTGGCGCCGCCAGGTTACATACGCTTCAATAATAAACCCAAACGCCCTCGCGCTCGGGTTTATTGCGTTGATATATAAGTTATCGGTGCCTAAATACTCATGGCCTTTGGCTTGTAAGACGAAAGAGCGCGGGGATATACACCAGAGAAGAAATCCCGAGCGCAACAAGCAATATGACTCGAATGTCCGCGATGCTGCTCAACGCAGCATTGAACAGATAGAAAAGGATGGCACCCACCGCCACCATCTGGCTTTGAACCGAAATCAGCGAACAGCGCATCGAAGAATCGGCGGCATTTTGAAAAATTGAGTATTTAATTGGAGCAAATAACGAGTAGGCAACCGTCTGCAACACATAGAACACGGGCAGCAAATAGACCGGAGTAAAGGGAATCAAAAATAGAGCAGTCAGGGAAAGGCGCACGATGCCGCAAATACGCGCAAAACGGCCCTTGTCGACATGAGCAATCACACTGGGCACAATAAGCCCCATGGAGGCCGAGGCAAGGAGCTGGACCGCAATGGTCACACCCGAAGCGACGGCATTCATTCCGCGACCAGCAAGCAGCAATGAGAAAAAGTCTTCCAGGGCGACAAAAGCAAATGCCTGAGAACAGTCCATGATGAACGCTGAACGAAGAATGCCATTACGAGCAATAGCGGCACCGATCATCTTCGGGCTAATTCCACGCTCAAGTGCCCCCGCAGTGCCCCCTCTTCGCATCTCAGGAATGCAGACAGCGACAACCAACGTCAACACCATTGCGATGATATCTGCCGAGAGACCAATGAGATATGCACCGACAGACGAAATGAAACCGCCCACGCAAGCGGAGATGGCATAAGAGGCATAGAAAACAAATCGCTCAACGACATTAAGTCTTACGAGCTGGTCCTGAGAGACGCTGTCAATGTAAATCGCTTCTATGGATCCGCTCAGACATGCAACGGCAAAACCTTTGAGAGCGAACGCACCGATTAAAAGCAGAGGGGAACGGACGAGAAGCAGGGCGGCGTAGTATCCAAGCATCCCCACGACGCCAACGAGACCGCTTGCCTTTCGTCCAAACCTATCAGCAATATAGCCAGTGGGAACTTCGAGGATGAACTTGCTCACTTGATATGCAATCATCATGCTAGAAATCGCCACTATCGAGAATCCGACGAATTCAAGGTAAACCGTCAGAAAATACAAAATAGTGCTGAAGTTCGACAGAAAAACGAACGTCATATAAAGCAAAACCGTACGGTTTTTCATGCTCCGCCCTCCAAGAGTCAGCAATCTAAATCGAAATCTTGGAAAAGCATGAGGGCAAAGCTGTCAGCTATGTGTTGCAGGGCGTCAACATTCACTTGACGACACGAGGCCAAATGGCCTCACGAAGCGAGATGACGCAATAGGTGAAGAAATACCGTCTGGTGTCGATCGGTCCAGGCATTTTGTCGATAGCAAAAGTAGATGGGCAAGGCTACGTCATGTGAGGCTTCAATGGAGCACTCGCTCACTTCCGATCCATCCGATGTGAGAGAAGAGCCAGAAAAACTCAATATCAATCCCCCGGCTTGAAGAAACTCAGCCTGCGCCCTGTTTCCGTATTCGACATCGCGAAAGCGGAAATTAACCAGCTGAGCTTCGGGACATTGATTGATTGCATTGAGACAGGGTGACAAATTAATGGGAACAGCGAGCCTGCCGCCCAGTAACTCACGAATGGTCATAGCGTCAACAGATTGATGACCAGCTGGACATGAAAGAACCCTGAGCTCCTTTTCACCCATATATTTTGAAGAAAGGACGCTGTCCCGTGGTTCCTCAAACGAGATGGCCGCATCCGAAATGCCAAGCACAAGTGATTCAAAGCATGTAGCCGTTGGCTGATGCCACACATCAAGGTGAATCTGAGGGTGCGAGCTTTCAAACGAGTCATACCAGTTTTCGGCAAAAAGGCGCCCCCGCCCGTGAAGGCAGGGGGCGTAAAGACGAAAGTGGCCGTCAGGCGAGACGCCGTCGTCCCTCGATTGAGCGTACTTTTTGAGATCGTCGACTTGTGCCAGGATCACGCGTACACGACGCGCAAATTCTCTGCCCGCCGGAGACAAAACAGCCTCCCCCGCCGATCGGTCGAGCAAAACAATCTGATACTCAGATTCCAACTTTTTTATTGCCGACGAAACAGCCTGCGGACTCACATGAACGGCGCGAGCCGCCTTGCGCACGCCGCCATAATTCGCTACCGCTTGAAGATATTCGAGTTGAGACAACTGCACAGGTTTCTCCAAAGGCAATCAAGACGACGGGCCATACGATCTCAGATAAGGTTCTCGCCCAAGTTCTTGCCGCCGAGGACGTGCATGTGGAAGTGCATGACGGTCTGGCCGGCGTTAACGCCCTTGTTGGAGATGACGCGGAAACCGTCCTCCAGGCCCTTGGCCTTAGCAACCTCCTGGATGGCATGGGCCATGGCGCCCATGGTCTCGGCAGGCACGTTATCAGCGATGTCGCTGTAGTGCTTCTTGGGGATCACGAGCGTATGAACCGGTGCCTGGGGATTGAGGTCATCGAACGCGATGACCTGGTCGTCCTCGTAGACAACAGTCGAGGGGATCTCGTGGTTGGCGATTTTACAGAAGATGCAATCACACATGGCTGGTTCCTTTCTAACGACAACGCAACAGAAGGTGGCGTTGTTCAGTGAAACACCAAGACAGTTTAGCCCACTTCAAAGATCCGAATTGAGCGAAATCCATTCCTCGGCAATCGCAATGGCCAGAGGGCTTTATCCATCCATATGCTCGCGCCTATTTAAAGTGTTTGACCTCGGGAACGATCAACACCGGAAGGACGGATAGACCGTAAAGCAGAGAAATAAGCATCATTTGTTTGTCGTAATCTGAACCGGAAATAGCCGCAATCCCAATAGGAAGCATATAAGAGCCCAAAAGGCTAACTTCGGCCATAATGCCGCCAGCGCTGCCAGCATAACGAGTGCCGATTTCAACAAATGAAACTGGCAGAGCTTGAACAACTGGACCCATCATGCTCGTAACGATGCCGCACACTGCAAGCAATACCCCCATGGACTTCAAGCCCGAGGCAAACCACGCAACTGCAAATGAAATAGAGCCAAGAAGCCCGACAATCACAAGATACGGTCGCGCAAGGCGGCATTTACCGTAAAGCATCGGAGCAATCAAGCAGCCGATAATCCCAGCAGCGGTTGTCAGCGCCGCCATTTCGCCGGCCGTCGAAGCATCGGTGCCTCGCACAAGCTCAAGAGCCTGAGGTAGCACACCGGAAAAGGCGGTCGTGGCGGCAAGTGAGAAAGCGGCGCAAATCGCGCAAAGCCAAACGTTACGCGAACGAAAAGCAGTCAGAAGGGCTTGGTCGTGCTCAACGCCATCAGGAATAAGTGAGTCATGCTGTACGTTCTTACCAAATAAACCCCAGAAGATAGTCAGAACGACCAACAACGCTTCTGCAACTGTATAGCCCATTAGCACGGAAGACATAAACGCCGATGACGCTTGCGCCGCCGCAATGCCAAAGCAAGTCGCCGCATAGTAAATGCCCATCGCAACATCCGTCTTATCTGCAAACCAAAGTCCAAGCGTCTTTGCATTATTGGCAGTCAATGCCGCCATCCCCACGCCGATGCAAAACATCGAGACAAGTTGAGCAGGATAGTTCGATAGGGTGAAAATTCTGATAGCGCCGCCGACTAAAGAAACACAGAACCCGCCAAGTATCACTACTTTGGGCCCAAGCCTATCTCCAAGTAATCCGAACGGGAGACTAAAGAAAACCGCCGCAAGCATTGGCGCCAGAAAGAGAGATGAGAATCCGACAGGGTCGATATTCATCTGAGGCATGATGACCGTAGCATAGGCAGCGACCTGATACTGCATGAAGTTGCCCAAAAAACAGAGACCACACGTCAACAGCAATATTAACCAGCGGTAACCACTCGAAGCCCGCTTTTGCTCAACTTTGTGCGCAACTTCGCACGCTTCACCATCCATTGCACCAACCTCACATTAAAAATGGTCGCGACCCCCATATCAACTGGAGGTCGCGACCAGGCAAAACACCGATTAATTATAATTCAGAAGTCTCAGGCATCTCGGCTTTTGCCGCCGCACCAGTCTCGGGCAACATCGCAATAGGCAAAACGCTCGCAAGGAAAAGAATCGATTCGATCGTAAAGTTCAACGTCCAATTGTCACCAGAAATAGACGAAACAATAACGGGAACAAAATAGGAGCAGAGAAGGCCGGCAGTACCGATTATTCCACCAGCGCTACCGGCATATTTCGCGCCAATCTCAGGAAGATCAGGAGTCATTGCCTGAATAATGGGGCCAGAAAGAGCGGTCATAAAACCATTGAGGACGAGAGCAACCCACATGACAGTGCCAAGCGGCAAAAACCAGTTTGCAACCATTACAACGGCGGCAATCACCGTGGTTACAATGAGAAACGGTTTATTCTTACCGAGCTTGAGGACGGCAGCCGGTCCCGCAAAACAAGCAAAGAAGCTACCAACTGTAATAATTGCTGCCATAGATCCAGCGGTGGCAGTATCAACGCCGCGAACGAGCTCAAGCGCAGACGGCAGAATTGCGCAATATGCCGTGGTTGAAGCGAGGGTAAGACCATAAGCCAAGGCAATGCACCAAACGCCGCGCGACTTAGCGGCAATCTTAATGTACTTCATAACCGGCTCGGGCTCGGGCATGGGCTCGCCCTCCGGGACGTTCCTCATAAAGAAGATCCACAGCGCAGCAGTTACAGCTTCGGCAATAGCAGCGACCAGATAAGACACGTCAAGCGTAGGAAAATAAGTGCTGAATGCCTGGGCTATCACGATGGACACACATGAAGCAGCATAGAAAACTCCCACGGCAAGGGAGGTCTGCTGTTTAAACCAGGAACCCAGCACCTTTGCCAGATTGGCATTGAGCGCCGCAATGCCAAAGCCGATCATAAACATCGAAACGATCTGCACGGTAAAGTCATTAATCATGAAATAACGCAGAAAGCCGCCTACAGCAGAAAGCACCATGCCAATTGACACGACAAGCTTAACGCCGTAGCGATCAGCAAGAGATCCTGCAGGAATCGACAAAAACACAGCGGTGAGCATCGGCATCAACATGAGATTGGTAAGCCCACCGGCATCGATGCCGAGAGTCGTCATCACGACGACACCCCATGCTGAAACCTGATATTGCATGAAGTTTGCCATGAAGCAAATGAGGCAAACTACGAATAAGATCATCCACCGATAACCCGATAGCTTTTCTTCTTGAGCCATTTCTTTCTCCTTACGCAGGGATAGTTCAAGCTGAATTCAATGGGGCTAATTAGCCCACTCCATTGCGGCTTCTTTCACTAATCGTTGAGTAGCACCTCGTACATAGGACGGAACACCGAATCTTCTTTGGCATGCAGCGAATGCACCGGCTTCCACTCGTTTTCGTCAATTACCATATGAATGTGGTTCTCAGCGGTATAGGGGTCCCATGGTGCCTTGCCCTCAACAAACGGTTTGCCCGTCTTCGCAAAGCTGAACCACGCATCGTTCATTTCATCCGCGAGATGCACTGGAGGATTGTCACCCGTAAACATCAGACCACTCGCGGTATCAAGATTCTTGAAAACGAACGGCACCTCGATTGCGTGGCAAGAACCCATTCCCTCGACACGAGATTTATAACGGAACAAATAGTTGTACACGGGCTTAAACGCCGACTGCTCTTCAGCCATAAGGTCGGTGCCGACAAAGAAACCGGTTGTGTTCATAAAATTGGTGTAATTCTCGGCAAAATCGCGCTCAGGCCATGCCTTTCGATATGCTTGCTCCCAGTAATCGATATCAATCTGATCATCAAAATGAATCGGGAATTGGCCGTGCCAGAATCCGGGAAGGTCATCGAAATAGAAATGGAAATAAGTAAACTCGTCCTCGGTACATCCAATCATGATATCGATATCCTTGGCTGCGCCCTCCGCCCAGGCCTTCATCGGCTTCTTGGGAAGAAAAGACCCGTCGCAAACCGGCGAGAAAATTAGCGACACTTCGTAGGTATGACGATCGCACCACACCTGCATGCCCTCAATGAGCTCGTCTGCCGACTTCGCTAAGAGCTCTTGGGCGGTTTTGCATCCCATGATTTCGGCGAACTCCCGAGCAAAGTACTCGCCGCGCTCGCGGGTCTTATAAAGCTGGATAGGGCCGGACTCCAAAATCGCACGTTGGAAATACTTATTTGCCTCTGGCAATATGGAAAGAAGAGCCTGGCTGGAAGAGCCTGCCGACTCACCGAAAAGCGTGACACAATTGGGGTCACCGCCGAAGGCCGAAATATTCTCATGCACCCACTCGAGCGCACGGATTTGATCAAGAATGGCAAGATAGCCGGCGTCTTTGTAGTCCTCTCCGCCCGGCAGACAATCGAGCAGCAGCGACCCAAACAAGTTCAGACGGTAGTTAATCGAAACAATAACGACATCCTTCGCTGCCGCAAAATTGGAGCCGTTATATAGCGGGTCGGCAGATCCACCTGAGAAGTAGGCACCACCATGGATATATACCATGACAGGAAGGTTCTTGCGTGCGTGTCCCCTGACCCACACGTTAAGGCTCAGGCAATCCTCCCCTTGCTCATGAAGCGAAGCGAGTTCAACTTCATCGATAAATTGCCTGGCAGAATGCCCGAATTCCACGCATTCAATTTCCTCATCGGAATCATCAAGGCGCTCAGGGGCACGCCAACGAAGATCACCTACCGGCTGCTTTGCATAGGGAATGCCCAAAAAAGCTTCAACCCCGTTTTCGAGCGTCTTGCCCGAAACTATACCCGTCCTAGTCTTGACCTTCATTGCTTGTCCTTCCTCACAATTAAGATGCTAGATCGATATGATTTAAGCTAGCTGGCTTGAAACCATCTTAGAATTTGGAGAAAGTCAAAGGTCAACGACGTGTTTCGATGGAATACCAGCTGGATACCAAGCGCTTAAGACCGTTCACCTCGTCAAAACGACCGCTTGCCCGACAATGACGGAGTAACAAACATTAGAATAGCTCCAAGGTTTTGAGTGGCCCTAGGGCAGTCGGAAGGTGTGACATGGAACGCGAGTTTTCCCTTAATATCAAGCAGACGGCCGGCCTCTACGGCGTAAGCGCAGACACTCTTCGCTATTACGAGGCAATTGGTTTAGTTGCCCCAAAGCACGGGGCGAATGCCTACCGTGAATACAGGAAGGACGATTTCGGCAGACTCAACATCATCATGTCAATGCTCAATATGAACTACACGCTTAGCGAAATCAGTTCTTTCCTAGATAACCATTCACTCGAAACGAGCTTTGAACTGTTCAGCAACGAACTTGATAGCATCGACGCAGCCATAGCAAAACTATCGCAACGGCGCCGAAAGATCGAGCATTGCATGCAGAACATATCCATGTCGTTAAGAGCACGCGAGGAAAAACAGTCGAGGGTGGTTCATAAGGGACCCCGAGGATATGTCATCGTAAGCGAGGATGAGCTAAGCGGCGACATAATTCCCTACGCCACCATTAAGCGCATGAAAGAACTCGGGATGGAAATCGATTCGATACACACGGTTCCATGCTTCATCCTTGACCCATCGCGCAGAAGCGCCGACGGTTGCCTGGTAGCAGAGAAGACGCTGCTTTCACTCGAATCAATCGACGATAAAGGGTGCGAGATTTTCCCAGAAGGCGACTATCTTTGCAGGACAACCACCGGACCTGCAGAAATAACGCCGACAATATGGAGGGAAATGAATGAATTCATGGACCAGAATCATCTCATTGCCGCAGGGCCTCTTCTAGAATTCTGGTATGTAAGCGAATACATATCTGACAATCAAGATGAATATTTACACACGCTAGAAATAATGGTTGAACCCGGTGAAATCGACCAGCGATAGCGCCTCAACTCACCTAACACGCCAAAAGGCAAGCAACATTCACCTCCAATGGCCAAGCCACCAGGGTAGTCTTTTTGCGACGGGGCTTTTTTGACTACTTTTTCGCAAACGCAAGTGCTCGGCGAGGCAGCCGACAAGAGGTAGTCAAAAAAGCCCCGTCCCAAAAAGACTACCCCAAAGTGGACTGCGAGATGGTTAGAACGAGAGGTTGTCGTCGGTGTTGGCGGCTTCGCCGTCGGCGAGCACGTCGTTGCCGTCGACGTCCTTAAGGAGCACCGAGACCTTCTGCTCGGCATCAGTCAGGCGGGTACGCAGGCTCTTAAGAAGCTCGACGCCGCGGGTGTAGCTCTCGAGCGACTCCTCGAGCTCCATGTCGCCCGACTCCAAGCTGCGGATGATGAGCTCCAGCTCCTGCGAGGCCTGCTTGTACGTAAGCTGCTCGACCGGGGTCTTCTCTGCCATATCTGTTTCCTTTCCTAAAGGTCTGTCACTGTGAAACGCGGCCTACTCAACCGCATCGACGGTTGCCGCCACGTTGCCGTCCGCCATGCGCACGCGGATAGCGTCACCAGGCTTAAACGTCTTAGCACTCGTAGCCACGCCGTCATCGCTGTACGCGATGGAGTAACCACGGGCGAGCACCTTGAGCGGCGACAGGGCGTCGAGCGAGGCCGCTGCACGGCCTAAGTCAGACGCAGGCTTGCTCAACATCGTGCGCCCTTGATGCTCCAGACGGGAGCTCGCGAGCGTGAGCGCATGGTGCTTGCCATCGAGCCCCGAGGTGCTTGCGACCAAGTGCTCGGGCAGGCGCTCATAGTTCGAACGGAACACCCCGACCGAGCGCGCAATGGCGCCCGACAGGCGGTCAGCGGTCAGGGCAAGCTCCGACTCGCGACGCTCAACCATAAACGTTGGATCGATCAGGCACGGGCGGCACGCGGCCGCATCGAGCGCATCGCCCAAGCGCGCCGTATAGGTATCCCAGGCACGTCGACCACGCTGATCGAGCATCTCCAGATCGACCTGATCCGACCCGATCATCGAAGCCATCGCAGCACCTAGGCGCTGATGGCGCGTCTCGAGCACATCCTCCAGCTCTGTCATAGCCGGTGCCACGGATTCTGCCGCCGCCGTTGGCGTTGAGGCGCGACGGTCGCTCACCATATCGCAGATCGAGGTATCGGGCTCGTGGCCGATACCGGTCACCACAGGCACGGGACAGGCCGCCACCGCGCGAGCAAGCTCTTCGTCGTTAAAGGTCATAAGATCCTCGAAGGAACCGCCGCCACGCACGAGCAAAATGCAATCGGGCGCCGGCGTAATGGTGGCGGCGCGGCGCAAGCCTTCAATAAGCTCTGCTGGCGCACCCTCGCCCTGGACCTTGGCACCCACGCAAACGAGCTCGACAAGTGGGTTTCGACGGCGCAGCGTACGCTTGACGTCGTCGATCACGGCACCCGAAAGCGAGGTGACGACCGCCACGCGCGAGCAAAACACCGGAATGCGACGTTTGCGGGACTCGTCCATCAGCCCCTCGCGGCGCAGCTTTTCGGCTAACTGTGCCACCTGTTGACGCAGCAGGCCCTCCCCCGCCAGCGAGAACGAACGGGCGACAAAGCTCATACGGCCCGTGGGCTTATAGAGATTGAAGCTGCCCTTAAAGCTCACCTGCATACCATCGCGCAAATCGAAGGTGCGCTTAAGATAGGCACCCTTCCAGATGATGCAGTCGACGGCGGCCGAGTCGTCTTTAATCTGGAAGTAACAGTGGCCGCTTCGGGCATTGGGGCCACGAAAGCCGGTGACCTCGCCCAGGACGTTCAGCTGCGGAATCGCATCGAGCGCGCCGGCGGCGATCTCCACCGCCTGGCTCACGCTGAGCTCCTTGCGCTCCTGCTCGTCCGAGCCGTCGAACTCGGCAGAAACACTATTGCCGGTTAGATTCCAGCCTGCCACGCAGCCTCCTTTCGTCATTGTGCACACGGGCTCCAGCCCTGTGCAAATTCAAGTCCCACACATAGTACAGCGCCGCGGGGACACAAATCCCCGCGGCGCCTGCCAGTCCAATTTGTTATCGGTTGGAGTTTCTGTTGTAGCGAGCCATAAGGTAGAGCAGCTGGATAATCGAGGTGAGTGCCGCTGCCACGTAAGTAAGCGCGGCTGCCGTCAGGACCTTCTTGGCACCATTGACCTGCTTGGAGCTCATGCCCGACTGCTCGATGTACGCCACGGCGCGGCGGCTGGCATCGATCTCGACCGGCAGCGTAACCAGCTGGAACAGCACGCTAAACGAGAAGAAGACCAACGCGAGAGTCGTGAGCCCCGCGATGTTCATGAACAGGCCCATGAGTAGCACGATCGTCCAGGTGTTCTGGGTAAAGTTGACGACCGGCACGAGGGCGCTGCGCACCTTCATCATGGCGTAGCCGCTTTGACGCTGGGCGGCATGACCCGCCTCGTGGCAGGCGACGGCAACGCTTGCGACCGACCCGCCCGAGCGATTGGCGTCCGAGAGATACAGGTTGTTGTCCTGCGGGTTGTAATGGTCGGTGAGCTCGCCGGCGACGCCCTTAATGCCCACGGCGTTGCAACCGTTGGCATCGAGCATACGGCGAGCAACCGCAGCACCCGTGTCGCCGTCCGAGCGAACCTTGGACCACGTCTTGTACGTCGAGTTGATATAGCTCTGTGCAGCAAGACCGAGCACCGTGCAGACAAGAACAACCAGTAGGTACAGCGGGTCGATACCAAAGCCGTATCCATAGTAATAAGGCATACGAATTCCTCCGAATCGAGTTACACGTTGGAGGCATTCTACCCACTCGCTCAACTAACGAGACAACATCGATGTGTTGGCATTGTCAGCGAAAACGGCTGAGAGCGAGCAAGGTGACGTGAAAGAGAAGCGACGCGTACTTCGGTACGCGAGCGACGATTGAACGTCAGATTGCCGCTCTCGGCCGTTTGCAGCGTCGGGCTGTTACGCGGTTTGGTAAAACCGCGTAACTATATACCTACAGCAGCTCAATCTTTCCATCTTTCACGGTGAGCCCCATGTTGCCCGAAAGCAGATCGTCCAGGCGTGAGCCCACAAGCTCAAAGCGCCAGCCTTCGCGCAGGGGGCTCTGCTCGGGATGCTCAATGTAGTCGGCCAGGTCGTCGCGCGAGGCAATGACCGAGGTCGCCACGCCCGAGCGCTCGGCAACCAGTCGAATAAGCGCATACATCAGATCCGTCACGCTCTCCAGCTCCGGCGAGATCTGGCGGTGTCCGCGCACCATGAGCGGCAGGCGATCGTGCGGGCAACTCGCGCCGCGCTTGATGGCCATGAGTGCGCCGTCCACATCGCGCTCCCCCAGCTGGTCGGTACCGCGGATACTGCGGAACTCCTCGACGCGCACGGGATTGCGCTTGACGAGCGCCAGCAGCGTATCGTCGGACATGACCCACTTGCGCGGGATGTTGCGGCGCTCGGCACGGTCCTCGCGCCAAGCGGCAAGCTCGCGCGCGATGCCCAGCTGATGGCGGCTGCAGGAGTTGATGCGCTTGACCTTGCGGAACGCCTCGTGACGATCAGCGCGATAGTGCGACTCGTCGGCCAGTGGGCGTAGCTCGTCGAGCACCCAGTCCACGCGGCCCAGCTCGCGCAGGCGGCTCATCATCTCGGTATAGGCGACGATCAGGTACTTGACGTCATCGATCGCGTACTCGATTTGCTTGTCGGTCAGCGGACGGCGCGACCAGTCGGTCAGTGACTCGGTCTTGGGCAGAGAGACGCCACAAAACGTCTGCACGAGCGCGCCGTACGAAATCTGCTGGCGTTCGCCCAAAAAGGCGGCAGCCACCTGCGTGTCAAAAATAGGACGCGGCAGCACGCCCACGGTATGGAGCATGACCTCCATATCCTGCGAGCAAGCGTGGAACACCTTGGTCACGCTCTCGTCGGCCATAAGCTCGGCGAGCGGTGACAGGTCGCCAATCACCAGGGGGTCGACCGCGACGCTCTCGGCAGGGGTGGCAATCTGGACCAGGCACAGACGCGGATGGAACGTGCGCTCGCGCAAAAACTCGGTATCGACGGCAATCGCGTCGAACTCACGGGCGCGCTGGCAAAAGTCGAGTAGAGCCTGATGTGTGGAAATGTACATATCAACCCATCGAATAAGGTTAGGCCCGAAAAACACGGGTAGGATATCGGCATTGCCTTACAACTATACTCGGTTAGTCACAGAACGGGAACGTAAGTATGCGCTGCCTTATCATCCACAACCCGGCATCGGGCCCCAGCTCAGATGAAATCTACGCATTCACGCACGCCCTCGCGCAGGGCGGCGACGAGGTCGTGATGCGTTTTATCGGCGATGGTATGGAACCCGAGGACGCCGTGGCGGACGTGCGCGAATTCGATCGCGTGGTCGTTTCGGGCGGCGACGGCACCGTCTCCAACGTGCTCGACCAGATGCGCGGGTGCGGTGTCCCCACGCTCGTCTTCCCCTCCGGTACGGCCTGCCTGTTCTTCAACAACATCGGCAATGCCCCCGAGGCAGCGGCTCTTGCCAAGGCTTGCCGCGCCGGTCGCACGGTCAAAGTGGACATGGGCGAGCTCTTTTGGCTCGACGAGAACGGCAACGAGAAGCGCCACGGCTTTATCATCATCGCCGGCTCGGGCTTCGACGCCGAGATCATGATGAAGGCCGCCCCCACCAAAAACGACATCGGCGAGATCGCCTACTTCCTCTCCGCGCTCGCCACGCCCAACCCCACGGTGGCGCACTTTACTATTGAGCACGACGGCATTGTCGAGGAGCTCGACGGCATCTGCTGCATGGCCGGCAACACCTCGGTCATCCAAAACGACATCAACCTGTTCCCCGACTGCCGCATGAACGATGGCATGGTCGACATTGCGGTCATCGAACCCGTGCGCACCGTGCAGCTGTTGCCTACTGTGATCACCGCCGCACTCGACCCCGCCGGCAAGGTACTCGGGCGCCCGCAGTTCAAGATCATCCAGACCAAGGAAGCCAAGATCACCTGCACGCCGTCGCTGGGCATGCAGTTCGATGGCGAGATTATCTCCAGCAACTCCGGCGTCTTTGGCGCCCGCGCGCTTCCGCAATGTCTCGACCTCATCGTCGACGAATTCTCACCGCTTGGTAAATAGGAGGACCCCATGAACGACAATCCCCTGCTCGGCTTTATCGTCATTGTTCTGGCCATGCTCGTAGGCTATGCGATCAACGTGATCCACCGTCGGAAGAAGTAATTCCACATTGGTATGATATTCATCCAATTATCGTCTCCCCTGCTGTTTATGCATTTGCCAAACAGCGGGGGATTTTTCATTTCGGTATTTTCAGACGCTTTATTCAGATGCAGTAATTGCAGGGAGTCTTTATTAAAGTAAAGCTACAAACTGAGTATATTTAGCCGCTCATCGCATATTTCATCACGCTTATCGAGTAAGTTATTTTCATAGATGAATATTGTTTCCAGTTCGTTACGCTAATGGAGTGTCTTTATTGGCTGAAGCCCTCTGGTGACAGAGGGCTTTCGCACGCTGGGAGGGATTATGAGGAAAACTCACCCCGTCAACGCGCTCAAAAAGCTTGGCATTGGCCTTGCTTTTGGAGTCGCAGCCATCATGTCCATGCCGACCTCTGCGCTCGCCTGCACGCAGATCTACATGGGCAAAAACCTAACGGCCGATGGCAACACGTACTACGGCCGCACCGAGGACGTTGGCACACGTTACCTCAAGCACTATGGCATTGAACCCTCGCATGGTCCCGGCCATATCTACGGCTCAGACGAGTCCGACTTCGCATACACCTCGACCAAGACCACATATCGTTATAGCTACGTGCGCGACCACCCTTCGCAGTGGCACGGACGCTGGGACGCCTACTCCGAAGCGGGAATTAACGAGAAGGGCGTTTCTTGCTCTGCCACGCTGAGCACGAGCATGAATGACGAAGCAAAGGCCGCAGATCCCCTGACCAAAACAGGCATCAGCGAATACGTCTACGCCGGCGTCATCCTTGGCGAGAGCGGCACGGCCCGCGAGGGAGTCGAGCTCATCGGCAGGCTCATTAACGAACAGGGCGCCAACGCCAACGACCAGCTCATCATTGCCGACAACAATGAGACCTGGCTGTTCGCCGCGCTTTCCGGCCATCAGTGGATTGCCATGAAGTTGACCGATGATATCGCGTCGCTCAATCCCAATATCAGCAATCTCAACTTCAAGGTTAACCTCGATGACACCGTAAACTGCATTCACTCCGAAGGCATTAAGTCCCTACCTGAAGAAAAGGGTTTCGCCAAGTATTTCGACGACGGACAGTTCGATGTTGCCCAGACCTACGGTTCGCCCATCGACAAAACTTCCGTTCACGCTTGGTCGCGCTACGTCCAGGGCCGCGATTACCTTGGGGCTCCGCTTACTGAGGGCACCGACTATGAAATCGTCCAGGACACTAGCGAAAAACCGCGCGCTAAGGTTGGCGCCATGGTAAATGAAATGCAGCCGCTGTTCTTCCAACCCGAAAAGTCCGGTTGGAATACTTTTGAACTTATTCGCGCCTTTGGCAATCGTGGCGAAAACGTTCCCGGCCTCAGCGCCAACACCGATGGTACCTATTGCATCGGCACCGAGCGCAACGGTGAGGCCCATCTCTTCCAGATTCGCAACGGCCTCAACCCTGAAATTGCGACCATCCAATGGGAGATGCTCTCTCGAGCTGAATTCTCCATCGCCATCCCGCTGTACTCCGCCCTGATGACCGAGGTCAGCCCCTACTTCAGCGACCAGACCGTATCTTTCGACCACTGCGACGAAACAGACGTCGTAAACAACGAAGAGCCTGAGAACTCCATTAACTACGTCTTTATGGACATCAGCTCGCTTGCCTTCGAGAATCGTGCCACCCTCGGTGCTGGCGTCCATGCCTATCTTGACGCCCTCCAGAATGAGCTCATCGAGCAGAACAAGGAAGTTGACGCCGCCATGCTGGCCGAAACGACCACCGAGGGCCGCACTGCCCTAGCCAACAAGGCCGGCAAGGCTGCCACCGAGAACACCTACAAGAAGTGCAAGGCCCTGCTCCAGGAGATGCGCGCCTATCAGAAGGCCGGAAACTTCGAACAGCCCTTCACCCCAAGCGATCTGAACACCGAGACCAAGGGCCTCAAGGTGTCCATTACCTACGCCCAGGACGCTCTTGTCACCGACCCGGTCACCCCGGATCAGCCCGGCACCCCCGAGCAGCCCGGCAAGCCCGAGCAGCCCGGCAAGCCCGAGCAGCCCGGCAAGCCCGAGCAGCCTGGTACCCCCGAGAAGCCTGAGCAGCCCACCACCAAGCCTGAGAAGCCCGGCAAGTCGGACAACACCACGACCACGGTAACCACCAACAAGACGAACACCAAGGGCGGCCTGCCCACCACTGGCGATCGTTTTGATGGCCGCATGGTGGCCGTATTCGCCATCGCTGGCGTTGCCGTCATCTCCGCAGGCGGTTATATCCTCTATCGCCGCAACAAGGAGTAATCCCTCGCTGGTGCGGGTGGGACGACACGGGTTGCCCCACCCGCTCAGCCCGCCTTTTTGACCGGTGGGAAACACCGCTGAAATCTTTTCAAAAAAGATTTCCCAGTACACACTTCGCTGTGCTATAGTGCAGCGCAACAGCAACTAGGTGCGACCGCGCCACGGCATCACGAAAGGAGCCACCAACATGAAGAACACGATGAAGTCTCTCAACAACTGGTGGTGGCGTGATGCGAATACGATCGGTCGACAGTGAGTCCCTCACGCCTGCACTTGCGCTCTAGGTGATTGGAAGGCCTCCGGTTTCGACCGGGGGCCTTTTTCTATCTCGAGCCCGATCGCATTCGCATCACGCGCCTCCGCTTTTCTCTTGCATTCCCCTTCCGAAAGGATTTTCACCATGTCTCAGAACACCACCGCCACCCAGCCCCGCACCGTCCAGGCCGCCGACCGCGGCAAACTTGACGTCCGTGCCCTCGTCCTGCTCGCCATCCTGCTTGCCGCCGGCTTTATCCTCAACTTCACCGTCGGCAAGGCCATCTCGGGCATCTCGGGCGGCATGATCAGCCCCGAGTTCATCATCTCGGCCTTCTGCCTCACCATCTTGGTCGTACGCCCCAACATCGGTCAGGCGCTCGTCATCGGCCTTATCTCGGCCGCCGTGATCCAGATCACCACCACCTCGCCGTTCATCGATTTTGCCGCCGAGGGCATCGCCGCCATGCTCATGGCCGCCATCGTCAACGCTGCCGGCAAGAACGGTCAAGTGAAACCTGTCGTCGCCATTGTCGCCACCTTCGTGACCACCTTTGTCTCGGGCGTCATCTTCATGGTTATCAAGATGGCTATGCTCGGCGTGGTGGGCGAGCTCGCTGCCGCTATGCTGCCTGTGGTCGCCATGACCGCCGTCTTTAACGCCATTCTGGTCGGTGCCCTCTACTTGCCCATCCAGAAGGCCCTTAGGCTCAACTAACCCGCTCGGCTTTACGAGCCACCCCATCTTGGCGTTCATTCGTCGCTCGCGTACCCAAGTACGCTTCGCTCCTCTTTCGTGCCAACCTGGCCCCCTCGTAAAGCCGTCTCCGTGCTCCATTATTCAAAATTAACCCCCTTTTCGATTTAACCCCTTTCGTGGGGGTCTAGGACACTCTTATCTCAAATCCCACCTTAAGGAGAACATCATGGCCACCAACACTCAGGCTCGTACCATTTCTGCCAACGCCGCTTCCGACAAAGGCATCCTCGATATCACCTCGCTCGTCCTGCTCGCCGTCCTCCTTGCCGCCGGCTTTATCCTCAACATGACCGTGGGCAACGCGCTTGCCGCGACGGGCATCAAGCCGCAGTTCATCATTGCCGCCTATGCCCTGGCCATCGCACTCACGCAGGCGAGCTTTGCCCAGGCAGCCATCTTTGGCATCCTGTCGGCAGCAGTCATCCAGATCACCACGTCCATCCCCGGCCTCAACTTTGTGACCGAGCTTGCTGGCGCGCTGACGATGGCGGCGCTCGTCAAGTCCAACATCGGCGGCAACAAGGTCAACCCCTTCATCGCCGGCCTGCTCACCACCCTGGTCTCGGGTGCCCTCTTCGCCGTCCTGGGCACCGTCATCATGGGTACCGCGCTGCCCACCGCGCTCGCCAAGGTGCCCATCGTGCTCGGCACCGCCATCTTCAACGCCGTCGTGGTCCAGGCTCTCTTCTTCCCCCTGCGCAAGGTGCTCAACAATTAGCCTGATATGATGGACGGGCCGCGCGTTAGCGGCCCCATCACCAAAGACTGTCCCAAACAGCTAGCATTTGGGGACGTTCTTAAACGACTCGTCATTTAAGAACGTCCCCAATGACCATGAAAGGTATCCATGAAAACGATCATCAACGTCGACGATGTCTCGTTCTCCTATGGTACGCAGACCGAGCAGGCGCTTAAGCACATCTCGCTCGGCGTGAACAAGGGAGACTTTATCGGCATCATCGGGCCTTCGGGCGCCGGCAAATCTACGCTTGCCGCCTGCCTATCGGGCGCCGTGCCCCACCACTACACCGGCACGTTCTTTGGCTCCGTCATGGTTGACGGCCACGACACCTGCGAGGTCTCGCTCACCGATGTGTCACAGATCGTCGGCAGCGTGTTGCAGGACATCGACACGCAGATGGTCGCCTCGGTTGTCGAGGACGAGATGCTCTTTGGTCTGGAAAACTTTGGCGTCCCCCATGATCAGATTGAACAGCGCGTAAGCGAGACACTCGAGACGGTCGGCATCAGCGACCTGCGCGACCGCGAGATCGCCACCCTCTCGGGCGGACAGAAGCAAAAGGTGGCCATCGCCGCCATCCTCGCCATGCGCCCCCGCGTACTGGTGCTCGACGAGCCCACCGCAGCACTCGACCCAGCCAGCTCCACGCTGGTCTTCGAGACCCTGCGTGAGGCAAACCGCGCACTCGGCATCACCATCGTCGTCGTTGAGCAAAAGGTCGCCCTGCTCTCGGAGTACTGCAACCGCGTGCTCGTGCTCAACCATGGCGAAATCGCGCTGCAGGGCGAGCCGCACGAGGTCTTTGCGCATACCGATGAGCTCCGCACCATCGGCGTCGACTGCCCCCGCGTCACACGCATCTTCAATAGTCTCGAGGCCGATGGCCTGGCAAACGGAACCCCTTGCTTGGATGTCGACGAAGCAGAGCGTCTGATTTCGGGCATCGTCGACCCCGCACGCGCTGCTAGCGACGCCCAAGCGCCCGCCGGCTCACCGCACGCACCGTCGCTGCGCCCGCACGCCAAGGACGCCGAGCCCGTGCTCACCTTCGATCACGTTGAGTTTGCCTACCCCAACGGCGGCGCTGCCGTCCACGACCTCAACCTGACCCTCTACCCCGGCGAGCTCGTGGGCATCGTCGGCCAAAACGGCGCCGGCAAGACTACGCTTACCAAACTGCTCACGGGCCTGCTTAAGCCTGCCTCGGGCAGCGTGCGCGTTACGGGCCTGGACACCGCCGCGGTCCCCACAAGTCGCATCGCCCGCGAGGTCGCAACGCTCTTCCAAAACCCCGACCGCCAGATCTGCAAGGATACCGTGCTCGACGAGGTCGCTTTTGGACTGGAGCTTGCCGGCATCGACCGCGCCGAGGCCCTGCGTCGTGCTCAGCTCGTCATCGGCCGCTTTGGCCTGCCCGCCGACGAGGCGCCCTTCTCGCTTTCGCGCGGCCAGCGACAAATGGTGGCGCTCGCCTCCGTCGTGGTCGTAGAGCCCAAGATCGTAGTACTCGACGAACCCACGAGTGGCCTTGACTACCGCGAGTGCATGACCGTCATGGAAACGGTACGCACCATGGCCGAGCGCGGCTGCGCCGTAATCATGGTCTGCCACGATATGGAAGTCGTTTCCGACTTTGCCGAACGTATCGTTGTGATGGCCGACGGCCGTATCCTCGACCGCGGACGCACGCACGAGCTGTTCTCGAATATTGAGCTCATGCAGCGTGCCTACGTGGAGCCGCCCCAGGTCATTGAACTCTCGCGCCGCTTGGCATCCTCCGTCTCCCCCGCTTTTGCGCAGGTGAGCGAGGTCACCGATATCGTTCGCATTACCAAGGAGATGGTCCGCCGTGGTTAACGTCATCGACTATATGCCGGGCGATACGCTGCTGCATCGCCTGAACCCGGTCGTCAAACTGGGCCTTGCCGCCGCCATCATCATCGGCATCTTTTTGTCCGACACCTATGTTGCGCTGTTGGGCTTTTTGGCACTCACCCTTGCGCTGGGCGCCTACGCTGGCGTCGTCGACCGCCTGTTCTCGTTGCTCAAGCTGCTGATTCCGCTCGCGCTCATCATGCTAGTGCTGCAGTTGGCATTTATGCGCGATGGCAATGTGGTGTGGGGTTTCGTTACCGATACCGGCCTCATCACCGGATCTAAGGCCTGCCTGCGCCTGCTGGGCGTAGCGTTGCCACTCATACTCATGCTCATGGTGACCAAGCTCAACGACCTTGCCAACGCCTGCGTCGAGGTACTGCACGTACCGTATCGCTACGCCTTCACCTTTACCACGGCACTGCGTTTTGTGCCGGTGTTTGGCCAAGAGATGAATGCCATCATGGAGGCGCAGACCGCGCGCGGCGTCGAGTACGACACCAAGAATCCCATCAAGAAGCTCAAACTCATGCTGCCGCTGTGCGTGCCGCTGCTTATCTCGAGCGTGGGCAAGACCGACGCCACCGCGCTTGCCGCCGAGCAGCGCGGCTTCTACCTGCGCACGCGTGCCAGCTCGTACAAGCGCTATCCCATCAAGGGTCTGGATATCGCCGTGCTCGCCATCAGCGCCGCCCTCATTGTCCTGGGATTCCTGTTCTAGCTCATCGCCAGCACCAACCGCCTAACGCAAAAGGCCTCGGCTCGCACCAAACGAGCCGAGGCCTTTACTGTTTCCCCAGATAAAACCTACCAAAATAAACCTGTCCCTTTTTGGTAGGTAGGGGGCTAGAGGCGGTAAGAGGCGCCGCTGCGAATGATGGATTCACGCACCAGGACGTCCATGGCGTCGAGGGTAATCTCGGGCATCTCGCGGTACTTCTGCAGCACCGAGAGCTCCGTGCAGGCCAGGATGACGCGGTCGCAGCCGCTACGGGCGAACTCCCACATCACGCGGTCGAACTTGTCCATATCGGGCTCGCGTCCGGCCTTCACGTCGTCGTAGATAAGCGACATCACGTCGGCCTGACGCTTCTCGCTGGGGTAGACGACCTCGACGCCCGCAGCCTCGCATTCGCGCCCATAGACGCCCGCGCCCACAGTTCCGTCGGTGCCCATGATGCCGATCTTGCGCACCGGCTCTGCCGGAATGCTCAGGTTGGGATCGAACTCGCACTCCCCCATCACCGCACCGGCCAGAGCATAGCGCACCGACTCGCGCGGCATGTGGATAATCGGCACCTTCGTAAACGACTGGATCTGGTCGTAGAAGTAGTGTGACGTATTGCAGGGAATGGCAATGTGCGCACAGCCCAGCGACTCGAGCGCCTGGGCGCACTCCTTCATGGTCGCCAGCAGCTCGGCATGCTCACCGGTCTTGATGGCCAGCGTGCGGTCGGGCATGGTCGACTTGGAAAGCACCACCATGTCGATATGCTCCTGGTCGCACGTAGCCGCCGTATGGCGCACCACCTGGTCGTAGTAATACGACGTGGCCTCGGCGCCCATGCCGCCGATAACTCCCAGCTTTTCCATCGCCGCCTCCTTGGTGACGCTTGCGCAATTGCGCGTATCATACCCGCGCCCGCCCGATGTAAACCGGACGGGCGCCTCACTCATCTACTTGTAATACGTCTTGAACAGCTTAAAGTGACGCAGTTTGGTGTGCCACATGCGCAGCCAGCGGTTAAAGACAAAATCGCCCTTCATAAACGAAGGGTCGGCGCCCTTGCCTTCCCTTTCTAGGCGATGCACCTTAGCGCGCAGCTCGGGATCCTTGACATACTTGTCGACGACACCCATGGGAACGACCATCCACAGCGCCTCGTCCTGCGCCGTCACAAACTCCGGCTCAAACGGGCGGTTGAACACATACTCGTCTACCACGTACTTGGCAACGTTAAAGCCGCTGTTGGTGACATAGTAGTTGCTGCGGCCCTGGCGGGTATTGAAGTCGAAGAACTTAAACGAGCCATCGCGCTCGTCATACTTCACGTCAAAGTTGGAATAGCCCACAAAGTGAAGGTCCTCGAGCAGCTTGCGCACGCCACCCATAAGCTCGTCATTGGGCTCGGTGATGATACAGGCATGGTTGCCAACGCCATGGGGCTGATGCTCCTCGAGCAGCACGTGGCCCAGGCACATCATGCGTACCTTACCGTTGCGATCGGAATAGCTGGTGAGCACACGCATGTACTCGTCGTTGCCGGGCACGCGGTCCTGCAAGATCAGGTCGTCGGTGTAGCCGCTGGCATAGGAGTCACGGATAACCTGCTCCAGCTCGGCGCGATCGGCAATCTCATAAGCCTTCTTCTGGCCCTCGAACTCATGCTGCCACCACATGATGCCGTCGGACGGCTTCAGGATCATCGGGAACGGGAAGTCGATCTGGTCGAGCACTTCGGCCGGCGCCTCGCCTTGCGCATTGAGCATCTGCGCAGTAAAGGTAAAGGTGTGCGGATACGGCACGCCGTGCTTCTCGCACAGCTCGTAGAAGATCTCCTTCTTCTGGCACTGCTCGAGCATGCTGTAGGGTGCATAGGGCGCAACGATGTTATCCGCCAGCTCATCGGCATCCTTTGCCTGGGCCACCAGGGCAACATAGTTATCGCCGCAGCCCATCAGGACGATCGTCTTATCGGCATGAGCCTGGGCAATGCCGTTGACGGTCTCGAGCATCACGGGCATGGTATCGATGTCGACATTGGGCGTGTAGTCGATAATCTGGCTTCGATACGCAGGGCCCGTCTGGTACTTGCCAAAGACCAGACTCTTGACCTGATACTCTTCATAGAAGGCGCGCGCCACCGAATAGGCGTTGATGTCGCCACCGAGCAGCACGGGAATGAACTCGCGCTCTGTAAATTGCAATGCCATGGAAACTTCCTATCATGAACTGCCCGCACAACGGGCGGTCTTAGTGCAACCGATTTATTCTAGCGTGCCAAACCGCCAGCACCCAAAGTTCCACCGTATCTATGGCAATCGGAGGATCAAACTCGAGCAAAGACGGCGCTCACCGCTGTACGACAACGGGCAATGAACCTACCGTTGTTGTAGGATTCAACATATTGTCAATCTCATAAGCGAAAGGCGCACGCGTGCCCCAAGAACATCTGACCGACAACCCCATCCTTGACGCTGCAAAACGCGAGCTAGCGGAACGTTCTCAAACGGCCACTCCCCTACGCACCGCCAGCAACGCCTACGAAGGACCCGCCCGCATCGTTTCGATTAACACGTCGGCGCACAAAGGCACACGCAAGTCACCCGTCTCCGATGGGCACGACACCGTCATTGAGCAGTTTGGCCTCGCTTCCGATGCACACGCCGGGCACTGGCACCGCCAAGTCTCGTTTTTGGCCGCAGAATCAATCCAGACGGCGCAGCATCGCGGACTCGATGTACACGAAGGCGACTTTGGGGAGAACTTCACCACACAAGGTATTAACCTGCTTTCGCTCCCCCTGGGCACACAGCTCAAGATCGGCAACGACGTTCTGGTCGAGATCAGCCAGATCGGCAAGGTCTGCCACACCCGCTGTGCCATCTACTATCTCGCCGGCGACTGCATCTTTCCCCACGAAGGCATTTTCGGCGTGGTGCTACAAGGCGGAGAGGTTCACACCGGCGACGATATCCAGGTAGTCAAACTCGGCGACGGCACCTGTTCGTTCACCCCTGCCGAAGCCCTCGAAGAGATTGAGCAGGCTCGTCAGGAGGGCGCGCTGTAGCTGTAAAACCCCACGTTGAGATAGCTTTTACAGCCCTAAACTCCTCTCAAACAGGCCCCCGTAACGTTAAAGTTGAACTCTATGGTTTCTCAACAATTCATCATAACTGCAGGTCAAAGCCAAAGCCTCAAGTTCAACTTGACCCTTTGGAACCTTTAAGGTTCAAGTTGAGGTCGAAAGCAGTAGTAGAATACCGTTCGAACCATAACCTACGATTGATTGCAGAGGGATTGGATGCAGCATTCGAATCATCGCGTCGCAGCGCTCATCGCGTCGCAGCCGGCTCGTATCATCACGAGCGCCGCACTCGCTGTCGCACTGACTGCCACGCCGATGCTCTCCCCCGTTGCGGCATATGCCGCCTCGCAGGCAACGCAGGATCAGCTTTCCGCCGCGCAGCAAAAAATCGAAGCTGCCACAAGCGCCTACAACGATGCCCGCACCAAACTCGACGACCTGCAAAAGCAGATCGACTCCAATGAGGCGAGCATCGAGGAAATCGAGGCCAAGCTTCCCGAGCAGCAGGCCAAGGCAAGCTCCGCCATGCGCGATCTGTACAAGTACCAGAAGGGCACCAATCCCATCGTGAGCTTCCTGGTCAACGCGCAGAGCTTGGGTGAGTTCATCACCACCTGCAAATACACCAACCAGATCACGAGCTCGAGCGTCGACGAGATCGAAGCGCTCAACAGCATGCAAACCGAACTCGAGCAGAACAAGGCCGAGCTTCAGCAGGCCAAGTCCCAGCTTGAGGCAGAGCAGAAAAACGCCGAGGATGCGCTGGCGCAGGCCCAGCAGCTCCGCAGCGAAGCGCAGGCAAAAGCCGAGCAGGAAAATGCAGCCGAGCTCGCCAAGCTCGAGGCCGATAAGGCCGCTGCCGCCGAGAAGCTCTCGGGCGAGGGCGTAAGCGGCAGCAATTCCAGCAGCCAGGCCACCAACACCAACACCACCATCGACACCACGGTGAACAACGCCAATACCGGTAATTCCGATTACGATTCGTTCATTAATGAGTGGACGAGCCGCATCGATAATTATCTTGCCGGGTCCCCCATGGCAGGCCAGGGCTATAACTTTGCCGTCGCCGCTTGGAATACCGGTGTCGACCCCCGTTGGTCCCCCGCCATCGCCTGCATCGAGAGCACCAAGGGCACTTATTGCGCCAATTCCTACAACGCCTGGGGCTGGAGCGCTCGTGGCGGCGGTTGGCGCAGCTTTGGCAGCTGGAGCGAGGGCATCTCCGCTCATGTTGCCTACCTGGGCGCCAACTACGGCTCCACCCTTACCCCGGCAGCGGCCAAAAAGTACTGCCCGCCCACGTGGCAGGACTGGTACAACAAGGTCGCCGCTCAGATGAATCGCATCTAAGCGCAACTGTAAAGGGCCCCGACGGGCCCTTTTCTTTTAGGCAGTGGAGGTGTCAACGACACCGGTCGCATTGGCAACCGCAACTATGACGATCATGCATAGGAGCAGCACGCCCAATGCCTTGAGCCAGAGCTTCGCGAGCTTCTTGCCGCGATAGCTGTCAAGCAGCGTGAATCGCCGACGAAGGCGGCGCTTGTCGAGCAGCGCAAAATGCATAAGCACCATAAGGCCATCGACAAAGAAAAAGTACTCGATTATAAGAAGCCAGGTCGGATAGCTTTGGTTTGCTCCGGTGGGGTGAAAGACGGCAAAGTGGCTTCCGGCAAAGAATACAAGCAGCGAGAGGCAGACAAGCGTATTCCAAATGCGCCCCAGAGGCTCCGGAGTGCGAGAAAGCAGACCGAGTGCGGCGGAGGCGGCAGGCTTAGGAAGCCCTGCGGAGCCCTGGGGCCCTTGGGGCGTTAATACCGTCTCTGAGGCCGGGGTGCAGAGAGGCGCAGGCGCAGGAGGCCGCACAGGGCAACTCAGGTCATATGCCGCGCGCGTCGCCCGTCCCAACGCCCCCGCGCTCGCAAAACGCTTGGCCGGGTCGAGCGCCATCGCCATGCAAATGACATCGGCCAGTGGAGCGGGAACGCCGCGCATCTCGCATTGTTCGCGCATGTCGAGCCCCGGTTTTGGATCGAGCCCCGTCAAGCAGAAGAACAGCAGGGCGCCCAGCGCGTACACATCGCTTCGCACGCTCGTCTGCCCAAACCCATACTGCTCGGGTGGCGCGTAGGGCCGTGTGCCAAACTTGACGGTATCGGCATCGGCGCCTTCGCGCCAAGCGCGCGCGATTCCCAGGTCAATAATCACCAGCGACGAGAAGGTCATGCCGGCATCGGCGGCATATCTCACGCCCGACACGATGATGTTCGAAGGTTTAAGGTCGCGATGGATAATCGGAGCCGGCGCTTTCCCCACCTCGCCAAATCCAGCATGGAGCTCTGCCACCGCATCACACAGGGCCGGAAACAACCCGCGCGCATAATCGGGGGTCGCACCCAAACGTCCCACCAAGGCCTCGAGCGTCTCGCCTTCAATGTATTCCATCACCACGTTGAGCTCGTCGCCCGCACGGCGGCAATCGACAATCCGGGGCAGGTGCTCAAAACGCCGTCCGGCACGCTGGGCCGCAAACAGGCGCTCATATGCTCCGCCAATCTGGGCCGAAGCATCGATGCGTTTGCGGACAAAGGGGCCGAGCGACCCTCCACCAGAACCCTCAAAGCACACGAGTTCGGTTGTCTCAACGTCCGAGCGCTTTAGCACGCGTTCCACGCGATAGCTGTCATCGCGGTCAAACGACGCCAGGTGCTCGGCGAGCGCGGCAGTCAGCTCATCATCGGAATATGTTGGGTTCTGAGTATCCATAGCGTCCATCATAGCGCAGGGCACAGACGCCCTGTAGCACCCGTGCCCTGCACGTTCGAAATATAGCGGACGGCCCTGCCACCAACAGTCAGCCGTTAACTCACCGTCTCCTCGCCAAAGCGATACAGCTCCTCATTGACCTTTTGCAGGCTGCAGCCACGATCGATGCAGAAGATGATAATCGCATCACGACGGTCCTTGCAGTTGAGGGCGTTTGCCCCGGCAGCCGTAAGTGCGCGGTTGGTCTCCTTCATCGATAACGCCATCGCGAATGCAATCTGCAGCACTTTATTTCGACTCGGGTGGCGCGCACCCGTAAAAATCTGATAGCCAAACGTTTCGTTGAGGTCGGCCATACGCACCACGCGCGAACGCTCCAAGCCCTTTTCCTGCAGCAGTTGCTTAAGGTAGTCCGAAAGCGACGGGGCGGCAAAGTCGTGCTCCCTGATATAGCCGTCGATACTCGGCGCATCGAGCAACTCATTGAGCAGTTCCTCCGTCAACTTTTTATCGGGCATACGGCCTCACCTCCCCCAGTGCATGCAACATGCTAGAAACCGCTCACATCCGAGCGCTCCCAACTGGCGACCTGATCGGGAGACACCGTACCTAACGCCTCGAACTTCCAGGAGCCGCCCGCCTTCAGATGATTGGTGTTTGCAAGAGCCGTTCCAACCTGGTTGCCATCAGCATCATACAGAACATACTCAATCTGAATGTAGCTCTTTTCCTTGTCCGTGTTATTGGTCAGCGTACCCGTGATCTTATAGGCAAACTGGTTGGATGTGTCCTCGACCTCATCGGCAATGGTGTACGGTTCCTGCGGTTCTTTTTGCTCTTCGGCCTGCTGCGTCGCCTCAGCCGGTTTAGCCGCATCGCCCGCAGACGAATCGGTTGAATTGCCACCCATAGAGCCCACGGCACCGACGATAACCAGCACCACGATGACGCCTAGGACAATCTTGCCGATCGGCTTCTTTCCCTCTTTTGCCATTATTCATCCTTCCTACGATCCGGCTACCGCGCCGGCACACAGCGCATCGTAGAAAGGATTGAACTTGAATTCATTAGCTGAGAGCTAAGGCTGCAGTAAACGGCCAATGCAGTTATCCAAACGCCGAGCAAACGCACTTTGCGCGACCGTCTGCTGGCAGCGCATCAACCCACCGTGACGGATTTCCCGGTAAAGGCACTGATCATCAACAGGACAAAGAACATAAGGTAGCTAACGCTCAGCGGGTATGCGATAACCAAAAAGACAATCCATCCCACATTGGTCTTGCCGTCGGCACGGCGTTGTTCGCGAAAACGATAGAGCCAGATCGTCACGCCAATGGCGACAATCAGCAGCACGAGCGCCGCTGCAGCCAAACCGGCAAGCGCAAACATCATGCCAATGCTCAGCACAACAACCGGGAGCAGTAGCAAACCACACCCGCAACCACCCGGACTATATACGGCAGGTTGCCAACGTCGCTTCATCGTCACTCCATCATTAGCAGTCGCTTGTAGACATCGAGGCCTTTGAGCAGGGTTTGCTCGTCAAAGAGCATGGTATCGGTATGCAGGGCACTCGTGGCATAGGCGGGGCAGCCCTCGGCGTCACTCGGATTGTCTTGGCCCTCCGGCACGCCCGTGCCCAACAGGAAGAACACGCCCGGCAGATGGCGCTGGTAAAAGGCGAAGTCCTCGGCAATCAGCAGCGGCTCGTCCACAAGTTGCAGCTCAGGCAAAGCCGGCATGATATGGGCGAACAGCTCGGGATCGTTATCAACCGGCGGATAGCCCTCGGCAAAGTCGAGATCGTACATGCAGCCCGTTGCGACGCAGGCCTCGTCCAGCACGCGGCGCACACCCTCGCGCGCACGATCGAACATGTCGTCCGTAAACACGCGCAGGCTACCGGCGACATGGGCCTCCCCCGCCACCGCGTTGCAGACGGTGCCTGCCTGCAGCAGACCAAACTTGCCGATGCAGGGCTCGTCGGCACCTAGCTCGTCCATCAGCTCGCGCTCGGCAACCAAGAACTTGGCCGCCGCCAGTGCGGCATCGTGCGATTCCTCGACCGGAACGCCATAGGTCTTGGCGATATGGATACTCGCGCCATGGATATGAATGTGCGTCTCGCTCGAGCGCGCCAGCAGCGGACCGGAACAGCTCGCCAACGTGCCGGCGGGCAGATCGGGCCACACATGGAAGCCGAAGATGCGGTTCGCCCCGTAACGCTCAAACACGCCGCTCTCGCATACCGTCTTAGCGCCACCGGTCGTCTCCTCGGCCGGCTGGAACACAAAGAGCACGTTACGCTTGATGGCGCCCGGCTGCTCACGAATCGTACGGTCGACAAAAGTCGCCGCCGCGAGCGCCATGGCCATGTGGCCGTCGTGACCGCACGCATGCATCTTGCCGGGCTGCGTCGAGGAGAAGGCCACGCCCGTTGCTTCCACGATGGGCAGGGCGTCCATATCGGCGCGAATCGCCGTGGCGTGCGTAGCGCCCACACCGGCATCGAAGAAGGCACAGACGCAGCTCGGACACGGATGGGTCACCTCGCAGGCAAGCGGAGCGAGCGCGCCCTCGATATAGGCGATAGTCTGCGGAAGATCGAAATCGAGCTCCGGAATGCGATGCAGGTCGCGACGATAACGACGGAGTTCTTGGAGCTCGGTCATGAGGATTCCTTTCATGGGACAACTAGTTGTCCCCTATTGTGACGCAGGATTGTGGCGCCCTTGTTTCTAGCATCATGCTGCATTTTTTAAACGTTATATACGAATACTCTTGTTTGGTAAAGTGCAACGTGGTAGGGTCTTTACCACTTGATAGAGGCGCGGGCACGAAGATCCGCGGGCGAGTCGGCAGACTTTGACCCCGCGGGGAGGCGAAACCCGCCGAACTGGGTTTTTCGGGCACGAACAGCCTGGTGGGCCTGCGGGAAACACCCGCAGGACTGTCTGCAGCAATGCGGGAGCGCTATCCGGACATTGGGTCCACGCTATGCGGATTCGATGCGCCGATGGCGCCGTCTGGATAGCGAGGTTTACGGGACATGGCACTGACCCCCAACGAAGCATATGCGGCAAAGCGGCCGTTTGTGGACAAGGAGACGCTCGAACACATCGTCGAGCAGTTCCCCACGCCGTTTCATCTATACGACGAGGCGGGCATCCGTCGCAATATGCAAGAGGTGCGCGACGCCTTTGCGTGGAACCCGGGCTTTAAGGAGTACTTCGCCGTCAAGGCCAATCCCAACCCGGCGCTCATTTCCATCCTTAACGAATACGGCTGCGGCTGTGATTGCTCGAGCTACACCGAGCTCATGATCGCCCGTTCGCTGGGCATCACGGGGCATGACATCATGTTCTCGTCCAACGACACGCCGGCGGCCGACTTTGCGCTCGCCGACCAGCTGGGCGCCATCGTCAACTTTGACGACATCAGCCATATTGAGTTCTATGAGCGCGTCGCCGGCCCGATTCCCAAAACGGTCAGCTGCCGTTTTAACCCAGGTGGCCTGTTCCAGCTTTCCAACGGCATCATGGACAACCCGGGCGATTCCAAATATGGTATGACCACCGAGCAGCTCTTCGAGGCCTTCCGCATGCTCAAGGCCAAGGGCGCCGAAAACTATGGCATCCATGCATTCCTCGCCAGCAACACCGTCACCAATGACTACTATCCCAAGCTTGCGCGCATCCTCTTTGAGCTTGCCGTGCGCCTGGAGCGTGAGACCGGCGCGCATGTCGCCTTCATCAACCTCTCTGGCGGCGTAGGTATCCCCTATCTGCCCGAGCAGCAGGCAAACGACATCCACGCCATCGGCGAGGGCGTGCATGCGGCATACGACGAGATTTTGGTCCCCGCAGGCATGGGAGACGTTTCCATCTGCACCGAGATGGGCCGCTTTATGATGGGCCCCTATGGCTGCCTGGTCACCAAGGCCATTCACGAGAAGCAGATCTATAAGGACTATATCGGCGTCGATGCCAGCGCGGTCGACCTGATCCGCCCCGCCATGTATGGCGCCTACCACCACATCACCGTCATGGGTCAGGCAGGTGGCACCGACAAGACCGCTGCCCCTGTCACAGACACGTATGACATCACCGGCAATCTGTGCGAGAACAACGACAAGTTCGCCATCGACCGTCAGCTGCCGCATATCGATATGGGCGACGTGCTGGTAATCCACGACACAGGCGCGCATGGCTATTCCATGGGCTACAACTACAACGGACGCCTGCGCTCTGCCGAAGTATTGCTGCGCCCCGATGGCTCTGCCGACCTCATCCGTCGTGCCGAGCGCCCGGGCGACTACTTTGCCACACTTGACGTGTTGCCATGCGGCCGTGAGCTGTTGGCCAAATCGCGCGCCGATGCCGCCCGACGCCGTGCTCAGGACGAGCGCATCGCCGTTGCCGCCCAGTGGAACAAACGCATCCAGATTGCACAAGCAAAGGAAAAGAATATGGATATCCGCAACCTCGAGGGCTCGATTGTCGCCCTCGTTACGCCTTACAAGAAGGACGGCAGTGTCGACTTCGATGCACTCGAGGGCCTGGTCGATTTCCATCTGCAAAACGGCACCGATGCCATTCTCGCCCTCGGCACCACGGGCGAAAGCGCCACGATGACCGACGACGAGGACAACTCCGTTGTCGCCGCCATCGTTAAGCAGGTAGCCGGCCGCATCCCCGTCATCGCTGGCTCGGGCTCCAACTCCACGCAGACCATGCTCACCAAGTCGCTCACCTACCAGGGCTTGGGAGCCGACGGCCTGCTGCTCATTACCCCCTACTACAACAAGTCCAACGAAGAGGGTATCTACCGGCACTTTAAGACCGTTGCCGATGCCGTGGACATCCCCTGCATCCTGTACAACATCCCTGGTCGCTGCGGCTGCGGCATCAGCGAGCGCAACGTGGAGCGCCTGGCTGCACACCCCAACATCATGGGCATCAAGGAAGCCTCGGGCAACGTCGCCTTCGCCGCCAAGATCGCGCACCTGCTGTCCGACGACTTTCGCATGTACTCGGGCGAGGACGCGCTCACCGTGCCGCTCATGAGCCTGGGTGCCTCGGGCACCATCAGCGTGTGGGCCGACGTGCAGCCGCAACTCGTGCACGACATGTGCCGTGCCTACCTGGACGGTGACGTGGAGCGCGCCCGCGAGATCCAGATTGCCGGCCAGCTGCTCGTCAACGCCCTCTTTAGCGAGGTCAACCCCATCCCCGTTAAGGAAGCGCTCGCCCAGATGGGCATGATCGAGGCCAACTATCGCATGCCGCTGTGCCCCATGGCAGACGACACGCGCGCCGTACTTACCGATGCTCTGAAGGGAGCTGGCCTGCTTGATTAAGACCGTCATTATGGGAACGGGCCGCATGGGCTCGCTCATCCGCACCACCGCCGAAAGCATCGTTGATGCCGCCGGTCAACCCGTTTTCGACATCGTCGCCCAGATCGGCTTTGACCTGGCCGAGCTTGAGAGCGCACCGGCTGCCGATGTGATCATCGACTTCTCGAACGTCGTGACCTTTGACGCCGTCGTTGCCTATGTCGAGCGTACGGGCGCTGCACTCGTTTCCGGCACCACGGGCTACACGCCTGATCAGATGGACCGCCTGCGCGAGCTGGGCCAGGGCGCCCGCGTCATGCACTCCGGCAACTACTCCATCGGTATCGCCGCCCTGCGCCACCTGGTGGCCCAGGCCACGCGCGAGCTGCCCGGCTTTGACTGCGAGATTGTCGAGACGCACCACAACCAAAAGGTCGATGCCCCCAGCGGCACCGCCAAGCTGCTGCTCGACGCCGTGGTCGAGGCCGAGCCCGAGGCCGGCTACCACCCCGTCTACGGTCGCGAGGGCATGTGCGGCGCGCGCGATCCCAAGGAGATAGGCATGCACTCGCTGCGTGGCGGCACCGTCGCCGGCGTGCACGAGGTGAGTTTCTTTGGCCAGGACGAGGAGGTCACGCTCACGCACCGCGCCACGAGCCGCCAGATTTTTGTCAACGGCGCCCTGGCCGCCGCCCAGAAGCTCGTCGTCCGCGACCCCGGCTTCTACACCTTCGACCAGGTCATGTTCGCCTAGCCAATCATTAACCAAGCCCGCGTAAAGGAGAAACAAGATATGAGCAACGCAGCCGAGATGGATGCACAGGAGATTATCAACTACATCGCCACCGCGCCCAAGAAGACGCCCGTCAAGCTGTATGTGCGCGAGAAGCCCGGCATGAAAGTCCAGTGGGGCGATGTACACGTCTACGGCGGTCGTCGCGGAAAGACCGTCTTTGGCGACTGGGATGAGCTCAAGGCCATCCTCGACGCCAACGCCGACTCCATCGACTACTACGACGTGGAGAATGACTGCCGCAACTCCGCCGTCCCTATGCTCGACCTTAAGGGCATCAACGCCCGCATCGAGCCGGGCGCGATCATCCGCGACCGCGTTGAGATCGGTGATCGTGCCGTCATCATGATGGGCGCCATCATCAACATCGGCTCCGTTATCGGCGAGGGTTCCATGATCGATATGGGCGCCGTGCTGGGCGGCCGTGCCACCGTGGGCAAGAACTGCCACATCGGCGCCGGCACCGTACTTGCAGGCGTCGTTGAGCCTGCGAGCGCCACGCCCGTCATCATCGAGGACGATGTCATGATTGGCGCCAACGCCGTGGTCCTGGAAGGCGTGCGCGTGGGCAAGGGCGCCGTCGTGGCTGCAGGCGCCGTATGCGTCGAGGATGTCCCTGCCGGCGCCGTCGTGGCCGGCGTTCCCGCCCGCGTCATCAAGATGCGCGACGAGAAAACCGACAGCAAGACCGGCCTCGAGGAAGGCCTGCGCCAGCTGTAGAGTTACGCGGGTATCAAACGGCATATCGACGCATAGCGCAATTCATCCAAAGCAAAAAGGCCGAAGCCCAATCCGGGGCTTCGGCCTTCGCTATCTTAAGGTTCCGTCGTATTCGACCATGGCTGAATGCTTCGACAAACGATCGGCAGCCGTCTTATAGACTTCGGAACGGTCGCGCCGACCTATTGCAACGATCTCGGCAATCTCAACCGTTCCGTCCTCTCGGATTCGAAATACCATTCGGAGTCCCGCCTTTCGCCATTTAATCTTTTTGCAGCCGGCAAGCTCACCGTGAAGCGGCGTTCCGATTTCATCGGCGCGCGTCTTTAATTTCGCCACTGCAATGCGGACGAGCCTTCGCTGAGAACCATCTAGTTTTTGATATTCCTTTTCGACGTCTCGATTCAAAAAGCCGACGACAAAGTGCCCGCTCATTCGAAAAGATCCTCATCCGAAATCGCGTCGGAGTCCATCGATTCGAACTCCGCGAGCTCCTCAGGAGTCAGGGCATCTTCAAACGGAATAAACTCATGTGGTCCGTTTTTGATTCGATCTGCCGCAATGCGATCAAGCTCAAGTTCGCGAAGGTACTGTAGGGCGCCGTACATTTCCTCATAGGCAGCGTAGTCGATAATCACGGTATCGATATCGTTATGATCGGCGATAAACTGCGGCGCGCGCTTAGCGCGCTTGCGAACGGCAGATAAGGACTTGCTCGCTTCGGTGGCAGAAACTACCTGATCTTTTGTAAACACCGGCTTTTCCAGAACAAGTGGGGACATTTGTACCTCCAAAAATAATCTGGATTATATTTCAAAGTATACTTCAAAATATAATCCAGATTTCTCTTTGGAAGAAACTATTGCGCTATCGGTTCTCGATGCTTCCGATGTTCTTGAGCTCGATGGAGATGAGGCCGTTGGGCTCGTTGACGAACTCGATGTACTCGGAGTTCGAGCCCATCTCGGCCGGGAAGCTGATCTCGATACCCGTATCGGTACGAATCTTGTGATTGCGCACGGCCGCGCGCTCGACCTGCTTGCGCTCCACAGGCACACGCTCGGGCACCTTTTCCTCGGTCAGCGCCGCACGCACGCTCTCTTTGATGACCGGCTCGTCCTCAAAGACCTCGTCGACGATATCCCAGGGCGGCAGTTCCTCGTCGTCTTCGACCTTCTCGGCAACAGCGGCTTTGACCTTGGCGAGCGCCACGGCCGTGTTGGCGCCGTGCTCCTCGGCGACCTCCTCGACCACGCGTGTCACGGTGTCGATGACCTCCTTACCCGACACGCCCGTGTCGCACTGCAGCAGGCCATCGGGAATAAGCATACGGTCCTCGCCGGCAATCTTGCGTTTCTTGTCCACGTACCCAATCTCCATGGTGCTCGCGCGCACGATGGCATAGCTTGGCACCTTTTGCGAGGGGTTTGGCAGAATAGCGTAATGGCGCGCGATGTCATTGCGCACCTCCCCCTCCTCGCGGCCCACTTCGTGCATAAAGGCCTGCTTGGAGCCCAGCAGCATCACGGCAAACCAGCGGGCATCCTCATCGTCGTCAAAATCAGCCACGAGTACGTCGGTGGACTCGGCTTTCTCGGCCTTGGCGAGTTCGGAAGAGATGAACTCCGCAATCTGCTGAGACAGGTCCACGAACTCACGCTCACCAAAGAAATAGCCCTTGAGCTCGCCGCCGAATGCGGAGTTTTCGGCAAACGTGGCGCGCTTGTTATCGGCAGACGTACGGGCGCGACGCAGGTGCGTGGTCACGAAGTTGCGCACGGTACGGCTCTCGATATCGAGCTCGCGCTGGCTCATGACGTTGACGGCAGAGTCAAAGTCCAGGATATGCAGAATCGCGTGATTGATTTTCATATACGGCATTCCGTTCTAGATCGAATTGAGCACGAATCAGTATAGCGGTCGAGCCCACCCCAATGCACCAGTGGCTAGCGCAGAAGCTCGGACTGCCACGCCTCAAGCTGCTCCGCCAGGCTCTTACCAGCAGCAGGAACATTGAGCTCAGGGCGCTTGGGCAGCAGCGCGCATTTAAGAATTGCTGCAATCGTCTGCGAGATAAAACGGCGCGTATCCTTGTCGAAACCTTGCGCAGCCTGGAGCATCACCGGCAGGCTCTCGCGAAGATTCCCTGCGATATCCGCAAATCGTTCGGCGCCCGTGGCCTCAAACACGGAGAACAGCGCATCTACGAAGCGCTCGCGCTCGGCAGGCTCCACTGCGAGCAACATCTCGCGAATAGAGCCATCGACGTATCGTGCGCCGGCAGACAGGCGCTCGCAATACACAAAGTCGCAGCCGTCAACGACCCAGCTAAAGGGATTGTGCTGCAGCAGGCTGAACTCGGTGCTCTCGACAATGGCGTAATCCTCCTGCGCCTCGAACATCATGCCGAAAATCGACGACTGCGGCAGGGTTTTATCGATGCGACCGGACAGGCCCGCAAAGGCGTCGCCACTCAGGAACTCCTCGACAAAGCCGGGACCATCATGCGAGAAGGCCCTCTCGATTCGGTCACCAGCAGCTTCAGAGCACATCGCCGCGCCATACACCGCCAAGTTGCCGCCCTTGGAATGTCCTCCACACAGCAACGGACCGTCAATCGCGGCAGCTGCCTCGTCCACATAACGCGCCGCGGATTCCTGGGCCGGCACAGGACGCCGGAACGCCATGTTAAAGTCCTCTTTCCAGCCCACAATCGTGCTGTCGGTCCCCCGGAAGGCAAGATAGCTAAACCCCGCCGGAAATCGGAACGTCATGGCCGCAAACTGCTCCGTTGTCTCGGCATCACTCACGCTACGATAGCCGCAAACACGAACGCCACGGTAGCGGGGGCTTGCTGCCACAGCCTCCAACAGGGCACGGCTCCCCTCCGGATCCCACAGGTCGCCAATCATGTCTTGGTAGCACTCGGCGCGCAGCAGCTCGCGTACGTCTAGGCCCTGCCAGTTCGTCAGCTCCGCCATATCACCCGGCAAACGCAAATAGGACAACCACGCAAAGACCAGGCTATCCACCGCGCAGAACGGCCGTTCCTCAAACGGATCAAACGCCGTCTGGGCATAGGTCAAAAAATTAGGCGAATCCGACATGGCCCTCCCATCAACTATGGTGCATTGGGGTGGTGCAAAGTAACCTGACCCCCTCGCACCAAAAAGGCGCCCGGACCGTGTGGCCCGGACGCCTTTCATTGTAGCCTGTTGCCCAAAAGAGCTTGATTTAGCAGGAGAAGTCGACGCTGTCGATGATGTCCTTGAGGGCCTTGGCGGAGGCGGTGAGCTCATGCTGCTCGTCATCGTTCAACGGCACGGGAACGCGGCAGACGACGCCGTCACGGCCAACGACCGTCGGCATGGAGATGGCAAGATCGGACAGGCCATACTCGCCCACCATGAGCGAGGAAACGGGCAGAACGGTCTGCTCGTCACGCATAACAGCGGTGCAGATGCGCTTGACAGCCATGGCGACGCCGTAGTAGGTGGCGTGCTTCTTCTCGATGATGGTGTAGGCGGAGTTCTTGACGTCCTCGGCGATGCGCTTCTCGGCGGTCTCATGCTCCAGATGACCGTGAAGCTCGCAGAAGGTGTTCAGCGGCACGCCGGCAACCTGAGCGCTGGACCAAGCGACAAACTCGGAGTCGCCGTGCTCACCCATGACATAGGCCTGGACATCGCGCGGGTCAACCTCGACGTGAGCACCAAGCATCTGCTGCAGACGGCCAGTGTCGAGCACGGTGCCGGAGCCGATGACATGGCCCTCGGGCAGGCCGGACATCTTGATGGCAGCATAGGTCAGAACATCAACCGGGTTGGAGACGATTAGCAGAATGCCGTCGAAGCCGGACTTCTTAATCTCGGGGATAATGGACTTAAAGATGTTTACGTTCTTGTTGACCAGGTCCAGGCGGGTCTCACCGGGCTTCTGGGCAGCGCCAGCGGTGACGACGATCATGGCGGCGTCCGCGACATCGGAATAATCGCCGGCGTAGATCTTCATCGGCTCGGCAAACGTCATGCCGTGCGCGATATCCAGAGCCTCGCCCTCGGCGCGATTCTTGTCCACGTCGATGAGGACCATCTCGGAGAACAGACCGCTCTGCATCAGTGCGAACGCCGAAGACGAACCGACGAAACCGCAGCCGACAATAGCGACCTTCTTCTCGTTAACCATTACAAACTCCCATCTCTCTCCACAAACAAGCCGCTCGGGAACGACCCGAGCGGCTTGCCGTAATCCCAATACATCCAATCGGGACTTTGATTATGCTCCTATTCGCAGCCAAAAATCGACCGTTTACCGAAATTGTTTGCAGAATTCGTAAAATAACTGCACGAAATCGGTTTCGAGCTATTGACGAGTCGAAATAGGTTTCTAATACAGGCCCGCCTCGCGAATGGCCTCGACAGCCAAAGCGATCTGATCGGGCGGCAAGACCAGTGCCATACGCACGTGCCCCTCGCCCGAAGGGCCAAAGCTCGCGCCCGGCGTCACCACAACGCCGGCCTTCTCCATAAGCTCCTCGCAAAACGCCATGGAATCGGTGCGACCACCGGGAAGCTTGGCCCACACAAACATAGAGCCATGCGCGTTGGGACGCTCCCAGCCCAGGCCCTCAAGACCGTCACACAGGGCATCGCGGCGTTCCTGGTACTTCAGACGCTGCGCCTCGACCTCATCGCGCGGACCATTCAAGCAAGCGATGGCGGCCTTCTGGATCGGGAAGAACATACCAAAGTCGATCTGGCCGCGCAGCTTGGCAAAGGCCGAGACCACATCCTCGCGGCCGACCAAAAAGCCGATACGCGCACCGGTGACGTTAAACGACTTGGAGAGCGAGAAGAACTCAACGCCCACCTCGAGCGCGCCGGGATACTGCAAGAAGCTGCCGCCCGGCTCGCCGTCGAACACGATGTCGGAGTACGCGTTGTCATGGACGATGAGCAGGTCGTGCTCGCGGGCGAAAGCGATGATCTCCTCGTAGACCTCGGGAGTGCCCACCGAGCCGACCGGGTTCGCGGGCAGCGACACGATCATATATTTGGCACGATCGGCCACCTCGGGATCGATACCCGCCACATAGGGCAGGTAATTGTGCTCGGCAACCAGCGGATAGTATTCGAGCTTGGCATCGGCGATCTTGGCACCCGCCTCAAAGACCGGGTAGCACGGATCGGGAACCAAAATGGTGTCACCCGGATCGAGCAGGGCAAGGCCTAAATGGCCCACCCCCTCCTGCGTGCCGTTGCACGACTGCACCATAGACGGCGTAATGCCCGAAACGCCAAAGCGGCGCTCATAGTAATCGCACACGGCCTGCTTGAGTTCGGGCAGGTCGCGCAGGGCATACTTCCACATCTCGGGATCTTGGGCTGCCTGCGTGAGCGCCTCGACCACGTGGTCGTACGGCTTAAAGTCGGGCGTGCCCACGCTCATGTTGTAAATGGTCTTGCCCTGGGCCTTCAGCGCGAGAAGCTTGTTGTTGAGCGAGGCGAAGACCTCCGCGCCAAAGCGGTCGAGACGCTGCGATGCCTGCATGGTGCCACCTTTCGATATAAAAAACGCGGCGCTCCGACAAGAGCGCCGCGCGATACGGGCCATCAGATTGCAAAAGTGTAACGCTTGCAACCCCCGTATTGGTTCAATTTAGCCAACCTTAGTCAACTGGATTGAGCGCGTCGATCTGCGCAAGCCACAGACGCGAGCTAGCGTCACTCGGCATACGCCAATCGCCGCGCGGGCTAAGCGTCACCGAGCCCACCTTGGGACCATCGGGCAGGCAGCTGCGCTTAAACTGCTGGGCAAAGAAGCGACGGTAGAACGTACGTAGCCACGTGTGGACGGTCTTGGCGTCGTAGACGCCCTCGAAGCTCTTGAGCGCCATGCGGTAGATCTTGCCAGGCTCAAAGCCAAAACGCAGCAGGTAGTAGAGGAAGTAGTCGTGCAGCTCGTACGGGCCCACCAAATCCTCGGTCTTCTGCGCAATCTCGCCGTCGCCCGTGGGCGGCAGAAGCTCGGGGGACACCGGCGTATCGAGGATATCGAGCAAGACCTCGGCAATGCGCCCGCCAAAGACATCGGCGGCATAGCGCACCAGATGGCGCACAAGCGTCTTGGGCACGCTCGCGTTGACGGCATACATGCTCATATGGTCGCCGTTATAGGTAGCCCAGCCGAGCGCCAGCTCCGACAGGTCGCCCGTGCCAATGACAAAACCGCCAGCCTGGTTGGCCAGATCCATCAGAATCTGCGTGCGCTCGCGCGCCTGGCTGTTCTCGTAGGTCACGTCCTGCACGGCCGGATCATGCTCGATATCCTTAAAGTGCTGCTCCACGGCAGCATGGATCGAGACCTCCCGGAAGCTCACGCCCAGGTCGCGGGCGAGTGACTCGGCATTCGACTTGGTACGATGCGTCGTGCCAAAGCCCGGCATGGAGACGGCCGTGATGCCCGTGCGCGGCAGGCCCAAGGCATCGAACGCACGCACGGTCACGAGCAGCGCCAGCGTGGAATCGAGGCCGCCCGAAAGGCCGATGACGGCAGCCTTGGTGCCCGTATGGGCAAGGCGGGTCTTGAGGCCCGCGGTCTGTAGGTCGAGAATGGTCTCACAGCGCTCGGCCAGGTCGCCGTGGTCTGCCGGAACAAAAGGCGCGCGCGGGAAGACGCGGTCAATATCACAGGCATCGCGCAAGGCGGGCTCTTCGGTGAGCGTTCCCTCAAACGAAAACTCAACGGTCGTGGCCTCCGGCGCATCGTCCGGGCGCGTCCACGTCGTCGAGCGGCGACGTTCGGCCACCAAACGATCAAGGTCAACGTCGGCCACTGCCATGTCGCAGGTGAGGAGCTTCGTCGCAGCCAACTTAGAACCATTTTCGTAGACGAGGTTCTCCCCCGCAAAGACCATGTCGGTCGTGGATTCGCCCTCGCTCGCGTCCGCATAGGCATAGGCGCAGTACAGACGCGCGCTCTGGTTGGAGATAAGGCTACGGCGGTAATCTGCCTTGCCGATGATCTCGTCCGAAGCCGAGGGGTTGAGGATCACCGTAGCGCCGGCAAGCGCCATCTCGGTCGAAGGGGGCGCGGGCACCCACAGGTCCTCGCAGATCTCGATGCCAAGCACCATGTCCTCGGCACCCTCGTCACAGCAACGATAGATAAGCCCCGAACCAAGCGGTACCGGACCCTGACCGGCAAATTCAATCCACATGGGATCGACGGGCGCCGGAGCAAACCAGCGGCGCTCATAGAACTCGCCATAGTTGGGCAGATACTTCTTGGCCGTAAGACCCAAAAGCTCACCCGCGCAGCACACGGCGGCACAGTTGTAGATGTTCTCGGCCACCGCCACAGGAAGACCGATGGTAAAGACAATCGGCAGCTCACGAGTCTCATCGAGGATATGCACCAGAGCAGCCTCGCAGGCATGCAGCAGCGTGCGGTTATGGAACAGATCGGCCGCGGTATAGCCGGTCAGGTTAAGCTCGGGCAGCACCAGTGCGCGAACGCCGCGCTCGGTAGCCTCGCGAACAGCCGCCAGCGCAACCTCGGCATTGCCCTCGACATCGGCCACGCGAATCCGCGGCGACGCCGCCGCCACACGCAAAAAGCCATCAGACTGAGAAAGGTGAAGATTCATAAGAATGCTCCCGTGCGTAGACACCATTCACAACAATTAGCAAGCCCTATTGTAGTTCAACCGCCGGGTCCAACCGTATCCCACCAACTTGGTGAGCTATTGATGAGTTGATGGTATCTGTTAAATGTCACGTACGATTCACATCTGGTGGGTACCCTGATGGCTACACGAAACGAAGCAGATTTACACCGGGAGGACCCCGTATGACAACCAAGTACACCGACGCGCCGCGCACGCGCGTCATGACTCCCGCCGCACTCAACAACGGCGTTCACGAGAACCATTCCATCGGCCAGACCATGGCCATCGCGCCCAAAAAGGGCCTGTTCGACGACATTTCCATTCCCCAGATCATCGCCGGCGCCGCAGCCGCCGCCACAAGCGTCGCACTTGCTTCCAAGATTGGTATCGCAGGTTCAGTAATTGGCGCCGCCGTGAGCTCGGTCATCACCGTTGTGTCCTCGCAGGTCTACCGCCACTTTATCTCTGCCAGCGCCAAAGCCCTCAAAGGTACGCACGCCGACGTCGACTACCCCGCCGGCGCCTATGAGCCTGTTGAGTTTGATGCCGAGGAGCACCTGGGCGGCGCCGCGACTACGCAAGAGATGCGCCAGATTGCGGGGCGCGCGACCACGGCGCGCGTTGCCCCCAACAGCTTGCGCGCCAAGGCGGCGGCAGAGCGCAGCCAGACGCAAAAGCAGGTCATCATCTTCTCGATCGCCATCGCCATCGTCGCGGTCATCGCCTGCACCGGCGCCATCCTTATCACCACCGCCGGTGAGGGTCTGGGCGAGCGCCCCGAGCCAATCCTTTCATCGCGCACGACCGAGCACGACGCGGATAGCTCCGGTCAATCGCAAAGCCGGCAGGACGACCCGCAGGGCACCTCCGCATCCACCGACTCGTCCTCGAACGCCCCCGATCAGTCGCAGAGCGCTGATTCTTCTGCGAACAGCGGCGGCACGCAATCCGGCACGACCGACTCAAGCCAAACGACTGACGGCTCTCAGCCGAGCACGGGCGACCAGACGAGTGGCAATACATCGGGCACGGAATCTACCGACAACGGCAACACCAACAGCTCGAACAGCTCGAACAGCTCGGGCGGAACCGCGTCCGGCGCGGCATCTGACAGCTCGAGCCAAGGCACGGCATCGGGCAACTAAGCACGTTTGCCTCTCATAGATAACCGACCTGCATAACGGGCGCGAACCGGCAAACGGTCGCGCCCGTTTGCCTTGGGCGCCGAGATGGCAAGCCCCGTGCGATGGTAAGATGCTTTGGTGTGTAAAGAGGAGATTTGCCATGAGCAAGACAATAGTTAGGCCCACGCTATCGCTGGGCAACCACATCTATCTGTATCGCCTACTGCGCGATGCAATCGGATGCGGCAAGCAAACGTTTATGACGCAGGTCGAGGAGGCGCTCGCCGCAGGCGACATGGCCGCTTATGACCTGGGCTTCGAGTCCACGCGCGAGCTGCTCGAGGAGCTCGACGACTGCATTAAGCTGACCGTCTTTAAGGGCGGTCGCCTGTATGCCACCGTCATCGCCAACGAGGCCTGGGATGCCGCCCTTGCCAAGGGCGAGGACAAGCCCAAGGCAGCCAAGGGAGCCAAGCAGTCCTACAAAAAGAAAAAAACGCGGCGAGAAGGACCTCAAGGCCGTGCGCCCCAAGCGCGTTAAGCGCGCCGAGCCCGAGCCCGTGGCCGAAGTCGCTCCGAAGTCCGAGCCCGAGACAGAGATCGAAGTCGCTATTGAGGTAACAGCAGAAGCCGAAACCGAAATCGCCGTCACGACCGATCCCAAAGTCATATCCGAGCAGGAAGCCACTGCGGATCCCAACGAGGCTCCCAAGTCGACAACCGAAGAAGCCGCTAACCAATCCGAGACGCCTGCGTTCCAAAACAGCGATGTCTTTGGCGACGAGGCCGAGGACGATCAGTCCGACGAGCCCGCCGATCAAGGCGTTACCGAGTCGGCGCCGGAGCCCGAGACGCCGCAGCCCGCCATCTCGCTCACGGTCGTCTATGACCCCGAGAACGCCAACGCCGGCATCACCACCATGGCTTCCACGCCGGTCGAGACAAAGCCGAGCATCGAGAACGAGAACGCAACGCAGGTTGAGATTGAAACTGCAGCTGCAGACGCGCCCGTCACCGTGAAGCCCGCAGATTCCACAATCAAGCCGGAAGCGACGCCGGAGCCCGCACCCGTCATCGAATCCGTGCCCACCTCTGCTTGCGACCAAATTCCCGCACCGGCACCGGCTCCGGCACCCGCAGCGGCCCCAACCCCCGCACCTGCAGCGCCCGCCATCCCCGAGGACTTCCCCGTCGATTTCGCAACCGAGGTCTTCTGCCCCGGCCCGCTTCTGCACCAGTTGTCGACCTATCTCCCCTACGGCGCCGATACCCTCGGCATCGTCGGCGAGTACTACTGGATCGCCCGCGAGCGCGGTACCATCGAGGCCGCGCGAAACCGCGCAGACTTCCCCCTGCGCTACACGCAGGCCGGCGAGCGCCGCGAGGTTACCGTGCGCATCCGCCGCAACACCACCGGTGGCCTCGGATCCACCTGGGCCATCGATAAAGTCGAAGAACCCGAGCAGTAACGACAAACGGCTCAAATCCAAATCAGGATTTGAGCCGTTTTTATTTGTTGATGTTGCGTAACCAACAGCGAGCGGGCCGCAAGTGCCCCAGGTTGCCGTGAAAGAGGAGCGACGCGTACTTCGGTACGCGAGCGACGGCCTGAACGGCAAGATGGGGTGCTTGCGACCCGCGCAGCGTCGAGCAGTTACGCGGTTTGGAAAACCGCGTAACGATCTAGTCGCGCGTCAGCTTGCGGTGAATACGATGCGGCTGGGCTGCATCCTCGCCCAGGCGCTCGATGCGGTTGGCCTGATAGGCCTCGAAGTTGCCCTCGAACCAATACCAGTTGCCCGGGTTCTCATCGGTGCCCTCCCACGCCAGAATGTGCGTGGCGACACGGTCCAGGAACATACGGTCGTGGCTAATGACCACCGAGCAGCCCGGGAACTCGAGCAGCGCCGCTTCGAGCGAGGACAGCGTCTCGACGTCGAGGTCGTTCGTGGGCTCGTCAAGGAGCAGCAGGTTGCCGCCCTGCTTGAGCGTGAGCGCCAGGTTCAGACGGTTGCGCTCGCCACCGGAGAGCACGCCAGCGCGCTTCTGCTGGTCCTGGCCCTTAAAGCCAAAGCTCGCCACGTACGCGCGGCTGGGGACCTCGGTCTCGCCCACCATCATGTGGTCCAGGCCATCCGAGACGACCTCCCACAGGTTCTTGTCGGGGTCGATGCCAGAACGGTTCTGGTCGACGTAGGAGATCTTGACGGTCTCGCCCACCTCGAGCTCGCCCGAAGTCAGCGGCTCCAGGCCCATGATGGTCTTGAAGAGCGTAGTCTTGCCCACACCGTTGGGGCCGATGACGCCCACGATGCCGTTACGCGGCAGGGTGAAAGAAAGGTCGTCGATGAGCACGCGACCGTCGAATTCCTTGTGCAGGTGATGGGCCTCGAGCACCTTGTTACCCAAACGCGGTCCAACGGGAATGCGGATATCGGTCCAGTCGAGCTTCTGGCTTGCGCGGGCCTCGGCCTCCATCTCCTCGTAGCGAGCCAGACGGGCCTTGTTCTTTGCCTGGCGAGCCTTGGGCGAGCTGCGTACCCACTCGAGCTCGGCCTCCATGCGCTTGGCGAGCTTGGCGTCGCGGTTGCCCTGCGCCTCGATACGGGCGGCCTTGGTCTCCAGATACGTGGAGTAGTTGCCCTTGTAGGGATAAAGGTGACCGCGGTCGACCTCGCAGATCCACTCGGCAACGTTATCCAGGAAGTAGCGATCGTGCGTGACGGCAAGCACCGCGCCCTGGTAGTTGTGAAGGAAGTGCTCGAGCCACAGGATCGACTCAGCGTCTAGGTGGTTTGTGGGCTCGTCAAGCAGCAGCAGGTCGGGAGCCTCGAGCAGCAGCTTGCACAGGGCCACGCGACGGCGCTCGCCGCCGGAAAGCACGATGACCGGCATGTCGGAATCGGGCAGCTGCAGGGCGTCCATGGCCTGGCCGAGCTTGGAATCGATATCCCAGCCATCAGCGGCGTCGATCTCGTCCTGGAGCTTGCCCATCTCGGCCATGAGGGCGTCCATGTCGCAGTCCGGGTCGCACATCTCCTCGCCGATCTTGTTGAAGCGATCGACCTTGGCAATCATGTCGCCAAACGCCATGCGCACGTTCTCGATGACGGTCTTGTCGTCGTCGAGCGGCGGCTCCTGCTGCAGGATACCCACGGTGTAGCCGGGGGTGAGCCTGGCATCGCCGTTGGAAACTTCCTCGATGCCGGCCATGATCTTGAGCAGGGTCGACTTGCCCATGCCGTTGGGACCCACGACGCCGATCTTGGCACCGGGGTAGAAGCTCAGGGTCACGTCGTCAAGGATCACCTTGTCGCCATGGGCCTTGCGAGCCTGATACATCTGGTAGATAAACTCCGCCATATGTCTGTTCTATCCTTTCTACCTGCTGTTTCCCTATTCTTGATTCGCTTTAGTGGAAACGAAATGAGGGAACCAGCTCTGAAACTTAACGAAAAAGGGGCATGGTTGCCCACACCCCCTAATACTACCTGGGAAAAGTCCCCCGGAACATACTATGAACTGCGTACGCTAGTTTTCCGCAACCTTAACGAGCGGCTCGCTGCGATTTGCGCCACAGCAGATACGAGTAGACGTAGACGGCTCCAACCGAACCAAACGCCAGAGCCGCAATCACCGCGGCGACGACTTCACTCGAAAGCACGCTGCCTGCCACGCCCATCACAATCAGGCCAATACCCAGCACCATAAAGCAGGCGCCGCCAAAACGCTGCGTACGGCGCCAGTTCTCGGGATCGGCAAGCGCCCAGGGTGTCTTGATACCGAGCGTATAGTTCTGCTTCACACGCGGCAAGTAGTTGCCTACGCCGATGAACAGCAAACCGACAACACCGGAAATCAGCACGTTAACCGAACCGACCGCCGGCACCACGCCCCAGACCGTAAGCTCTCCCAGCCAGCTTATGGCGCACATGAACAAGGTGAAGGCGATTACGAAGCCCTGGTAGAACTTGCCCGAAGTTCGATATGCCTCACCTTTGGGGTCGATGCGCGGCACCACGCAGAACATTGCGAGAAGCGCCAGAGGCAGCACGCCGAGCGCGGAGGCCATCCAGCTAGGACCCCAACCGTCGACGGCGCCGTTCGCGCCCCAGTGCGTGGGAATCTGCGCAGGCAAGCTCGGCATCACCATGAGGTGCGCTACGACATTGGCGACGCACAGAGCGACCAGCGCAATCCACACGCGCGACGATACCCCCGTGGGGTGAATGCCCTTGTTTTCGTTATTCATCCTTATCACCTTCCGTGTTTGTAAAACCCATAAACCAGCCAATCAAATCCTGCATGACGGTGGTGTTTAAGCTGTATACGATGTTTTGGCCATGGCGCTCGTCGGTCACCAACCCGGCGTTTTTGAGCGTCGCCAAGTGATGGCTCAGCGACGGCTTACTGATATCGAAATGCTCGGCAAGCTCCCCCGCCGTGCAATTGCCCTCGCGCAGCAACTCCAAAATGCGCCGTCGCGTTGGATCGGCAAGCGCCTTAAAACCCTCTCCCGGCATAAGACCTCCTCTCATCATCTCTCATGACGCGCACACTATACTCGATATTTAGATGTTTGTCTAACTATCTAATACAGGAACATCTATAGAACATTCGTTCGTATTGAGCTACAATGGAAGTTGAAGCAGATGGGCCAGCTCCCTCTATCCGAGAAGGAGATGGACTATGAGTATTGACGATGTCCTGACGTTGTTATTGCTTGTAATCGCGGCTGTGGAGCTCGGCATCCACATTGGAGGTCGAATGAAATAGCCGCCCCCGCGTAATGCGAAGACGGCCACTTCTCACGCCAAAAACGTGTTTCGGAGTTGGCTAACCCGCGGCAACGGGTGCCATCTGCTTCATCTTATGCGAATCCCTGCCCCATTTCAACAATCACCTAGGGCTCAAATGGAATCGCGATAACACCTATAATGGCAATAGCTAAAACACGATTCGCTTCCCCATCGGAGGATGTCTATGACCGAAACCGCTGCCGCTCTCGTCGAGACACGCGACATCAAGCTCGAGATCATCATGGGCCGCGAGGCACTCGATAAGCTCGCCGATGCTACGGTGCTGGTGCTCGGCTGCGGAGGCGTGGGCTCCAACTGCTGCGAGGCACTCGCCCGCGGCGGCATCGGTCATTTCGTCATTCTGGACAAGGACATCATCGCGCCCAGCAATATCAATCGCCAGGCCATCGCCTTTCACAGCACCATCGGCAAGCGCAAAGTGGACGTGATGGATGCCATGATTCGCGATATCAATCCCGCCGCCACCGTTATCAAGCGCATCGAATACCTGCTGAGCGACAACATCGACGAGTTCTTCGCGAGCGTTTTGGAGCAGACGGGTGGCAAGCTCGACTACGTCGTCGACGCCATCGACACCATCTCGGCCAAGCTTACCATTGCCAAATATGCTCAGGACCACGGCATTCGTTTGGTTAGCTCCATGGGCGGGGCCAACAAGCTCCATCCCGAGTGCCTCCGCTTTGCCGACATTTTCGATACGGTACGTGACCCCATGAGCCGCATCATGCGCAAAGAATGTAAGAAGCGCGGCATCAAGAGCCTACATGTACTGTTTAGCTGCGAGGAATCGGTTAAGACACAGCCCCGCGACCCTTCCAATATCCACGAGCGCACCGAGTTGGGCACCGCCAGTTTTATGCCGCCCATCATGGGTCAGATGATCGCCGGCGAGGTTATCCGCCAGATCAGCGGGCGCGGCACCGAGCGCGTACGCGCCGACGGCCAACGCCTGGACTAGCAGGATGTCCTGCGATGGAACCGCAATTCTTTGACACGCATTGTCATCTTGATTTGATGCTCGGCCCCGATGCTGCAGCCAGTGAGTCGGCGGCGTTGGGTCTGGGGCTCTTCGACTGCGGGGTCGACCCACGCGACTTTTCGGCCGCAAACGAGCGCGCCCGTCGCCTACCAGGCATCATCGCTGGCGTTGGGCTCCACCCCTGGTGGCTCGCCGACGGCCGCTGCGGTCCTGCCGAAGTCGATCTGCTTTGCGAAGTTGCTGCCCAAGAGCGCTACATCGGCGAGGTGGGACTCGACTTTTCCGCACGCTTTGCCGGAAGTGAGCCGCTACAAATACAGGCATTTGACCGGCTCTGCGATACACTCGTGCAGCATCCTCTTACCGGGCGCGTGATATCAATTCACGCCGTTCGTTCGGCAGGAGCCGTACTGGACGTCCTCGAATCGCATGGACTACTCATCCCAAACCCCGACTCCCCCGTTATCATCTTCCACTGGTTTAGCGGCACTTCGGACGAACTCGTCCGCGCGCGTGATGCGGGCTGTTATTTTTCCGTCAGCGAACGCATGCTCGCGTCTAAACGAGGACGCGAATACGCACGACAGATTCCACTCGGTCGTTTACTGCTCGAGACCGATGCACCAGCGGAGGCAAACACAGAAACAAGCGCGCAGTCGCTCATCAAATCGCTCACAAGGACCTCAGAACGCATCGCCTCGCTCAAAAATTGTGACGCAAAGCGCATCGAGTCGGCAGTTTTAACAAATGCGCACTCTGTTTTTGACCTTCGCTAGCCCCGGTGGACAAAAAATGCCAAATATGAGTACTGTTGCAAATCCAGTCACATTATTTTACGGCAAAATAGTGCCTTGATAATGTACAGCTATCCATTATCAAGGCACTTTAAGGTGGTTAAAGTCATTTTTAGCAGGTTTTAATCGCTCGCAGACACCCAACTAGGCCCTCAAAAGCTAAATTTCGCTGTTACTAAATTAGTGACAGTACTCATATTTAGCATTTTTTGTCCACGGAGTCCCGGGGAGGCGACAATTCGACTCCCCGGGGCTGCTCGCCTATTCGGAAATCGGCGCCCCATGGCCCCAAGAGCCTTCCATGCCGCATACGGTCGAAGCAAACCCCGCCGCAAAGTCGAGTGCGCGCTCGATGGCCTCGGCGCCATCCTCGCCACGCTTGACAGAATCGAGATAGCACATCAAGAACGAAGTCAGGAACGAGTCACCCGCACCCATGGTGTCCTTCATTTCCGTTACCGGTTTAGCCAGTTGGCGGTAATAACGATCGCCATCATAGGCAATGCAGCCCTCAGCGCCAGCCGTTGCCGATACAAAACGCGGACCTAGGCTCTTCACCCATGCCAGACGCTCGCGAATCTCATCCTCGCTCGCGGCGTCTGCCGCGCTAAAGAATGCGAAGTCAACGTAGGGAGCAATCTGCTCGTAGTACTCGTCGGTCGAATCGTCCGAGAAGTCAAACGAAACCGTGATGCCCGCGGCCTTCAACTTGGGAAGTTCGCGCTCGGTAAAGCAATAGTTGCCCGAGTGGACTACGTCGAACTGCTTCATGTACGCAAGGTCAAAGCGATCGAGCACATAGCGAGCATCACCACGGATGCCACCCTCATTGGAGCCAAGGAAAACACGGTCGCCGTTAACGACGGTCACGCGCGCAGCACCATTCTCACCGATGAGCTGCTTGCATTTGGCTAGTTCAACGTCCTCATCTTCAAGACTCGCAATCACGTGCTCGGCAGCAGCGTCATTACCAAAGATGCCCATATACGCGGAGCGCGCGGCTCCGCATTTCTTGGCATACACGGCAAAGTTCACCGCATTGCCACCCGGATACATCGTGCGAATATGCTCGTAGCGGTCGACGACGTTGTCGCCAAACCCCAGTGCGCTCACGTTAAATGCCATAGCGCGCCCCTCTCTTATGCCAACGGAACCACTGTTGTGACAGCAGTACCGCCCAGGATCTACGCGAGTTCCAGTAGCTCCGGCAGCTGGTCGATAATCTTGTCCGCGGCATCCTGGCTAAAGCCAAAGCGCTCCTCGCGCTTGGCAATGACTGTCAGGCCGGCTCGCTTGCCGGCAGTGATGCCAGGCACCGAATCCTCAACGCAGCAGCAGCGATTCGCGGGCAGCCCCAGCAGGTCCAGCGCATGCAGGTAGATGTCGGGCTCGGGCTTGCTCTCCTTAAACTGCTCGCCGCTCACCACATACTCAAAGGCATCCGACAGCCCGCATGCGTTGAGCACTTCCTCGATGCTATCCATGGGAGACGAGCTGGCAAGCGCCACGCGAACGCCGCGGCGCGGCAGCTCTCGAATCGTATCCACGGCGCCTGGGTTAATCAAAGCCTGATAGTCGCGCGGACGCTCATGCGCCCACTCGTCCCAACGGGCCAACGCTTCCTCGCCAGTGAAATGCCCCTTACCGGCGCGCTCAAACCAATCGACCAACATATGCAGGAAGAACTGATGCGAGGTACCGACCTGCCCATTCAACTCCTCTTGAGTCAGGTTAAGCCCAAGCTCCTTGGCAAACGCGGCAGTCTCGCCCAGGTAGTAATACTCGGTATCGACAATGACGCCGTCCATGTCAAAGATAACGGCGTCGAACGGAAATGCGGACACGGCACCCTCCCTAACAAAAGGGCGCCTGTAAGCAGGCGCCTGAACCATGCATTATCGGCGATTCTAACCCAGCAGCTTATCCAGCGCCACCGCAATACCGTCTTCGTTGTTATTGGCGGTCACCATCTGGGCTACCGCCTTAACCTCATCGACGGCGTTACCCATGGCAACACCGGTACCCGCCCACTCAATCATGGACTTGTCGTTCTGGCCGTCGCCAAACGATACGACCTCGCTGGCATCGATGCCGAGCTTGGGCAGGGCACCCTCGAGCGCACGGGCTTTGTCGATACCGGGCGCCGTGTACTCAAAGTACCAGTCGGCCGTAAACATGCCCGAAAGCGTCTGCTTAAAGGGCGCATACATCTCCTCGTAATGCGCCTGCAGGTAGGCCGGATCGCCCGCCGTCAGCAGCTTGTCCACGGGATAAGCATCAGCGACCTCATGCAGGCTCTCGACCTCGCGGATCTTAAGGTCGCAGGCATCGCGCTCGTATTTGACGATGTTTTTCTGCGAGCCATCCAGCAGCGTGATCATGCAGCGGTACGAATCCTCGACGTGCAGATCGCGACCAAGCGAAATCATAGGGATCACGTCAAAATTACGCAGGTGATCAATCAGACGGTGCAGCTCGTCAGCCGGCATGGCCTGGTCAAAAAGAACCTCATCGGTCTGAGCGTCGACCACATGCGCGCCATTAAAGGCAACCAGCAGACCGTCATGGTTTTGAAGGTCGAGCTCCTGCGCCAGAGCATGTAGTCCCCATGCGGGACGGCCCGAAGCCAAAATGAGCTTAATGCCCGACTCCTGCGCCGCGAGCAGCTTTTCGCGCGTGCGCGGGCTGATGACCTTTTGGTCGTTGGTGAGCGTACCGTCGATATCCATCGCGATGGCTTTGATTGCCATATATGCCTCCCTGTCATTGAACAACCTTGTCTGAGCCATCATACAGAACACCCATCGCGACTCCGTTTACAACGGGCAAAAAGTCATATTGTCCCGAACATGAACGGCATGTGGTCGTGAAGCTTTATCGCTCAGGTCAAATACGTCTGCTAGCGACGCTCATCCGTCGGTGCGCCGTCGACGATCGCGATGCCCGCCGAGGCACCCAACGCGCTGGCGCCGGCCTCGATGAATGCGCAAGCCTCTTCGTAATTATGGATACCGCCCGCCGCCTTGATTGCCACGGCATCGCCGAGCACCTCGTGCATCAGCCGCACGTCCTCGAGCTTAGCACCGCCAAAGCTTCTGCCAGTCGATGTCTTAAGGAATCCCGGCTTAGCCTCCAGCGCGATCTCGCATACACGGCGCTTGGCGGCGTCGTCGCCGTCCAGTTTGCACATCTCGACGATCACCTTGTCAGTGATGCCATGCGCGCGACAAAAATCAGCAATGGTAGTCATCTCGCGCTCGATGGCATCAAAATCGCGGTTCTCGACCGACTCCTGATTCAAAACGTAGTCAATCTCGGTAAAGCCACACGCAGCGTATTCCTCAAACCTCGCAAGCTTCTCCTCAAGCGTCATAGTGCCCTGGGGAAAGTCGATGGCGCCGGCAAGGATGATGTCAGAGCCCTCGAGCATGGCGCGGCCCGTCTCGTACTCCTGAAGGTTCGCAAATACGCAGCGAAAGTTGTACTTTAACGCCTTCTCGACATACTGCTCAAACTTGTCCTCGGGGGCATCGATATAGTCGATGTATTTATTGATGGGTTTGGCAAGCGTCATACTGGGCCTCCTTGTTCGGGGCTGACAACCGATTCGTGGTTTCACGCGAAAAACCACGTTCAATGTACGCCCGACATGCAAGGACAGCGTCCGCATTCCGACAAGTGGTATGAAATTAGCCGTAAACGTTTATTTACGGACAGCGAATGGCACCGCACGCGGATGCCGACAGCAAGACATCCCCCCCCTCAATACACCCTCATGCCCATTTAAATAGCAAGGGGCCCGTATCTGTTGGGATACGGGCCCCTTTCGGCCATGACCCATCTCAGCAACAAAGGCTACTTGCGGTGAGCGCGGTAGAACTCGATCGCACCATCTTATCCGAGCCGGGGCACGTTCGCATAGCGTGGCGCGTGACGGTTGCAAAACCACTCCATTTGAAACAAAGGAAAAAAAGTACTTGCAAAGACGCGTTCCGACATATAAGTTGATAAAAGACCGCCGTTGCGGTTTTAAGTAGATCGAGCATATGAAGTTTGAGTTTTAGCGTGTAAGAGAAGGAAGATCGGCAAAGTACAACCCCAAACGCAATGACAACTTAATGAGGTAACTGCCACATGTGAGGCACCCAGGGCATTGCTGTCTCGATTTTGAGCACGATGCCTTCCGCCTTGCATGGGCCGTTCCATCCCGCCCCTGCAGCAACTGCCTCACGGGCTCATTGAAAACCGCATAGCACCCCAACGTCAGCACATCACCCACGGCAAGCACATCACTCACGACAACCAACACATCAACAAACAGCACGAACATCAACCGATTGGAGAAGCTATGACAAACCACCACGCTGAAGACGGCGATAAGAAAAGCATTCTGGATGCCCGCATTGAGCGAGCATATGCAAACGAATATGACGCCGCCTTTGCCGCCGCGACCATCAAGAACTACGCGTCGCTACCGCTCGCGACGATCTTGGCCGACCACCCTCAACTGCTGAAGCGCTGCACAAAGATCATGGGCGACCCCGACATTCGCAAGCTGACAGACCCCTATGCCCCAAAACGCGACAACGATTCGTACGTTCTTACCGTAGGCTGCCTAGCCCATATGCTTACGGCGCTCGACACGAAACTCAAGCTCGAATGGGAACCCGACGAGCGTCATGAACTCGAAAGCAAGCGGAACACCCTGCGCACCGCACTGTTCCTTCCGTTGGACGGCCTCAAGCGCTGCAACGTCGAGCTCAATACACAGGCGCGGCAAAAGCCCGGGACCACGGGGCAGAAAACTCCAAGACCCCATGCGGCCATTGTCGACCGCAACCGATATAACCGCATGACCGCGCACTTTTCTGCCGAGGGAGTAGCCATAAGGACGCTGATCGACCTGCTGTGCCTCCTGAGCATCAACGAGCTATTTGAGGGCTATCTCGCCCTTGTTCCCGCGACGGCACCCAAGTCGGTAGCAAAGATCATCGAAACCTGCAGACGCCAGTTTGAGCGCCACCGCAATGGCAGCGAGATGAACGCCAGCATCGCGCAGTACTACGCGGCTCATTACAAAAATGACGGATGCGCCCCTGTCGAGCATCAGTTGCGGCTCGCCTACACCACGCCCGTCGCAACGCTCCATCGCTTTGGAGCCCTTGGCGCTTGCGAGCCGCACGAACAGGCAGCCTGCCCCACAACCGAGCTCGATCTCAGGCTCGGACGAACCCTGTAGCCCGCCAGCCCCTCCGCGGGCAACAATCCTATTCCACAACACAACCAACAGAAAGGAGTCCTCATGGACACCAATCATTCCCCCATCATCAGCCCCCTCACCATGCGTGAATCCGCCCGAGGTATCACGCTCACCAGCATTTACGATGAGATGCTCGCCCGTCGCGAGCTCTCCGTCATGGGAAACATCGAAACCCCGATGGCCCATGACCTATGCCAGCAGATCCGCCTGCTCGATGCCACCGACCCCAGCCGCCCCATCACCATATTTGTCGCCAGCGCCGGCGGAAGCGTGCGATCGGGTCTTGCGATCTATGACGCCATGCGCCTCGCATCGTGCCCCATCCGCACCGTCTGCCTGGAATTCGCCGCGTCCATGGGCGCCGTGATCTTTATGGGCGGCGACGATCGCCGTATGGCGCCCCATGCAGAGCTCATGATTCACGACCCACTGATCCCCCAGGGGGCAGGCGGCTCGGCACTTGCGCTGCAGGAAACCAGCCGGCGTCTCATGCAGACCCGCAAGACCCTCACACAAATCCTCTCGGACCGCAGCGGCCTCACGCCCAAGCGCATCCAGTCCCTCACTGCAAAAGACACCTACCTTTCGGCCGAGCGCGCCGTCGAGCTCGGCTTTGCCCACGAAATCCTCTCGACCACCAAGGAGGTCGCCCATGTCTAACCTCGCCAGCCGCCTCGCCGCATCTGAGTCCGCATCGTCCACCATCCTCGCCAAGGATCGAACGCTTTCCTGCGACACCCGCCAAACGGGACTCAACAACAACGCACTTGTGATCGGCCCCTCGGGAGCCGGCAAGACCCGAAACGTCCTTAAGCCCAACCTGCTTCAGATGAATGCGAGCTATATCGTGCTCGACACCAAAGGGACGCTCTGTCGCGAAGTGGGACCCGTGCTGGCAGCCCACGGTTACCGCGTGCAATGTCTCAACTTCGCCGACCTCAACACCGTCCCGGCCCTTGCGCCCGGCATCGAGCGCTGCGGCTACAACCCCCTGAGGCACATTCGCCGCAAGGCGGACGGCAGGCCCAACCAGCAGGACATCCTCTCGGTGGCAAAGGCCATCTGCCCCATCGAGGATAACAACCAGCCTTTTTGGGATCATGCGGCGGCAAACCTGCTGTCGTGTCTTATCGCCTACGTCACCGAACAGCTACCCGACGACGAGCAGACGATCAGCTCGGTCATCAAGCTGATCGAGCACCTGCAGGACGGTGCCACGGGCCGATTGTTTGACGACCTGATCACGACTGACCCCCAAAGCTATGCCCTCTCGCTATGGCGGCGCTACGCCATTACGCAAAATGCCGAGCGCATGCACGCGAGCATCGTCGGTATCCTTGCCGAAAAGGTCATGTGTCTGGGATTCGACGGTGCGGCACAGCTCTATCGTGAGTGCCATCAGGTGGACTTTGCTTCCATGGGACACACCCCCTGCGCCCTGTTTGTAACCGTAAGCGATATTGACCGCAATCTCGATCCGCTGACCGGCCTCTTTATTACGCAGGCGTTTATGGGCCTCATTCGCGAAGCCGATAAGCAGCCCGACGGCAGCCTGCCCGTGCCCGTGCGCTTTATGCTCGATGACTTCGCAAATCTGCAGATCCCCCAGATCGACAACGTGCTCTCGATTATCCGAAGCCGCAACATCTGGGCAACGCTGCTGCTGCAGTCGACCAACCAGCTCGATGCGCTCTATGGCGAGGCACGCGCACGCTCCATCATGGGCAACTGCGACACGCATCTGGTACTGGCGTTCCAGGATCCCGAGAGTGCCCGGGTGTTTTCCGACCGCGCCGACGCGCTGCCCAGCACGCTCATGGCAACGCCGATTGATCGCTCGTGGCTCTTTGTACGCGGTCGCACTCCCGAACAGGTCGAGCGCTTTAGGCTCGAAGACCATCCGCTCTACGGGGAGCTGCCCGAGGCGCAGCGAGGTCATGCGGAGGCCGAGCTCTAGACGCAGGGCCCTCGCAGCACGCGACGCTCCGGCGAAGATCCTTAAAGGCCGTGCGCCCCGGGGCCACGGCAAAGCAAAGGGGCCCGCATCCGATGGGATACGGGCCCCTGGCTATAAGACGCGATGCGTTAACAGCAGCGACTACTTGCGATGCGCGCGGTAGAACTCGATGAGCGCCTGGGTCGAAGCGTCCTGCTCGGCCTTGGCGGCGTCATCGTGGAAGGCAGGGGTGATCTGCTTGGCAAGCTGCTTGCCAAGCTCAACGCCCCACTGGTCGTAGGAGTCGATACCCCAGACCGTGCCCTCGACAAACGTGATGTGCTCGTACAGGGCGATGAGCTCGCCGAGCGCGAACGGGGTCAGCGTGTCGCCGAAGATCGAGGTCGTCGGGCGGTTGCCCTCAAAGCAGCGAGCCGGGACGATCTGCTCGGGCGTGCCCTCGGCACGAACCTCGTCGGCCGTCTTCCCAAAGGCAAGCGCCTTGGTCTGGGCAAGGAAGTTGCCCAGGAACAGCTCGTGCACGTCCTGACCGCTGTCGGTCGCAGGGTTGGCGGTATTGGCAAAGGCGATGAAGTCGGCCGGAACCACCACGGTGCCCTGATGCAGCAGCTGGTAGAAGGCATGCTGGCCGTTGGTGCCGGGCTCGCCCCAGAAGATCTCACCGGTATCGGAGGTCACGGCGTTGCCATCCCAGCGGACATGCTTGCCGTTGGACTCCATGGTGAGCTGCTGCAGGTAGGCCGGGAAACGATGCAGGTACTGGCAGTACGGCAGCACGGCGTGGCTCTTGGAACCGAAGAAGTTGACGTACCAGACGTTGAACAGGCCCATCAGCGCGACGGCATTGTTCTCGAGCGGCGTGTTGCAGAAGTACTCGTCGATAGCGTGGAAGCCCTCGAGGAACTGCTGGAAGCGCTCGGGACCGAGCACAACGATCAGCGACAGACCCACGGCGGAGTCGACGGAGTAGCGGCCGCCGACCCAGTTCCAGAAGCCGAAGGCGTTGGCGGGGTCGATACCGAAGGCCTCGACCTTCTCGAGTGCGGTGGAAACGGCGACGAAGTGCTTTGCCACGGCCTCGGCGTTCTGCTCATCGGAGCCGTCGATGGCGCCCTGAGCCTTGAGCTGCTCGAGCATCCAGGTCTTGACCTCGCGGGCGTTGGTGAGGGTCTCGAGCGTGGTGAAGGTCTTGGAGACGATGATCACGAGCGTGGTCTCGGGATCCAGGCCCTTGAGCTTCTCGGCCTGGTCGTTGGGGTCGATGTTGGAGATGTAGCGGCAGTCGATACCGGCGTCGGCATAGGGACGCAGAGCCTCGTAAGCCATGACCGGGCCCAGATCGGAGCCGCCGATGCCGATGGACACCAGGTGCTCGATCTTCTTGCCGGTAACGCCCTTCCACTCACCGGAGCGCACGCGCTCGGCGAAGGCATACATGCGATCGAGGACCTCGTGCACGTCGGCGACGACGTCCTGGCCGTCGACGATGAGCTGGCCCTTCTCGGTTGCGGGGCGGCGAAGCGCGGTGTGCAGGACGGCGCGGTCCTCGGTGGTGTTAATGTGCTCGCCGGAGAACATGGCGTCGCGGCGCTCCTCGAGCTTCACCTCGCGGGCAAGATCGCACAGCAGCTTGACGGTCTCATCGGTCACCAGGTTCTTCGACAGATCAAAGTGCAGGTCACCGGCGTCAAAGCTCAGCTTGTTCACGCGCTCGGCATCGGCGGCGAACCAGGCCTTGAGGTCGATACCATCGGCCTCGAGCTTCTCCTGATGAGCCTCGAGTGCCTTCCAAGCGGCAGTCGACGTAGCATCGATAGGTGCGGCAACAGTTGCCATAGAGTCCTCCTCAGCATACGGGCGCACGCCTCCATGCGCCCGGACATTCAGATGCCACTATTCTAGCGCAGGTCAAGACTGCAATCAGCGAGCGTTGCCAATCGGCCCCTAAACGGCAACCGATCAAAAAGGGACAGGCTTATTTTGGCAGGTCAAACGCTTTACCAACCAAAAATAACCCGTCCTTTTATGGCAAATATTAGGCCGCGGCGCAGACGCTACCGAGTAACTCACGCAGAGGAGACCCGATGCCCTCCAGCAGTTCGGGCGCGATAATGGCAAAAACGGGAACCTCGCCGGTGCCCACGACAGCAGGCACCTTGCCCTCCGAGACAATGCATCCATAAGGCACAAAGCCGTCTTCGCCGGCATCGAGCGCCGCCATGCGACGCGCGAGCTCGCGCGCAAAGCCCGCCGTATCGGCATCGCCGATCGCCAGGACAAAGTCCACGCCTTCGTCGGTCGCCAGGGCCACGGCTTCGTCGATCAGTTCGTCTCCCCCATCGCCCCCGACCAAGCCGCAGCGAAAAAGCACGCGTTCGAGCAGAGCTCGATCAAGCGAGGCGAGCGCCGCCGAGACGAGCTCATCGTGCGTATGTTTGTCACCGCCCAACACGACCAGCGCCTTGGTGCCACCGTAGTGAGCGACCAATCGTCCGCACCAGCGAGCCACGTCTCCATCCGCAACAAGGCGCGTCGGCATACCAAACCCATAATTGACCATCTTTTCCACAACCCTTCCGTGCGTATAGGCGGTATCAATCGTTAGGCTCATGCTACGAAGCGAGGTTTTCCGAGCTGTTTCGCACTCTTTAGAGCTGCGTTAAAACCCGATCCAACCGCACGACCATACCTACCAAAACAAACCAGTCCCTTTTTGACAAGTTTTGACGATGTCCGGATGAGCGGGTATTATCGAACATGTATTCGATAAGAACATGTGTTTGATGAAAGGGCACGGATGGCGCACGAGCAGCACACCTATATCTGCATCGACCTCAAGACGTTTTATGCCAGCGTCGAGTGCGTCGATCGTGGGCTCGATCCGCTCACCACCAACCTGGTCGTTGCCGACGAATCGCGCGGGCGCACGACCATCTGCCTCGCCATCACACAGGCTATGAAGGACTTAGGGATTCACAACCGCTGCCGCCTATTTGAGATTCCCGATGGCATCGACTACATCACGGCCGTACCGCGCATGCATCATTACATGGAGGTGTCGGCGAAAATCTACGGTATCTATCTGGAATACGTCAGCCCCCAGGACGTGCACGTCTACTCCATCGATGAGTGCTTTATCGACGTGACGCCCTATCTGGACCTCTATCACACAGATGCGGAAGGGTTCGCCTGCACGCTGCGCGACGAGGTCCTCGCGCGCACCGGCATCACGGCGACGGTCGGCATCGGCCCCAACCTATTCCAGGCCAAGGTGGCGCTCGATATCACCGCCAAGCACGTGCCCAGTCGCATCGGCAAACTCGACGACGAGACCTTTCGCAAGGAGATCTGGCCCCATCGCCCCATCACCGACATCTGGGGCATCGGCCCCGGCGTGGCAGCCCGACTCGAAAAGTATGGCGTCTACGACCTGATGGGCGTCGCCGCACTCGACGAGAACCTGCTCTACGACGAACTCGGCGTCAATGCCGAATATCTTATCGACCACGCCTTCGGGCGCGAGCCGACAACCATCGCCGATATCCAAGCCTATCGCCCGCAGGCAACTTCGACCACCACAGGACAGGTGCTCTCGAAGGGTTATGCCTACGAACAGGCCTATACCGTCTTGCGCGAGATGGTCGACAACGCCGTTTTAGATTTGGTCGATAAGCACGTGGTCTGCGACAGTATCTCGCTCTTTGTGGGCTACGCGAGCGAACGCGCCGACATACGCCGCCTCGACGCCAGCGGTACAGCGCAGTATGTGGACGGATGCGGGCACCTGCGCTCGAGCACATCGAGTATCGAACCCACCGCAACCGCCGGCCCCGAGCTCGCGCCCCGTGCGCCCAAGCCCGTCCAGCGCGATGACGAACGGCGTCGCCTGGTGCGCGAAGCGCAGGCAATCGATGGCATCTTTGTGGGAGAGCATGGCGGCAAACCGCGCGGTGGCTATGCCGCACTCTTTGCGCACTCTAACGCCTCGCGAAAGCTGCCCGAGCGTACCAATTCGTTCAAGAAGATCATGGGCTATTTCGATGAGCTCTGGGCGCAGACTGTCGATCCCAAACGACCGGTCAAGCGCATCAATCTGGGATTTGGCAACCTCATGCCCGAGGAATTTGCCACCATCGATCTGTTCAGCGATATCGAGGCCGATGAGCGCGAGCGCGACCTGGCACGCGCCGTGCTGGCCGTGAAAGGCAAATACGGCAAGAACGCGCTGGTTAAGGGGCTGAGCTTTACCGCCGGCGCCACCGCGCGCGAACGCAACGATCAGGTAGGAGGACATCGTGCCTAAGTCCCAACAACAGCCGATGCGGCCACCGACACCTTTTGAACGCCTAGCGGACCCCGAGGGAAGACGTCGCTCCGCCGACCCAAAGCTCACCGCCAACGGCACCGTCCGTGCCGGCCGTGCCGCGCAGTTTATGCCCTTTGCCGCCCTCACGGGATACTACGAGCTCGTGCGTAAACAAGAGATCACCGCCGAGCCAAAATGCGAACTCACAGAAGAAAAAGCCCTCGAACTTTCGAAAAAGCTCGAGGGCCTCAAGCGCGGCGACTTGGTTCGTGTCACCTATTACGATACATACGGCTATCGCAGCCGCACCGGCATCCTCGACGAGGCGCTCCCTGCTTTCAAACTCCTCAAGCTCAAAGATATCGCCATCGACTTCGACGACATCCAGGACATCGAGCTACGCGGACGAGCCTAGGCAAGGACGCGCATCCAAGGCAAGGCCTACAGCGTCATGACGTAGTAACCCGCATCTCTCACGGCAGCCTCAAGGACACCGCGATCGATCGGCCGCTTGGAGCGCACGCGCGCTGTGTGGTCCGCATACGTCACCGTTGCCCACACGCCATCCAGCGCATTGAGAGCATTGGCTACGTTCTGAGCGCAGCCGTCACAGCTCATGCCGCCGATGAGCAGCTCATCGCTATAGGGATAGTGCGATGCATCGGTATCCACCACAACAACCTTTTTGGCCTTCTTACCGCTCGCGCCATCGCTGCAGCAGCTCTTTCCGTGTGTCGAAGCGACAATGCGACGCAGTCCAAAAAACATGCCGACGGCAATGACGGCCAACACGATGAGATTCGCAGGGTTGAGCAAGTCGCTCATGCGTTCCCCTTTCAAGTAGCACTATCTAGATACCCCCATGGGGTGTCCCCATCTTAACCCAAAATCGTGTCCGTTCGGTCAATTAGTTTCCCTCTTCAAACTTTTTTGTTGACCATGGCTTACTTTCGTGTATAAGTTTTCCTAGGCTAACAACTGAGGACCCGAAAGGAGCATCGTGACTCGAACCATTGACATCCCAACATACCAAACGGCTGTCGTGCGCAACTGCTCCCCTACGCTCGCAGGTATCAAGCCGGCTTCGCTCTTTACCTATCCCGGCGTTTACGCTAACCAAAACGGAAAACCCGGCGCCGCCCATATCGAAGAGCGACGCTCTCGCCTGCTCGCCGTCATAGCCCAATGCAACCGCGAGCTCCAGCCACTCGGAATCCATATGAGCGTTTTGGTCTGGCGCCCCTGCGGAGCGCTCATCTATGTGTATCGCCCTGCGGACCTCATGCGATACCTCTCCGACCCCCGTGCCACGACGGCGCTAGCCGCCGAAGGTTACGATGTCCACAACCTGCCCGCATCCCTGGTGCATCTCGCCGCGCGCATCACGCTGGCAAGCAGCAATGCCGCAGAAAGCGCCTATGACGGCAGCGTCTGCGCACTCGCGCGAAATAGGCACTGCGATACGGGCTGCACGTGCGAGTTCCCCCACGAAATTGGCTATTTTTTGGGCTATCCCTACGAAGATGTCCATCAGTTTATCGTCCAGCACGGCGAAAACTATAAGGTCTTTGGCGCATGGAAGGTATACACAAACGTTGAGCAGGCACTCACGACCTTCGATTCCTATCGCGCATGCACGCAATACCTTACCTACATCTATCAACAGGGCTGCACCCTGAAACAACTTGTCCAGGCAACCCGATAGAGCATACAAAACGCGGCCGCACGCCGCACAACCGAAAGGAAAACACATGAGCAAGATCGCAGTCGTCTACTGGAGTGGTACAGGCAACACCGAGGCCATGGCAAACTTCGTTGCCGAGGGCGCAACCGGTGCCGGCGCCGAGGCAGAGGTCATCTCCTGCGCCGACTTCTCCGCAGACAAGGCCGCCGGCTATGACGCCATTGCCTTCGGCTGCCCCGCCATGGGTTCCGAGGAGCTTGAGTATGACGAGTTCCAGCCTATGTGGGACGAGGTCAAGGAGACCCTCGGCGATAAGAAGGTCGTCCTCTTTGGCTCCTACTCGTGGGCCGAGGGCGAGTGGATGGACAATTGGAAGGCCGATGCCGACGAGGCGGGCGTCAACGTCGTCGATTCCGTCATTTGCTACGATGCGCCCGACGATGAGGGCGAGGCGGCCTGCAAGGCTCTGGGAGCAGAGCTGGCCTAACGAAGCCGCCAGAAAGCCGCAAGGCAACTGACAGCCGAGTACCGCGCAACAACAGTAGCTCATGCCCAAACAAAAACGGGGGCCGGATACCATCCGGTCCCCGTTTGTTATATCGACAACCTCGATGCGCCGCTACGAGATATTGCCCAAGAACGCCTTGGTACGCTCGCTCTTGGGGTGGTCGAAGACCTCGCTCGGCGTACCCTCTTCCACGATAACGCCGCCGTCCATAAAGACAACGCGGTCGGCGACGTCGCGGGCAAAGCCCATTTCGTGCGTCACGACGATCATGGTCATACCGTCACGTGCCAGGTCGCGCATAACGCCCAATACGTCACGGACAAGCTCAGGGTCGAGCGCCGAGGTCGCCTCGTCAAAGAGCATGACGTGCGGGTTCATCGACAGGGCGCGGGCGATGGCCACGCGCTGCTGCTGGCCGCCCGAGAGCTGGCTCGGCATAAAATCGATGCGCTCGGCCAGACCGACCTTGGTGAGTTCCTCGACGGCGATCTTCTCGGCCTCTTCCTTGCTGCGCTTGAGCACCTTTTGCTGCGCAAGCATGACGTTCTTTTTGACTGAGAGGTGCGGGAACAAATTGAACTGCTGGAACACCATACCCAGATGCGTGCGCACTTTGTTGAGGTCGACACCCTTGGCGCACACATCCACGCCCTCAACGATAATCGAGCCGCTCGTGGGATGCTCCAGACGATTGATGCAGCGAAGCATCGTCGACTTGCCCGAGCCCGAGGGGCCCAGGACAACGACGACCTCGCCCTTGTGCACATCCAGATCGATATCGCGCAGGACCACGTTATCGCCAAAGGCCTTCTGGAGGTTCTTGATGCTGACGACGACCTCGTTCGAGTTATTGGTTTCGCTCATGATAGGACCTCCTTACAGACCGGCGATGTGATCGGCAGGCGTCGCGACAACCTGTCCGGCGCTCTTGGCGGGACGCTTCTTCTTGGTCTCGGTCGTGCCCAAAAGCCTTGCCTCAAGACCGCTCACCAAGCGAGCGAGCGGCAGGGTGATGACCAGATAGAACAGGGCGGCAACCACGTACGGTGTAATGGAGCCCGTCGTGGCCACGATGGTACGGGCGTTCATGACGATCTCGACCACACCCACGGCGGCAAGCAGCGACGTATCCTTGTAAAGCAAGATAAACTCGCTGGTCAGCGTAGGCAAAACATTGCGGAACGTCTGCGGAATCATAACGTAGAGCAGCGTCTGGAAGGCATTCATGCCCAGAGAGCGAGCAGCCTCGTTTTGGCCCTTGGGGATCGATTGAATACCGGCACGAAAGATCTCGCACAGGTACGCAGACGAGTTCATGGCCATGACGATGACGCCCAAGACATAGTCGTCCACCTTGACGCCGGCCAACGGCAGACCGAAGAACGCGATATAGATCTGCAGGAACGCCGGCGTACCGCGAATGATATTCACATAGATGCCGGCAAGGCAACGCAGGATGCGCGACTTGGAGATGCGCATGAGCGACAAGGCAAAGCCAAAGGGGATTGCCAGCGGAAACGCCACGAGCACGATCGAGAGCGACATGAGGAAGCCCTTAAAGACGATCGGCAGGCTTTGGACCAAAATGACCGGGTTTAAGAACAGGCGCAGAAACATATTGGAGTTCCACGCCTCGACCCACGGCTGCTCCTTAAGGTCGGCCAGGAAGTTATCGAAGGCCGTCACGCCCTTGATCTCCACCGACGGAATCTTGGAGATCTTCTTGGTCGAACCGTCGGCGAGCGTATAGGTGCCGCTAAAGGCCTCATCGCCGCCCTCGACGGGAAACGTCACACCGTAAACCTCGACGCGGAAATAGCCGCCGGCAGGCGCCGTCTCGCCAAAGTCAATCTTGAGCGTCTGGCCGTCAGCCTTGCACGTGGGCTTCATGGGCGTACGATCCATGAGGTCCTCGCCCGAGAGCATCGTCAATCGCGTGTCATCGGTACCAAACGTCGTGCCGTCGACAAACGTCAGCGAAAGACCGCTCAGCTCCTCGTCGGCATCGGCCTGAACTTCCCAAGTGATGCGCGTCTCGGTACCGCCGACCACGGCGCTGCCCGAACCGGTGTTGGGTCGGGCGGTAATCTTTGCGGTCTCAAGCGCCTGGGCGGTCGTGGGCACGCAGGCCCCCGCGCATACCAGGGCGAGCGCCACAGCCAGGGCACAGGCCAGCTTTTGGAGCATCGAGGGCAGTGGAAAACGCTGCTCCGCGGCCCCTTTGTTCAGTCGAGACAAGGTGGCTCCTATCGTAGAAGTTGCCGGCAAAACGAGACGGAAACGCTCTCCGTCAAGAGAAGCGCAAAGGCCCTTTCCGCCAAAACGGAAAGGGCCCGCGCGCAATCAAGTAGTTATTTTACTTGATATTGTACTTAGCCATGAGGGCGTCGACGGTACCGTCGTCGGTCAGGTCCTTGATAGCCTGGTTGGTGTCGTCCTTGAGCTTGGTGTTGCCCTGGTTGATGGCGATGGCGTACTCCTCGCCGGTGCTGATCTGCTTGATGGTCTGGCAGGTGTTGAACTGCTCGGCGGTCAGCTGGCTGGCAACGGAGCGGTTGGTGACTACGGCGTCGCCCTTATCGGACTGCAGGGCGCTGAAGCACTCGGTGGCGTCCTTGTAGGGGACGATCTTGGCCTTGGGGAAGTTCTCCTGGGCAAAGGCCTCGGCGGTCGAGCCAGACTGGACGATGATGGTAGCGTCGGCGTTGTTGAGCTTCTCGCTGTAGTTGTCGGCCGTGATGTCGGTGTTATCGACCTTGGTCACGATAGCCTGATCGTCCATGTAGTAGGAATCAGAGAAAGTGACTTCCTTCTCACGCTCGGGCGTGTCGGTGATAGCCGCGATGGAAACGTCATACTTGGCGCCCGAAGCGACGCCCGGAACCAGCGTGTCAAAGTCATTGTTGACGTACTCGACATCCAGACCCAGCTTGTCACCGATAGCCTTGATGAGCTCAAGGTCAAAGCCCTGGTAGTCGCCGTTGTCATCCTTGTACTCAAACGGCGCGTACTCGGCAGAGGTGCCGACGGTCAGCGTGCCGTCCTTGACGAGCGCGTACTCCTTGGAGCCGTCGACCTTCTCGACCTTAGCGTCGTCAGAGCTGCTGGAACCGGCATCAGAACCAGAGGTGGCGTTGGACGAACCGCAGCCCGTCAGAGCAAGGGCGAGTGCCATAGCACCCGTGGCGGCAAATGCGCCAAGCTTCTTCAGCTTCATAATCAGTCTCCTTCCGGTGACCTCGTTTGATTCAGAGGTCTGCAAAAACTGTTGGCTATTATGCACCCGGAATTACGAATCTGCAATGAGAAAACTGATTGAAACAAACCCATAACGTGAATGGAATACTCTACTTTGTGACAGTCATTACTGCTGCAATGACCTTAATAGTCTAATTTCAGCTGCATAACCTGCAAGTTCGTTCGGAGTCTCCAAAATAAACGGCAGCGAACGCAAGTGGCCATTCGATACAATATTCTGCATAACCTGCATACCGCCACCAAATTCCTCGCTGCCAAGGTATCCCTTGCCGATGCACTCGTGACGATCTTTATGGGCGCCACAAGGGTTCTTCGAATCGTTGATGTGTACGGCATGCAAGCGATCGATACCCACCACGCGGTCGAACTCGTCGAGTACGCCGTCCAGATCATGGATGATGTCGTAGCCGGCATCGCTCACATGGCAGGTGTCCAAACAAACGCCCAGCTTATCGGACAGCTCTGGGCACTTGGCGGCAACGCCCTCGATAATGCACGCCAGCTCCTCAAAGCTGCGGCCCACCTCGGTACCCTTGCCGGCCATGGTCTCGAGCAGCACCGTCGTCTGCTGGCCCTCAAACATCACCTGGCACAGGGTGTCGACAATCATCTGAATGCCGGCGTCGGAGCCCTGCCCCACATGCGCACCGGGATGGAAGTTGTAGTAGTTGCCGGGCAGCGCCTCCATGCGCCGCAGGTCCTCTGCCATGGCCTCCAGGGCAAACTCGCGCGCCCGCTCTTTGGCTGAGCAGGGGTTATAGGTATACGGGGCATGAGCCACGAGCGGGCCAAAGTCGTTTTGCTCCATAAGCTCGCGCAGGGCCGCCACGTCATCCATGTCAAGGTCTTTCGCCTTGCCGCCGCGCGGGTTGCGCGTAAAGAATGCAAAGGTATTGGCGCCAATGGACAACGCTGTCTCCCCCATTGCCCGATAGCCCTTCGTCGTCGAAAGATGGCACCCGATCGTCAGCATCTCCAGCTCCCTCCTCATCAGTTGCGGTGAAATACGGTCTATTGGTGCCCTATTTTGGCGCAAACAGACCGTATTCCACCGCAAGTTATAAAAGGGGCATCAGGGACAAAGGCCTCCAGGCATTCCAAGCGCTGGCGCCATGCCCCCACGCCCTAAAGTTTCAAGCGAATCGCATCGATGATGTGTGCACAGCGCTGCGTGGCGGCTAGGCACATGATGGGGCTTTCGAGTTTCCCCGCCTGAATGAGCTGCGTCGCATGCGACGCCTCACCGTAAAAATCATCGACTTCAAATGGTGCATCGATTTCGAGTACTCGACCGTCGGAATACTTCACATGAGCGAGCTCGGGGCGATGGAGCCGCTCGATTTCCAACGAGCCCCGCTCACAGGCAATCGTTAAGCGGCTTTCATATGTTGCTTCGCCGTCGCACACCATATGAATGGGTATACCGCCGACGCTCATATGGATCTCGTCGGCCCAATCGACGCGACCGCCCGATACGTCACGCCAGCGAACTTCACGGGACGAAACCTCACAAGCGCCCGCGAGCAAATCCTCAAACCAACCGACCGCATAGCAGCCCATGTCATATAGACAGCCGCCCTGCAACGGATCAAACAGATAGCCCGAAGGAGACTCGCCGTAATCGAGCTTTTGCACGCTTTCAATCGAGACAATACGGCCAAGCTCACCCGACGCAAACAAGTCCTTCACGCGAGTGCGCATCGGGCAAAACCGATTCTTCATCGCCTCCATAAACAGCACGCCGCGCTCGCGAGAGGTGGAGGCAATCGAGAGAGCCTCTTCCTCACTCAAAACGGCCGGCTTTTCGCACAGCACGGCCTTTCCGGCACGCAGCGCGCAACAGGCCCAACGCGTATGCATGCCATGCGGAAGAGCCAAGTAGATTGCGTCGACATCGGAGTCGGCAATCAGCGCGTCATAAGCCGCATCGCCGTTATCGTCGACCGAGGCATGGCCATGCGCAGCATCGATCGAAAACGCTCGGCAAAATTCCTCGACATGTGCAGGAGTGCGGCCGGCCGCAGCCACCAGCCGTGCCCCGTCGACCTTCTTGAGCGACGAAGCAAATCGATGAGAAATGTGCCCAGCGCCCAAAATGCCCCAACGGACCTCACGCGAATCATCACATGAATCCCAATGGCCCACGACAGCCCCTTTCAGTTGCGGTGGAATAGTCCCTGTTTAAGCCCTATTCTGCCGCAAACAGGAACTATTCCACCGCAAGTTATAAAAGGGTCACGAGGAGCGCGTTTTGCCGAAGGCCTTAAGCACTGCCGTTACGGGGCCCGGCTGGAAACGTCGGCGCACGTCATCGAGACGCTCGGGGATATCGATATGCTGCGGGCAGTGGCGCGCGCATTTGCCGCACTTGACGCAATTGCTCACCAGCTTGGGCTCGCTCGTGCGCACCGCACTCGCCGTAAAGTATTGCGACAGCCCCGTAAACCAGCTGTGCGCATAGCTCGCGTTGTAGGCGGCAAAGCAGCCGGGAATGTTGATACCCTTGGGACATGGCATGCAGTAGCCGCATCCCGTGCAGGGCACGCGATTCGATTTTTCAAACTCATCCAGCACGTGCGCGATCGTGTCGAGCTGGTTGGCAGTCATCGAATTCGGCAACGCGAGGTCTGCCAGTGACGAATTCTCATCCACCTGCGCGGTATCGGTCATACCAGAAAGCAACATGGTCACCTGGGGATGATTCCACACCCACGAGAGCCCCCAAGCGGCAGGCGTATGCAAATGCCGGTCGCATGCACCGTCGAGAACAGCGCGCGCCCGCGGAGGCAATTTGCCTGCCAAGCGTCCGCCCAAAAGCGGCTCCATCACAAACACCGCGAGGCCTCGCTCGGCGGCGGCCATGAGCCCCGCTGTTCCCGCCTGATATCGCTCTCCAGCGTAATTGTACTGGATCTGGCAAAAGTCCCACTCATACGCATCGAGCATCGTGAGAAAGTCCGCCGCGCTGCCGTGGTACGAAAAACCGATCTGGCGAATGCGCCCCGAAGCCTTTTGGCGCGCAATCCAGTCCTCGATGCCCAGTGCCACCACGCGCCCCCACTGGGCGGGCGAGGTAATGTTGTGCGTAAGGTAATAGTCGATATGGTCGGTCCGCAGGCGACGCAGCTGCTCGTCGAAGAACCGATCGAAATCCTCCGCGCATTTGCACGAAGCATGTGGCAGCTTGGTCGCGAGCAAAACCTGGTCGCGTAGGCCTAGGCGCTCAAGCGAAGTGCCCACACAAGCCTCGTTGCCGGGATAGAGATACGCGGTGTCCAGATAATTAATCCCCTGCTCCACCGCACGGGAAATGATGGCGTCGGCTGCCTTCGCATCCGGGCGCCCCGGCGCACCGGGAAACCTCATGCAGCCCAGCCCCAACGCCGAGATACGGTTGCCGCTTTTGGGGTCAACGCGATATTGCACGGCCCCTCCCCTCCCACCGAAGCCCTGACAAGGCGAAACAAACCCGTCACGTCATCGAAACACATCGGAATCGCAATTGAGAACGTATCGTAACGCAGCAGAAATCGAGCCGTCACGGCACCGCTTTAACATCAGCAAAAAGCCCGATGAAAGGAGCCCGCCATGCCCGCGCTCGACCTTTGGAACCTTGCTTTCCAGCTCAAAAGCACCGATTATCGCTGGGTCGACCTCACCCATACGCTCTCGTGCGACACCCCGCACTGGTTTGGCTTTAAGCCGTTTGAGTCCACCAAGCTCTTCGACTATCTGCCAAACACGCCCGAGGACATGCTCGCGCCCATGCGCTGCTTCCAGTATTCGGTCGCTTCGCAGTACGGCACGCATGTCGATGCACCGCGCCACTTCCATGTCGACGGCCGCTCCCTTGGCGAGATCGAGCCCATCGAGTTTATGCATCCGCTCTGCGTGATCGACAAGCACGAGGAATGCGCCGCAAACCCCGACTTTATCCTGACCGTCGAGGACCTCAAAGCCTGGGAGGACGAGCACGGTCGCATTCCCGAGGACGCTTTCGTCGCCTTCCGCTCCGACTGGTCCAAGCTCGCCGATCTGGAAAACAAGGACGAGGACGGCCAGCCCCACTACCCCGGCTGGGACCTCGATGCTATCAAATGGCTTGTAGAGGAACGCAATATCGGCGCCATCGGACACGAGCCCGCAGATACCGATCCGGCGACCATCACCACACGCGAGGACGCCTACCCCTATCCCGGCGAGCAATACATCCTCTCGGTCGACCGCTATCAGATCGAGGTCATGAACCATCTGGACGAGCTTCCGCCACAGGCGCCGTCATCTTCTGCACCTTCCCTAAGGTCCGTGATGGTGTTGGATATCCTGCACGCGTTTTTGCCATCTGCCCCGCGGCATAAGTTCCCATGCGTTTGTTCTTCTAAATTCCGCCTCCGGTGCACGCTACATGCTCCAGCGGCATACAATCCACCAGGCGCCCCGCACGCGGGCGCCTTTTTGTGAGGAGATGATTCACATGCAGATCAACAAGGTCGCCTTTATCGGCAAGGGCGGCGTCGGCCTGCTCTACGGCAGCATGATTGCCAAGGCCCTCGGCAATGACGCCGTCGAATACGTTATGGATGACGCCCGTTTTGAGCGTCACGCGGGCGATGCGCTCACCGTCAACGGAAAGCCTTGCGGTCTCACGTCCGTCCGCGCCAGCGAGGCGACGCCCGCCGATCTGGTCATCCTGACAGTCAAGACCACCGGTCTCGACCAAGCACTCAAGACTATGGAGCGTGTCGTGGAACCCAACACGCTCATCGCCTCGCTGTGCAACGGCATTACGAGCGAGCAAAAGATTGCCGAACGCTTTGGCTGGGAGCATACCGTTCTTGGTATCTGCCAGGGCATGGACGCCGTGTTCCTCAACGGCGCGCTCACCTTTACCAATGCGGGCGAAATCCGCTTTGGCGCAGCCGCCGGCACCGACCCCGCGACCGTCGCCGCTATCGACGAGCTCTACACGCGCTGCGGCATCGCCCATACCGTCGAGAGCAACATTGCGCACCGCATGTGGGCCAAACTCATGCTCAACGACGGCATCAACCAGACCTGCATGGCCTACGGCGGGACCTACGGAAGCGCCACGGAGCCGGGCTCCGAGCAGCGTCGCTGCTTTGTTTCCGCCATGCGCGAAACGCTTGCGGTCGCCAACGCCGAGGGCGTTGAGCTGACCGAGGCAGACCTGACGCAAATGGTGCACCTCATCGAGGGAATCGACCCCGCCGGTATGCCCTCGATGGCTCAAGACCGCATCGCAAGGCGCAAAACCGAGGTTGATGAGTTCGCGGGCACCATCTGCCGCCTCGCAGCCAAACACGATATCCAGGCACCACAAAACGAGTGGCTCTATCGGCGCATCCGCGATATCGAGAAAAGCTGGTAGCGCCAACGCACCGCATTCAACAGCCTTAACAGCAAAACCGCCGCAAGGGAACCTTTCCCCTGCGGCGGCCTTCATCTTCGTCTATGACCGGCGGTCGATCTCGCAACAGTTAGCGTTGCGACTCCGGCACCTCGTCCTCGTCATCGCGGCAAAGAACCACGCCCACGCTTCCCAGCAGCGCGGCCGCGATCAGCGCGCCGACCACGATAGGAGCAGCCCCGCATGTCCCCTGCATGCCCGCGACGAGCGCGGCCGTGGGACCAAGGCAGCCAAGCATCAACGCGACGACGGCAACGGCGATATATCGAGCATTCACAAGACCACTTCCTCCAAGAGAAAGACCTTATTTCTCATGAACTAGTGTGCCCCGCATCCATACGCCCAGCGTACCGCCACGGTAAGGGCTCTGTTAACTCAAACGCACATAAAGAACGGACGCCTTTACGTTGCCCAAAGGCTCGGTAAAGACGCCCGCCCGTCATGTCCTATTGGCTTAAGGCAGATTACCAACCGGTATAGTAGTCGGTGGTTCCGGCGGCGCAGCCGGAGTCATAGACCTTGCACTCGCCCTTGGAACCGGTAAACGTGGAGCCCTGAGCCTTATCGCCCGCGGCAACAACGTAATAACCGTCGGAATCGCGCCAGAAGCCCTCAGAATCCTGAGTCCATTCGCCCGTGCGATAGTGATAAAGCACATTGCTGCTGTAATAGGTCTCGCGGCGCCCGTTGTAGTTATTGACACCCGCAGAGCGCGTCAGGCCCGATCCGTTCGCGTAGGACGCGGCAGACGCGTAGGACGGAGTGTAACCGGCGTTGTAGTACGAAGCTTGGACGGCCTCGGCAGCCTCCGCCTCGGCGGCAGCCTCGAGCGCTTCGCGCTTGGCATCCTCAAGCGCAGTGCGCAGCTCATCGAGCTCGGTCGACTTGGCGTCGACCTCCCCCATCGTCAACAGGCTACCCGCGCCGTCGATGCAACCCTGCAGCACAGCGCGCTCGTCATCGGTGGCATAGTCACCGTACATGTTCATGATGATCTGAGCGCGCATCTCCAGGGAATCGCGCTTGGCCTCCATCGAGGCGTTCCACTCCTGCATGGAACCATAACCATCGCCGCGATAGTCAACGGGCTGTACCAGCGTCGTCTCGGACGGCGTAGATCCAACCGTATCGGACAGTGTTGCGGCGTGGGCATCAGTTGCACCGGCGCCCGCCAAAAGTGCCACGGTCAGAGCGGCGGAAAGGGCGGCGGCTTTCGGTTTTCGTGAATCGATCCTCATGTAGCTGGAAACCTCCGTAGTGCGTTTTTGCTGCGTTTGAGCTGCGTGTGATTCGATCGCGCTGCATAGTACCCCGAGCAAATCGCGACCTGCGGTTTTACTCAAAAGGCGCACGTCAATTGCGTAAAACTCACATCCTCTCAACAGGAGTTTTCCACAACTCAAATGCATAAAGCGTGTCAAAAACCCTGTTTTTGCACCCGCTCTATGCAAAAAAGGCGCCTGTGCAACCATTGTTCGCACAGGCGCCTTGAGCAGGCATTTTATGCAGTTATACCTATCGAGTCGCAAGGGGTCCTTGCACAAGTCGCCTTACTCGTCCAGCGCGGCGAAGGCCTGCTTCAGATCCCAAATGATATCCTCGGCGTTCTCGGTACCGATGGAAAGACGGATCGTGGAGGGCGTGATGTTCTGCTCGGCGAGCTCCTCGGCAGAGAGCTGGGAGTGCGTGGTGGTAGCCGGGTGCACGACGAGCGACTTGACGTCGGCCACGTTGGCGAGCAGCGAGAACACCTGCAGATGATCGATGAACTTCCAGGCGGCCTCCTGGCCACCCTTAATCTCAAAGGTAAAGATCGAGGCACCGCCGTTGGGGAAGTACTTCTGATAGAGCTCGTGATCGGGGTGCTCAGACAGGCTCGGGTGGTTCACCTTGGCGACATGGCTGTCACCAGCCAGGAACTCAACGACCTTCTTGGTGTTCTCGACATGACGGTCAACGCGCAGCGACAGAGTCTCGGTGCCCTGGAGCAGGATCCAGGCGTTGAACGGGCTGATGCAGGCGCCCTCGTCACGCAGCAAGATAGCGCGGACATAGGTTGCGAAGGCGGCGGGACCGGCAGCCTCGGCAAACGAGACGCCATGGTAGGAGGGGTTGGGCTCGGCGATCTGCGCATACTTGCCGCTCGCCTTCCAATCGAAGTTACCGCCGTCGACGATCACACCGCCCAGCGAGGTGCCGTGGCCGCCGATGAACTTGGTTGCGGAGTGAACGACGATGTTGGCACCATGCTCCAGCGGACGGAACAGATACGGGGTGCCGAAGGTGTTGTCGACGACAACCGGCAGACCGTGCTTCTTGGCGATCTCGGAGATGGCGTCGATGTTGGGGATGTCGGAGTTGGGGTTGCCGAGCGTCTCGAGATAGATGACCGTGGTGTTGTCCCTGATGGCACCCTCAACCTCTTCCAGGTTATGGGCATCGACAAACGTGGTCTCGACGCCAAACTGGGAGAGCGTATGCTCCAGCAGGTTGTAGGAACCGCCGTAGATGGTCTTCTGGGCGACCACGTGGTCACCGGCCTGGGCGAGAGCCTGCAGGGTATAGGTGATGGCAGCGGCACCGGAGGCGACGGCAAGACCTGCCACGCCACCCTCGAGTGCGGCGATACGGTCCTCGAAGACGCCCTGGGTGGAGTTGGTCAGACGGCCGTAGATGTTGCCGGCGTCGGCAAGACCAAAGCGGTCGGCGGCGTGCTGGGAATTACGGAACACATAGCTCGTGGTCTGGTAGATAGGCACGGCGCGGGAGTCGGATGCGGGATCGGCGCTCTCCTGGCCAACGTGAAGCTGCAGGGTATCGAAACCAAAGGTGTGCTCGGGGTTGTTGATGAACTGGCTCATGATGATCTCCTTGATCGAACAAAAGTAAATAAATTAGAGAGAAGTAAGTCGCTGTCTCCTGATCACGCCGACGGGCGCAAACAGGAGCCCGGCATTCGTCTTGGTAAGCAATTCATATGCGGGCCTCCTTTCGCATCCCGGTTCCGTGGTCGGTTTAATTACCTACCGCCTTTGTGTGTTTTGAATAGTACGAGCATTGTTTCGCTCGGTCAATCACTTAAAAGCGCTAACCTGTTATCGGTTTTGTAGATAGCAATCGAAAGGATGGCGTCGATGACCCTTCAGCAGCTTCGTTTTCTGATTGCCGTGGCAGAGTCCGGCTCAATCAACGCCGCAGCTCAGCGCCTCTATACCGCTCAGTCCAACATCTCAAACGCCGTCAAAAGCCTGGAACAGGAGCTCCACCTGGAGATCTTTACGCGCTCCAGCCGCGGCGTCACGCTCACTAACGACGGCACCGAGCTTTTGGGCTATGCGCGCCAGGTCGTAGAGCAGGCCGACATGCTCGAGGCGCGCTACGAGGACGGCGGCACCCCGCAAGCCCGCCTCGCCATTTCCGCCCAGCACTACGCCTTTTCGGTCGAGGCCTTTGTCAACGTGGTCGAGCGCTGCCGCGACAGCAAGTTCGAGTTCGTCATGCGCGAGACCACCACATCGCAGATCATCGATGACGTCCGCGCGTTTCGCAGCGACATCGGCATTCTGTATCTGGATGACTTTAACGCCCGCGTTCTGCAGAAGGCTTTTGCCGATGCGCGCGCGAGCTTCCATCCCCTATTCGACGCGACGGTCCACGTCTTCGTTAGCGAGCGCCACCCGCTTGCCCGCCGCCCGCAGCTGTCCCTTGCCGACCTCACACCCTATACGCGTTATAGCTTTGAGCAGGGAACCTCAAACTCCTTCTATTACGCCGAGGAACCTTTTAGCTATATCCCTTGCGACCGCAACATACGAATCTCGGACCGCGGAACACTTACTAACTTACTTATCACGTCGAACGGCTACACCCTGTCGACCGGTGTCCTCTCCAATGAAATGCAATGGGGTATGGCATCGATCCCGTTAGCAGACGCCCCAACGATGCACGTAGGCTATATCATGCACGACGAGCGCAAGCCCTCTCCCCTCCTGCAGCAATACCTCGACGAGCTCAACCGCATTATCCATGCCAACTAACTGTCGGAAGACGGGGTAGAAATCGTAGAATGCTAGCCCCCGGCGGGCATGGCGCTACAATGGTCACTCACACGAAACGTACCCAACGAAAGGAAGCCCGTGAAGGTCATCATCTATACCGACGGCTCGGCCCGATCAAATCCGGGACGCGGCGGCTACGGCGCCGTGCTCAAATACACCAACCCCGCCGGCAAGACCTTCACCTCCGAGCTTTCGCGCGGCTACGCCAAGACCACCAACAACCGCATGGAGCTCATGGCGGTCATCGTGGCGCTCGAGGCGCTCAACCGCCCCTGCGAGGTCGAGGTCCATTCCGATTCGCAGTACGTCGTCAACGCCTTTAACAAGCACTGGATCGACGGCTGGAAAAAGCGCGGATGGAAAACCGCCAACAAGCAGCCCGTCAAGAACCGCGACCTGTGGGAGCGCCTGCTCACCGCCAAAAGCAAGCACAAGGTTGAGTTCATCTGGGTTAAGGGTCACGCCGGCCACGAGCTCAACGAGCGCTGCGATGAGCTCGCCACCACGGCGGCCGACGGCAGCAACCTCGATATCGACACCGGCTTTAACGAGAGCGACCTGTAACGGCGTTTTCGCACGCTATTTCCTGCCCCCTCGCGCTACACTCATCCTGTAAACCGAACGGCACGAGGGGGATACATGCTGCGTATAGCGACCATCGGCACATCCATGATCACCGACGACTTTATCCAAGTCGTCAACGCCAACGACCAAGCCGCGTTTGTGGGCACGCTTTCACGCGACGCCAATCGCGGTACTGCCTTTACCGCCGAGCGCGGTGGCGAGCGAAACTTTACGTCACTCGATGAGCTTGCGGCAGCCGTCGACGTCGACGCCGTCTATATCGGCAGCCCTAACGCACTTCACTACGAGCAGGCCCTTGCCTGCATCGCCGGTGGCAAGCACGTCATCGTCGAGAAACCCTTCTGCGCCACCGAAGCGCAGGCGCTGGAAGTCTTCCGCGCTGCCGAGGCAGCAGGTGTCGTGGCCCTCGAGGCCATGCGTCCCCTCCACGATCCCGCCTTCCACGCCATCGAGGACGCCCTGGGCGAGATCGCCCCCATCCGCCGCGCCTCATTGCGCTTTGGCAAATATTCCTCGCGCTACAACGAGATTCTCGCGGGACGCGCCACCAATATCTTCGACTGCAATATGGCATCGGGTTCCCTCATGGACATTGGCGTCTACGCCGTCGAGCCCATGGTCGAGATTTTCGGCATGCCCTCCGGCCTTACGAGCATGACTACTCTGCTCGACCCCACCACGCGACAGCTCACGCACGGCCCCATCGACGGCTGCGGTTCCATCCTCGCCAGCTATGGCGGAGGCCGCATCTCCGTCGAGCTCGCGCACTCCAAAATTACGAATGACCTGCTGCCCTCGCAGATCGAAGGCGAGCGTGGCACTATCCAGATCGACCATCTGTCCACGCCCCGCAACGTCCGCATCGACTATCGCGGCGATGTCGTACGCGGCTCAGCGACCGAGGCACCGCGCGAACAGGGCGACAACGGCCGCGTGCTCGATCTGCCCAAATCGAGCAACACTATGGAATACGAATTCACAGACTTTATCACCGCCATCGGCGGCATCGATAACGTTAAGGAAGAGATTTGGGAGACCCCGGCGGGACGCCACGAGCTTGGCCACTACCGCGATGTCACGCTCGTCTCACTGCGCATCATGGATGCCGTGCGCCAGCAGGCCGGCATTACCTTCCCGGCCGACGCAGGCAAGCAGGCATAGCGATGGGCTTTTTTGACAAGCTCTTCTCCGGCATCAATCGAGAGCCTCAAAAACCGTCTGGCATTGAGCTCGAGCTGCGACGCAGGCTTACCGTGCTAGCAAGCGACGCAGCCACTCAAAACGCTCCTCAGCGCTATTTTCTGCGGTGGGAGGGCCAAGTCCAGGGCGTCGGCTTTCGCTTTACCAACACCAACCTCGCGCAGGCACGCGCGCTCACCGGCTGGGTGCGTAACATGGAAGACGGCTCAGTCGAGATGGAGATACAGGGAGCTCCGGCAAATATCCTATCTCATCTCGAGGCGCTTCATGCCTCCTACGAGCGCATGGGAACGCGTTTTCGCCTCGTAGACGCCCAGGCCCGAACCCCACTTACCAATGAAGACGGTTTCACGCCTCGTTATTAGTATTGTGTGCTAAATACGGTATCATTTACCTACGACCGTTAATAGAAAAGAGGCGAGGCGCATGGCGGTGCAAAGAAGGAATACCAGGCAGCGAAAGCTGGTTCTTGACGCCGTGCGCCAAAGCTATAACCATCCCACCGCCGACGAAATCTACAACGCCGTGCGCGAACAGGATGACAAGATCAGCCGCGGCACGGTCTACCGCAATCTCAATCTCTTGGCCGACGCCGGCGAGATCCTCTCCATCAAGACGCCGGGCGGCAGCCGCTTCGATCGCACGATCGAGCCGCACGCACATATCATCTGTACCTCGTGCAGCCGCGTCATCGACGTGCCGCTCCCCTTCGATGCCCAGCTCGACGCCAAAGCGTCCGAGCAAATCGGCTGGCACGTCACGTCGCACTACACCATCTTCGAGGGTCTCTGCCCCGACTGCCGGTAGTCTTTGAGGCGTGCCCGCAAATCTACTTGCCCATCCGCTACAGCAAACAGTACATTTCTAGGCATGTCGCGAAAACCTACTCGGCAAGCAGACGGCGCAGTTCTTCTTCGACCGTGCGCACGTAACGGACGTGGTCGTTGATGCCGCGCATAGAGGGATTGCAGCTCTCCATGAGATAAGGATGGCCCACTACGTTGAGCATGTCGCGGTCGTTTTCGTTATCGCCAAACGCCATCATCTCATCGGGCGAAATACCCAGGGCACGACCGTAATCGGCAAGCGCGGAGCCCTTGCCCGAACCGAAACCGATAAAGTCCGTCCATTCGGTTCCCGACGTCATCACGTCAACACGGTCGCTAAAGAGGCGCTCGAAATACTCCAGGGCCGCCGGCTGATCCACCTCGGGCGTCTGGAAGGCGATCTTAATGACGTCCTCGTCGATGTCCTCGGGGCGGTCGACCACCGCCACATCGCAATGGACCTCGTAACGCAAATGGTCGACGAACGCATCGTTGCCGCTTATGGTGTAAAGGTGCCCCTCACACGAAAGGGTCACGTCGGCATGGGGATACGCAACCACGGCATTCGCGATATCCATAGCAAGGCTACGCTCCATGGAGCGCTTGACAACGGCACGCCCCTCGCTCATCACCAGAGCTCCGTTTTCGCATACATAGGCGAGCTCATCGGCCACCGGGGCAAACAGATAGCGCAAGCTTGCATATTGACGGCCGCTCGCCGGCATAAACACGATACCGCGACGATGCAGCTCATCGATGAGCTCAAAGGCCTCGGAACGCGGCTCGCGCTCCCCCGGATGCAGCAACGTACCGTCCAAATCGCATGCAATCAGCTTGATTCCTTCAAGACCCATATGCTTTCCCCTACAGCATCTCATCAACAGAAAGACGGACTTTGAATAGTTGCCTCTCAAAGTCCGTCTTACTTATACGCACGTTAACCGCGCGCCTTCTTTACGATCGTAAAGTCTGGAGCCATACTCACAACGGCATCCGCCGCACTCGACGCAAAGCGCCGGTCCGAATCGAGTTCACGGGTAACCACCGAGAGCCGAACGCCCTCGACGCCCCGGAGCATGCGGCCCAAAACAGGCTGCACCGGCGTATACATGCGCACGGTATGCTCGTCCGAATCGCCTCGGAAAAGTGGCGTATGCATATTGCCGATCTCCCAGCACGCATGCGCGAGCGCAATCGGGTCCATGCGGTCAACTTCGACCAAATAAACCTCGGCGCTGCGCAGACGTACGACAACCACCACGGGCACCGCACCCGTGTGGTCGATAGCGAGCACGTCACCGTCGGCAAGACGACCGCCGTCGGCAGTATCCAGCCGAACATCGACCGTGCGCCCCAGCTCCGTCACGCCCACAAGCGCGCATACATCAGCCTGGTCCCAATCGAGCAGCAGCTCGTCAACTTCAAAGACGCCGCCCAACTTCCGGCGAAGCAAAAGCTCATAGGACGGATCGTTGAGATTTCCCAAGCATGTCGTCGAAACCAAGCGTTCAGGCATACTCTAACCCTCGACCTCGACGAGCTCGATATCAAAGTTGAGGTCCTTGCCGGCCAGCTCGTGGTTGGCGTCGAGCGTCACGGCCTCGGGCGTTACGTCGATGACCACGGCGGGGACGGGCATGCCGCTCGGCGTGGACAGGAAGAGCTTCATGCCCTTCTCGATCTGCTCGATGTTGGGAACCTGTTCGGCCGGGAAGGTCAAAACCATCTCGGGATTGTGCTCGCCATAGGCATCGGCAGCCGGGATGTGCACGGTCTTCTTCTCGCCCACCTGCATGTCGACAACGGCGGCGTCGAAGCCCTTGATCATCTGACCGGCGCCGCAGGTGAACTCCAGCGGCTCGCCGCGATCGTAGGAGCTATCGAACTGCGTGCCGTCATCGAGCGTGCCGCGATAATGGGTCTTGACCTTCTTGCCCTGGTTGGACATGGTAACCTCCGTGATAAGGGCGGCGCACAACGCGGGCCGCCGTGAACATATGGCGCTAACTATACCCTAGTCATACAATTCAAAGACAGTTTGCAAAGAAACGCTGCAACCGGAGGAACCATGGCATATCCCGTATTTGACCTACACTGCGACACCGCCGACCGCATCGGCTGGGCCACGCTCGATCTCGACCTGCGCTTTACCGCCGGCACCGACGGTTATTTCCCCGGCGACGAAACGCATCCGCAAGATTTCGACCTCATCGAAGGCAACGCCTGTGCCATCTCGCTCGCAAAGATCGGCAACACGCCGTGGGCACAGTGCTTCGCCACGTTTGTCCCCGACGAGATTCCCACCGCCCACGCCGCGCGCTTCCAGGCGCAGATCATGGCGCACATGAGCGGCCAGGCCATGCTCAACCACGACCGCATGGTCAACGTACGCAGCGCCGCAGACATTCGTCCCGCGCTCAAGGACGGCAAGGTCGCTTGCATCCACACCATCGAAAACGCCACGTTCTTTGCCGAGGACCCCGCACTGATCGAGGTGCTCAAGAGCCTGGGCGTGCTCATGTCATCACTCAGCTGGAACGCGCAGGGGCCGCTCGCGAGCGGACACGATACCCACGCCGGTCTCACCGCCGCCGGCATCGAGGCACTTACGCAGATGGAGCACGCCGGCATGGTGCTTGACGTCTCCCACCTCAACGATGAGTGCTTTGACGAGGTTGTCGCCCACGCCACGCGCCCCTTCGTCGCCAGTCACTCCAACTCCCGTGCGGTTTGCGGCGTCAAGCGCAACCTCACCGACGACCAGTTCCGCACCATTCGCGACATGGGTGGCATCGTCGGTCTCAACTACTGCAGCGAGTTCCTTTCCAACGACGCAACCGACAAGACCGCCGCAGACGTCACCTTCGACCAGCTGGCGGCACATATCGAGCACTGGCTCGACCTGGACGGCGAGGACGTCATCGCGCTCGGCGGCGACTGGGACGGCGCCACTGTGCCCGCTTTCCTCTCCGACGCCAGCAAGATGCCCGAGTTCCAGAACATGCTCTCCAAGCACTTTGGCAAGACCGTGATGCAGAAGCTCTGCAGCGACAACGCGCTTGCCTTCTTTGAGCGTTATTAATTTCACATCCCTTGAGCGGGCCGGCATGCCGAACGGTCGACATGCCGGCCCGTCCCCAATCTGAAGGACCGCTTTTGACGCAGCAGTTTACGATTTCCGTATCCCGACCGGATGGGACGCCCATCCCCGTCGTCGTTACCAAAAAGCGCGTCAAGAACTTCAACCTACGCGTCACATCGAGCGGCGAGGTCCACGCAAGCGCACCGCTCAGCGCCACTCGCGAGCGTATAGAAGCGTTTGTGAAACGCAACAGCGCCTGGATTATCAGCCGACTTGCCCAGCGCGAGCAACGTCAGGCGACGGCGCGAGAGCCGCTCAGTCACTCGTCCATCATTGCACTTTGGGGCAAGCCCATCACGGTACAAGATGCGCTCGATCACAACTTTGCATCGCCCGCACCGCGACCCAAACAGGCCACCTTCGCAAGTTTTATGGGTACCGATAAATCGGACGAAGGCCCACAGACCAAGCGGCACGCAATCCTCGACGGCCTAACGTCCGATGAGCTCCAAGCCCACATCGACCAGCTCTATACGTCCGAAGTCACATCGGCGCTGCGCGATATGGTGCACGCATACGAAATCGCAATGGGTGTCGCCGTTTCTCGCGTTTCCGTACGCAGCATGAAAACGCGTTGGGGCTCATGCACTCCCAAATCCGGCGCCGTTCGCATCGCACGAGAACTTGCCGCCTACCCCGTCGAATGCCTCGACATGGTTGTCGCCCACGAGCTCGTCCACTTGCTCGAGCCAAGCCACAATCATCGGTTTCACGCCCTGCTCGACGCGTACTGCCCCAACAATAGAGCGCTGTCCCAGCGGCTCAAGCAGCCACCCATAGAGACGTATTAGAACCGGTTAGCGCACGCGCTCGATCTCGACACCGCAGCTTGCCAGGGGAAGACCGACGGGCGCCCAAGGCTTATCGAGCTTGATGCGCACACCAAGCAGCGAGGGATAACGGCGCAGCAACATCTGGGCCACACCCTCGGCTGCAGCCTCGATAAGCTTAAACGTATGCTCACGCAGATAGCCATCGACATCGTGGCACACCGAGCCGTAGTCAATCGAGGCGTCCAGGTTATCGTGCTCCCCCGCTGCACGCAGGTCGGCATAGAGCACCATGGACACGATGAACTTCTGGCCCAGCGCGTTCTCTTCGGGATACACGCCGTGATTGGCAAAGACCTCGAGACCGTCGATAGTAATGCGATCGGCATGGCGCAGATCGTCATAGCTCACGTGGGGCACCGCCGTTGCGGTGGATATTTCGCCCCTTCCACGGCGGGCGAGCTCGGCGCCTTCGGTCTTGGTTGCATTCTCGGGCAGTTTCTTGTTGCTCATCGCGATCGTCTCCTTCGTTTAGAGCCCCGACCGCGCAAACTAACTATACGCGAATCGACAGGTTCTTTTTATCATCGCTCCAGTTGCAAGCATTGCGCGCGGGGCATGCAAAGCAGGCGCGCGACGCTTTGTCGGCTGCATAGAGCAGACGCTCAAGCGGTTGGCTGTTCACGCGCAGCTTTCGATGACCCAGAATGGCCGTCTTAATGGCTGCGGCATCGGCCGGCTCAAACGCCACATCATCGGGCATGCCGCCGAGAATCGCATCAGCGACGCGTTCGCTTGCAACATCATGGGATATACCCGATTCATACTGTTCATCTTTGCCGATATCGTGAAGAAGTGCCGTGGCGTAGATGACCTCGCGGTCAAATTCGAGCTGCTCCTCGAGATTCTTGATCCACATAATGCGAGCGACATCGAGCAGATGGTCAATACCGTGGCGGCAGAAGATGCGCCCCGATTCCAACTGCGCAATGTTGCCCAGGTGCCGCCGAAACAGCCCGTTGGCACAAATGTAATCAATGCGAGGCATGGCACCAAAGGGGGCCAGGCCCGAAGCCATGAAGCCGCGACGCGACGTCCCCTCATCGGTCTTCGATGTAAAGTCGTTGACGACCCTCATGCTATCGGCCCAGCATCCTAAAGAACCGCTCCTCGAGCGCGGGATCGGTCTCAAAGACGCCGCGGCGAGCGAGCGTCACGGTCTTGGTGCCGGGCTTTTGCACGCCGCGCATGGTCATGCACATATGCTCAGCCTCCATGAGCACAATCGCTCCCTGGGGAGCGAGATAATCCATGAGAGCGTCGGCAACCTGCGCACACAGCTGCTCCTGCAGCTGCAGACGACGGGCATAGACTTCAACCGTGCGAGCGAGCTTAGACAGACCCGCCACGCGACCGTTAGGGATATAGCCGATCGCAGCCTTGCCATAAAACGGCAGCAGATGATGCTCGCACAGCGAGTAAAACGTGATGTCGCGCTCGATAACCAAGTCGTTCGAGGCGACGGCAAAGGTTTTGGACAGGTGCTCTTCGGCACTCTGGTCCATACCGCCGGCGATCTCACCATACATACGGGCAACGCGCGCCGGGGTCTCCAGCAGGCCCTCACGAGTTGGGTCCTCGCCTATGCCCTCAAGCAACAGCTTAATGGCGGCCTCGACTTTTTCCTGATCGACCATCTGGGCCTCACTTTTCCGATTTTGTGTTCGCGCTATGGTACCACGCTCTTCGGCATCGGCCACAAGCTACATAGTATGGGTCGAATAGACCGGATCATCACGCCAAAGTTCAACCGCATCACAAAGCACAACGCCCTCGCGCTCAGCACGGTCGCGCGTAGCGTTCATATCGATCACACGCTGGTTACTCGAGCCCCTAAAGCGCAATGAGATATCGTACAGATCCTGAACAAACGGGCCATCCACCAACATATCGAGGCAGGCAAGGATACGGTCCGTGACCTCGGTATGGTGACGACCACCCGGCATAAGCTCCTCGAGCACGTCGCCGGTAAAACACCAAATGGTTTTTCCTGACCCCGCAGGATACGCGGCACGAACACGCTCGACAAACTCAACGAGCCCCGCCTGATTCTCGGGCTCCATAGGCTCGCCGCCCAGAATCGTCAGGCCGTCAATAAAGGGATGATCGAGGCTCTCGATGATCTTGTCCTCGACGGCGCGATCGAACGGCTCGCCCGCAGCAAAGTCCCACGCGACAGAGTTAAAGCAGTTCTTGCACCCACGACGGCACCCACTCACAAACAGAGAAGTACGAACGCCTTCTCCATCAGCAATGTCGAAATACTTAATGTTCGCGTAGTTCATAGGTAACCTTCCTGGGGGGTCTGGAGTATATCATCCCGTCCTCAAACATTCTCGGCCTTTGGCCTGCGAAACTGCGGGCGGGACGATATACTCCAGACCCCTCGCGAGCGATACTCGGTGAACGAAGCGAACATCGAGTATAGGGTTCGAGGTCCAATAAAAAATGAGTTGCAGCTCAACCGTTATTGCAAGTCAATCGTTACCGCCGGTCAACTCATTTCCGCTAAGAACTTCGAGGAGTGAGCAGACCGCGTGCTGCACCTCAGAAACGTCGACCTGGCTGAACCGAGAGGGCCGCTTGGGCTTTTGCTCGATATGAGTTCCGCACGCAAAGAAGGCCACTTAATGTGGCCTTCGTCTTGCGCAGGACTGTCCGAAATAGCGAGCAAAAGCCCAAGCGGCCCTCTCGGTTCAGCCCCGAAGCGGTATTAGAGGTGCAGCACGCGGTCGCGGATCTCCTCGGTTCGACCCTGGTTCCAGAACTGGGTACCGATGTAGCCGCACGTACGACGGGCGACATTCATCTTCTCCTGGTCACGATTGCCGCAATTGGGGCACTCCCACACCAGCTTGCCGTCATCCTCGACAATCTTGATCTCGCCGTCGTAGCCGCACACCTGGCAGTAGTCGCTCTTGGTGTTGAGCTCGGCGTACATGATGTTGTCGTAGATGTACTGCATCACGCGAATGACAGCCTTGAGGTTGTCCTGCATGTTGGGAACCTCGACGTAGGAGATGGCACCGCCCGGCGAAAGCTGCTGGAACATGCCCTCAAACTTGAGCTTGTCGAAGGCATCGATCTCCTCGGACACGTGGACGTGGTAGCTGTTGGTGATGTAGCCCTTGTCCGTCACGCCCGGGATGATGCCAAAACGACGCTGCAGGCACTTGGCGAACTTGTAGGTCGTCGACTCAAGCGGGGTACCGTACAGCGAGAAGTCAATATCGCTTTCGGCCTTCCACTCCGCGCACTTGTCGTTCATGCGCTGCATGACGGCCATGGCAAAGGGCGTACCCTCCTTCTCGGTGTGGCTGTGGCCCGTCATGTACTTAACGCACTCATACAGGCCGGCATAACCCAGACTAATGGTGGAGTAACCGCCCACGAGCAACTTGTCGATCGTCTCGCCCTTCTTAAGGCGAGCCAGGGCACCGTACTGCCAAAGAATCGGTGCGGCATCCGAAAGCGTACCCATCAGACGCTCATGACGGCACAGCAGGGCGCGGTGGCACAGCTCAAGGCGCTCGTCGAAGATCTTCCAGAACTTGTCCATGTCCTGATGCGAGCTCAGCGCGACATCGGGCAGGTTGATGGTCACAACGCCCTGGTTAAAGCGACCGTAGTACTTGGGCTTGTTCGGGTCATAGTTCAGCGCGTTGGCCACGTTGTTAAATCCGTTACCGGAGCGGTCGGGCGTCAGGAAGCTGCGACAACCCATGCAGGTATAGCAGTCGCCGTTGCCCGCGGTCTCGCCCTTCGACAGCTTGAGCTCGCGCATCTTCTTCTCGGAGATGTAGTCGGGCACCATGCGCTTGGCGGTGCACTTCGCAGCCAGCTGAGTCAGGTAGAAGTACGGGGAATCCTCGTGAACGTTATCGTCCTCGAGCACGTAGATGAGCTTGGGGAACGCCGGGGTAATCCACACGCCGGCCTCGTTCTTAACGCCCTCGTAGCGCTGGCGAAGCGTCTCCTCCACGATCATGGCAAGGTCGTGCTTCTCCTGAGGCGTACGGGCCTCGTTAAGATACATAAAGACCGTCACGAACGGCGCCTGGCCGTTCGTGGTCATAAGCGTCACGACCTGATACTGGATCGTCTGGACGCCGCGACGAATCTCGTCACGCAGACGGTCCTCAACGACCTCGCGGACCTTTTCGGGAGATGCGGAAACGCCGAGCTCCTCGAGCTCGCGGGCGACCTCGCCGCGAATCTTCTGACGGCTCACCTCGACGAACGGGGCAAGATGGGTCAGCGAAATCGACTGGCCACCGTACTGGGAGGAAGCAACCTGGGCGATGATCTGCGTCGCGATGTTGCAGGCGGTCGAGAAGCTGTGCGGCTTCTCAATCAGCGTACCCGAGATAACAGTACCATTCTGGAGCATATCCTCCAGGTTCACCAGATCGCAGTTGTGCATGTGCTGGGCAAAGTAATCCGAATCGTGGAAATGGATCAGGCCCTCATTATGGGCATCCACGATCTCTTGGGGCAGCAGCACACGCTGAGTCAGGTCCTTGGAGATCTCGCCGGCCATGTAGTCACGCTGAACGGAATTGACGGTCGGGTTCTTGTTGGAGTTCTCCTGCTTGACCTCTTCGTTGTTGCACTCAATCAGCGACAGAATCTTGTCGTCGGTCGTGTTCTTCTGGCGCTTCAGGCTCTGAACATAGCGATAGATGATGTAATGGCGAGCGACCTCGTAGCAGTCGAGACGCATAATCTCGTCCTCGACCAGATCCTGAATCTCCTCGACCGACACGGTGTGGCCCGCGTTCTCGCATGCCTCGGCGACGTTTTGTGCCGCGTAAACCACCTGGCGGTCGGTAAGACGAGAGCTCTCCTCGACCTCCAAGTTTGCGGCGCGGATGGCATTGACGATCTTATCGATGTCAAAGACAACCTCGGTGCCGCTGCGCTTGATGATCTTCATCCTCTTGCCTCTTTCGCGTCGTAGTCTCATTGCGCTTCAGAGCCAAACGATGCCCGGCAGGGCGTGCCCCTGTCTTGCGGCGCCGTCGCGCAATCTGTGTTCTCGATAACCATAGTCCCTCATGCGGACAATCCTCGCAGCCAATCAAGGGGCTCAAAGATCTATCCAAATGGGGCGAATAAGGTTCTCGTTCTCTGTCCGCCATCTATCATACGACAAAGAGGCATCTATATCCTGTATTCTTTTTTTAGGTCAAACACAACATATAGTGTTTCAGCAGGTCAAAGCAATTAGTCATTTTGCAGACGCATTAATTATGAGGGGTTCTTGGCAAGTCGGTAAAACGTTACCAACACGGCTACCTGCATGGCAGTTATAAAACCCCCTTAGTCAAGCCGCTGACAAATCCTACCAAAACCAAGCCACTCACGCCAAAAGAATCCAAAAGATTATGCTTGACCAACATGTTGCGGTCACGATCGGCCAGGACGTATGCAATCTGCCGGCACCTCTACGGGATGCGAAGGCCATCGCGTACGGACCTTGGATCAATATTTGGTGGCTTATTTGGCGGCGTGCTTGGTAGCAAAACAAAACAGCCCAGAGGACATAGCCTCTGAGCTGCGAACATTTGGTGGGCGTTAGAAGATTTGAACTTCTGACCTCTTCCGTGTCAGGGAAGCGCTCTCCCCCTGAGCTAAACGCCCAAATGGAGCGGACAACGGGGCTCGAACCCGCGACCCCAACCTTGGCAAGGTTGTGCTCTACCAACTGAGCCATGTCCGCTTACGAGGATTAATCTTACGTGATGCCCGCATCCTATGCAAGAACTTTTTTTGAAAAGTTTTGCGACGCCCTCGCGAACCTCGCGAAGACATCAGCCAACACGGAAAGCGCAGGCAAACGCAAACTCGCCGCAAGAGGCTCCTATATCTCACCGAGCATAATCCAGGCGGAGCTGTCCTGCGCGAGCCTGCCGTCTGCAAGCGGTGATGAGGTGAGCAGGACCCTGCCCGCCGGCAGCTCCACGGGTGCTGCACCGAAGTTCGTCACACACGCCCATCCGTTGTCGCGGCGATAGGCGATGACGCCACCCTCAGCGCCCTCGGCACCATCCGCAAGGCCGGTGCGCCCGTCAAGATCGAGCCACGCAAGATCGTTGGCGCACCCGTGCAGCCTGCGCCGCAGCCAGAGGGCGTCACGATAGAGCGCAAGCATCGATGTCGGGTCCGCTTCTTCTCTATCGGCAGCGTAATCGGAAAACCATGCAGGCTGCGGCAGATGGGGCGCCGCATCGGCGTCCGCAGGCGAAAACCCAAACGATCCGCCCTGCGTGGGATCGTCCGCCGCTACCCATGGCAGGGGCACACGACAGCCGTCGCGCCCCTTCTCGCGCTTCGGTCCGTGCGTATTGGTCGCAGTGGGATCTTCGAGTGCAGCCCACGGAATGTCAGCCACCTCAAAAAGGCCGAGTTCCTCACCCTGATACACGTATGCCGAGCCCGGAAGCGCCAGCTCAAGCAAAAGGGCCGCCCGCGCGCGGCGCTCGCCGAGTTCACGGTCCTCGTTATAAGACGACCCGTCGCGTAAGAGCCAGTCGAGCGCGATCTGATGGTAGCGCGTTGCCTTGATTTGCGGCAGGGCATAGCGTGTCGCCACGCGCGGCACGTCGTGGTTGGAGAGTACCCAGGTCGAGGCGGAATCGGATTCGATGGCCGCCTTCATGCCCTCCTCGATTGCAGCGTGCATGTCATCATAGGTCCAAGTGGCCTTGGCGAACTCAAAGTTGAATGTCTGGCCAAGCTCGCTGGGACGCGCGTAGAGATACTGGCGCTCGGGCAGCACCCACGCCTCGGCAACGGCGCTGCGCGGCGGATTATAGCGGTCGAACACGCGGCGCCACTCGCGATAGATCTCGTGGACCTCGTTGCGGTCCCACAGCGGATGGGTGCCGTCGTCAACCATGTCATCGCCCTCGGCGAGATGCCACCGGTCGAGGTCATCGCGGTCGAGATCCTTGGCGAGACCGTGCGCCACATCAATGCGAAAGCCATCGACGCCTCGATCGCTCCAAAACGCCAGGACGTCGCAAAAGAACACGTGAACCTCGGGGCATGTCCAGTCAAAGTCCGGCTGCTCGGGCGTAAACATGTGCAGATACCACTGACCGTCAGCAACACGCGTCCAGGCAGGGCCGCCAAAGTTGGCATTCCAATTGGTGGGAGGCAGCTCGCCGTGCTCGCCGCGACCATCGCGGAAGATATAACGGGCGCGCTCGGGCGATCCGGGGCCGGCGGCAAGAGCGGCTTTGAACCAGGGGTGCTGGTTGGATGAATGGTTGGGCACGATGTCGATGATGACCTTGATGCCGCGCGCGTGAGCCGCAGCGATCATGTCATCGAAGTCGTCAAGCGAGCCGAGACGTGGGTCGACATCGCAGTAGTCCGCCACATCATAGCCACCATCGACAAGAGGCGATGGGTAAAACGGGCTCAGCCAGATGGCCTCGATACCCAGCCGCTCAAGATAGTCCATCTGCTGGGTAATGCCCGCGATATCGCCCAGACCCGAACCAGTCGAATCCTTAAACGAGCGCGGGTAGATCTGATAGATCGCGGCGTCGGACATCCATGAGCGCGAAGAAGACTTTTCTGTAGCCATGGGGCGTATCTCCCTTACAACGAGGTTATACGAGATGCCCACGATGATACGCCCAAAGCGAACATTCGCGGCAAACAGCGCCACAGCCACGACCCAAAACGCTCGTTCCCTCTCGGGTTCGAGCCCAGTCGATGGATACGAAAAAGCCCGGCTACCGTGGTAGCCGGGCTGTTACGCTTGGAGCGGACAACGGGGCGTCCGCGTATCCGCTTCGCGGATACGCGCCGGCTTCGGCCGCCTGCCGGCGTCCTCGCCAGCTCGCTACAAACGCTCCGCGTTTGCTTAACGCTCGCTCCCTCTCGGGTTCGAGCCCAAGCAATGGGTACGAAAAAGCCCGACTACTTTAGTAGCCGGGCTGTTACGTTTGGAGCGGACAACGGGGCTCGAACCCGCGACCCCAACCTTGGCAAGGTTGTGCTCTACCAACTGAGCCATGTCCGCATATGTAAATCAGAACCACCCTTAAAAAGGGTGGTTTGCTCTTAGGGTATAACCCACGGGCCCCGGGCTCGCGTCTAAAGGCGCGGGCCCGG
>NZ_JADMUF010000004.1 GCF_015546965.1 Collinsella aerofaciens
GCGGTGTCCCCTCCCTTTCAAGAAAGAGAAGAGGCGGGGCATGCCCCGCCTCTTACACCACATCTCTGCGCGCTACCGTTCCACTCGTCCGCAGACGACGTTATTTCTCCTCATATGTTCAATAAAAGTAGCTCCTAATGGGAACAAATCTCATCAGGAGCTGCTATTAATAGCAAAATAAATGCAACAATAATGGCAACAGTACTCATATTTGCCCTTTTTTGACCACGACCCTCCAGAATAGTCGCTGAGAACGACACTAAATGACAAAATCCGACACTTGGACGTTCTTATATGAGTAGCCATTGAAGGACACCTAACGACTACTCCCATTCGCGACACACTGTGTCGCGAATTAAGCTGGTCCCATTACCGAAGACCAGTGAGAGTTCCTGCCCAGAATCTCGATAACTTAATAAAGCGCTCCCCTCCGGAAGTTCAATGAGCATCCAAATTCCAAGCTGAAAAGCAAAGGAGTAGCGAAGCCGTCAATGCTCATTTCCTATCGAACAGGCGGGTCAAAACAAGCTAATTAGCCCGATAAACTGCTTGTATTTTTGTCTACAAAATTGTATACAAAAAGAGAATCCGAGAACCGGCGCTCGACATTATGTCGATCGATAGGAGGCGCTATGGACGCTAAGCAGCTCGAAAAGATGATGGGGTTTGCTCCCGGAGAGTTGGAGAAAGCCGCGGAGGCATACGAAAAAGATGAGTGGCCGAAGGGCCGCACCATCAAGCTGGGAAGGCCGTCGATCTCCGATGAGCCAAGCGTTGTTTTATCGGCACGTGTGGGTGAATCGGTTCTTGAAGCGTTTGACGAGAAGGCAAAGCGCCATGGGCAAACACGCACAGAGCGACTCAGGGAGCTCATCACGCTCGATGCAATGATTGCCTAGTCCCCCGCCGACCCAAACATGTACGTCAGCATCCAAAGTCGACATTTTTCGACATCTTTGGATGCTGACGTACAGCTTTTTGTGGCTAGTCATTGGGGACGTTCTTAAATGACTAGTCGTTAAAGAACGTCCCCAACGACCAACTAGCCGTGGAAGCGAGCTATGAGTGCAAGTGGCTGCTCGCGAAAGACGCGATCGACGGCGGCGCGGTATTCGTCGACCTTTTTAGTCTTGCGTACGAGCTTGTGGACGGTAGCGGGGTCGGCGAAAGCGCACTTGGCGTAGAACCACCACTCCTTCATGCGAAAGACCGCGTTGCCGCCAATCTCTTCTGCATAGGCCGCAAACAGCGTGTCGTGGAAGCGCTGCAGCTCAGCAGCCGTTGCAGCAGGGCCGCCCTTGACCATGCGAGCCAGCGCGGGGTTCGCAAGCAAGCCACGCCCCAGCATCACATGGCGTGTACCGGGATAGGCCTCCACCAGCGCGTCCACGTCCTCAAGATCAAAGATGTCGCCGTTGTATGCCACCGGGAACGGCGCGCGCTCCAGCGTCTCGCCGTAAAACGCTTTGCGCGGCGAGCCCGTGTAACGATCCTTTTGCACGCGCGGATGCACGATTAGCTCGGCCAGCGGCATGCGGCAGTAAAGGTCGAGCACGCGCTCGTATTCGCCGTCGTCCTCGAGCCCCAACCTAGTCTTGACCGACACCGGCAGCGGAGAGCGTTCGCACACGTCGCTTAGAAACACCTCGAGCTCATCGAGATTGCGCAGGAAACCCGAGCCCTTGCCCTTAGCGACAACCGTTCCCGAAGGGCAACCCAGGTTGAGATTGACCTCCCGATAGCCCATGTCGGCGAGCACCTGCGCCGCCCACACAAACTCGTCCGCGTTCTTAGACATCAGCTGAGGCACTACGTTGAGCCCCTGGTTATTGGCAGGATCGATCTCCTTAAACGCCTTGCCGCCAAAGCGGTTTCCCACCCGCGGCGGCGGCAAAAACGGCGTGTAATAGCAATCGAGCGCACCGAAGCACTCCGCATGCACGCGACGGAACACATGCCCGGTAATCCCCTCCATAGGGGCAAGCGAAAGAATCATCTACTCTTCTCTCATATCAACGGATGTGACAAAGGAACCGCCCCCTTGTTACATGCATTATGCCTTGTGCTCCAGATGATTCACAAGGCAGAGGCAGCAGCTTGACGATAATCACCCTTCCATCCGGCGCCTCATGCAACGAAGGTGAATGGTTTTCCGCGAAGTGAACGAGTGAAATCGGACCCTCGATGCATCGACACTTTTGGAAGGCCAATTCCTGCGGTTTTATCACTCAAATCCTGCGGTTTTAGCGTCGAAAAATGTGGGTGCTTCAGGGGTCCAAATTAGGTCGTTCACTTCGCGGGAAACCATTCACCTTCGATTTGCTGTTTGTGGGCATCGGCAGCGGCTTCATGCTCCAAAAGACGACGTTCGCGATCAAACGATCACCAACAGCACGCTGTTGACCGCTATGCATGAACAACAGACATCCTCCACTCATCTATACTCAAGAGCGTGTGCACATCGCCCCCGAAAAACGATAAGAGTCGAGGCCCCATGCAGCAGCTCACCGAGCAAGAAAAGAAACGTATCCAGCGGTACTGCACATACCCCAAAATCGCAGCGACCGCACTCGTCATGTCGTTCGTAGCATGCCTGTTGATGTTGCCACTCCAAATGATCAACGATATCGCGTTTCACCAAAAAGAATTCCAACCCGCGGGCATATATACCGCCATCGCACTCACCGTTATCGAACTCGCCATCTTTTGCTATTGCGCTCTTGCGCCGCGCTTTGGAATGCAGGGCAAACAGTGGAAGGAGCTGCAGAGCAGGCTCGCGGTAGCCCAAACCAACAAGGACCGTTCCGCGGAGGTCGCCGGCGTGCTTGCCACGCAAGCTGCCGGCCGCCTGCTCAAGAACAGCGATAACGATCTCGCGCGCAACCTGGGCGGTGCCGCCGAGGTTGCCAGCGCCGTAGGGGCAGTCGCCACGGCGGCAGACGTGCTGGCCGAGACCTCGAGCAATGCCGAGGCCATGGCAAACGCATACGGCGTGACGATTCCAAACGTCAAGAAGCAGATCATAGCTCTCGCAGTGTTGCCCGCCATTGTGCTGCTTGGCGTCTACATCCCGCAGTTTGTCCAGGGAAATAACGAGCTTCAGACAAGAAAGGCTGCAGCCGCCGAGCAGCTCGCCATCGCGCAAGATGCCTTGGAGCCCGTGTGCGAACGCGTCGCGGCAGACGACCCATACGAGTCGTATCACGACTACGGCTATCGCATTATCGGCTATCTGCGCGATAATGACCTCGGCGCTCAAGCAGCCTATGTCTACCTTTCTTTCGATGCAGATGGCATGCTCACGGACGTCGCTTACACCAATCAGATCGACCCCGAGGCAAGCCTTGAAGACAACCTCGCCCGCACCGAGCAGGATATCGCGACGCTCTGCGCCCCGCTCAACGGGTTGGACATTTCCGTTGCCACGCCTGACCTCCTCGCGCCATGTAGCCTGTCGGATGAGTTTAAGCAGGCATTTTTGGCCGGATCCTTATACGAGGAGATCAGCATCAAGACGGAGGACGAATCCATCAAGTCGTACTACGCCTTTGACACCGAGCCCAAGGAAGAGTTCGACGAATACACCCATCCGGAAATTAGGCTCATGCTCTCTACAAAGAAGAGCTAGAAGCTTGCGTTCTGATTTCCGCTCGCAAACGCCGTCTATATCTCGAGGTCTAATACTTTCCCCAGAAGTGAATGGCTGTATTTGGACCCCCGAAGCATCGACATTTTCTGACGCCAAAACCGCAGGATTCAACGATCAAAACCGCAGGAAATTGCATCACAAAAGTGCCGATGCTTCGGGGGTCTATTTTGACTCGTTCACTTCTCGGAAAAGTATTAGACCCCGATTCCACAAGGCTCTCAATGTGACAAAGGGGCTGTCCCTTTGTCACATTATTCGGAGCGCAAGGCCTCCACGGGATCCTTCCTGGACGCGCTGCGGGCGGGCAGCAGGCCGGCAACAACCGTCAGCAGCACCGAAATCGCGATGAGCACCAGCGCATCCTGCACGGGCAGGCTCATCAGGTTGGGGACCTGTTTGGCCGCAAGCGCCCAGGCATTGACCGGAAAACTCACGAGCACCACGACGACAATGGCAAAGACACCGGCGATGAGGCCTTCGATAAAGGTCTCGGCATTGAATACGTTGGCCACGTTGCGCTTCGACGCGCCAATCGCGCGCAGGATGCCGATCTCCTTTTTACGCTCCAGCACGCTGATGTAGGTGATGATGCCGATCATGATGGAGCTCACCACCAGGCTGATGCTCACGAATGCGATGAGCACCAAGCTGATGGTGTTCACGATGTCGGTCACCGAACCCATGATGATGCCCATGTAGTCGGTGTACGAGATTGCCTGCTCGTCGTGGCCGGCGGCTTTGACCTGCTTGTTGTACGCGTCAATGTGATTGAGCACGCGCTCCTTGGCCTCAAAGTCGCGCGGGAAAACCTTAACCGAGATGGGGTCTGCCTCATCCGCATAGCCCAACGTGGTCAGATTGTTGTCGTAGGTGAGCTTCGAAGCCTTGGCATAGCTCATCATGAGCGAACTCAGGTCCTCGGCGTCCATGTTGAAGTGGATGGCATGAGCAAAGGCACTCGCATCCACGCGCATGGCGCTCGCCAGGTTGGCAAAACTCGAAGACATCTGCGTCGCCATCTGGTCCATGAGCCCCGCCGCGGCCGCCTTGAGCTGGGACGATACCGTCGACGCTATCTGCTCGCTGATTGCCTTCATCACCTGATCCATAGCCTGCTGCAGATACGGAGCCAGCTGCTTTTGCACGTAGTCGGTCATCGCCTGCTGTAGCCGCTCAGCCAGCGCATCTCCGCCCAGCGCCTTGAGCTGCGCCAGGCATTGCTGCGCCGTGGCATCATTCCCAAGATACGCCGAGAACGCAGCAGCGAGCTTCGATGCGTCCTTAAGGTCCTCGGGCGACAGCGCCCCAAACTGATCAGACTGCAAAAAGCCCTCAAAAAGTTGGTTGGCAAGCGTTCCCACCTGCTGCATTTGCTCGGGCGTGAGTTCCAGACCGTCAAAGATGCCCGAGAAATCTGGAGCCGGTGCTTTTGCCATGATGTCGCTGAAGTCGATGTCCTTGCCAACGTCCGAGAGGTCAATGTCCAACCCGGATAAGTCGATACCAGAAAGGTCCATACCGCCGGCCGCACCCGAGAGTGCAGACGCATCAAACGAGAACGCACTCTTGAGCGCCGCCTCGTCCACGCTGAACATGCTGCCCAGATCCACGCCTTGCTTGGCCTCGCCCTGCAGTTCATCGAAAGACTTGCCCGTAAAGACATCCGTCTCGGGATGGGCAAGTTGCTCCTTCACAATCTGCGAATCGGCAGCGCGCTCCATAAGCTGGCGAGTCAGCGCATGCATATAGGCAATGCCCGGGGACAACGCGCTCGCGTTGGCCGTCTCGTTGGGTCGCACCACGCCCACAATGTGCACGTCGATACCGTCGGCAACCTTGGCTGCCATAAAGTCGGCGTCGCCAGACATGTCAGTCCACATGCCGGTCTCTTCGTTTTTGCGATAGGCATCGGCCGGCGACAACACCTTAAACGTCGTGGACAAAGCATCATCGTAGGTAAAGTCGGTGCCGGTCTCGGGCGTTTCGACCCCACCGTCAGCCGTCATAGCACTGTTAACCAGGTCGTTGAGCTCATCGATATCCAGCGCGCCGATGCTATAGAGCGTGTAGTCGCCCACCGTACCGCGGCTCGAAAGCACCATCACGGCTTCGTTTGCGGACGTGGGCCAATGACCGGCGACGACATCGTACTGGCTGTCGAGCAGGCCCTGGTCGTCAATCATCTCGTTAAAGACCGAGGTTCCCATGGATTCCATGCTCACCGTTGCCGCCGAGCTCGCGCCGCCGCTCATGGCCTCGGTCATGGCGTTGGGCACCAGCCGGACAGGCTTCTCATCGCCCTTGCCGGCGCGATAGACAACCGGCGATACACCGTAGCCGTACTGAATGGCGTTGACCTCTTTATCGATGCCATCGCCACCGGCATCGAGCCATGCCTTGAAGCTCGTCATGTCGTTGGACTTAACGCTCGCAAACATATCCTTTACGGCCGTGACCACAGGAATCTTATCGGTTCCCTTAGCCTTGCCGCCGGCACTGTCGTCGGACGAATCCACGTTTTCAGGCGAGTCATCATCCGCAGCCCCCTGCCCGCCCATCATGGACGACAGGTCGTAATCCTGCTTGGAAATGGTGAGCGGGTAGCTCGAGAGCGTATCCTCCTCGACCTTTTTGATGTAGCCGTTTACGCCGTTGGAGAGCGCCAGAATCGCCGCGATACCGATAATGCCAATCGAGCCCGCAAAGGCCGTCATGGCCGTACGGCCCTTTTTGGTCATAAGGTTTCGGGCAGAAAGCCCCAGCGCTGTCACAAAGCTCATCGAGGTTTTGCGCGTAGGCTTAGCCTCGCGACGCGCGGCCTTGGCAACATCAAAGGGGTCGGAATCGTCGGTGATCTTGCCGTCCGCCAGATTGACGATACGCGTGGCGTACTGGTACGCCAGCTCGGGATTGTGCGTGACCATGATGACCAGACGGTCGCGCGCAACGTCTTTGAGCAAATCCATGACCTGCACGGATGTCGTTGAGTCCAGGGCGCCGGTCGGCTCGTCTGCCAGCACGATTTCGGGATCGTTGATCAGGGCGCGGGCGATGGCCACGCGCTGCATCTGTCCGCCCGAAAGCTGGCTCGGACGCTTGTTAACGTGCTCGCCCAGGCCAACTTTCTCCAACGCCTCGCGCGCACGTTGACGGCACTCGGCATGCCCCACGCCCGTGAGCGTGAGCGCCAGCTCCACGTTTTCCAAAATGGTCTGATGCGGAATGAGGTTATAGCTTTGGAACACAAAGCCGATGCGGTTGTTGCGGTAGGCATCCCAATCGCGATCGTGAAAGTCCTTGGTCGAAATACCGTCGATCAGCAGGTCGCCCGAGTCAAAGTGGTCGAGTCCGCCGATAACGTTGAGCATCGTGGTTTTGCCCGAGCCCGAGGGACCCAGAATGGCCACGAACTCGTTATCGCGAAAAGACAGGCTTACGTTGTCGAGCGCCACCTGCGTAAACGACTGCGTAACGTACCTTTTGCAAATACCTTTGAGCTCCAGCATGGACGGCAACCTCTCCTGCGCAGGCACCCTGCCCGCTCTCCTCCGCCGTTCGTATTCGACGCGTTTGTCCTACTCTATCCCCATTTTTTGCCGGCGCCAGTGAGGAATGTAACGAACCGCGCCAAAAAACGAACGGGATGACGCCTAAAAGAAGAGGTCCCGAGCGGGACCTCTGTATGGTGGAGATTATCTTGAAAGGCAGCGGACTACTCCGCACAGCGGCGCACGATCCTCGCCATGCTTTACGCGTTTTCTACTGCTCGCTATTCGCAATCGCCTGGTCGATAAGCTTGTCGAGTGCTGCGCGCTGCTCGGCGGAGCTGATGGCTCCCACGATTGGATCCCCTACGATGTTGCCATTCTGATCGATGACATACGTTGTCGGGAACGAGAACAAATTTGACGTAAACTTACCGGCCTCGCTATCCGACTTGAACCAGATGTTCTTGTATGTCACGCCCTTCTTGCTCAGCACGTCCTTGGCATCTGCAATCTCGCCCTTGTTGCCATCGAGCGTAAAGGAATTGACGCCCACGACCTGGCCGCCCTTCTCGGCAAGCCCCTGATTCAGCTTCTCAAGATCGCCCAGCTCGCCCACGCACGGCTTGCAAGTGGTGAACCAGAAGTTCATGACGGTGACTTTGTTCTTAGAGAACAGCTCGTCGCTGCTCACGTCGTTGCCATCCAGGTCTTTGCCCGTAAAGCTGGGGAACTTCGTCGCCTCGCTCGAAGCATTGGCACCAGCTGTCATGCCAGCGGCCGAAGCGTCGACGCTCTCGCCTGCGCTCGGCGTGCTTCCACAGCCGGGGAACTCCTTCTCCAAGCTCTCGAGCTTGTCCTCGATCTCCTTGATCTGCTGTGCACCGGTCTTGAGCGTCTTGAGCTCATCTGCTGTAAACTCATCCTTGGCACCGTCGATGGTCTTGAGTAGGAAGTCGCCGTAATTGCTGCCGTCCTCAATCATTGTCGACTCTTTATTTGCTGCGTTGAATACCTTTTCCCACAGCGCATTATCGCTCGAAAGGATATCGTTCTCCTTCTGCATGAGCTTCGCATACAGCTCGGCGGCCTCGTCGGCGTTGGCTGGATCTTGCGCAATGAGCTCCGCGATCTTAGGATCGGAGCCCGTAGATTCGCTCGCGTTGCCACCGGGCGCCGAACACGCCACAAGACACAAGGCCAATACCGGCACCATAAACAGGGCCGCAATCTTAGAAAGCTTCATGGTCATTCCTCCGTTTTGTCGAAGCTTGTTTTACTTTTTTTCGGCGGTCAGGGGGAGCTTTTCTGCCGACACATCCAGGCCATAGCGATAGCTGATGGCATCGACGGGACAGGCCCCGATGCACTTTCCGCACCGGATACATTCGGCATGATTGGGTGCGCGGACCACATCAACGTCCATCTGACAAACCTTTGAACACTTGCCGCACGAGACGCATTTGCATGTATCGACCCGAATCCCCAGTAAGGACACCTTATTCATGAGCGCACAGAATGCGCCGAGCGGACAAATCCATTTGCAGAAGGGGCGATAGAACAAAACGCTCAGCACTACCACGGCAATGAGAACGACGAGTTTCCAGGTAAAGAGCTGCCCCAGCGCAGATCGAATGCCGGCGTTGGCAATGGCCAGCGGAATGGCACCCTCGAGCACGCCCTGCGGACAGACGTATTTGCAAAAGAACGGATCGCCCATCCCCACATCGTTGACCACCAGCACAGGCAGCAATACCACAGCAAACAGCAGCACAACGTATTTGATATACGTAAGCGCCTTGAGCCTTTTTGTCGAAAGCTTTTTGCCGGGAATCTTGTGAAGCAGCTCCTGTAGCCAGCCAAACGGGCACAGAAAGCCGCATACAAATCGTCCCAGCAGCACGCCGAGCAGAATGAGCGTACCGGTGACGTAGTAAGAAAAGTTAAACTTGGATGAACCCACCACCGATTGGAACGACCCAATGGGGCATGCACCCGATGCCGCGGGGCACGAATAGCAGTTAAGCCCAGGAACGCAGACTGTTTTTCCCGCACCCTGATAGATACTGCCTTTGGCAAAGTTTGGCAGGTGAATGTTGGTGACGAGCGTCGCCGCCGCCTGAATGAATCCGCGAAATCGGGCCAAAACATGCGACGCAGTGTTTTCTCTTTTATCCAATTCCGATACACTCCAAGCACAGCCTAATCGCTTTGGCCAGCACGGCATCCGCCTCGCCACGCATAACGCCAAAGCACACCATGGCAATTCCGACGATCAACAAAGCGACCTGTACCACGGGTTTTACCGCTTTGAACAACCTGACCACTCCTTTCGTTACGCGACCATTGGACCATATCGACCATAAAATCCGTGTTAAGCGCGATTTGGAATGTGCAAGGAGACTGTTATGCGTATTTTGATCGTCGAAGACGAGCGAGCACTGTGCGACACCATCGCACGCAGCTTGCGAAACCTGGCATACAGCGTCGACTGCTGTCACGATGGACGGGAGGCGCTCGAGCTGCTGGGCGTCGAAGTCTTTGACCTCGTGGTGCTCGACCTCAATCTTCCCCGTATCGACGGCATGACCGTGCTCAGAGAACTTAGGAAAACCGATTGCGAGACCAAGGTACTGATTCTGTCCGCGCGTGGCGAAGTATCCGATAAAGTCGACGGGCTCGATGCCGGCGCCAACGATTACCTCACCAAGCCGTTTCATCTGGACGAACTTGCGGCAAGGATCCGCAGCCTTACCCTCAGGCGCTTCGCACAAAGCGACATAGTATTAACCTGCGGAAAGCTCAGCTTTGACACCAAGGCGCGCATCGCTTCCGTGGACAGCGAGGCTTTATCTCTTACGCGCAAGGAAACGGGAATCTTGGAATACCTGATGCTTAATCAGGGGCGTCCAGTAAGTCAAGAGGAGCTTATAGAGCACGTTTGGGATAGCACCGTGAACAGCTTTAGCAACGCAACCCGCGTCCATATCTCGTCACTCCGCAAAAAGCTACGCAGTACTTTGGGATACGACCCGATTCGCAATCGGATTGGAGAGGGCTACGTTATGGAGGATGGAGAATGAAAGGGCTTTCGCTGCAATGGCGCATAACGATTATGACGGCACTGCTCACGTGTGCGGCATGCGTGCTGACGAACTGCCTGGTCGGCTATACGGGCATGCGCTACATGGATGCCATCGGCAGTAACATCTCGGCCTTTAACGCTGCCGGTGTGGATTCGCCCCAGGCGTTTGACCCAACAAAAACAGCCCTCGATGACGAGGTCACGATCGTTGTAAACGACGCACAGGAATCTTTTGGCGCGACAGCCTGGTGCATCACGGCTGGAATCACACTCCTTGGCGGCGTGCTGGCATACTTTGTGAGCGGCCGCGCGCTCAAGCCGCTACGGGCTTTTGCCGCCCAGGTTGAGCGTGTGCAGCCTGACAACCTAAGCGAAATCAGACTCAGTGAAGATGTGCCCACCGAGCTACAACGATGCAGTGCCTCTTTCAACGACATGATCGCCCGTCTTGGCGAAGGGTTCTCTGCACAGCGTCAGTTTACCGGCAACGCCGCACACGAGCTGCGCACCCCGCTCGCCCTTATGCAAGCACAGATTGAACTATTCATTTCCGAGCGCTCCGGTTTGCAACCCGAAACGGCCGAGCTGCTCGGCCTGCTACAAGAACAAACTGAGCGAATGTCGCGGATGACCAAGGTGTTGCTCGAGATGAGTGAGCTCCGCAGCGTTCCTTGCGAGGACGATGTGGAACTTGGTCCCTTGTCCGAAGAGGTCCTCACCGACCTTGCGCCACTTGCCGAGAACAAGGGCATAGCCCTCAATTGTGCTGGAGACGCTTTAGTAATCGGGAACGATGCGCTCCTCTATCGGCTGGTGTTTAACTTGACCGAAAACGCCATCCGTTACAGCCGCCCCGGCTCGACTGTCAACGTCTCCATTAGCGACAGCGACAACCACGTGCTCCTGCGAGTCAAAGATGAGGGCCCGGGAATACCCAAGCAGTACCGAGAGAGCATCTTCCAGCCGTTCTTTCGCCTGGATAAATCCCGCAGCAGGACATACGGCGGCGCAGGACTCGGGCTAGCGCTTGTCTGGGAGATTGCAGCGCTTCACGGTGGCACGGTTGAGGTCGAAACAAGTTCCGAGAACGGAACCACCATGCTCGTAAGCCTTCCAAAACGATCCGCAGCGTTAACCGAACAGTAAAACGAAAGGGGTCCCGAGCAACAGGAGTACAATTGCTGCATTGTTGCCACCTGATGGGAGATGGAAGATGGACTGCAATGGCCACCCACGCGTTCCCATGCCGTTAATGTGCACCGCCTTTGCGCCGGGACATCTGGACACTGCGGTCGCCGGCATCGCCGACACCGATTCGCGCGCTATTGCCACGGCAGAAGCGCTGTACTTTCGCGGACAGGCTGCCCTCGCCGCCGAGACGGCACGCCCCTATCTTGACGTCACCGATCCCGCACTGCGCTATTCCGCATGTTTCATCTACGGATATGCCAGTCTGTCGCTCAACCATATCGCCGATGCTCGCCGGTGCCTTGCGGGCATTCTCGATGCGCCGGCCGAAGGGGAATCCCCCGCCACCCGCGCCGTCCACATATTGTTCGCCTCGGCGGCAAGCGTCCTACTTCACCTGCCGTCCCCCTATTCTGCCAATGAGTTCTATCCGTTCGCAGCGCATCTGCCCGAAGGTCTGCGCCTGTTCGCCAGCTACGTGATGGCGCACGCCCTGTATCTGCGCGGCGAATATGGCCGCAGCCTCGGCATGGCAGAAAACGCCTTGGTCATGAAGCAGGGAAGCTATCCCATATCGGAGCTGTTCCTGCACCTGTCGGCTTCTATGGCATGCATGAGCCTCAAGGACATCGACGCCGCAAAGGCGCATTTTGGAGCCGCTTGGGACATAGCGCGTCCCGACGGCCTTATTGAACTCATCGGCGAGCACCACGGCCTCTTGCAGGGGCTCATCGAATCATGCCTGAAAGCGCAATATCCCGATGATTTTGCGCGCATCATCGAGATCACCTATCGCTTCAGCTACGGCTGGCGACGTATTCACAACCCCGATTCGGGTGAGGACGTGGCCGACGACCTCACCACCACGGAGTTCACCATGGCCATGCTCGCCTGCCGCGGATGGACTAACGCCGAAATCGCACGCCATATGGGCGTATCGCCGGGCACCGTTAAAAACCGCCTGTCCGGCGTGTATGCAAAGCTTGGCATCGGAACTCGCGCCGAGCTGGTCGCGCATATGTTGCGCTAGCGACCAAACTGTCAAACGCATCAAACGTGCTCCGGCGTCCCCTCACATTCGCATGCTCAAATTGGACATTTTGCTCCTCGAACGGCACTACCGCGACAGGGCACCTTCTCGCATAATTTGATTATTTCCACCGATGTTCTCGGAATGGGAGCCAAAGATGCTTGATCGCCGTTCGTTACTTGTTGCCGGAGCGTCCTCGCTGGTGAGCATTATGTTGCCGCGCGTGCCGGGTACCTCAAACGCCTTCATACTGCCGTTCACGCCCACCGAAGCGTTTGCCGACGAAGAAGACCCCTTCAAGGTGCTCGTGCTCTCGCGCACCATGTTCGGCGTGGTGGTGGTCGATGTCGCCAACAAGATGAACCCCATCGCAGGCGCCCAGGTCACGCTGACGTCGCGCTATGCCGCGGGCAAACAGCTCACCGCCACCACCGATGACGAAGGTACGGCGATCTTTGAGATTGCCCCGCTTTCGGAAGGCTACGTGGACGAGGCGACGCTCCTTGACGCGTACGACTTCAACGGCGGCATCTCCATCAGCATGCCGGGCTACCGCGATGTCGAGATCCCCCTCGCGCGCATCCAGGGCGGCACCGCCATTACCGCGCCCACGCGTCCGCTCTCCGACGGGGAGCCGTACTTTCGCCAGCTTACGTTCGACGAGTGGGGCATCCAGTACGCCGACGCCACGTTCATGGCGATGCCCAAAGACGATGCAGCAAATGCGCAGCCCGATACGCATACCTTTGCCGTACAGGCCCACCTGCCGCAGGGCGGGCAGGCAACGCTGCACATCAATAAGGTAATGCCCGCCGTGGGCAGCTCACCCGAAACCGTCACGCAGATTGGCCAGGTCAAGGCCAGCGCAACGGGTGCGGATAATCTGGCGACGTTCACGCTCGAAGACAAGTTCCTCGATGCGGCGTCGGGCATTCTGGAAGAAGGATGCAAACTGCACTTTGTGCTCGACTATCAGGGCAAAACCTACACGCTCTCCTCCCCCATGGCCGTTGCCACCGCACCGGCTTCCAAGGCTGAATCGGGCTCGACCACCATCATCCCCACCACCATGGATCAAGAGATCACTCCGTTCGATTTCCCCGCGGCGTTTCCCGGCATCGGCGGTAACAAGTTCACCTGCTGGATGCCCACGTTTCCGATCCTCTTCGATTTCTCGTTTGCCGGGTACGTGTTGTTTGGCGGAGGATACAAACCGGCCAGCTACATAAACGATTCGGGCAACCCTGATCCGGAGTACTGGAAGAAGTCGCCGCGCGAATCGGGCGCCAAGCAGGCAAACCGCTACCTCGACGAGATGGAGGGGAAGTGGAACCAATACAAGAGCATGAGCGCCGGCTCGGGCACCGATCCAAGAAACACCAAGCTCCTTCGTCACCATTGCACGCCGCTGTTCACGATGGATATCGCAACACAGGTGTACGGATCGCTTGCCTACGACTGGGTAGGCAAAACTTGGGGCGATAACAACGATCCGGCGTTCGGCAATATTAAGGCCCTCTTCCAAGTAAAAACCGACCTCAACTGGACCGAGCAGTTCACCTTGGGCCCGGTGCCGTTTTTCCTAAACGTCAACCCTTGGGTGCTGGCGAAGCTGGCGCTCGCCGTAGGCGCCCACACGCACGGCAGCGGTGCGGCGTTCTTCAAAAACATTTCGCTCGACTATTCCAATACGTCGGGATCGTTCACCATCCAGATCGGGCTTGCCGTCACCTTTGGAGCCGGCGTTGCAGGCGTCGCTTCGTCCGCCGTGCGCGGTGCCGCATCCCTCACACTGTTCATTGGGTACGAGAAGGCGGACGGCCACCAGCTTCCGCGGCTGCGCGTGGGTGCAGACGTCGATGTCGACGTGATACTCCAGTTCATCATGTTCAAGTGGACCACCAAGGCCTGGTCGGGATCGTGGCCCACACTCGCCGATTCGTGGAATATGTCGGTGAACAACGGCGACCAGTATGTACTCCAGCGCTCTGAGCTGGCACTGGGAGGAGACACGCCCTATACGCTGAATGCCTGCTTTGGTGCAGCCGGCAATGCCGAGTCGGGCGGCGTAGCGCAATTTATCGCGTCGGCCACCATCGTCACCAATGCCGAGCTGCTCGCATGCGCCGAGGTTGCAGCCACCCCCGTAAACGTCGCGCCGGTCGTGCGCGATTGGGAGCAAACGGTCACGCATATTGAGCTCGACGCAGATGCAGAGAGCGATGACACGGGACAGGTTGAGCATTTCGTCCACGCTCTAATGGAGAATGTCGAAAACGCCGCGCTGATGTATGAGTACACCCACATCAGGCAGGTGACGAATGCCGTTGCGGACCCGAACGCCAATTCTGCCGGCGTGTCGGAGGACGAGAGGGGCGGCATAAAGCCCTCGAGCGACAGCGTACTCTTCACCGGCGTGCTCAGCGAAGCCCACATGAAGTTTGCGGAGATAGCCGGCGTGGAATGCCTGTTCCGCATCGCTTCGGTGCGCTACGGCGAGGATGGCCGCTCGCGCCTGGTAGTGCACACAAAGGCAAACGGCGCGTGGTCCGCGCCCATGCCGGTCGACTTCCCCCTGGGCTTTGGCGAGGGCGACGTGGAGCGTGGCGGCACGTTCGATTACGACTTCGACGTGGTGGAATATACGGACGGGAGAGGAAGCCAAGACGCCTACGTATTGCTGGTCTCGGGAGAGCGCCCCGAAGGCGATGCAACCCGGTTCGATACAGCAAGCACGGCCGGTATACTGTCCGTTTTGCGCCTACGCATAAGCAATAGCGAGGTTCGCGTGGTATCACACACGTCGTGGCGCAGCATCTCGCGCGGCCGCCTGCAGGAGGACGGCTACCATTGCCTGCAGTGTCCGCGCATCATGGTGGGTAAGACGCTTGTCGACGGACGTCTGTCGGGTGCCTATCTCCACCGTCGCGGAGCCACCGCAGAGAAGGCGCTGGGCAGCGAGGCAGAGGTCGCGCTCGAGTGCTTTACCCTGTGGTCGGATGTGTCGGGCGACAGCCTCACGTTCCGTCAGGTTCTCCGCTTTCCGCAAGCACCGTCGAGCATCGAGTTGGGCGCACCCGAGAACGTCAACGGCAAAATGGTGGTACCCGTTGCACACGAAACCGCAGAGGGCTGCGGTTGCGCATCATACGCCGTCATCGGTCAGTCTATTGCGGGCTGGGGCGTCATGTCGCCGGACGCCACGGTGCCGCGCGTGGTACCGTGGCCGCAGCATACGGGCTTTTTGGCCACCGTCAACGAGCAGCTGCAGCATGTTACGTGGACGCGAGGCGCATCGGCGTTTGCAACGACGCCCGTGGGCGCAGCTGGCTGCGGTCCGGCATCGTTTAGCATGAGCAACAACGGCAGGTGCGTGCTATACGTCGAGAACACCGACGGCAAAGTGGGGCAAACCTACGACGAAGAAGGCGAGCCGGTGGCGGTAATGGGCAAGCATTTCCGCATCTTCGCCAGCACCCTGATCGACGACCTGTTCACGGAGCCATTCGTGCTCTGCGAGTTGGAGCATCCCATCGATCAGATAACGACGTTTTTGACCTCGGACGGCATGCTCTCAGCGCTTGCCACGCACATCGTGAGCGCCGAGCAGAGCAAGGCAGAACTGCACGGTATCGAGGTGCCCCTGGTGGCATGCGCCACGCCGCTGGGCGCGATAGCAAACCTGGGTGCCGTGGTACCCGGGGCGGCAAGCGAGTCGTTTACGGTAACGGTGCGAAACGACGGCAACACCTTGCTGACCGCCGGTACGATTGATCTGTACCGAGAGGGCTCTAACCAGCCGTTCTCCAGCGCATCCATTGGGTTCGGAGCGAACGCACGCATGGCTTCAATCTACGACCCAGAGCTTGCCGAGGACGCATCGGAAAACGACATGGCTCACGTGAAGTACGCACTCGAAGCACTGGGCCAGCGCTTTGCCGCGCACCCGTTGGTTGCCGACAATGGCAACGCCGTGTTGGCACCGGGTTGCACGGCACAGTTCCGCATGAGCTTTGCCATCCCGGAAAGTTGGGGCGACGAGGTGGGCAAACGCGTCACGCTGTATGCGAAGGCGCGTGACCTGGTGGCACTCGATCCCGTAACGCTCGAGGAAATCCGACCGGGCGCAAACTCCGCGCTGGGCGCCGTATTGCACGAGCTCCACATCCCCGACGCGGCATGCGAACGCGCGGAGGTACTGGTGGGCGTATGCGGCAACGCGGATACGACGGGACTCCACGACGCACCGATGACCGTAGATGGCGATGGCGGCTCGAGCGGCGGCGGGTCCGGCACGGGAGGCAGCTCCGGCGTAAGCGGCTCTGGCAGCGGCAAGGACCGCAGCAACGGCAAGCGTTCTGGAAAAGCAGGCGCGCTTGCTGGAACGGGCGACAGCAACATCCCCCTGACGGCAGCCGCAGCAGCACTCGCCGCAGCCGGAGCCGGCCTCGTCGCCTACAGCGCCCGCCGCACGGCGCTCGAAACCGACACCGCCAATGAGGCCAATTCGGATGAGCCTCGCTAGCTCCTAGTTACTTTTGTGAGAGACGCCGACTCGGCTCATCGAGCACCAAAAAGGGCTGGCCCCGATAACTCGGAGCCAGCCCTGAGTCGCCTGACGTGGGGATCGCAGTCCGCTACTTGAGCTTTAGCGCCTCCATCATGGGCACGGCAGCGTCCCAATCGATCTTCCAGCCAATCGACACGCGGACGGTCTCGCCCGTCGCGGGAGCCGTCGCAAACAGCGTATAGCCGTTGTCGGGACCGGTAAAGCGCAACCACGTTATGCCGTTGTACTCGACCTGGTCGGTTGTTGTCTCCTTGCCTTCGTAGACCTGCTCCAGGCTTGCAACCTCTTCCTCCGGCGAACGCGGGAAGATGCTGATGTTCAGGCGTCCTCCAGTCTCATCGTGGAAGAAGTCTGCCTTTTCGCGCTCTTCGTTGGACGAATCCAGCGTGTACCCATCGGCGGCCTCGATACTGTACGATGCGCAATCGATGCCTGTTAAATCTGCCATCTCGCCAGAATCGGCCACGCCGCCGGCCGCCTTAAACTCCTTGGTCTCGCATCCCGTGGTGTCGAAGTGCATGGCCTCATGATTCTTGGCGGGGGCGTAAGCGTCTACGAACTCGACAGTGATGGGCCCGTAGTACGCCGTCTTGGGCGCCCAGAAATACACGTACTCAACGGTCTCGCCCGGACCGATATCTGGCCTCTCGGAAAGGTCGATGCCCTCGTGCAGCTCATCGGGAGCCTCGCTTGCAACGTAGTCGAGCACAGCCGCCTTACCGGAAGTAAACAACGGGTCGCCTGCCTCAAGATCGCCCTGGGCAGCATGCACGTTAAAGGAGCTAAACGTCCTGTTCTTTGCATTGTTGTTTGTGATCTTGACGTGCAGGTAAAAACCGTCCTGCAACTTAGCGTCGCCGCGATAGAACGTACCATGGGCTACCGACTCATAGGTTATGCCAGCCACCTCGACCGTCTGCGACTCATAGGCCTTGGCCTTCTTCTCTACGGGAGCACTGCCACCCGAACCGCCAGTCGAACCGCTCGGAGCGCTACCGCCGCAGCCGGCCACCGTACACGCCAGCACGGCCGAAAGCGTCACGGTGGGAATTCCTAACAGCAGCTTCTTCGTCATGGGCCTCATCATCCTCACCGCTCCTTTCGGCTTGTAGCTCATCCGTTGCCCGAGCACCAAGTCGTCCCCGTGGCATCGGCTTCCACTATGAGCGTATGACGGAACGCGGCACCAGCGAAGTGACCCGTGGCCCAAATAACGACCTGCCAGCATCCCCTATGGGCCAAAACGACACGCACACGCACGCCCGCGGCCCATAAAACGAGACGCCTGTCCCAATGTTCGATTCGATCCATCCGCAAACAAGATAGGGCGTCTTCAACCGCCTTCAAACTTACTCGGACAGAACCGAGTCGGTTTTGCCCGAGTAAGCGCCGTTCCACCAAATTCCGAACGATTGTTCGATGGATTTCGTGTTGGGTGGAATCGCCCACGGGCTGGGCTATGCTACCTTGACTATTTATACGACTTAAATGCACAAGAGGAAGCACCGAGAGAGCGAGTATGGCAAAAAACACCGCAAACTATGGTAACGACAGTATTCGTCAGCTCAAGGACGAGGAGCGCGTACGCCTGCGCCCCGCCGTCATCTTTGGCTCGGACGGGCTCGACGGCTGCGCGCATGCCGCCTTCGAGATCCTGTCCAACGCCGTTGACGAGGCGCGCCAGGGCTACGGCAAGCTCATCACCCTTACCGCCTTTCGCGATGGCTCCATTCAGGTAGAGGACAACGGCCGCGGCTGCCCGCTCGACTGGAACCCTTCCGAGAAGCGCTTTAACTGGGAGCTCGTCTTTTGCGAGCTCTACGCCGGCGGCAAGTACAACAACAACCAGGGCGGCGACTACGACTTCTCGCTCGGTACCAACGGCCTGGGCTCCTGCGCGACCCAGTACGCCTCCGAATACATGGACGTCACGGTTTGGCGTGACGGCAACAAGTACTCCCTGCACTTTAAGAAGGGCAAGGTCGTCGGCGCCAAAAAGAAGGCACTCGAGATTGAGCCCAGCGACGAGGACCGTACCGGCACCACCATCAAATGGCGCCCCGATCTTGAGGTCTTTACCTCCATCAGCATCCCCCACGATTGGTATCGCGAGACCATGCGCCGCCAGGCCGTGGTCAACGCCAACGTGACCTTCCGCCTGCGCATCGAAGGCGACGACGGCGAGTTCTCCGAAGAGGACTTCTGCTATCCCAAGGGCATCGAGGACTATGTGCTCGAGAAGGTCGGTACCGACTACCTTACCGAGCCCTTCTTTATCGAGGCCGACCGTCGTGGTCGCGACCGCGAGGACCTGCCCGACTACAACGTAAAAATCACCGCTTGCATGTGCTTCTCGCGCACTTTCATGATGCAGGAGTACTACCACAACTCATCGTGGCTCGAGAACGGCGGCTCACCCGAGAAGGCCGCCCGTAGCGCTCTGACCAGCGCCATCGATGCCTACATCAAGCAACAGGGCAAGTACAACAAAAACGAGAGCGGCATCAAATGGCAGGACGTCCAGGACTGCCTGGTGCTGGTGACCAACTGCTTCTCCACTCAGACGTCCTACGAGAACCAGACCAAGAAGGCCATCAATAACCGCTTTATCCAGCAGGCCATGACGGCATTCTTTAAGGAGCGCCTCTCGACCTACCTGATCGAGAACAAGGACGCCGCCAACAAGATCATGGAGCAGGTGCTCATCAATAAGCGCTCGCGCGAGAATGCCGAGAAGACGCGCCAGAGTATCAAGACCAACCTGCAGCAGAAGACCGACATGGCCAACCGCGTGCAGAAATTCATCGACTGCCGCTCCAAGGACAAGAGCCGCCGCGAGATCTACATCGTAGAGGGCGACTCGGCAGCAGGCGCCATTCGCACCTCGCGCGATGCCGAGTTCCAGGGCGTCATGCCCGTCCGCGGTAAGATCCTCAACTGCCTGAAGGAGGACTATCCGCGCATCTTTAAGTCAGACATCATCATGGACCTCATGCGCGTGCTGGGCTGCGGCGTGGAAATCAAGGACAAGCGCATCAAGAACCTTGGCGCCTTTGACCTGGACAACCTCAACTGGAACAAGGTCATCATCTGTACGGACGCCGACGTCGACGGTTATCACATCCGCACGCTCGTGCTCACCATGCTCTACCGCTTGGTGCCCACGCTTATCGACGAGGGCTACGTGTATATCGCTGAGTCGCCGCTCTACGAGATCAACTGCAAAGAAAAGACCTACTTTGCCTACACCGAGCTCGAGAAGAACGGCATCCTCAAAGAGATCGGCGACCAGAAGTGCTCCATCAACCGCTCCAAGGGTCTTGGTGAGAACGATCCGGACATGATGTGGCTCACCACCATGAACCCCGAGACGCGTCGCCTGATTAAGGTGGAGCCCGAGGACGTCACCAAGATGGAGACCATGTTCAACCTGTTGCTGGGCAACGACGAGGCAGGCCGCAAGCGCCATATCTCGGAGCACGGCAAAGAATACCTGGACCAGTTGGACCTGCAGTAGCAGCAAATCGATAACGACGGCCCATAAGAAGTTCAAGAGGAAATCGTGGCAAAGAAGAAGACGAAGAACCAGCCTAAGAAAAAGCAGGTCAACGCCGAGAACGTCATCGGCCTGCACTCCGAGGTCACCGACCAGCCGATCACGCAGACGCTCGAGGTCAACTACATGCCCTACGCCATGAGCGTCAACGTCTCGCGTGCGTTCCCCGAAATCGACGGCTTTAAGCCCTCGCACCGCAAGTTGCTCTACACCATGTACAAGATGGGCCTGCTCAAGGGTGAGCGTCAGAAGAGCGCCAACATCGTGGGCCAGACCATGAAGCTCAACCCGCACGGCGATGCCGCGATCTACGAGACAATGGTGCGCCTGGCCACCGGCAACGAGGCGCTGCTCGCCCCCTTCGTGGAGTCGAAGGGCAACTTTGGCAAGTACTATTCGGGCGACCTGAGCTACGCCGCCTCGCGTTATACCGAGGCCAAGCTCTCCCCCATCAGCGCCGAAATCTTTAAGGACATCGACAAGGACCCGGTGGACTTCGTTGACAGCTACGACGGCGCCATGAAGGAGCCGCGCCTGCTGCCCACCACGTTCCCCAACATCCTCGTCTCGGCCAACAAGGGCATCGGCGTCGCCATGGCATCCGACATCTGCGGTTTTAACCTCAACGAGGTCTGCACCGCCACCATGCACTACCTGCAGGATCCCGACTGCGACCTGCTCGAGTACATGCCCATGCCCGACTTCTCGACCGGCGGCGAGATTATCTATCGCCGCGAGGAGATGGAGAAAATCGTCGAGACCGGCCTGGGCAGCTTCCAGATCCGCTCCCGCTGGCGCTGGATCCCCGAGGAGCGCATCATCGAGGTCTACGAGATCCCCTACACCACCAAGACCGATGTCATCATCGAGCGCATCGTCAAGCTCTCCAAAGAGGGCAAGGTCAAGGAGATTGCTGACATCCGCGACGAAACCGACCTCTCGGGCTTGCGCATCGCCATCGACCTTAAGCGCGGCGTCGACCCCGACAAGCTCATGGCCAAGCTCTATCGCTCGACCACGCTGCAGGATTCGTTCTCGTGCAACTTTAACGTGCTCGTCGACGGCTACCCCCGCGTTATGGGCGTGCGCCAGATCCTGCACGAGTGGGTCAAGTGGCGTATTGAGTCCACGCGTCGCCGCATTAACTTTGACCTGGGCAAAAAGTCCGAGCGCCTGCACCTGCTGCACGGCCTCGAGGCGATCTTGCTCGATATCGACAAGGCCATCGCCATCATCCGCGGCACCAAGCTCGAAGCCGAGGTCGTGCCCAACCTTATGAAGGGTTTCGACATCGACGAGACCCAGGCCGAGTTTGTTGCCGAGCTTAAGCTCCGCAACATCAACGAGGAGTACATCCTCAACCGCACCAAGGACATTGCCAAGCTTGAGGGCGAGATTGCCGAGCTTGAGGAGATACTCTCCAGCGAGGAGAACATCAAGAAGGTCATCAGCGACGAGCTGGCCGCGGTCAACAAGAAGTACGTGATGCCGCGCCGCACGGGCAGGATCGAGCCCCATGAGGTTATCGAGGTAAGCTTGGAGCCCGAGGTTGAGGAGTACCCGGTCACCATCATGCTTTCGCGCGACGGCTACCTTAAGAAGATGACGGACCGTGTGCTGAAGAAGGCGACCACGCTCAAGTACAAGGACGGCGACAAACCCTTTATCGAGTTCCCGTCCTCAAACACCCACGAGCTGCTGGTCTTTACCAACAAGAGCCAGGTGTACAAGTGCAAGGTTGCGGCGTTTGAGGACACCAAGTCGGCCCAGCTGGGCTCGTACCTGCCGACCGATCTTGAGATGGAACCCGACGAGAGCGTCATCTGGGTCATCGACCCCGAGGACTACAAGGCCGACGTGCTGTTTGTCTTTGAGAACGGCCGCGTGGTGCGTGTCGCACTTGCCGGATACGTCACCAAGACCAACCGCAAGCGCCTTAAGAACGCCATCTACGGCGGCAGCAGGCTGCTGTATGCGCAGGTGCTCAAGGAAGACCGCGACATCGCACTGGTCTCGAGCGACTACCGCCTGATGAACTTCAACACGTCGCTGCTCAAGACCAAGACGACCACCAACACGCAGGGCGTCCAGGCCTTTACCGCCAAGAAGGGACGCTCGGTCACCACCGTCGGCACGACCGAAGAGATTCTTGGCGCCGGCGTCTCGGCCGAGAAGTTCACCGCGCAGAGCCTGCCCTCCGCCGGTGCCCTCATGAAAGAAAACGACATGCCGAGTTTGTTTGACTAGGACGACAGCAGAACCGCCATAAGCTCTCAAAACGGTGGGGCCCGGAGCGCAGTAAATGCTGCGCTCCGGGCCCCATGCATTTCAGCAGCATCATCCCTATAGACAAAATGCCGCATAAAGTGGAACAGACATAAGCCCATCATTCATTCCAAAGGGCTTAGTCGATAGCCTGATAAGGCGCACGCCCGGATGGGTCTTTTTAAGTGAGGACAGACTTCGAGATCTTGTGTTCTCCCCCGCCTTGACTTCAATCGCAGACAAGCATCCCTGTTTCTCTACTACAAAGTCGATTTCCGCACGATTGTCTCGCGCCCAATAATGCAGCGGATAGCCCATGGCTGAAAGCTGTTGGGCAACGTAGTTTTCGGTAAGTGCGCCCATGAATGTGCCACCGATGCCGGCAAGAATATCGGCGCGTTGAGCACCGGCCTTGGAGACGAGCAGCCCTGTATCCGCCTGATAGATTTTAAAAGCAGAAGGGTTAACGAAGGCCTCTAAAGGGCTTTCGATCTGCCCGACTAGGCTGCAGCGCGCCACCGTACCCGACAATACAAGCCAGTCGAGAGCATCCCCAAAGAGAGACGCATTGCCCCCCGCTCGCACTACCTTGTATTGAAATTTACGATTCTCTTTGGCAAGCTGCTGTGGAATGGAATCGAAGCACGCACGCGTCTTTGCGCTCAAGCGTTCATCAGCATATTTATTGGTGTCGGCGGAATATCCGTCGAGAATAATCCGATGCTTTTCGGCCACATCAATGATTGACTGATCATCGATGTACGTTTGGACCGCCTCGGGCATTCCGCCAACAACAAGATACTGTCGATAGAGCCCAAGCGCCTTTTCATGAAGGCTTGGCGCAAGAGGAGCCATTAACTCGAATGATGAGCGTATCTCGTCGACCAGCTGATCGTGCCCCATCGCCCAGAGAAACTCCTCGAAATCGAGTGGAGTCATCTCAATCAAGTCGGTCTTTCCAACGGGGAACGAATACGACTGATGGTTAATGGCAACCCCAAGAAGCGACCCAGCAGCCGCAACATAATACTCGGGAGCATCTTCGCAAAAGTATTTAAGGGAAGTGAGCGCTTCCTCGCATGCCTGGATCTCGTCAATGAACAGTAAAGTTTTGCCAGGCACGATACGCTGTCCCGTACGAGCCTCGATCGCGCGTACGATCGAATGAGGGTCAAGACCGCCCGAAAAATCCGCTCGCGCCGACCGGTCGTTCTCAAGATTAACGTAGACAACCGATTCGAAAAGATCTTGAGCGTACGTTCTGAGCAGATAGGTCTTGCCACACTGGCGCACGCCTTTGACCAGCAAAGGTTTTCTATCGGCCCTGTCTCGCCATTCCCTAAGGAGCTCGTCTGCCTTGCGACGCATACGCAACCTTCCCTCATGAACTTCTGTTTGACAATATTTTAACGCGGATTAATTTGTTTTCAGTTATTTTTCTGCGTTAAAAAATTGTTCTATACGGCACTTAAGGGAATTGCCCCTATCTCTCGGTAAGGACAGCAAGCATTTCCGCCAACGCTTATTGCCATGCGTTCTCCTTGCCCTTAGGCCAGCTTGCGAGCGAGCTCTCGCACCTCTTCCAACTTGGGCGAGGAGGCCATGCTGTCGCGCTCGGTCATGCCGCTAATGGTGACAATGCCCTGGTCCTCCCACTTGCAGTAGGCGCAGGCTGACTTGTACATAGCGATCGCCGCATCATAGACGCCCTCACTGTGGCTATCGAGCAAAAGGGCCGTCTTGGTGAACGGGAAGCCCGTAGCACCAAAGGCGTACAGGCGGTCGATAGCGGCCTTCTCCTGCGCGGTGATATCAAACCAGTAGATAGGCGAAGCGAAGACAACCATGTCGGCGTCTTTCAGCGACTCGATCACGTCGGCCATGTCGTCCTTCTGCACGCAGGTGCCCTCATGGGTAAAGCAGTACTGGCATCCCAAGCAGCCGGCGATCTTTTTGCCTGCAACGCGGATGACCTCGACCGTATGGCCGACCTCGCGCGCGGTCTCGGCAAACGCCTCGACCATAGTGTCGGTATTGGCGCCCTTACGCGGGCTGCCGCTCAATACAACGATATTCATAGGAATCTCCCTTCTTCATGCCGCAGGCGCGCGGCATATTAGTTTGTTTTAACCTAAACGTATGGAGTTATTCAATCGCCTCGTTTCAGCTACTCCCACTCTTTAGAAGAATCATTGCTGGAGACTTGGCATTAAATCAAGGCACGCCTTATTTCAAATACTCCTCGAAGAACGCTTTCAGCTTTTCAAACGGAATGACGTCCATCTGATCGTAGAGGTCGGTATGGCTGGCACCAGGGATAATGAGTAATTCTTTGTTGTCCCCCGTCAGCTTGCCGTACGCGGTTTCGCTGAAATAGCGGGAGTGCGCCTTCTCGCCGTGCACCAGCAGCACGGCAGAGCGGATCTCGCCGGCGTATTGCAGGATCGGCATATTCAAAAACGACAGCGAAGACGTCACATTCCAGCCGCCGTTGGAGTTCAGGCTGCGGGGATGATAGCCTCGCGGAGTTTTGTAGTAGGCGTAATAGTCCGCCACAAACTGCGGCGCGTCCTCCGGCAGCGGATCGACCACGCCGCCCGCCAGCGCATAGCTGTCGTTTTTATAGTCCTCGGTGCGCTGCACGTTCAACGCTTTCCGCTTTTCAAAGCGCGCCTGCTCGGAATCCTCGGCATCAAAATAGCCGTTTGCGGTCACGCGGGTCATATCGTACATGGTCATAGCCGCGGTAGCTTTGATACGGGTGTCGATAGCCGCCGCATTGATTGCCATGCCGCCCCAACCGCAGATGCCGATGATGCCGATGCGCTCCGGATCGACGTTTTCCTGTACCGAGAGGAAGTCCACCGCTGCGCAGAAGTCCTCGGTGTTGATGTCCGGCGATGCCACATAGCGGGGCGTACCGCCGCTCTCGCCGGTATAGGACGGGTCAAAGGCTATTGCGAAAAAGCCCAGCTCCGCCATTTTCTGCGCGTACAAACCGGAGGACTGCTCCTTCACCGCGCCAAACGGGCCGCTGACGGCGATGGCGGGCAGCTTGCCTTCCGCGTTCTTCGGCACGTACACGTCGGCCGCCAGCGTGATGCCGTATCGGTTGCGGAAGGTCGCCTTGCTGTGCTCAACCTTCTCGTTTTTGGGGAACACCTTGTCCCATTCCTGCGTCAGCTTCAACTGCTCCATGCCTAAGCCTTCTTGTCAGTCGCTTTAAGGTATTGCTCGTCGACCACGGGCTCCAACCACTCGTTGGAGGCCTCCTCGCCCGGAACCTCCACCGCGAGATGGGAGAACCAGCTGTCTGGCGCCGCACCGTGCCAGTGCTTTACGCCCGCGGGAATATTTACCACGTCGCCAGGGCACAGCTCCTGTGCCGGTTTTCCCCATTCCTGGTAAAGCCCTCGACCAGCCACGCAAACAAGGATCTGTCCCCCACCGCTTTTGGCGTGATGGATGTGCCAGTTGTTGCGGCAGCCGGACTCGAACGTAACGTTGTAGACGCCAACCTGCTCGGTAGAAAGGGGCGCGAGGTAGCTTTGCCCGATAAAGTACTTCGCAAATGCGTCGTTGGGGGCGCCAATGGGAAAGACCATCTCGTTTTGGTGGTCGACCCTCGCATCGGCGCCGTCACCCTCGTCCGCCCAGACTTCCTTCGCCATGCGGAAGGCCGCCCACGCCTTGGGCCATCCCGCATAAAACGCAGCATGTGTCAGGATTTCCGCTATCTCCGTCCTGGTCACGCCGTTGTTCTTTGCGGACATCAGATGATATTGGAACGAAGAGTCCGTCAGCCCCTGTGCCATCAAGGCAACCACCGTCACCACGCTGCGGTCTCGAAGGGAAAGCCTGTCTTCTCGGCTCCACACCTCGCCGAACAGCACATCGTCATTGAGCTGTGCAAATTTGGGGGCAAAGTCCCCCAGGGCATCCCTGCCCGCTGTCTGCTTAATCGTCATGTTTGATTCCTCCTGTCGATGGTTTTGAGTACAAACTGCTTTCGCGCAGCTAAGACGCGCCTAGATTTCCATGCCCATTCGTTGCGCCTGCTCCAGAGCAGGATGCCCGGCGATTTCGCCCACGCCGTTCATGCCGCCGGCGAAAACCGTTCCGACAAGCGTGCGCCTTTGGCGAAAATCCCTTGCGCTCCCGATTTGTATTGACGAGAATGAAGGTAATACCTAAACCTAACTTTAGGTCAAGAAGTAAATCCTAGATTTGTCCGGAGGGACCATGTACACAATCGGACAGGTGGCGGATATGTTCGGTCTGCCCGTTTCCACGCTGCGCTATTACGACAAGCAGGGATTGTTCCCGGGGCTGGAGCGGACGTCCGGCATTCGCCGATTCGGCGATACGGAACTCGAGGCGCTTCGGGTCATCGAATGCTTAAAGAAGGCCGGAATGGAGATCAAGGACATCCGGCTGTTCATGGAATGGTGCGCGGAGGGCCCATCGACATATCCCAAGCGCAAGGCCATGTTCGAGGAGCGAAAGGCCCACATGGAGTCGGAGATTGCGAAGATGAACCGCGCGCTGGACATGTTGAAGTTCAAATGCTGGTACTACGAGCAGGCGATTCAGGATGGCAACGAGGATAGACTGAAGGCGCTGATTCCCGACAATTTGCCGGAAGAAATCAAAGATATCTACGATAACGCCCACACTCAATAATGCCACCCAATCTCAAGGGGCTTTGGCGAGGAGTCCATTTCAGACAAGAATACAAAAGAAAGCCTCCGAGCCAAAAGGTCCGGAGGCTGTTATTTCCGCTATTCCCACTCGATGGCTTCAGTTCTGCCGTCACGTCATTCCAGTCGCACCCAGTTTTCGGCACCGTCTCAAGCCGAGTGCCGCCAAGTAACACCGTGTCGTATTTCGTCGGCCTCGGGGACAAAAGTCGGGACAACTTCAAAAACTTTTTCAAACTCAAGGCTTTGAGTTTTTGTTTTTGTCCCAAAGCGCGCGGCGGACCGCCTTTGGAAGCTCGATAGCGCCGAAAACGCCCGTTTTGAAACTCGACCGCCCTTTAGTCTGCAAGCCGCCAGCTGCAATCGCAAGTGAATCAACACAGATGGCTTGCAGGCGTTTCGCAAACCGCGGGTCACTGACACTCGCTATCAGTGAACAAAGTGAGTAGTCTCGGGTTGCTTCCTCATGAGTTGACTGGCGGCAAGCGGCATACGAAAAATAGCGACCGCGGCAAACGAGCAAACATCACACGAAGGACCTCAATGGATCGTGCTATTGGGGTCTCTATCAGGATTGTTGTAGCTTAGCATGTCTGGAGGACGTTCTTCTAATCGCCCAGGGTGATCCTGCAAGAACTTATTTAGCACGCGAGAAGGATCAAACCCCCAGTAATAATCACTATCCTTCTGAAGCGATTCATTTCTTGCAAGCCGATAAAGCTCCCTTAAACACATGGCAATCTTGTCATCATCATCGTCGGGAAGGAGCTCTCTTCGTGCTTTTGGGTTACCTCCTAGGATTTGTAAGGCAACATTAGAGATACGCTTTTCGGAATAGAAGCAACAGGCGGGATATGCGAGACCAGTGCCCACGCCGGCAACAAATACGCATAAGCAGTAAAGGAAATCAAAGGAGCATAGGAGGTCGAGGTATCTCTCATGCGCCGAAGTGTCGCTGCTCATTTTTAGTCCGCAATCCGGTGCCACAATTGGATGATTCGTGGCGTTGTCTAAGGCAACTGTAATCATCATCCCCGAGCCGGCTTCGTTGAAAAGCCCGGCGTTCACGGCCCTAACCTGGCAGTCTCGTATCCAGGATGCATATATGAAGTGCGAGGGAGATGGAGATTGACGGTTGACGAAGGGGGCAATTAGGTCCCATCTTTTCATGCGAACCAGCTGTGCACCCAATTCGTAACAAGCAACCGCCACAGCTAGGCTCTTCGAAGCGGAACCCGCTTTACTGTCATCAATTGCAGCGTAGCAGTCGTAGAGAGCATCTGCTGCCTTCTCAAATAACGCGTCGTTGCAATAGCTAAGGGCATAGGCTCCAACGCCCGCAAGGCTGTTGATTGCATCCGCATCATCTTGAAACTCTGCGGCGACCTGAAAAATGAAGCGAGAAAGCTTCTCATTCTCCTTTTGCTCGAAGCAAGCTTCGAGCGAGCGTACAAGCGCTTCTTCATCCATGCCGTAAACGAGAGGAGGCGTTTTACCCTTCTCTCCAAGAACGGCGATTATATTGTCCACGAGAGTATCCATTCGTTTACTCTCGTCTTTCCTTACGCAAGCATCGTGCTGCTTCAATATTTCTGCCCACTGTGAATACTCAATGGGCCGATTCTGAGCTCCGTCGCGCCTAGCTATTTCGCCCTCGCGAAACACGACAATTTGACGGCCTTTGCCATCTACTGTTTGTCCGAGCTTTGAAAAAGGAACGAGAAGCCCGTCTTCGAGGCTTAACAGGCAAACCAAACAGTATGTGTGTCCATCAACCTCATGCAATTGGGAAATGGCGGTCAAAGGCGCCTGAACATATTTTCTTATCTTGTCCGTTAAGACCGCGCCGTCAAACTGCGCCCAGTTGGTATCCTCGCTTCTAGCCGATGGATTTCCGTCATCGTCCACCCCAATGACGATGTAACCACCGGGATAACGGTTGCACATCGAAACAGCGTCTTTTACAAAATCGAGCTCATCGATCTTCTTGGAAAAATCTAGCGTCTCCTTAAAATCGAGCTCGTTGCATTCACCGCCAGATTTCAATAGCTCGAAAAGTTTTTCTCTATCGGTTCGTCCGTCTACTACGATCATCTATGCGCCAACCTGTCGATTCCCTATGCCCGACAAACAATCTTTCATTTCGTTCATGCGGGTGGCACCAATCGACTGATACGTAGAGAACGCTTTCATCAACGCATCAGCCAAAAGACGTCCTCCCATCTAAATTAATACCGGACATTATCCCATCGTTTTGGCTACTGAGAGAACCGTCGCTATGCTATCCGGTCAAATTAAGTAATAATCATTACCACTTTCATTTGGTTGCTATGGTGAACACAAGCAAACTATCAGCTCAAACAACGAAAACCAGCTGTAGCGTTGCGAAAGAAAACACACTGATTGACAAACCGATGCCCGCTCGTCCGTTCTAGTTTGCCCAGACGCCCCTCCTGCGCTGCCCATGTCTCAACGGATGGGTACCATTTATCCGGGTGCACCTGGAGCAACGGGCCGTCAGGCCCGCGCAAGGTCGCTCGCAGAACACGCAACATCAAACACGACAGAAGAGGCGAACGACAGATGCCGGACCCCGAACGACAGCACCGCGGAAAACGAGCATTCCGACCACAACCGAACAAACCTTGTTCCTAGGCAGGCGCCCGCATGGGCGCCTTTTACTTTTCGGGGACTTAGCTGCCAGCTAAGGCACGCGGCTCATGGCCGTTTCGTGAAGGCTCGACCAGCTCGACCCAGCTCGACCCGTCTCCGCTCCCGTCGTGCGCGCCAACCGCAATCAGGCGGTTCAATCGTCGTGCAGACGAAAACGCACGCGGGACCGCGCAGGCGCATCGCGCGGAAAGATTGGAGGAACCATAGCGCACACTACGAAATGCGCGGCATCCGAGAGCAACCGGGACCGCGACGAGTGGATGACGGCGATCGAGATGCAGGAGTACATGGGGGTGAGCCGGAGCAAGACGTACGACCTCGTCTGGTCGGGAGAAATCGACTCGTACAGACTCGGAAGGAAGCTCCTGGTTTCGAGGGCGGCAGTGGACGCCTACATCGAGTCGAGGAGCGGGAGGCGGGCGGTGACATCGACTGGGACGCCCTTCCCGCCTCCGTCGTCGCATGGGTGCGCGTGCCGGGCACGACCGTCGATTACCTGATCGTCCAGGGCTGGCCAGAATCGCCCGACTTCTACCTCACGCACGACGCCGGTGGCGAAAGATCCGCGTGGGGAGCACCCTGCATCGACGCCGGGTGCGCGCAGGGCGTCGATAGCCCGCTCGTCATCGTCTACGGGCGCCACATGTCCGACGGCACCATGTTCGCACCGCTCGCGCAGTACTCTTCGCGTGCCTTCGCCGAGGCGCACCACACCATCTGTGCCTACACCCGCGACAAGGAAATCGAGCTCGAGGTCTTCGCGGTAGACGTGGTGGACGCGAGCTCGGAGGACAAGCGAACCGACTTCGCAGACATGGCGGCGCTCGGCTCCTACCTCGGGGACAAATTGTCCCGATGCGAGATCATCCTGGAAGAACCGAAAGACGTCGCCCAAGCCTGGGCCTTCGTCACCTGCAGCTACCAGACGAGCAACTCGCGCACCGTGGTCTACGCGAAGGAGGTGAAGGGATGGGATTCGCGTCCTTCGGAATAGGGCTCCTCATGGGGTTCCTCACGCTCACGGCCTACGCCTGCTGCGCAGCCGGCGACGATGAACGAGATTAGGAGTTGCTGATCGAAACTACAACCGAATATGGCCCTTCGACCCCTTGCCGGTATATCTCGGCAAGGGGTCTTGCATGTGGTGAGATAATTTACGCACTTGATAGAAACAAGGCGCTGCCGGCTGCTTCTCGATAAGCTTCCGGTTGTCCATGAACAGAGGTGCGCAATTGGGAAAGATAAAGCTGCAAGACGTCAAAAAGGTTATCGACATCGGAAAGGACGTCCTGCCCTTCGTTGAACCCGCCGTGGACAAATACGGGCCTGCTCTGATTGACTGGGGACAGCAGAGGGGAAAGCAGGCAGCGAATAGCCTCGGAGAAGCCAGGGACTCATTCCTTTCAAAAGGCCAGGCAATCAAAGATAAGAAGGAGCAGCAAAAGTCACTCGAGGAAGCCCGCAAGAAGGCCGTGGCAAGCTCGCTTCCGCCGATCTCCGCAAAAGAGTTCTTCGAGAACTTTGAGAGCAACGTCTCCAGCGAAGCCGACCTCAGCGATGGGTACATGGCAATCGCCGGCTGCTACGCTGTCGTCACGATGAAATCGGCACGAGAGAAAGATCCTTCCGCCTACGAGGACGTCTATGTCGGTTGCGGCAAATCCATGGGCTTCAGCATATACACCCAGCTTTGCGGTTTCGGCAACGTCGACGTCTACGCCGACTTCAAGTTCAAAAGACCCATGATGATCCTGCTCTTTCCGTGTGAGGAGAAAGACCTCGAGAGCCGCTATGAGGCCCTCGTCAGGGATCTTCAGGCCGAGAACTCGTACAACAAATGGGACGTCCTGGCACGCTCCGATGAGGCGAGATAGGCACTAAGAGCATGAGCGATAAAGAACTTGCGCCGATTAGCGTCGAAGTTGTTGCGATCGATGACCTCGACAGTATCAAGGTCATCGCGAACACCAATGCGAGCAAAGAGAACAACGGCGGTGTCGGAGAGCGGGCGGACACCTTTCTCGGCCTCGCCTCGGACGTCATAGACCTCGTCGAGGGAAAGCAACTCTACAAAGTCGAGGTCCCCGAAGGCTACAGCCTCAAGGACCTCGTCGCCTCGAAAAAGGATCCGGAAGCGGTGAGAGCCCTCGTCCGAGACCCAAAGGGTCGTCTGAGCAGCGACGTCTCTCTCAAAGCCACCGGGGTCAGCCCTGCGCAGATCGCCAGCGTCGGCCTTGCCGCAGCGGCGATGGTTGTCGGCCAGGCGTACATGACCGAAATCAGCGACAGCCTCCAGCGCATCGACGCCAAGCTGGAATCGATCGTCTCCATGATCGCCGGCGATCAGAAGGCGAAGGTCAAAAACGCCCTGGACATCGCCAGAACCTACGCAGCCTTACACGACGATTACCTCCAAAAGCCCGCCGAGGCGCGCCAGGCGGCAAGAAACGAGATCGAGAGCAGGTACAACGATGTCGGTCAGGTAATCGATTGGATTACCGAGCAGCTCGCCGGCGTCGAAGACGAGGTCAGGGGCACCGCCGAACGCGAGAAGAACCTCGAACCGTTGCTTAAAGAGATCCAATCCTACGAGGCCCAGTTCGGCATGTGCCTCCAGGCCCTGTCGGCGCTCGCAATGACGCGCATGTACTACGACGGCAGCATGGACGACCACAGCGCCCTCATCGAAGAGCAGCGGATACTCGACAAATCTCAGGGATTCCTGAAAAAGAGGCAGACCCTCGCGGCTCTCATGGAGATGAAGATCGGGGGCATGAAAGGGGCGCCCATCGCGCTTCCTCGCGGCGCCCGGGGGAACGTCCTCAAAAGGCTGGTCTCCCAGACGCCAAGAGCCGCCGCAAAGGAGCAGATCCTCGAGGCCAAGGTCGAGATGTGCGCGAGCCTACGCTCGGGAGAGTCGAAACTGAGGTCCGAAGCCGAAGATCGAAAAGGCGAGATCGAACGCATCGCAGCGGCATCCCGTACAGCCAGGACGCTGCTCACGGACGGAACCGACTGCTGGCTCATCGACGATCAGGAAGATTAGAAACCAAGAAAAAGAGGCGGGCAATTGCCCGTCTCTTACCACATCACCCACTTGAACACGGCGTGGAACAGCCAGACGAATAAGCCCAGCGTGACCTTCAGCACCGCCTTGAGGAACCTGCCAAGCCTCCTCATCGACGTCACCCCAATCTTCCTTGACCTTGCGGTCGCTGTCTTCGGTGCCCTCTTCCTTCTCTTCCGCGAGCAGCCTCGTCAGCTCCTCCGGCACGCCCGGAACCTCCGCGCGGCCGGAATGCCGTCCGCGGGCGCGTCGGCGCGCCAGCCATCGCACACCTGGCGCCAGTTCGCCGTGAGCCAGAGCCGCTCCTCGGGCTCTTCGCGCATCTCAAGCTCAAACTCCGTGAGGCAGATATCCCACCCGCCACGTGCGCGAATGCTGTCACTTGCCATCTCGAAGCCCTCGCGCAACTGTACCTCGTCGATGAAGAGACGGCTCTGGGCGCCCTCGAGCGCCCAGAGCCGCTCCATGTACGTAGCGCGGTCCACCCATGTCATCATCCGCCCCCTCTCGGTTTCGAAACTCGAGTATTTCTAAAGTTTCGAAACCGAGGAGGCAATATGTGCAAGGATGCATCGAGGAGCGAATCCCAGTCGCGCCATGTCGGCAGCGATGAAGGGCGCGTCCGCACGTGCTACAATCCAACCACCAGAGATGAAAACACAGTCCCCGTCGGGTAGTCGTGGGCGTGCGGGAGTCCGCATCAGTAACCTGCCTCCTTGGTTGTCCCTTCTCTGCATGGTCAACTACATAAAGGAGGAACCAACCATGCAGATCAGTGTGTCGTCCACCCTGACCGTATATCACGACGGCCAATTCTGGGTCGGGCTGGCGGAGCACGTCGAGGGCGGAAGGTATGGCATCGCCCGCATCGTCTTCGGCGCGGAGCCGTCCGATGAGGAGATTCTGCAATTCGTTGTCGGCAAATGGGAGAAGCTCTCGTTCTTCGGTAGCAAACCGGCTGAGGCAAGCAAGCCCGCAAAGAGCCCCAAGCGACGCGCTCGCGAGGCGGCGAAAACCCTTAAGCGGCCCGCTGTGAGCACCAAGGCACAACAGGCGCTCGCGGCACAGCGGGAAGCGATGAAGCGGGAGTCGGCTCAAGCAAGAAGTCAGCGTCGCGCGGATGAGGCGGAGGCGCGCTTCGAGCAGCGGAAGTTGAAGCGCAAGCAGAAGCATCGTGGGCATTGATCGCCATTTGCAGCAAGGCAAACCATATACAGCAGCGGCGCCAGTTCCACTTGAAGCCGACGCCGCGTAGACGCTGATGGTGACGGCTATGCACGGGCACGGGCGCACCACTGCACTTCACAGCTTGTTTCTCAAGTATTTGGGACGTACATGCGGCGTTCAATAATGCGGAGCGACTCCGCATGGCTCGGGATTGAGCTGAGGCGCCCTACTTCTCGCCCTCCAGCAGGCCCACGATGCGGTCGATGTCGACGGCGAAGCGGGGCCTTCCCTCGCGCTCGTAGCGGTCGAGGTATGCCTGGCACTCGGAGACAATGCGCTTGGTGTTGCCGTCGATGATGCGCTGGAGCGTCTCGTAGTAGGCCGAGCCCTCGGTCCTGAAGCGGCGCTGGTAGGCCTTGGTTATGGGGAACATCTTGATGTAGTGGATGCCGTGGCGGCAGCCGGGGCGCGTCGTGGGGCGGGGTGGTAACGCAAAGTACTGGTCTTTGGGCACGTTAGGGGCGATGTTGGAACGCAGCGGCACGGCGAAGTCCCTGCGCTTCCCGCGGAAACGCAGCCTCACCACCACGATGCAGGGGCGATTGTGCTTAAGCATGAGCTCGCGGTCGCCCTCGACGAGGTCGAAGAAGTCCTGGGAGATGGATACGATCTTCATCGGTTACGCCCCCTTCATACGAAGCGGGGCCCGCATCGCTGCAGGCCCCTACAGGTGGGCGATATTCTACGCCTTGCGGCACCCCGTCGCCCACGGAGGTTAAACGTACACGTAAGCCGTACTCTGAAAGCCGCGGCTTCCGGCAAGTAGTTTATACCACGAAAGGTCACTTTCAATGCGCATAGCTCGCAAAATAACACTAGCTGGGCCGTCACCCCTGGCAGTTACCCTCCAATCTTCATTGGAGTCAGCAGGTCAATTCATATAGTTATGGGGGTGTATCCTAAAGGGAATCAAATTTATACCCCCATAACTAAGGAATTTTCTATTCCCACTCAATGACTAGAGCCCTGGTGTAATTGGCTGGATCACCGTTCCGGGAACCGGTATCGACCTACCTGCCCGCCAAGCTCCTTCTTCAGCTCCAGCCTAGTATCTGACTCGCGCTGTTATAAGCGAAAACCGAAGAGATGCATCTTAGCCAAGAAAAAAGGTTAGCCTTAACTTACTGTATGATTCGTGTGCTATAGTTAGATGGCTCTAACTGTTTGGGGGCGATGGCCATGCACGAACGCAAGGGCTTCTGGGACAAGAATGCCAGTCGGTACGACCGTTTCATGCGAAAGGACCGGGCGGCGTATGAGAAGATGTATGAGCTGATCAGGCCGGTGGTGAAAGCAAAAACCGTGCTGGAGGTTGCCACCGGCACGGGGCTTATCGCAAAGAGCATCGTGAATGCGGCGGCGCACATCGAGGCTACGGACGCTTCTGCAAAGATGATCCTTGAAGCAAAACGGGACAATCAATCCGCAAAGTTACACTTTTCCGTACAAGATATGTTCTGCCTGCCCTATGCACAGAAGTCCTTCGAAGTGGTGATCGCGTCCAACGCACTTCACATAGTGCCGCATCCGGAAAAGGCCCTGCAAGAAATCAGGCGGGTGCTGAAGGACGACGGCGTGCTCATCGCGCCAACCTTCACTCACGCGGGGAGCTCGGTTTCCGGCAAGGCAAAAGCCTTTTTCATGAGTATGGCGGGATTCCCCCTCCACAGCAGATGGACAAGCGAGGAATATCTACGTTTCCTGCGTCAAAACGGCTGGGCGGTGCAGAAAAGCGCGGTGCTGAAGGCCTCGTTCCCGTTGACCTATGCGGAATGCACGAAATCGGAGGGGCCAGATGTCGTTCTTTGAAAACACCCGCAAGCCCGTGGGCCTCGGCGGAAAACTTATGGTTGCCATGATGAATCTGGGCCACAGCCCTGTGGCGCGGTGGGGACTTCGATTTCTACGACTTGCGCCAAATGCCGAGGTGCTGGATTGCGGCTGCGGCGGCGGGGCGAACATAAAACGGCTGCTGAAAAATGCCCGCATGGCGTCGCCAAGGGCATCGACTATTCGCCCGTCAGCGTGGAAAAGGCCAGAAAGCTCAACCGAATTGCAATTCAGGAGGGGCGTTGCGCCGTTCTGCAAGGCAGCGTGGCGGATATGACGTTTGAGAACGCCAAGCGGGCATTTTTGCATCCATCCTGCACATGGCGATAGGCATGACGGTCATAGCGGCTGTGCTGGCGGCAATTATGACAGTTCTTATTCACTGAGGAAGAAACCTATGAAATATAAAATTGAGAAAAACACCGTGCAGGAGACGCTGATCCTCCCGCTGTATTCCCGGAAGCTGTGTACGGAGCTGTACCCGAACCTTTACAGGGATGAAACAGCGGTTCGCCTGCTCGACCAGATCGACTACGACTTTTCAGAGGCAGAGAAAAACTCCCGCAGCCTGATGCAGCGCTTTGGTGCGCTGGAGGTGGCCATGCGGCAGAGTGATCTTGCTTTCGAGGTGCGGGATTACCTGAAAGGCCACCCCAATGCGGCGGTGGTCAATCTGGGCTGTGGGCTGGACAACACCGGCAGAACCTGCGACAACGGTAAATGCAAGATCTACAATCTGGACTTCCCGGATGTGATTGCCTTGCGGCAGCAGCTACTGCCCGCCGGGGATCGAGAACAAAATATCCCCTGCGATCTGAAAGATACCGCATGGTTTGGCAAAATCGATGCCTCCGGCGGGGCGGTGCTCTTTGCCTCCGGGGTGTTCTATTACTTTCTAACCCAGCAGGTCCGGGAACTGGTCCAGGGGATGGCGGACGCTTTCCCCGGCGGTGTGCTGGTCTTTGATGCTGCCAATCGAACGGCAGTAAAGATGATCGCAAAAACATGGCTTAAGACTGCAAAAATCAAGGATGTGGGGGCATATTTTGCGGTTTCGGATGCCGCCAAGGAAATCGGCACGTGGAACAGCCGTCTGCAGGTCACAAGTCGCGGCTATATGCTGGGTTACAACGATTTGAGAGACCCTTCTGTCAGCGGCTTTTTCCGGTTTCTCGCAAGGGTCGGTGACAACGGGATGAAAATGCAAATCGTGAAAATAAGATTTTGAGAGGCAAAAATGCAAAAGACGAGCGCTTCTTGCCGCCCAATTGGCAAGAAGCGCTCGTCTTTCCTTAACGCGTTGTATGGCGGAGAGAGCGCAAGTTACGCGAGCGCCCTTCTTGCCAGCTCGGCCGCGCCGAGGATTCCTTGGTCGCCGCCGCAGCCCGGGGCGCAGATGTAGCTCTCCATGTCCTTAAGCTCGGCGGTCTGGATGTAGCCACCCAGATATTCGAGGGTCTTCTTGCGGACGATGCCGTAGAGCTGCTCCTGGTGCATCACGCCGCCGCCGAGGACGATGCGGCGAGGCGAGTACATGAGCACGAGGTTCGCGCACATCTGCCCCAGATAATCCCCCTCGAGCATCCACACCTCATCGTTGTCCGCGAGCTCGGCCGCGGGCTTTCCCCAGCGCGCGGCGATGGCGGGGCCGGAGGCGAGGCCCTCGAGGCAGCTCGCGTGGCTCGGGCAGACGCAGCGTCCTTCCTCGGTGGGACGGGTCCTTACCAGCATGTGGCCGGCCTCGGGGTGCAGCATGCCGTGAAGGAGCCTGCCCGCGCACATGACGCCCGCGCCCACGCCGGTGCCGATGGTCACGTAGACGGCGTCCTTGAGCCCCTTGCAGCAGCCGAAGACCGCTTCGCCGAGGCAGGCAACGTTCACGTCCGTATCGTAGGCCACCGGAATCCCGAGGGCGTCGGCGAACGCGGCGCGAAGACCATAGCCTCGCCACGCGAGCTTGGGCGTTTGGAGGATGGAGCCGTAGCGCTCGTCGGCGGGGTCGACGCAGGTCGGGCCGAAGGCGCCGATGCCCAACGCGTCCACATCGCGAGCGGCGAACCACTCGATCATCTGCGGGACGGTCTCGGCGGGCGCAAGCGTCGGGGTCTCCATACGGTCGAGGACCTCGCCGTCGCCGGACACCACGGCACAGACCATCTTGGTCCCGCCGGCCTCGAGGGCGCCGAGCCTCATTTGCTTTTCGCTCATGTGATCCTCCTTGCAAAGGGACGCCCGCAGTCATGGTCAACCGCGGGCGCCCATAACGTTGGCTTGTTTCGAGGCGACCCTACCTGGGCACGCGGTCCTGCCTTGCGGCAAACGGGGCGAGCACGGCGTGCGGCTCGCTTTGGTACCAGTAGGCGACGGTGGAGATGTCGTCCTCGCGCTCGTAGAGCTTGATGTCGTCGTTGCCGAGGTCCTGGAACGTCACGCGCAGGTCCTCCTTGAACGAGATCGGATCGGGAAGGTGCCACCTGTAGAGGCCGTGCCTGGGAAGCGCGTCGTCGTTGGTCGCGAGCATCGGGTTCGGGTTCGGCTTGCCCGCGCTGAAGCGGTCGCGCGTGGCGTCGCGCGTCGAGCGGTACGGGTAGCCGGCGAACAGCGTGTTGAAGCACTGCGCCTCGGGCAGCGCGTGGGGCGGCCTGTCGAGGAAGGCCCAGGCACCGCCGAAGTAGTCCTCGGCTCCCGTCGAGGTGACCGTGGGGAACTCCTCGTCGCCGTCGAGGAAGAACTTCATCTCGCCCTCGCCCCACCAATAGCGCTCCAGGGCGCACAGGGCCATGTAGGTGCCGACGTAGTAGCCCTTGCCACGCACGCCGTCGAGCACGGTGTAGTCAACGCCCCTGCGAGTGCTGCGCTCGCGGTTAAAGCGGGCGTGGAAGTACATGGCGTCGTCCGGCACGTCGGTGAGCGCGTAGTTGAACGTGTAGAAGATGTACTTAATGAACCCGGGGTGCTCGCTCGTAAGCGTGACCTTGGCGTGCTTCCTGAAGGGCATCTCGAAGTAGCAGTTCATGCCGCCCGTCGGGTTCACGCAGATGGGCATCGAGTTGACGATGGCGCGCTCACCGAAGCCGTTGCAGAAGAAGTCGCCGACAGGGCACTCGACCGAGGGGGTCTCCTCGTCGTCCCAGTAGAAGCGCAGCACGAGGTCGCGCATGACGAAGCTGCCGGCGGCGGTCTTGTCGGGGACGGTCATCCAGATGTGGCGGATGATGCCGGGGCCCTCGATGTCCGCGAGCGTGATGGTCTCGCCGGACTCAAGGGGCACGCAGCACGAGCCCTTGCGGCCGACGCCGAGGTGGCTGGCCGACATGGCGGCACGGCCCTTCTCGCCCGTGATGTTCTCGGGGGTGATGGCGCGGCTTTCCTCACCGCCGTGCATCCACACGTCCTTAAGGAACTCTCTCATCGTCGACCTCCTCTATTCGTCGTCTTCGCACTCGGCGGAACTGGCACCGTTCACGTAGACGATCTGCTGGCGCGCCTCGTCGACGAGGGCGTCGAAGTCGAGTTTCTCGTCGGGGCGCGCGAGCGCGACCGTCATGGCGAGCGGGAGGTTGACACCCGCGATCACGTGGATTCGGTCGGAGGCGAAGCGGGAGAAGCGCTGGTTCACGCTGCCGCCGAGCGCGTCGGTGAGGACGACGACCTCGTCAGTGCCCGAAAGAGCCGCCTCGACCGCCGCGTCGAGCCCCTCGCCGTTGTCGTTCACGTAGGCGCACACGGCGTTGACGGCGTCGCTCTTACCCGTAAGGAACTCGAGGGTGTCCTTGAAGCCCTGGGCGAGAAGGGAATGGCTCGCCACAACTATCTTTCTCATTGATTCACCAATCTCTTGGGTCGAAGCTAGGCGAGGATGCCAGCGGCGGAGGCGACCATCGCGAGGACGATCACCACGAGGATGAGGACCGTCATGCTCGCGTTCTTCTTGGTAAGAAGGTAATACGCGCTTCCCGTGATGGCGGCGGGGATCATGGCAGGCAGGATCTTGTCGAGCAGCGGCTGAATCTCCATCGAGACGTCGCCGAAGCTGAAGCTAATCGGGCAGGTGACGCCGATGACCGAGGCGATGAGGCAGCCGACCACGGTGAGGCCGAGCACGGAGGCGGCGGCAGTGAGGTTGGGAAGCTTCTCGCTGAAGTCGGTGACGAGCTTCACGCCCTGCTTGTAGCCGAACTCGAGGGCGTGCATGCGGACCCAGAAGATGGCCAGGATGAGCGCGAACCAGATGCCGGCTCCCACGGGGTTGCCCTCGATGGCCATGTAGGCGGCGATGGAGCCCATGATGGTCGGGATCATGGTCATGAGCAGGGAGTCGCCGACGCCGGCGAGCGGTCCCATGGTGCCGATCTTCAGGTCTTGGACGGCGTCCGCCGCCGCTAGGCCGTCGCGTTCCTCCATGGCCACGCAGGCGCCAAGGATGATGGCGGCGAGCCAAGGCTGGGTATTGTAGTAGCGGAAGTGGTTGTTGAGCGCTTGCTTATAGTCCTCGTCGTTCGTGTAGATCTTCCTCAGGACCGGCGAGAGGGCGTAGGCGACTGAGGCGCCCTGCTGGGTCTGGTAGTTGAAGGTACACACGCTCATGAGCCAGCGCCAGTTCGCGTTGCGCAGATCCTTCTTGGTGACCTTGTAGCCGGAGGGCTTGCCCTCGGCGACGGCGGTGATGTTCTCGTTTTCCATGGTTACTCATCCTCTCCGATGAAGGCGTCTGCGGAAGCGTGGGCGGCGAGCTCGGTGTCCCTCTCGGCACGCTGGTAGAACGCGATCGCGAGGGCAACGCCGACGATGGCGGCGCCGATGATGGGCACGTTCAGGAAGGCCGAGAGGAAGAAGCCGGCGAGCAGGTACTGGAAGTACTTGCCAGTGGGCATGTAACGCAGCAGCATCGCGATGCCGACGGCCGGGAGCATCTTGCCGGCGAGGGTGAGGCCGGAGAGGAACCACTGGGGCATAACCTCGAGGAGCCAGTTGACGGCGGGCTGGCCGAGGGTCACGGAGACAAAGACGGGCAGGGCGGCGCACAGGCCGAAGAGCACGGGGCAGACCCACAGGATGGCGTTCATCTGCTTGAACTTGCCCTCGTCGCAGAACTTCTGGGACTTCTCGACGACGAAGCCGTTGAGGATCTTGACGATGACGTCGAGCTGGATGCCGAGCATGCCGACCGGCAGGCCGATGGCGAGGCCCGTGTCCGCGCCCAGGGTCACGCCGTAGGCGGTGGCGATGATGGCCATCGTGCCGTAGTCGGGAATCGACGAGCCGCCGAAGCCCGCGACGCCGAGCTGCATGAGCTGGATGGTGCCGCCGATGACGAGGCCGGTCTGCCAGTCGCCCATGACGACGCCGGTGATAAGGCCCCAGAAGACGGCATAGTTGACGAAGATCATCGGGATGCCGTAGTAGTCCACGTGCTTGATGAAGGCCAGCAGGGTCAAAAGGACGACCTGCAAGATAGTGAAGTTGACCATGATCCCTCCTTAGATGAGGTCGGCGACGGAGACGGGCTTGTCGGCGGGCACGAACTGTGCCGTCACCTTGACGCCGCGGGCGATGAGCGCCTTGTAGCTCTGGACGTTCTCGGCGGAGGCATAGGCGCGCTGGGTGAGCTGGACGCCGCCCTCCTTGACGAGCGAGCCGCCGACGATCAGCGACGGGAGCTCGATGCCCGACTCGACCAGGTGAAGGATCGTCTCGGGCTCCTTGGCGATGACAAAGACCTTCTCGCGGTCGTACTTGCCCGCCGCGAAGTTCTTGAGCGCGGTCTCCTCGGAGATGATCGAGACGGCCATGCCCGCGGGGCGCGCCATCCTCATAGTGGACTTCAGGACCTCATCGCCGGCGACCTTGTCGTCGATGACCATGACTCGGGTCGCGCCCGACACCGGGGCCCACTGCGTCACGATGATGCCGTGAAGCAGGCGATTGTCGATTCGTGCCATAACAACACTCATGTTTGCTCCTATCAAATGAAGTTTTACGTTCGGTACTGCCTCGGCGCTATCCGGATTCGCGCCGGGCAAGGGGTTATCGGATTATTGAGGACGCGCAGTCAGCTTGCGGCGGCGCGGGGAAGGTCACTCGTCGAGCAGGAGGTCCGAGGAGCCGAGGCGCTCTTCTCGCGCCGGGGCGGCGCTCACGCTTATGTAGTCGAAGACATATGCGATCTCGCTTACGGGAACCTCTACGCGATAGCGCGTCGAGATGCTCGAGAAGCTCTGCCTGAAGGACTCGATGAAATCGGCACGCTCCTCCTCGAAGCGGTCCTGGCCAACGTAGGTCTCAATGGGGTTTCTGGTAACAAGGCGCTCGACGAGACAGCAGAGGTGGACGTAGAGCCCAATGATGGCGTTGCTGCCGATCTTCTCGCCTGTCCTGCGCTGAAGCTCGTGCACGGCACTCTCGATCTCGTGGAATAGCCGCTCCGGGTCGAGGATGGTGATGGAGCGGATGACGTTCTGCAGCGTCATGTTCGAGAGCAGCTTCTCGTGGAAAGAAGAGAGCTCGGAAGCGTCAAGCCACCTGCCGAACACGGCATCGACCTTAGAGGCAGACGCCGTCGACATGATGTCCTCGAGGGCGACGAAGGGGATGGAGGCGACCCCGGGGTCTCCCGTGCCGATGACGGCGCAGACGCGGTGCTCGGAGAAAACGGCGTCGTTCGACCCGTTCGCGACGAGCTGCTTGAAGGGCCTCGTGAGCAGGCGCGCGCCTATGGTGCGCGGGAGGCTCTGCGAGACGAGCTGGCGTATCCTCTCCGCGGCGTCGACCCCGGACTCGGAGCAGAAGACGATGGCGTCCTCACGGTTGATGCGCTCGATCACCTTGCAGTGCGTCACGCACGCGGCGGTCGCATCGCCAAGAACCTCGGCGATGGACTTGCCGCCGAGCAGCCCGACCCCGATCTCGAGCGCAAGACCGGTAGAGACGTTGTTCACCACGCCGATAGTGGAGTCGGTAACGTTCTCGAGGGCCTTATAGGCCTCCTCCAAGGAGCCCATGTCGACGAGGAACACGACCCCGGTGCAGTAGGAATGGCGGTCGACGAGGCGCTGGAGCGGACCGACGATGTCCTTCAGCTGCTGGTCGTAGGGCATGTCGACCGCCTCGTACACATGCATGCCGAGCATACGGTTCGCCGCGTCGGCGATGCTCGTCGCCGTTGAGTAGCCGTGGGACAAGATGACGCAGAGCGTCCGAAGGGCCTTCGCGTCGCGAGACTCCGATGCGACGCACAGCGTCAGAAGCGTCTTCGTGAAGTGATCGAGCGAGATTCCCAGCGTCCCTTCCACGTCTGCGGCGACCTGATCGGAGACGCTCGAGGCAAACGGTAATTCGGAGGTCGCGGCACCGAGGAGATGGGAGATTTGCTCCGCACAGGCAGACTTTCGCTTAGCCAGGCCGATGCCCGGCCACAACTGCAGGCAAATCTCCTGGGCCAGCAGAAAAGCGACCTTCCTCGAAAGCTCGATGCCATAAGAAGAGCCTGCGTCGGCAAGGACCGCGCCCACGATGCGCTCGAAGGCGCGCGACCTCGAGGAGGTAACGCCGCGGCCGAAGATCAAGTGATCCTCAACGCCGCGCACAGCGGAGACAGCTTGCGAGACGAGCTCGGAGACAGAGAGCTCCCCGGCGCAGAATCGCTCATCGAGAGAGCACAGGGCATCGAGCGCCTGCTCGACCGGCCCTGTGCTCTCGGCGGCATCCAGGGACGCGTCGATCAGAACGCCATCGTCGGGCTGTTGATCGATCTGCGCGGAGGAGAGGAGCCCGCTGGGAAGAAGATACGGGCGAACGACGACGTAGTCGCCCTCGCGATTGAGGAACGCTTTGGCGCAGCAGTTCGTCACGCAGGCGCGCAAGCCGGCGATGTTATCGGAAAAGTCCGCGTTCACGAGGCAACGGTATGCGCCGCGGCTGATCTTCACATCAGAACCGATTCGGCACCCCTCGCTGCGCAGGAAGCTCAAGATGAGATCCTCGCGCTCCTCGGGGGTCCGCTCCTTGAGTGAGGGGACACGGGCACAGATGGGCATTTTGCTGTAGGCCGAGGAAACCTTCAGATCATCGGCGGAAAGCGTCGTCGAAAGAACGAGGCGAGCGCGCGGCGCATCCTGGGAGGCATCGAGCCCGAGGGCCGTCGCAAGGCAGTGCTCCATCGCAGAGGGAGAGAGTGCCTCGATGCCGTTGACAAAAACCACACCCCCGCGCGATTTCGCGATCGACTCGTCAAGAAGCCCGTTGAACGAGGCGGCGTCCGGAACCCCGGCGCAGTCGATGCGCACATAGGAGGAGTCGCGGGACAGCAAGCCCTGGTTCTTGCCGTACTCGTACACAAGACGAGAAAGGAAAGACTTGCCGACACCCACGCCGCCGCTCAAGAGGATGGGCAGGCCGAACGGAGGGTACTGAACCGCAGCCTTGCACTGCTCGACAACGGAACTGAGGCTCAGGTCAAAGCCCACGGCACGCGCGAAGTCACGGTGATCGGCGATTCCCGTCGCCTGGATGAGGTCGGCGAGCGAGGCGTACTCGCTTGCAGAGAGCTTTACCTGAAAACGCTTCTGGAACGCGCGGCGATGAAAATAACGGACAGGCCTGCCCGCCACCTTAACCACAAGGCCGGCGCGAACAAGGTCGTTGAGGTACTGGCTCGCCAGACTCCTGGAGATGATGAGCGTCTCGGCGATGTCGGAGGTGGACAGACGGGCAAGGTCGTCGAGCGAGACGGCAGAGGTGAGGGCCTCGAGATGCTCGAGAATCCTGTCCCTCATGTCGACGGGCTTCTTTGCCAAGCTGTCCTGTGCGGTCTTGTCCATGACTTCTTACCTCCTTGTACAAGGAGTATAAGGGGAACACAGAGAACGGAAGGGGGCGCGTGGGGGAATCAACAGCCCCGAGGAGAAGTTCACCACTTGAGGGGCAGAAAACAACGGCCATTGAACATTCAGGGCCGACGCTCAACACTTCGGCTCGACACTTCGCTTTGGAAAGGGCCCTGCGCGATGGTGCAGCCCTCCATCTCGCAGCACAGGTCGCCGAAGGTCGCGAGGATGCGCTCCTTCTATTCCGTGGGCGAGACGGCTCGGTGGGCAAGGTCCTCTCAAAAGGGGTCGTCCGACGCCGCAAGACCTCGATGACCGACTACCGCCTCGAGCAAGTGGCGGATTACCTCTGCACCATCGAACTTGCCTTGGTCAAGTGCGAGGCAAAGGAGAACGGTGAGACGTACAACAAGTTCTTCGGAGGTATAGGCTCTTTCAAGAGGAACTGGCTCAAGCAAGCCCGCAGCAAGCGGATATAGCTGGTCTCGCGGTTTCGCAAGGAACGGTCAGTTCTCCTCTGGCGAGGAATCCCGGGCGACGTGCTTCGAGCAGCGGAAGCTGAAGCGCAAGCAGAAGCAGCGCGGGCATTGATCGGTGCCGACATGGGCCCAGACGTGAACAGTGCTACGTCCCCTGTTCACGGGGCGCGAAACCGCAAAGGTTGCACAGAGGTTGCAAAATAAGAAGCCCCCGACCTGTTTTCGCAGGTCAGAGGCTTGAAATCAACGAATATCGTTTATTCCCACTCGATGGTCGCGGGCGGCTTAGATGTAATGTCGTAGCACACGCGGTTGGCGCCGGGAACCTCGGCAACGATGCGGCCAGAGATGCGGGCCAGCACGTCGTAGGGCAGCTTGGCCCAGTCGGCGGTCATGGCATCACTGGACTCGACGGCACGCAGGATGATCGGGCGCTGGTAGGTGCGCTCGTCACCCATAACGCCGACGGACTTGATGTCGGGCAGGACCGCAAAGTACTGCCAGCAGCTGTGCTCGGAGTTGCGCTCACCGGTCTGCTCAAACAGGCGCTGGTTGTAGGCGTCGAGCTCCTCGCGCACGATAGCGTCGGCGTTCTTGAGGATCTCGAGCTTCTCCTTGTCGACCGCGCCGATGATGCGGATGGCCAGACCCGGACCCGGGAAAGGCTGGCGGAACACGATGTGACCCGGCAGGCCCAGCGCCAGACCAAGCGCGCGGACCTCGTCCTTAAAGAAGTGGTCGAGCGGTTCAATGAGGTCGAAGTGCACGCCCTCGGGGAACGGAATCAGGTTGTGATGGCTCTTGATGGTGGCCGTCTTGCCACCCGTCTTGCGAGCGCCGGACTCGATGATGTCGGGGTAGATGGTGCCCTGAGCCAGGTACTTGACCGGCTTGCCATCGGTCTCGAGCTGCTGCGCCACGGCAAAGAACTCTTTCCAGAACTGCGTACCGATGATGCGGCGCTTCTCCTCGGGCTCGGTCACGCCGGCCAGAAGCTCGGCATAACGGTCCTCGGCGTGGACGTGGATAAAGTCGACGTCAAACTGCTTGGTGAAGACCTCCTCCACCTGCTCGGGCTCACCCTTGCGCAGCAGACCGTGGTTGATGAACACGCAGGTCATCTGCTTGCCCACGGCGCGGGCACCCAGCGCAGCCACGACGGAGGAGTCGACGCCGCCGGACAGGGCCAGAATCACGCGGTCGTCACCGACCTTCTCGCGGAACTCGGCCGTCATGGTCTCGACCAGGTTGTCCATGCTCCAGTTGGGCTCCAGGCCGCAGATCTCAAACAGGAAGTTGCTCAGCAGCTGCTGGCCATACTCGGAGTGCTTGACCTCGGGGTGGAACTGCGTGGTGAAAATCTTGCGCTCAACGCACTCCATGGCGGCAACCGGGCATACGTCGGTGCTGGCGGTAACGGTAAAGCCCTCGGGCACCTCGGACACGGCGTCGCGGTGGCTCATCCACACGGTCTGCTCCATGGGCGTGGAGTTAAAGAGTTTGGCGCCGGCCGTACGCGTGATGGTGGCGCGGCCGTACTCGCCTACCTCTGAGTGGCCGACCTTGCCGCCGAGCGTCACGGCCGTGATCTGATGGCCGTAGCAAAAGCCCAGGACGGGAAGGCCCAGGTCAAAGATGGCAGGATCGATGGACGGAGCGTCCTCGGCGTACACGGAGGCCGGGCCGCCGGAAAGGATGAGCGCAGAGGCGTTCATCTCGCGAATCTCGTCGGCCGAGATGTCGCAGGGGACGATCTCGGAATACACGTTGAGGTCGCGGACGCGACGGGCAATGAGCTGACCGTACTGCGCACCAAAGTCGAGTACGAGGACCTTTGCGGAAGCCTTTTGATCCATGGTTCCCCCTCTTGTTGGCGGGGAGCCGGTGCCCACCCGCGTGAATGAACGAAAATAACCTCCATAGTGTACACGTAAGCAGCGGTTCTGCGCCCGTCATAGCCATCAGCGCACGGCAAACGCACGACCTGCACCCCTTTTGGTGGCGATTGAAGTGTTTCCAAACGTTACAGATGATGTAATACGTTTGAACATTCGACGCCCTGTGCCACAATACTGTCGAACGATTCCGCCCTCGCGGCGACAAAATTGATAGGAATACCAGCATGAAGCGCATCCTTCTCATCGCCACGGGTGGCACCATCGCATCGACCGAGGACGGCAACGGCCTCTCCCCCGCCCTGACCGGTAAGGAGCTCGCCCAGAGCGTTCCCGAGATCTTGGGGCTTTGTGAACTCGACGTCGTGCAGCCCATGAACATCGATAGCACCAACATGCGCCCCAGCGACTGGATGCGCATCCGCGATGTCATCGTCGAGGGCTACGCCGACCACGACGGCTTCGTGGTCCTGCATGGCACCGACACCATGAGCTATACCGCCGCGGCGCTTTCCTATCTGATTCAGGACAGTCCCAAGCCCATCGTGCTCACCGGTTCGCAAAAGCCCATGGGCAACCCCTTTACCGACGCCAAGCTCAACCTGTATCAGAGCCTGCTCTATGCGCTCGATGAGCATTCGCACGATGTCTCAATCGTGTTTGGCGGCGTGGCCATTGCCGGCACCCGCGCCCGCAAGCAGCGCACCATGAGCTTTAACGCATTTATTAGCGTCAACTATCCGCCCATCGCCTATATCCGCAACGACCGTATTGTGCGCAACGGACTCCACGGCACGCATCAGGGTGAAAACCCGGTGCATTTCTACGACAGCATCGATCCGCGCGTGTTCGTACTTAAGCTCACGCCCGGCGTAAACCCGGGCATTCTGGACGCTCTGGCCGACAGCTACGACGCCGTGATTCTGGAGACCTTTGGCATTGGCGGCATCCCGGAGTTTGGCGAGTCGGGTGAGTCGTTCCAGGAGGCAATTTTCCGCTGGGTCGATTCGGGCCGCACCGTTGTTATGACCACGCAGGTACCCGAAGAGGGTCTGGACTTGGGCGTCTACGAGGTCGGCCGCGCTTACGCCGATCATCCGGGCATTTTACGCGGCGACGACATGACCACCGAGACGCTCGTGGCCAAAACCATGTGGGCACTCGGCCAGTCGCGCGACGCCGCCGAGATCCAGCGCCTGTTCTACAGCCAAGTCAACCACGACCGCATCCCGATGGCGTAACCCCAAGGGCAGGCCTACGTATCGCAGCCCTAAACGGCAGGTGGTCCCCCTCGGGCCGTGCAAAAAACGGAGTATTCTGCAATTTCCCCGCCGGAAACACCATATTGGCTGTCTTTCAGACGGGCTTTTAGCGTGAAAAGGCCGTGCTATAAATATTTATTCCTCATTATTATTTAATCTGTGGATTAAATATTGCCAAAAACACGAAGTAAGCTGTTCGAACTGCCATCTGGCGACGGACAGGTGCTGAATACTCGCGATTTTGCACATCGCAGCCAGGGGGACCTGCCCAAAGGGCGCCAAATAGCATCGAAAACGTCCTATTCGATGCCTTCGAGAAGCTCTGACACCGTCATGCCGAGGGCGGGCGCGATCTTAAATAGAACCTTGAGTGTGAAGTTTGCCGTTCCGCCCTCGATCTGATCGAGATAGGGACGGCTAATTCCTGCCGCCACGCAAAAATCGACCTTGGAGATACCAAGGCCTTCACGCTTTTGCTCGACTCGCTCGCCAAGAATCTGTTTCACACGTTCATCCATGCAAACGAGTTTGAAATGGCGCAAAACAAAAACGTAAACTATAGTTTACGTTTTGCCGAATACACAGGAGTTTTCTATGTCGGGTTCTTCGATTTACGTACGGCGTGCAGATTGTCGTCGGCGCAACACACCGATTGCTCTTGTCGTTATCGAAGCCGACCAGCTTACGCCCGACGAACGCACCGCCTTCACGCTGCTATTAAGTCGCGTCCACGCGGCGCTACTTCCCAACCCAAAGCAGGGCGAACTTGCGGCCCTCTGTCAACAGCACGGCTGCGCATTCGACCAGACCGCCGTTATCGCCACCACGCAGCGCGGCCTTCCCTTGTTGCTGGAAGCTGCCGTCGCCCTCACGCTGCGCGACGCGGGATACGAAAACGAGGCCGCCGCCGATGTGGTCTTTCAACCGCGATCGAGCGGCGGCCTCGCAGCAGCCATCGAATATGCTTGTAGGCTCGTTGCCTAAAGGAACAAGCTAGAATCCCAGTCCAAAGCCCGTGCCAGTAATTGCCGAATACATAAAGTAGACGTTAATCACATTGAGGAACACGCCCGTGACGCAGCCGTTGCGCAAATAACGCTCGCATGTAAGACGGGCCATCACGGCGGAGTCTTCGTTGTTCTTCGCCTGGCGCCCTGCCGTAAAGTACGTCACCACACTCAGCAGCAGGTTGAGCACCGGCAGCGCCAGCAGCTCGTAGCTCTTGCCCCAGCGCGTTGCCTCGCCGGCGGCATTGAACTTTGTTGCCACCTCGGGCCCAATGTTGGGAAGGACACACACCGCAACCACGAGCGGAAGCACCGCGAGCACCAGCAGCGCGATGCTCATGTAGCCGGCTTTTTTACCATATTTGAACATGCACGTCGTCCTTACACGTTAAAGCGGAAGTGCACGACGTCGCCGTCGGCCATGACGTACTCTTTGCCCTCGATGCGCAGCTTGCCGGCAGCCTTGGCGCCCTGCTCGCCGCCGAGCTCGATGTAGTCGTCGTAGCCAATGACCTCGGCCTTAATAAAGCCGCGCTCAAAGTCGGTGTGGATGACACCGGCTGCCTGCGGGGCAGTTGCGCCCTGGCGCACCGTCCAGGCCTTGACCTCCATCTCGCCGGCCGTAAAGAACGACTGCAGACCGAGCAGTTTGTAGGCAGCCTGGGCGAGCACGTCCAGGCCGGGCTGCTCCAGGCCCAGGCTCTCCAGGTAGTCGGCGGCGTCCTCGGGATCGAGCTCGGAAAGCTCGGCCTCGATCTTGGCGCAGATGGGCAGCGGCTTGACGCCGTCGATGGGCGCCAGGTCGTCGTTGAGCATATCCTCGTCCACGTTGGCCACATACAGAATGGGCTTCATGGTAAGCAGGAACAGGCCCTTGGCGGCGGCACGTTCCTCATCAGTCATCTCCATGGACGCGGCTCGCTTGCCCTCGTTGAGCCAGGCAAGCAGACGCTTGGCAACCTCAAACTTGGGCATGAGCTCCTTGTCGCGCTTGGCCTCCTTCTCGAGCTTGGGCAGCTGCTTCTCGAGCGTACCCATGTCGGCCAGGATGAGCTCGGTCATGATGGTGTCGGCGTCGCCAGCGGGGTCGACGAACTCGCCCGTACGGCCCACCTCGCGCATGACGTTGGGGTCCTTAAAGTAGCGCACGACCTCGCAGATGGCGTCGGTCTCGCGGATGTTGGCCAAGAACTGGTTGCCCAGGCCCTCGCCCTCGTTGGCGCCCTTCACCAGGCCTGCGATGTCGACGAACTCGACCGTTGCCGGCACAATGCGGCCCGGGTTGACGATGTCGGCGAGCTTTTGCAGGCGGCTATCAGGCACGTCGACGATACCCACGTTGGGGTCGATCGTGGCAAACGGGTAGTTGGCGGCAAGGCCGGTCTTTTTGGTAAGCGCGGTGAACAGCGTCGACTTACCCACGTTGGGCAGGCCCACGATACCGATGGAAAGGGACACGACAGCTCCTTTTGGTACAAGTATTTCAAACTGCATAAGTATAGCGCCGCCGCAGCATCCGGGCTAATCCGGACACCACGGCGGCGCAAATGAAGCAGAGATTAGGGTCGCTGGCTAGTCCGCGAGCTTCTCCACTTGGTCGAGCATCTTGTCGAGCTTGGCCTTTGCCTCGGCCTTGACCTTCTGGGCTTCTTCGTGGGCCTTGGCCTTCTGGGCGGCCTTTTCCTCGGCCTCGGGATCGACGACGACCAGGTTGGACGCATCGTGCTCAACGAGCTTGAGCGCATGCTCGGGGCACACCTTGACGCAGGCGCCGCAGCCCAGGCAATACGTTGACTCCAACGCAAAGCGGCCGCTTCCCACCAGATCGCAGGCAAACGTTGGGCACACGTTGACGCACTCGCCGCACGACGTGCACTTGTCAAAATCGCACTCCGGCGTGCTCACCTGCATATTCTGGGCAAGTTCGGGGTGATTCTGCAGCGTCGAGAGCACCAGCTGACGGCCATGCGTCAGCGTGCGGCGGCGCTTGGTCGTCGTGGTGCCGCACATGGTGTTGAGCGTGCGCTCGAGCTGCGTGATCTGGTGACGGTGGGCCTTCAGCTTCTGCGTCACCGAGGCAAGTGCCGCCGTCGCCGGATTGAGCTTGGTCACGGTTAGGCCCGTGGTGCGGGCAATCTTATCCATGTACTCCTTGCGCTCGTACTCGCGGCGCTTATGGCATTTGAGGCTCTTGGGGTCGACCTCCAGGCCCATGCCCGTACCGGCCCACTCCTCGGCAGTAGCAATAGCCTCGCCCAGGATATCCTCGCCACCGGTGTTGCGGCACTTATCGCACACGCCCAGCGGCAGGTAGACGCTCACGTTGGGATAGTCTGCCAGCACCGAGAACCAGGTCTCGGCCGTAATGTCACCCACGCAGGCGACGACGACCTCGTTTTCGCGCGGCATGCGCTTCAACGCACGTGTGCAGGTAACGTAGGCAGTCTCGTGGCTCGTAGCCGCCGAGACAATATCGTCGTAGAGGTTTTTGGGCGCCAGGCGCGGCGAGATAATCGCCTCAGTCGGGCAGGCAGTAGCGCACAGGCCGCACTTGCGACAGGTATCGAGAATCTCGATGGCGTCCTCTTCGACCTCGATGGCGTTGACCGGGCACACATCCATGCACGCGGTGCAGCCACTCTTCTCGTTTTTGCAGGCTAGGCACGGAATGGTGTTTCCGCGCGGACGCTCCTTATAGTCGGCAGGATTCCACTGCGGCGCCGACGGATCGAGCGCATCGGTCACGCCGCCAAGCGGGTTTTTAAGAAAATCGAAACCCTTGCTGATCTCGATAATGTCATCAAACAGATCGTGTTCCTGCGCCATGCGCGGCCCCTCCCTGAGCAGTGCAAACAAGCGATAGATAATGATACGCTATCGGCCCACGCCTCGGGCAAATTACACGCGGAGCATCTTTGCGGCAAATAGCCCATGGCCTATCGCCGCCTCGATCGCACAAGGTCGATCGAGCGCCAAGCTATGCCTCGCACATGAGTTGCACGAGCTTTTGTTCGGTCACCTTGACCTGCTCGTTGGCCATATTACGCTCGTTTCTAAAGGCCGCATCCGCAACGCTCATCAGGTCAGCATCGGAAATCCCGCCAAGGCCCAGCTCCGCGAGCGTCGTCGGCAGACCGACGCGCTGACAAAACTCGAGCACCTGTTCAAGCTCGGGCGCACGCTCCAGGCGAAGCTGGACCACCAGACCAAATGCCACGGCCTCGCCATGCATGGCCTTGCACTCGGGCAGGATCGTCAGACCGTTGGCAATGGCATGGGCAAGTGCCAGGCCGCCGCTCTCAAAGCCAACGCCCGAAAGCAGAATATTGCACTCGATCAGACGCTCAACGGCTGGTGATATGCGGCCCTTCTTGAGGTCACGCTTAGCAGCGACACCACACTCCATAAGCGTGTCGTAGCAAGCGCGGGCTGCAACCAGAGCCAAGTGCCCCGGCGTACCACCGTGTTCGTTGGTGCCCCGCACCGCAACGCACGAGCGTGCCTCAAAGTACGTTGCCAGCGCATCGCCCATGCCGGCAACCGTCATGCGCAACGGCGCTGCGGCGATCACGTCGGTATCAACCACGACCAAGTCAGGATTCTTCGCAAGCGCCAGGTAGTAGTCGAACGATCCATCTTCGTGATACAACACCGAAATCGCGCTGCACGGACCGTCCATCGATGCCGCCGTGGGGCACACGCACAGCGGAAGTTCGGCAAAGTGCGCAACGGCTTTGGCGATGTCGAGCATCTTGCCACCGCCGATACCGACCACCATGTCGCAATACTCTGCCTGGGCCTCCTTGGCCATTTCGACAACAGCCGCCTCCGTGCATGGACCGTTATAGATCTTAAAGAACGGCTCACTCATGCCATCGTCTAGGAATCCATCGACGATCTGCTTGCACAGCCGGTCCTCGGTGCCCTGGTCAAACAAGACATAGGCGGCGCAGCCCAACCACGACAAATACCTGCCCTGGCGCGAAAGCTCCCCCGGCCCCTGAACATACCGACCGGGACCGCCGTAAACCATAGGCAGCGACATACAAGACCCCACCCTTTCACTCACTCAACATTGGTGCAAACTAACCTGACCCCCTTGCACCAACTTGGTACATTAGGGTCAGGTTACTTTGCACCATAGCAAAAAGGGGCAAAGCCATCTGTCGGCTTTGCCCCTTCCTTACCTTAGTTTACTCATCCATAAGGTAGTAGTGACCCAGCGCGTCGGCACCCAGGATAGCGTTGGCGACCATCTCAGGCGTCACCTCAAACGGCATGTTGCACATGGTGTCCTCGGGCGCGCACGCGGCCTCGGCAACAATCATAGCCTGCTCGCGCGTAACCTCGGCAACGCCAAGTTCCTTCATCGTGACCGGCAGGCCCAGCTCAATGCAGAAGCCCAAGACTTCCTCGAGCTTCTCGGTCGGAGCGTCCTCGAGTACCAGCTGGACGATGGTGCCGAAGGCGACCTTCTCGCCGTGATACATGCCATGGCACTCGGGCAGCATCGTCAAACCGTTGTGGATGGCATGAGCAGCAGCAAGGCCCGAGCTCTCAAAGCCAATGCCCGAAAGCAGCGTGTTGGCCTCAATGATGTGCTCGACGGCAGGCGTGAGCGCACCCTTCTCCAGCGCGACCTTGGCCTTGACGCCATCGGCCATGAGCGTCTCATAGCAGAGCTTGGCGAGCGCCAGACCAGCCATACCGCCCTTGCCGCCGGCGCAGGTGCCGCCGTCGGCATCATGCGTCGCCTGGGCCTCGAAATAGGTTGCGAGCGCATCGCCCATACCGGAAACCGTCAGGCGCACCGGACTCGCCGCGATAACCGTCGTATCCATAAGGACAATGTTGGGGTTTGCCTTAAGGAAGAGATATTTATCGAACTGGCCGTCGTCGGTGTAGAGCACCGAAAGTGCCGAGCACGGTGCATCGGTCGAGGCGATGGTGGGGCAAATGATAACCGGGGACTCCAGGTAATAGGCGACGGCCTTCGCGGTGTCGAGGATCTTGCCGCCACCGACGCCGACAATGATGTCGCAACCGTTGTCGCGGGCGAGCGCAACCAGGCGATCGACCTCGCCTTTGGAGCACTCGCCGTTAAAGTCCTCAAACAGCAGCTCGGCCTTAGCCTCGGCAAAGCCGCCCTCGATCTTGGCGCCGACGCGCTTCTTGCCCGAAGGCGTCACGATAACGAGAGCCTTAGCGCCGAGCGGCTCGACATAGGAACCGAGCTTGGCCAGCTCGTCCGGGCCCTGGATGTACTTGCTGGGGCTATTGAAAATTGCAGCCATTTTTATCCCGTTCTCTAATTAAAAAGAAAGGGGCTCCGTACGGATACGTGCGGAGCCCCTCGTTACGATAACAAGAGTCGATTAGAAATCGATGTCGGTGTCGTAGTAGCAGGCCTTGAGAATCTTCTCGAAGTCGGCAGCCTTGGTCTCACGCGGGTTCTCCGGCGTGCAGGCGTCCTGCTCGGCGTTCGCGGCGATCTCGGGCAGCTTGGCGAGGAACTCCTCCTCGGAAACCATCTGCGGGTTCTCGGCGTCGACCTTCACGCCGCCATTCGCGTAATCCTTGATGGACTGCGGAATGTTGAGCTGGTCGTTGAGGTCGCGGATCTTCTGGACAAGCGCAGCGATGAGCTCCTCGTTGGTCTCGCCGGGAAGGTGCAGGATCTCCTTGGCCACGTAAGCGTAACGCTCGGCAGCACGGGGATCCTTGGAGTTCCACTGGATGACCTTGCCCAGGTACATGGCGTTAGCAGCACCGTGGATGATGTGACCGTTCTCGAAGGCAGCACCGGTCTTGTGAGCCATGGAGTGAACGATGCCGAGCAGGCCCGAGGAGAAGGCGATACCGGCGATGCACTGAGCCTCGTGCATGTGCTGACGGGCCTCATGGTCACCAGCATAGGACTTGGGCAGCCACTCGACGATCTCGCGGATGCCGTGCAGAGCGTTGGCGTCGGTGAACATAGAGGCGAAGGTAGAAACGTAGGCCTCCATGCAGTGGGTCAGAGCATCCATGCCGGTGTGAGCGCACAGCTTGGCGGGCATGGTGTAGGTGAGCTCGGGGTCGACGATGGCGACATCAGGGGTGATGTTGAAGTCGGCCAGCGGGTACTTGATGCCCTTGGCGTAGTCGGTAATGACGGAGAACGCGGTGACCTCGGTAGCGGTGCCGGAGGTAGAGGAGATGGCGCAGAAATGAGCCTTCTGACGCAGCTCGGGGAAGCTGAACGGCTGGATGATGTTGTCGAAGGACTCCTCGGGATACTCGTAGAAGACCCACATGGCCTTAGCGGCATCGATAGGCGAGCCGCCGCCGATGGCGATAATCCAGTCGGGCTCGAACTCGCGCATGGCCTCGGCGCCCTTCATGACCGTCTCGATGGACGGGTCGGACTCGACGCCCTCGAACAGCTTGACCTCGAAGCCGCCTTCCTTAAGGTCGGCCTCAACGTCCTGCAGGAATCCGCCGCGGCGCATAGAGCTGCCGCCAGAAACGATGATGGCCTTCTTGCCCTTGAGGTTCTTCACCTCGTGGCGAGCGCCCTCACCAAAGTACAGATCGCGAGGATTGGTAAAACGTCCCATACTGTGCCTCCTAAACAAGCCCCTCTTAGACTTGCGTATATAACGGAGCACCCGATTGGCTCCGTTAGGACCATTTTGTGCGTCGCCGGCGATAGCGACGCAATGTCTAAACGTCTCAACGCTCAGACAAACACTATTTTACCGTTCTGGTTGGTCAGTTATTCACCTAAAGCCAACAATGATGAAACGTTTTTTCTATCCCTGAAGACCCTTGTGGGGCATGCATACTCCCAAGCTGGGCAAACGTTTTATCAGGGTTGACCACATATCCCGGGTAGGACTGTGCCCCTCCAAAATGTGCCCCGTTCGCCGCCAAAAATCGACCGTTTACGGCACTGTGATACCACCCGCGCAACCGAGGTGCCGACATTTGTGCGACATCCGTCTTCGTGGTGCAAAGGTGCAAGTCCAAGTGCGGCACCCCCGGTGTGCCACATGCGGGTAAACTAGACCTTTATATAGAGACATTTGAACCCTAACCGCAGCAAAGGAGGCCCCATGGCATTCGATCCCATTCAAGAGGATTGCCATCGCCTCGTTCTTGAGGCCTTGCGCCGCGACAATATCCCGCTCACCGACGGTGCCGCCGTAGAGCGTCTGATGGAACAATTCACCCGTAACCCCGCGCCGCTCATCGTGCACGACCGCGACCGCGCCGGGCATCTCATTGCCAAGGTGGTCGAGGCTGTCGACTACCGCATCCCCTTTATCCCCGACGACGCCCAGGCAGAGCAAGAAGAGGCCGCTGCCGAGAACATGCTCCGCGAGGCAGCCGCGCTCGACCCGAGCAACTGGGATGCCCAGCGCATGCTGACGGCGCTCACCGCCGAATCCAACGAGGAATACGTGCAGTATCTGGTGTCCAAGTGCGACGAGGTGGAGCACGATCTGGCGCTCAAGATCGCCTCGGCACAGGACCCCTACGAGCGTGAGGCCGCAGGCGACCTGACCCGCCGTCCCTACCTGCGCTGGCTTGCCGCCTTGGCATCGCGCGCGCTCATTAGCGGCCGCTACCGCATGTCGCTCGAAGCCGCAAACCGCAGCCTGGACTTTGCGCCCAACGACCCCGCCGGCGTCCGCCATACCGCGATGCTTGCCATGGCAAAGCTCGAATACCCTGCCGAGGAGCTCAAGCGTTTTCGCTCCGCCCACTCCGTGCCTTATCTTGCCAACACGCCGCTGCGCCGCCGTCCCAAGGACGCAGAGCGCGACTTGGACCCGTGGACGCTCATCGCACTGATGAGCGCAGCCTGGCGCGAGCTGGACTACGAAGGCGCCGAGCACTACTTGCGCATCCTCGCACGCTCGTGCCCGCACGCAGCCGAGGCGCTCTACTTCCAAACCGAGTTTCCCGATGGCGTCTATGCCCGCGTCAATGTGGGCGTGGGCTCCACCGATGAGCTCGTCCTTGCCCTGTCCGAGGCGACGCCGGTGCTGCAGGAGGGCCTAGGCGCGCCCGACAACGCCAGCTTTGCCGCCTGGGTCGCCACCAACGACATCGTGCGCTCCCAAATCGACGAGCGCATCCTACGCGCAGCCGAGCAGGGATTGCCGTTTAAGGGAGGAGACCTCTAATGGATCCGAGCGTCTACATCCCCGCCTATCTGGAGCGCACCTATCTGGCATCGCACCCCGAACTCACCGATGCAGCACGCGAGCTTGTCCGTAACGACATCAGCGCAAACCCTCACAAGTATGCGCAGACCGAGCATGCCCAAGCGCTGCTGTCCTATGCCGGTGTTCATCGTCATTTGCTTGACGAGCTTCGCCGCATCGAGGACATGGGCAGCGACGAGGAATTTGAGCAGACGCGCAACCGCCTGTTCGACGACATGCGCGACGAGCTGCTCAAGATTGTTCGCGTCGATGCGCATGTCCTCGATGCCCAGCTGCTCGCCATCATCCTGGCGGACACGCCCGTCGACGCCTGTCTAGGCGACTTGATGAAGCTCGAGGCGACCACAGCCGATTACCTGCAGCAAAGCGTGCCCGGATTCGACATGGAGGCTCCGCACTACTGGGCCAACAAGGTGCTGGCAGACGGCGTGACGGCGGCCCATCTCACCGCAAGCGAGCCGGCGCTTATCGGGTGGCTCCACACGCTCGAGGCCATCTCGCAGCTGTGCATGGCGAGCGCTCGCTACCGTGCTGCCGTCAACTATTCTCGCCGTGTTCTTAAGGCGGAAGGCTATCCCACCCGAGCTGCAGGCACCGTGCTACTCGCCCTCGCTCGTCTGGAAGACGAGGACGGCTTTTTTGCCCTGGCCCACCAGCTCGAGGAGCAGATGGGGGCCGATGCCCTCGAGAACTCGCCGTGGTATTTGCTCGCCCGCACGATCTTGTTGTTCAAGACAAATAAGATGCGCCCGGCGACACGCGCGCTGCGCGAGTTTGCCAACCGCTGCGAGGGCGGCGCATTCTTTTTGCTGAACCCCATGTATCAGACACCGTACCTTCCCTGCCGGCCCGAACCGCACGACCCCTGGGACCTTTCGCATCAGGCAGTTTGGGAAGCCGACGGCATCATCTCGGATACTCCCGACTTTGCCCCCTGGGCCAACGCTTGCGAAGACGTATCGCAGCTTGCCCAGGAATTTGCGCGCCGTTACGGCTTTTAACGGCGCAAACGCCACGACCATGTCATTCACGTTAGGAACGACTTCATGAACTTCCGCTCTTCTCTCGCCTGCACCTCGAGCGATATCGCCCGCTGGGGGCTGCGCTCCGTCCTTAAGCGCCAGGGCGGCGTACTCCCCGGCCGCATCGCCATGAAGATCGACCCCGAGCTGCTGAGCGACCTCGCGGGCCTTGTCGACCGCAGCGTGGTAATCACCGGCACCAACGGTAAGACCACCACCTCCAACCTCATCGCCGACGCCGTTGCCACCAGCGGCGCCACCGTGGTATGCAACCGCGCTGGCAACAACATGGAACCGGGCGTGGTGGGCGCGTTGCTCGAGGCGCGCGGCGATCTTAAGCGTGCCGGCAGCGGCAAGCGCGTAGGCGTTTTTGAATGCGATGAGCTCTACACGGTGCGCGTCCTGCCCAAGCTCAAGCCAACGTACTTCGTACTGCTCAACCTGTTCCGTGACCAGCTGGATCGCTACGGCGAGATCGATCACACCCAGGAGGTCATCGCCCACGCGCTGGAGCTTTCGCCGGCAACGACGCTCGTCTATAACGCCGACGATCCGCTCTGCGCCTCGATCGCCGCACGCGTCCCCAATATGAGCATCGCCTTTGGTATCGACGGTGCCACGGACACCGAGTCCGATCGCATTAGCGACTCGCGTTTTTGCTCGCAGTGCAACGCGCCGCTGAAGTACGACTATGTGCAGTACGGCCAGCTCGGAGCCTATCATTGTCCTTCGTGCGGTTGGGGTCGTCCCGCGCTGGTCCGTCGCGTGACAGACGTTGAGCTCACCTGCAGCGGCTACGACTTTGACCTGAACTTTGGACCCGAGGCCAAAGCGCCCACCACGCACATCGCCACGCGCTACAACGGCCTGTACATGGTCTACAACGTTGCCGCCGCCTTCTTTGCGGCGCGCGAGTTGGGCGTGGACGTTGCACATCTGCAGCCCACGCTCGATGCCTACGTCCCCGCCGGCGGACGCATGGGCCGCTGGGAAATCGCTGGCCGTACCGTCGAGGCAAATCTGGCCAAAAATCCCGTGGGATTCGATCGCCAGATTCAGTCCATTAAAACGGCAGGCGGCAGGCTCTGCGCCTTCTTCCTGAACGACAACGACGCCGACGGCCACGATGTCTCATGGATCTACGACGTCGACTTCGAGCGCATCGCCGATACCCCAGGGCTTGTCGCCTTTGTCGGAGGTACGCGCGCGCACGATATGCAGGTACGCCTGAAGTACGCCGGCATCGACGCCGGCATCATCTCGAATATCGAGCAGGCGATCGGCGCCGTGACAGACGAGGCCGCCGATGACACCTTCTACGCCGTCGCCAACTACACGGCCTTCCCGCCGCTGGTCAAGGAGCTCGACGAGCTTAAGGGCACCGTTGCGAGCTCGGTTGCCTCCTGCGCCGTAACACGCGCCGATGGGAGCGCTGTCCCCACCGACATTGTGCCGGTCGAGCTTTCGCGCCCCCTGCGCATTGTCTACCTGTACCCCGATGCCCTCAACCTCTATGGCGACGGCGGCAACGTCATTGCCCTCGAGCGCCGCTGCGCCTGGCGTGGCATTCCCGTGCGCGTGGACGAAGTCCGTATGGGCGAGTCGCTCGATCTCACCGACGCCGACATCGTCATGATGGGCGGTGGCTCCGACCGCGATCAGTTGGCCGTGGCACACGAGCTGCTCGCTCAAAAAGACAAGGTCGCGGCCTATGTTGAGGACGGCGGCACACTACTTGCCATCTGTGGCAGCTATCAGCTGCTCGGCCGTTCGTACTATATGGGTGATGATCGCATTGAGGGCTTGGGCGTCATTGCCGCCGAAACCGTGCGCGGCTCCGACCGCCTGATCGGCAACGTCGCCGTCAATACCGACCTGGCATCCGAGCCCTTTGTGGGATTCGAGAACCACGGCGGCCGCACCCTGCTCGATGCAGAGGCCACGCCGCTCGGAACGTCCGTCGTCACGGGTACCGGCAACAACGGCGACGATGGCTTTGAAGGCCTCATCTACAAGGGCGTCATCGGCACATACCTACACGGACCGGCACTACCCAAGAACCCCGAGCTCGCTGACTGGCTCATCGCCCACGCCATCGAGCGCCGTGGCGACGCACAGGCCGCCGCCCTGCTGCCGCTCAAGCCCCTCGACGACGCTTACGAGCACGCCGCCCACGACGCCGCGATGAAGCTCCTCCCCTAACGCCCCGCCACCACAAAGGGGACAGGCACCTTTGTGGTGGTTTTGATCTGCCACGTTTGTTTGTCTCGATCTGTAACATCTAGGCCGTTGAAAGTCGTCTTACTGTTACAGATTGAGATGTTCGTCCCGACGCCCGCCGTCTGTCTCGATCTGTAACAGATAGAGCCGATTTGCCTGCCCAGATGTTACAAATCGAGATATTTGAAAATCGGAATAGAAACCCACTCCTGTGTGGTGGTTTTTCAATCTGCCAACGATATGTGAACGGATAGAAAAGTCTGCTATACTCTTTCCCGCTGTCCCCATCGTCTAGCGGCCAAGGACGCCACCCTTTCAAGGTGGATATCGCGGGTTCGAATCCCGCTGGGGGCACCACAGAATCTGAGAAGCCCGTTACCAATTCGGTGGCGGGCTTTTTGCTGCCCATACGCCGGGATTCGAACCCGGCAGGGTGCGGAGCTGAGGAAACGCGAAGCGTTTTCCAGCGCAGCACGCAAGGAGCGGAGCGACGCAGCGGAAGCGGGCGGCGCCAGCCGCACGCGGACATCCCGCTGGGGGGCACCAACTTTAAAAAGAACGAACCCGCCGGATGTAAGGTCCGGCGGGTTCGTTCTTTTTGCCGTTATAAAACGAAAAGCACTCAATGCCCTTGCGCTAGATAAACAGCTCGCACTCCTTCCGCTCGCCACAGGCTTTGCTCAACATCTTGGTAGCTGCAGAGAGCATGACGGGGTTTAGCACGCGAGCGGCATGCGGACACACGGCAACGCAGCGCATGCAAGAGATACAGTTCTTTTTGTCCACCCGCTTGGGATCGTCTTTGTCGATAGCGCCAACGGGACACACTGCGGCGCAAGCCCCGCAGACGGCGCACTTCTTTGTGGCCTTAGGCACCATACCGGTACCCCCGGCTTTCTTATAGGGACGATTACCCGGAATAGCCGGCTCAGAAGCATCTCCTACAGATATCTTTTGCTGAATCTGATCCGCAAACCCAGCGAGCTGCGCCGCGTCCCGTGCATCTGGCCGACCGGCGGCAAACTGGCGAACAATAGAATGCTCGGCGATGGCAGAAACCGCCGCGATTACCCGAAAACCCGCGCCCTTTGCCGCGTCCTCAAGCTCGACCAGCGTGTCCTCATACGCACGGTTTCCGTAAACACAAACCAAAACCGCCTGCGCACCGTTTCCCCGCATCATACCCAAGCGCTCCGCAGCCACAGCCGGAACTCGCCCGCCATACGAGGGCACCGCGATCACGGCTACATCCTCTTTTGTCATCGCAACCGTGCGAAAACCAAGCCCGCTATCGGTCAGATCTACAGCGACGGTCTCCCCTTCTAACGCATTGACAATGTGGTTAGATACCTTTTCTGTTCCGCCGGTCGGGCTAAACACGATATCGAATACCTTCATCGGATAATCCTCCCTTTTATGAACAAACGCCCGAAACGTCCGCATGCCAAAACAGGTTACAACTTCTAAGATGTCCCGCGTGAAACGCCTGCTCGACCGCAAGTTCAAAGAAGGTCCAAACGGCAAAAAAGAAGGGACCTCGCACAGGCGAGACACCTTCGCACGCAAAATCAAACGTGTCTGTTACACATAGAACAGAATGTCGTCGTAGGTCGGAACCGGCCAGTAGTCGGCGGCCACGATCTCCTCCATGGCATCCACGGCGGCACGCAGCGTATCCATAGCGGGAACGACCTCGTGTGCATACACATTGGCCTGCTCCTGGCCATCGAGGGCCTCGGCCTTCTGATGCACGGCGTCGAGCGCCTTGATGGAGTCGTTGATGGCGGTGATACCGTTGCAGAGCTTGTTGAGCGTGTTCTGCTCGCACTGCATGGCGGCCTCAGCACCGGCGGCACGAATAGTCTCAAGGCCCTTAGCGACCTTGGTGGCATAGGCGGTAATGACCGGGCGATAGGTACGACGCGCCTCGCGAACCATCGTGGTAGCCTCGATATTCATGAGCTTGTTGTACTTCTCGAGCTTGCAGTCGTAGCGGCACTGGGCCTCGGCCTTGGTCAGGACGCCCGTCTCCTCAAAGAGCGCGATAGCCTTATCGGAAACAAAGGCGGGCAGGGCGTCGGCCGTGGTCTTGTTGTTGGCAAGGCCGCGCTTCTCGGCCTCGATGGGCCATTCGTCGGAGTAACCGTCGCCGGAGAACAGGATGCGCTGGTGATCGGTCAGCACCTTCTTGCAGTACTCGAGCGCGGCGTCCTGGAACTTATCCTCGGGCGTACCCTCGAGTGCGTCGGCGAAGGACTTGAGCGACTTGGCCACGGCAGCATCGAGCACCAGGTTGGAGTCGGAGACGTTCTGCTCGGAGCCGCAGGCACGGAACTCGAACTTGTTGCCGGTGAAGGCGAACGGGGAGGTGCGGTTGCGGTCGGTGTTGTCCTGCATCAGCTTGGGTAGGGTATCGGCGCCCAGGTCGAGCACGCCGCGCGTGGCATGGACGGAAGCCTTGCCATCGATGATCTTCTCGACGACCTCGGTAAGCTGGTCGCCCAGGAAGATGGACATAATCGCCGGAGGAGCCTCGTTGGCGCCCAGACGATGATCGTTGCCGGCCGAGGCAACGGAGGCACGCAGGAGCTCCTGATAGTTATCGACGGCCTCGATCACCGCGGTGAGGAAGACGATGAACTGCAGGTTGTCGAGCGGGGTGTCGCCCGGATCGAGCAGATTCTCGGACTCGGTGCCAAGCGACCAGTTGTTGTGCTTGCCCGAACCGTTGATGCCCTCGAAGGGCTTCTCGTGCAGCAGACAGACCAAGTCGTGGCGGGAGGCGATGAGCTTCATCTTCTCCATCATGACCAGATTCTGGTCGATGGCCTCGTTGACCTCGCCATAGACGGGAGCGAGCTCATGCTGGCAGGGAGCGACCTCGTTGTGCTTGGTCTTGGCGGGAATGCCAAGCGCCCACAGCTCATCGTCCAGGTCCTTCATATAGGCCGAGACGGTGGGGCGGATAGCGCCAAAGTAGTGCTCCTCGAGCTCCTGGCCCTTGCAGGGAGCAGCGCCAAAGAGGGTGCGGCCGGTGATGACCAGGTCCCTGCGCTTGCGGTAAGCGTCCTTCTTGATCAGGAAGTACTCCTGCTCATCGCCCACGGAAGGAACGACCTTCTTGGGGGTCTTGCCAAACAGCGCCAAAACGCGCTTGGACTCACGCGAGAGTGCGGTCATGGAGCGCAGCAGCGGGGTCTTCTTGTCCAGGGCCTCGCCCGTGTAGGAGCAGAAAGCCGTGGGGATGCACAGGACATCGTCCTTAATGAAGGCGGGGCTGGTGGGATCCCAAGCGGTGTAGCCACGGGCCTCGAAGGTGGCACGCAGGCCGCCGTTGGGGAAGCTGGAGGCGTCCGGCTCACCCTGGATGAGGTTCTTGCCCGTAAACTTGGTAATGGCGGTGCCGTCGTGGTTGGGCTCGAGGAAGCTGTCGTGCTTCTCGGAAGTAATGCCCGAAAGCGGCTGGAACCAGTGCGCGTAGTGCGTCGCGCCCTTGGAGATGGCCCAGACCTTCATGGCGTGGGCAACGGCGTTGGCCACATCCAGGTCGAGCGGCTCACCGTCCTCGAGGGTTGCAGCAAGGCGCTTCCAAATGTCCTTGGGGAGGTAGTCCTTCATGACTTCCTCAGAGAACACCATGGTCCCGAAGCGGTCAGTAAGTTCGGCCATACGGAACTCCCTTCGTATCGGCACCGCGTGAGAAGCGGTGTTGATTACTAACGAACGAGTCATAGCTTAGACTCGCCGTGTTTCCGCGACATTACCGTTATGTTGCCGTCGCGAAACCAATCAATGAGGTTACCGCATCGCGGCGATGTTGCCACCCTCAACAGCCAATCAACTGTATAAATTGCAGACCTCTCCGCATGGTTTAAGGGTAGTCAATTGGGAACGGGGCTCTATTAACTGGTATTTCACATCAGATACCAGTCACTATAGCCCTGTCCTTCATAGACCGCCCTATTATAGGAAGTACCGATAGCGAAGCGTTTTCGATTGGTATCACCAAATCGCGAGAGAAACTCCACCTTAGCGCGGTCGTGCTGTAGAATCCTTGCAACAAAACATCGCACCTAGGCATCTAAAGGAGCACGATATGCGCGTCGACGAGGTTTTTAAGCAGGCAGCATCCCAGGGCACCGCGCCCATTTCGTTTGAGATGTTCCCGCCCAAGGGCGAGCTGACCCTCGACACGGCTCGCGAGGTGGCAGGCAATCTGTGCAAGCTTTCGCCGAGCTTTGTCTCGGTCACCTGCTCGGCCGGCGGCTCGGGCAACGGTGCCACCACCGCCCCCATCGCGCATATGATTACGAGCGAATTCGATACACCCTCGGTGGCACACCTCACCTGTGTGGGCCGCTCGCACGCCGATATCGCCGCCAAGGTCGACGAATACCGCTCCGCCGGCGTAGAAAATGTGCTGGCCCTGCGCGGTGATCTTCCCGCTGGCGCGACCGAGGACGACAAGCCCGCCTCCGACTACGCCTACGCCCGTGACCTCATCCCTGAGCTCGTCGACGCCGGCTTTTGCGTGGGCGCCGCAGCCTACCCCGAGGGCCACATTGCTTGCGAGGATCTTAACCTCTCGGTCGAGCACCTCAAGCAAAAGCAAGACGCCGGCGCGAGCTTCTTTGTGACACAGCTCTTCTTTGATAACGAGTGCTTCTACCGTTTTCGCGAGCTTGCTGACAAGGCCGGTATCACCGTGCCCATTACCGCGGGCATCATGCCTTTTATGGGCAAGTCGCAGATCAGCCGCATGGTCTTTATGTGCGGTGCGTCGCTGCCCTCCCCCGTCATCAAGATTCTCGCCAAGTACGAGAACGACCCCGAGAGCCTGCAGGCAGCCGGTGTAGATTATGCCGCCCGTCAGCTTTGCGACCTTAAGGAGCACGGTGCCGACGGTCTGCACCTGTACACTATGAATCGTCCTGCGATCGCCGCAACCATTATGGAGCGCCTGAGGTAATGGAAAAACCGCACATCGATACAGCTTTTGGTGAACTGCCGACCGACCTTGCGTCGCCGGCGCTCTACCGTATCGATGCCGCCCATCGCCCCCGAGTCGACCGTGCCGAGATGCTGCGCTACCTGGGCTACGGCGGTCAGCAGATTGAGCCCGAGCTGTCGCAGCGTATTGAACTTGTCGTTGAGCGTCTGGAGCTGGACATTGAGCCCCGCGGCGTGCGCCGCATATTTGCCATCGATGCCACGGGAGTCGATGAACAGGGCGATCCTTGCATTCGCTTGGTCGGCACCAACGTTGAGCTGCGCGGTCGCGATATCTATCGCCACCTCAAAGACGCCCGCTTTGCCGCACTCATGGCATGCACCCTCGGCATGGACGCCGAGCGTCGCCTGCGCACCACGGGGGCCCAGCAGCCCCTAGAGGGAGCCGTGCTCGACGCCGCATGCTCTGCCTATGTAGAAGCCGCAGTCGAGCAGATGGACCAGCAGGTCAAGGCTGCGGCCGCCGCACACGGACTCGCCGGCAACTGGCGCTTTAGTCCCGGCTACGGCGACTGCCCGCTTACGGCCCAGCGCTCAATCGTTGCTGCGCTCAACGCTACGCGGCTCATCGGGCTTACCGTCACACCTACCAACCTGCTCATGCCCACCAAGAGCGTGACCGCAGTGATCGGTCTATTTGACGGCGAGGTCCACGACGCCCAGAGCCGCCCTACCTGCAATATCTGCCGCATGCGCGAGCACTGCAGCTTCCGCGCTGCCCACACCACCTGCTATTCCAGCCATTAGGAGCCCTCGATGTTTACTCCGCTTATCACTCATGATCTGGACGGCGCTGCGCTGGCGGCGCCCGTTGATGCCGCACGCCGTAATGGCGCTGCATACAAGACGCGCACGATCGACGACCTTCGCATTAAGGACCATCGCCTGCGCGCCGCCATCGAGGGCACGGGGCACCTGCTGTTCGACGGCGGTATGGGCACCATGCTGCAGGCGGCCGGCATGAAGGCCGGCGCCCTGCCCGAGCTGCTCAACTTTGAGGAGCCCCAGGTCATTACCGACATTCAGCGCCAGTACGTCGAGGCTGGCTGCGACGTGATCACTGCCAACACCTTTGGCGCCAACGCCCACAAGCTCGACGGAGCCGCCACCGTGGCAGACGTCTTTGCCGCCGCCGTCGCCTGCGCCCGTGAGGCCGGCGCCCGCTACGTCGCCGGCGACATCGGCCCCATCGGCGCCCTGCTGCGTCCCCTGGGCACCCTCAGCTTTGACGAGGCCTATGACCTCTTTGCCGAGGAAGTGCGCGCCAGCGTCGCCGCGGGCGTGGACCTCTTTATTATCGAAACCATGACCGACCTAGCCGAGATCAAGGCTGCCGTCCTCGCCTGCCGCGAGAACTCCGACCTGCCCGTCTTTGCCACCATGACCTTTGAGGAAGACGGTCGCACGTTCCTGGGAACGAGCCCCGAGGTCGCCGCCATCACGCTCGACGCTATCGGCGCCGACGTCCTGGGCATCAACTGCAGCCAGGGCCCGGCCGAGCTCCGAGGGCTCGCCGCGCGTATGCTCACCGTCACCGACAAGCCCGTTATGGTGCAGGCCAATGCAGGACTCCCCCGCGTGGACGATGACGGCGATACCGTCTTTGATATCCAGGCCCCCGAATACGCCAAGGCCGTCGCCGGCATGATCGCCGACGGCGTGGGCGTCGTGGGCGGTTGCTGTGGAACCACGCCGGCGCACATGGCGGCCTTGCGCGCGCTTATCGACAACCACACGCCCAGCCCGCGCCGCCGCAAGCCCAGCATGTCGGTCACGAGCGCCCAGACGGTCGTGGACCTTCCCTGCGACGGCCACAAGATCGCCGTCATCGGCGAGCGCATCAATCCCACCGGCAAAAAGCGCCTGCAGCAGGCCCTGCGCGACGGCGACCTGGACTACGTCGTGAGCCAGGGCATCAGCCAGCAGGAACAGGGCGCCGACATCCTGGACGTCAACGTGGGCCTGCCCGAGATCGACGAGGTCAAGATCATCCAACAGGCGACCGAGCAGCTCCAGGGCTCCACGCTGCTGCCGCTGCAGATCGACTCCACCGACCCCGCCGCCGTCGAGGCCGCCGTACGTCGCTACGCCGGCAAGCCCATCATCAACTCGGTCAATGGCAAACAGCAGATCATGGACGAGATCTTCCCGCTGGTCGCCCACTACGGCACCAACGTCGTCGGCCTCACGCTCGACGAAGGCGGCATTCCCGATACCGCCGAGGCTCGCTTCGCCATCGCCGAGCGCATCGTGGCCGAGGCTGCCCGCTACGGTATCGGCCCGGACCGCATCCTCATCGACTGTCTGGTCATGACCGCCTCGACCAATCAACGCCAGGCCGAACAGATCCTGCGCGCCATGTCCCTGTGCAAGGAGCGCCTGGGCGTCAAATGCGCGCTCGGCGTGTCGAACATCAGCTTTGGCCTGCCTGCCCGCCCGCTGCTGGGCTCGGTCTTTTTGGCCGCCGCCTTTGGTGCAGGTCTGGACGCCCCCATCATGAACCCAGGTTCCAAGCGCTTTATGGATACCGTCTACAGCTATCGCGTCTTGAGCGTTGAGGACGAGGGCTCGACCGGATACATCGAGCGCTACGCCGGCTGGACCGATCCGTACAAGATCGCCGCTAACCCGGCAGCAGCTCAAGCAGTATCGAGCGATGCCGCGCCTGCCGCAAGCACCACCGCAAGCGCCGATGACGATCCCATCCGCCACATGGTCGTCTCGGGCCGCAAAGGCGAGATCGCGGCCGAGACCGAGCGTCTGCTGGCGGATCACGACGCCATGGACCTCATCAACAACCACTTTATCCCCGCCCTCGACGAGGTCGGAGTCCTCTTTGACCAGGGCAAGTTCTTCTTGCCGCAGCTCATGGCCTCGGCCGAGGCCGCACGCGTGGGCTTCGACACCATCAAGCGACTAATGCCCGCCGGCGAGATTGCCGATAAGGGCAAGATCTGTGTGGCCACCGTCAAGGGCGACATCCACGACATCGGTAAGAACATCGTCAAGATGCTGCTCGATAACTACGGCTATACCGTCTTTGACCTAGGCCGCGACGTCGACCCGCAAGAGGTGCTCAAGACCGTTAAGGAGCGCGATATCAAACTCGTCGGCCTCTCGGCGCTTATGACCACCACCGTCGTGGCCATGGAAGAGACCATCAAGCTGCTTCATGCCGAGGTGCCGGGCGTCAAGATCATCGTAGGCGGCGCCGTACTCACCCCCGAATACGCCAAGCAAATCGGCGCGGACTACTACGCCAAGGACGCCGCCGAGAGCGCTCGTATCGCCGAAGAGGTCTTTGGGCAGTAACACAACGGAAACAACCGAGCACCAAAACGTGCCGCACGCGCCACTTGGCACGTGCGGCACGTTAGAATAGATAAGACTATGCTCGTTTTGGCAGATAGGAGCGCAAGGATGGCGATCACGCCCGCAGAAATCGCGGAAACCCGCGGCATGGTTGAGGAGCAGAACCTCGACATCAGGACCATCACCATGGGTGTTTCGCTCATGGGTTGCGGTGACGAGAACCTCGACCGCATGTGCACGAAGATCTACGACCACGTGACGCACACGGCTGAGCATCTGGTCGAAACCGCCGAGAATCTCGAGCGCGAGTACGGTATCCCCATCGTCAACAAGCGCGTTTCCGTCACCCCGGTGGCGCAGATCGCCGCATGCTGCAAGGATGAGGACCTCACCCCCATCGCGCATGCCCTCGACCGCGCGGCCGAGACGCTCGGCATCGATTACCTGGGCGGCTTCTCCGCACTCGTCCAGAAGGGCATCGGCGACGCCGACCGCCGCGTCATCCAGTCCATCCCCCAGGCGCTTGCCACCACCAGCCGCGTCTGCTCCAGCGTCAACGTCGCCAGCCTGCGCGCCGGCATCAACATGGATGCCGTGCTCATGGCGGCTCAGACCATCATCGATGCTGCCAAGCTTACGGCGGATGAGGATTCCGTTGGCGCCTCCAAGTTTGTCTGCTTTGCCAACATGGTCGAGGACTCCCCGTTTATGGCGGGCGCCGTCCACGGCGGTGGCGAGGCCGACGCCGTCATCAACGTAGGCGTCTCGGGCCCCGGCGTTATGGCCGCAGCCCTGGAAACGCTGCCCGACTCCGCATCGATGATGGAAGTCGCCGAGAAGATCAAGCAGACCGCCTTTAAGATCACCCGTGCCGGCGAGCTCATGAGCCGCGAGGCCGCCCATCGCCTGGGTGTCGAGAAGGGCATCGTCGACCTGTCGCTGGCCCCCACGCCTGCCATCGGCGACTCCGTTGCCCGCATCCTCGAGATCATCGGTGTTGGCACCTGCGGTGGCCCCGGCACGACCTGCGCGCTCGCCATGCTCAACGATGCCGTCAAGAAGGGCGGCGTCATGGCCAGCTCCAGCGTGGGCGGTCTCTCGGGCGCCTTTATCCCCGTGTCCGAGGATGCCGGCATGATCGCCGCCGTCGAGGCCGGTGCGCTTTCGCTCGAGAAGCTCGAGGCCATGACCTGCGTGTGCTCCGTCGGCCTGGACATGATCGCCATCCCCGGCGACACCCCGGTCGAGACCATCGCCGGCATCATCGCCGACGAGATGGCCATCGGCGTCATCAACAACAAGACCACGGCCGTGCGCGTGATTCCCGCCATCGGCAAGGGCGTGGGCGACTGCGTCGAGTACGGTGGCCTGTTCGGCCGTGCGCCCATCATGCCGGTGAACCCCAACGCCGGCACCGTGCTTGCCCACCGTGGTGGACGCTTCCCGGCACCGCTGAACTCGCTCAAGAACTAGCTGAGGGGTTCGGGCGAGGAGCCCCGGGGAGGGCAAATATATAAGGTCGCCTGCTCGGACAGTCCTGACTCGCACGGAGAGCACATTAAGTGCTCTCCGGCTCGTGCGGAACTCGCGATCGACCTTATATATTTGCCCTCCCCGGGGCTCCCGCACAACGGGACCTCGGTTGAGTTCTATCCCTTTGGCAGTCGCTTCGCTTCTGCCCTACTTGGCTGGTATGGCGGTTTGGCGTTGGAACGGTTCTTTTTCTGATATATGCTGGTTGCGGCTCTTCTTTTGGGGGGAGTCGCTTTTTTGTTGCTAGGAGGTTGGCCCGTGGTTGATGGGGATGCTCGCTCTGAGCTTCTTTCTGCTGATTGGAATGGCGAGTGGATGCGTCTGCAAGCTGATCGGCGGCGGGCTGATGATTCTTTTGAGTGGGATAAAAGGGCTCGGCATTTTCGGCCGTTGGAGACTGCCCCTTATGCTCGGGATTTTATAAAGCTGCTGGCGCTTGAGCCTGGCGAGTCGGTGCTCGATATGGGATGTGGGGCTGGGTCGATTGCTATTCCGCTTGCGCAAGACGGACATTCCGTGATTGCCGCCGATTTTTCCCCTGCCATGTTGGGCACGCTTGATGCCGGCATTGAGTACTACGGGCTCGAGGGGCGCATAACGCCGCTTGAGCTTGCTTGGGATGATGATTGGGATTTGGTTGGACCGGTCGCGAAAGCGGTGGATGTTGCCTTTGCCAGTCGTTCGGTTACGACGACCGATCTGAAAGGCGCGCTTGCCAAGCTTGATCGTACGGCTCGTCGGCGTTGTGCTGTCACGATGGTCGCCAACTCCAGCCCGCGCTATGATCTGCACTTGATGAACGCCATCGGCGCCTCCGTTACCTGCAGCAATGGCTTTGTGTATGCCTTTAACATTCTCATTCAGATGGGTGCCCTGCCGCAGGTTACGTACTTTGAATCGCCCCGTCGCGACACCTTCGATAGCCTTGAGGCGGGCGTGGCAGATTTTTCCCGTATGCTCGAGCACGGCAACGAGGATAAAATCGACTGCCTGCGCGACTACATCGCTCAACACATGATTGAGAACCCCCATGCCGGTGAGCCGGGCTCCAAGGGCGTGCCGCAGGGGCGCTATATGCTCGATCATGTCCGCAAGGTTCGTTGGGCGTTTATTTCATGGGAGCCGGTCTCTGCGCCCAGCTCATAGCCTGTTCGCAGCCCGCACCGCCCACCCGCCCGGCATCCGCATTCTTTTTGAACTGGGCAAACGCGCTCCACACCGCGCCGTTCCTGCGCTATCGTGGGACAGCTCACGTAGATTAAGGCCCCGTCGCGGGGCGCCCCATACATAGAAAGCGAGAACCCATGGCACTGACAGGAGCCCAGGTCAAGCAGCTTCGCAGCATGGCCCATCACCTCAACCCCGCCATCATTATCGGCAAGTCCGATGTCAACGAGGGCACCGTCGAGCAGACGGTCGCCTACCTGGAAAAGCACGAGCTCGTTAAGTGCTCCGTGCTCGATGGCTCCAGTCTTTCCGCCCGCGAGGCCGCCGAAGAGCTCGCTGAGCGCTGCCACGCCGAGGTCGTCCAGGTCATCGGCCGCAAGTTCTCGCTGTATCGCGAGTCCTCGCGCAAGGACATCGAGAAGATCAAGCTCGTCTAAGAGCCAATGATCCGGCAAGCCAACACATAGCAAGCATACGGGTGCCCAAGTACTTCGGGCGCCCGTTTTTTATCGCTCGACCAGCACGCGATTGAGCCGCCCCTCCACCAAACGCTCGTATAGACGCCGCGTCTCGGGCTCGGGCACGCCATTGACCTGCTCCCTCAGATGGTGCATATGCCCGCTGTACAGCTCGACGATATCGCGCCGTCGCCCCGCCGCACTGTAGACGCGCATGGCGCAGCGCACCATATCCTCACGCGCCGTTTCCTGCCGAAGCCCCGACTCCGCCAGCCAAATCGCCGACTGCAGATCGTTTTCTTCTAGAGCGGCATTTGCTCCCTTAATCATGCAATCGATGTACTTTGACTGCATAATGCGTCGCATACGCAAAAAGTAGGTGGGATTACAGCCATTGGGAACATACAGCGGTCCAGCATAAAGCTGCTCAATCTTAAGGCACAGTTCAACTAAATGGGGCCCGCGCGCACCCGTGCGATTTCCCAAAACCTCGCGGCTTATCTGGTCAAACAGCCGTACATCGGTCTTGACGTAGTCGCCGTTGAGTCCGATGCATTCATTTTGGATGAGCACACACGACTTGCCATCCGGCGTCGGCCCCAAGGCCGACCGCAAGCGCGATATCGTCGAGTACAGGTTGTTGCGGGCGCTATTGAACTCGGCATGGGGCCACAGCTCCATGGCCAGCGTCTCACGATCGACGAGCGCATCCATGCCCAGCGCAAGCCGCTCGGCAAGTGTCGCCGCCTTCTTGCGGCGCCACATTTTGTCCGTGATGGGAAACCCGTCGCGCTCGGCGCGAAACGCACCAAACATGCGAATCTCGATATGATCGATGGTATCAACGGCTTCAACCTCGCCGGCCTGGAACAGGCGCTCGCTCTTCCCTTCCAAATCGTCGCGCAGCGAGTACCGCGACAGCTCGCGCACGGGAAGCTTCTTGCGTATCCTGCCCGCCGGCTCGCCCAGACAATGCATGGCAAGGCGCGCAAAGAGCCGATACGATGGCTCTAGAATCCCCGCACGATTCATGGACATCCAGGCCGCAAGGTCGCTGTCTCGCCCCGCACAGGCCAAATGCAGCGCCACCATCCAGGCCTCCGCTCCACCAACCTGCGTCTGGCTTATATCGAGCAACTCCGCTTCCTCGCGCACCGAAACCATCGATGTATTTCGCAGATACGCTGCGCGCTCCAGCAGCAATGCGTTATCGCGCATGTACGCAATCGACTCCTCGGCAAGTTTGAGCACTTGGACCGCACGGAACTTTGCATTAACCGGCCGTCCCTCTGCCAGCGACTGCCAGCCTTCTAGCAATAGGCCAAACAGCTGAATCTGGTTGTCGCGCATGCGCACGGCAAAACGATCGAGCTCGTTGAACGCCGCGTCGTCGGTTACCGGCAAGCCGGAAAGGAGCCGCCGTGCCGCCAACACCATGCGCACCCAGATAGCCATCGCCTTAAGCCCGCGTACGTCGAGCGCCTCCCGCACCACCGTCATCTCGTCGTCGCGCTCGTCGGTTCCCGCAAACGACCCGTCAAAGAGCTCCACCAGCATGCTATCGGCCCGTATAACAATCCCCGCGATGTCGAGCTCGCAGTCGTAGGCCTTGCTCGTTTTGAGCTGCTGTAGAACGCCGCCGTCATCTCCCCGCTCGGTCAGACAGCGCTTGACCTCGATATGAGCAGACAACATATCGAGTGCGGTATGGGACGTCTCTATTTCTGGCACGGCCAGGTTCGTAGGGAGCCCAAGTCCGTTGTCCCCGTAGCAAACAGCCGTCAGCGTCTGGGCCACCCTCCATGAAACTGGGTCTATTTCGCAGGCCGCCCGTTCGCCCCCGCGCTCGATGACCGATGCCATATAGCGAGCGAGCTTTGTATTGGACACGCTGACCGCTGCCAGATATACGCCGAGCGCCTCGGCAGGCGTTGGCTCTGGAGCCGGATCGTCGGCATCGATCGTGCCCAGCGCCGCTCGGCAGATATCGGCCCCGTGCCCCGTCAGAGCCAGATCGACCCCATACTGCCCAGCAAGTTCAAGGACCGCCTCACGGTCCAAAAAGGCGTCCGCCAGGCCCATCGCCGTATCGCATCTACCCGCCTTAAGCAAAATCCGGGCCGCCCTCGGAACAAGTTCGGGGCGAATCTCGGCCACCAACTTACGCAAACGCAAGCGTCCGTTATCCTCCGTGCCCAGACACGTAAAGCTCCGCTCGGCGGGATCCAAGCCAAAGATCGGGTAGTCGCGTACAAAGTAGGACTGGTCGACCATCGACAGCCTTACCCCGCAAGCCTCGAGTTCTGCGATATTGCCCTCGCCCATCAAAACCATGAGACATGCCACGCAAAACAGCGCATTATTGTCGAGCGAAGCCAGATCGACAAGTGCCGCGCCATATACGTTGACAATCTCGTTTTCGAGCAGACCGGCTACGTCGCCTTGGCCATACAGACCCGTCTGCAATGCCGAAACGAGCTCGGGCACGCCCTGCGTGAGCTGATAAAAGTCGAGCGATGTGCTGATCGAAAACGCCGATGCCCACGCCGAATACTCATAGGCATGCACCTTGAGCATCTGCGCATTGATCTTAACCGAATCGCCCAGCCCATGAATCAGCTGACGATTTGAAGGACGGCAGGAGATAAAGACCCCTATCCCCATAGCGCGCAGGCCGCGAATCCTGTCGATGAGGTCTTCGGTATCGTGCTGATCGAGGTTTGGCACATTATCAATCGCGATAAGGGAGTGCGGTTTGTCTTTGAGTTCTTCGGCAACCACCTCGAGCTGCATAAACACCTCGCGCCCAATGGCGCGATCGGCCTCGATAATCCGCACGGGGCCTCGCGTCGGGTCGCATTTAACCTCATGGGTGTACTGAAGCAGCACCGAGGTCTTCCCAAACCCGTCGGGCGCATAAAGAACCACGATGCCGGCCTTTCGGCCCTTGGCGATAAGCTCATTCATCAAGCGTTCGCGTCGCACCATATAGCCTCCGCCCAGCGGCATCAGCTCGAGGTCGTCTATACCGCTCAAATCGTTTACCATGCCCGCTCCTCAACTCGACCGTATGGACACTGTAGCCGCAAGACCATACAAGCCGCGCTATGAATAGAGCGACCTTGTGTTTTAGGTTGTCTTTTGGTACGCAAGCGGCAAGTTTTTGTACAGCGAAGGCCGATTGCTATTAATCCCCCGACTAATCGGTCTTTAAGCAGGTAAATGAGCTTGTCAGCTTGTCCCATCTAAGCGGCAGTGTAACGCAGATGAACAAGGTTCAGCCATGTCATTCAACTCGCCTAGCACCCGCTACCGTCTACGACCTTCTAGTGGCATTTTTGCATAGAATCTGGTATAGAATGAATCAAGCTGTTGGGCATCCGGCATTCGTCAAGCTTGCGGCAAGTTTTTGGTCAAGTGGGCAAAAAGGGATAACAAAAAGGCCCCCGCAAAGCGGAGGCCTTAATCAAGGCTATGTCGAGGTGCAGGATTCGCGCTACTCGCAGAGCGAAAGGGCGGCCTCGTCGGCAACGACAACGCAGTTGGTGTGCAGCTGCAGGATCGAAGCCGGGCACTCGGGCGTAACCGGACCATAGCACATGTCATGCACAGCCTGAGCCTTGGCCTCACCGTTGGCGACGACCAGGATCATGCGGGCATACATAATGGTCTGAGTGCCCATGGTGTAGGCCTGACGGGGAACATCGTCGATGCTGTCGAACAGGCGGCTGTTGGCCTGAATGGTGCTCTCGGTGAGGTCGACGCAGTGCGTGCCCTTGGAGAAGTGGTCATCGGGCTCGTTGAAGCCGATGTGGCCGTTGTTGCCAATACCGAGCAGCTGCAGATCCGGGTAACCGGCCTCGGCGACGATCTTGTCGTACTCAGAGCAGGCAGCGGCGGCGTCGGGGTTGGAACCGTCGGGCACATGCGTGTTGTTCAGGTCGATGTTGATGTGATCGAAGAAGTTCTCACGCATGAAGTAGTGATAGCTCTGGGGATCGTCGTGCGAAAGGCCGCGATACTCGTCCAGGTTGTAGGTGCTGACCTCGGCAAAGTCGACGTCGCCCTTCTCGTACCAAGCAGCGAGCTGCTTGTAGGCACCGATCGGGGTGGAGCCAGTGGCAAGGCCCAGCACACAGTCGGGCTTGAGGATAACCTGCGCCGAGATGATATTGGCGGCCTTGCGGCTCATATCCTCGTAGTCTTTAGCTTTAATGATCTTCATTACGCGTCCTTTCTCGTACAAGAGAGGCAAGGCTCCCTTACAAGCACTTGCCCGCGGCCCGCGTCGGCCGCAACCAACGTGTGCGGCCACCAGGGCGAGGTCGCGTAATGTATGTGTCTCGTGTCTAACCGCGTCGAGGCCCCTGCCCGTCCACGGTGACCCAAAGCCTTTTAGCTTCGGACAAATCCCATCTTGCCACGGAGGGCGTCCTCTTTCAAGGGCGCCCTCCGTAAACGTGTTTGAATTGTAGGCTAATGGCCACGTGCACTTGCTAGCGCTCGCGAGCAACGATGAGCTGGTCCATCTCTTCGACATGCACGCCAACGGAGCCCTTGATGCTCGAGAACTCAACGGAGTTGCACACCAAGATGGGAACCGTCACATCGTAGCCCTCGGCAGCAATTGCCTCGCGATCGAACTCAATGAGTACATCGCCCTTATGGACGATGTCACCCACTTGCGCATGTACGGTAAAGTGCTTGCCCTCGAGCTGAACGGTATCCAAACCAACGTGAATGAGCACGTCCAAGCCATCGACCGTGTTAAGCGCAACGGCGTGTCCCGTGGGAAAAATAGCCTCGACCTTGGCATCAGCCGGCGCGATCACGCGCGTTCCGGTGGGCTGAATCGCCACGCCCTGGCCCAAAAGGCCGGTAGCAAACGTCTGATCGTTTACCTCGGAGAGCGGAATAACGTCACCCGAGATGGGAGCATCCAACGTAAGGACTCGACCACGCATACCAAAAGACCTTAGGACTTTAGTGAACATGCTCCCCCTCGGACATACCGATCAACCAAAATAACCTTAACAGTTTACCACTTGGCACCCGTTTTTGACCATTAGGGAAGTTCGCGCTTGACAACCTCGACGATGTCGTCGACAACGCGCTGGGTCAGCTCGTGCGTCTCGGCCTCGGCCATCACGCGGACCAGCGGCTCGGTACCGCTCGGGCGCACCAGAATGCGGCCGCGGCCGTCAAGCTCCTTCTCGGCAGCAGCAACGGCGTCCCAGATGGGCTGGCAATCGTCCAGACCAGCCTTGTTGTCGGAATGCACGTTGACGAGTACCTGCGGGTACTTCTTCATGATGCCGGCAAGATCGGTGAGGGTACGACCGGTGCGCTTGAGCACGGCCAGCAGTTGCAGAGCCGTCACCAGGCCGTCACCGGTGGTGTTGTGCTCCAGGAAGATGATGTGGCCGGACTGTTCGCCGCCGATGACGGCGCCGTCCGCGAGCATGCGCTCCAGAACGTAGCGGTCGCCCACGGCGGTCTGGACCATCTCGAAGCCCTGCTCCTTCATAGCGATGGAGAAGCCCAGATTGCACATGACGGTCGAGACGATCTCGGAGTTGGCGAGCTTGCCGCGAGCGGCGAGGTCGGAACCGCAGATAGCCAGGATGTAGTCGCCATCGATCTCGTTGCCCTCGCTGTCCACGAACAGTACGCGGTCGGCGTCGCCGTCGTGGGCCAGACCGATATCAGCATGGGTGCGCAGCACGAGCTCGCGCAGGGGCTCAAGGTGAGTGGAGCCGCATTCAACGTTAATGTCAGTGCCGCAGTAATCGGTGTTGATAGCGTGCACCGTGGCGCCCAGGCGCTGCAGCGCGGCGGGCGTAGTCTGGCAGGAAGCACCGTGACCGCAGTCGACGGCAACGACCAGGCCATCGAGCCTCAGGCCATCGAGCGTATCGATGGCGTGGTCGACGTATGCCTTGCGAGCGTCCTTCATCTTGATGATGTGGCCCACGCCGGCACCGGTCGGCAGCGTATCGGCAGCCATGGCTTCCACGGACATGACCCAGGCGCTGATCTCTTCCTCGACAGCATCGGGAAGCTTCATGCCCTTGCGGCTAAAGAACTTGATGCCGTTGAACTCCGGCGGATTATGCGAAGCGGAGATGACGATGCCGCCATCGAGCTCGTTCTGAACGGTGAGCAGCGCCACGGCAGGCGTGGGGATGACGCCGCAGCAGTGCGGACGGCCGCCCTCGGCCATAATGCCGGCGGTCAGAGCGCTCTCGAGCATGGTGCCCGAAAGGCGCGTGTCGCGGCCGATGCAGATGTCCGGACCAAGGAACTTGGTCGCCGCGCGGCCCAGGCGAAACGCGAGGTCGCACGAAAGATCGGCGTTGGCGACGCCACGGACGCCGTCGGTACCGAAGATGTTCTGGGGCATAGGATTGCTCCTTCCCTAGCAGGCGATATGCAACCGCCCACCCTAGTCGAAAAAGAAAAGCGGGACCCGCCGAGGAATCGGCAGGCCCCGCTTGTACATTGTATCTCGAAAGGAGATAAAACCTTAGCGCTTGGAGAACTGGGGAGCGCGGCGGGCCTTCTTGAGGCCGTACTTCTTGCGCTCGACCACGCGAGCATCGCGCGTAAGGAAACCGGCCTTCTTGAGGTCAGCACGGTAGTCGCCAGCGTTCAGAAGAGCGCGAGCGATGCCCAGGCGCAGAGCGCCGGACTGACCGGAGATGCCGCCGCCATCGCACAGAGCGATAACGTCGAACTGACCGGCGGTGTCGGTCACCTTGAAGGGAGCAAGGGCGTTCTCAACGAGCTGATGACGGCCGAAATACTGCTCGGCGTCACGCTTGTTGATGGTCACCTTGCCGGTGCCGGGGACGAGACGGACGCGGGCGACGGCGTTCTTACGACGGCCGGTACCCTGGTAGACAACGGTGTTCTCAGCCATCTTTAAGCCTCCAGCTCAATCTTCGTGGGGTTCTGGGCAGCATGCGGATGCTCGGCACCAGCGTAGACCTTAAGCTTGGTCATCTGGGCACGGCCGAGGGTGGTCTTGGGCAGCATACCGCGAACGGCGCGCTCGATGACCTTCTCCGGGTGCTTCTCCATAGCCTGGCGGAAGCTCTCAGCCTTGAGGCCGCCGTTGTAGCCGCTGTGGCGATAATAGGTCTTCGTGTCGGCCTTGTTACCGGTAAGCTGGACCTTATCGGCGTTGATGACGACAACGAAGTCGCCGCAGTCGCTGTTGGGCGTGAACTGGGGCTTGTTCTTACCGCGCAGGATCATTGCGATCTGGGTGGCAAGACGGCCCAGGACAGCACCATCGGCGTCGACGAGAACCCAGTTGCGCTGGACCTCGCCCTGCTTGGCGTAGTGAGTCGATTTCGAAATCACTTAGACTCCTCCATGTACAGTACGTGTTGTTACAGAGATTCACGGGGCTCTGCAAGTAACCCGTCCATATTACCCCGCTCGCCGTACGAGTCAACAGGTATTTTGGCTCCGACCAGAGTTTCTGCACATGTCATCCACGAGCCATGATTTTTCCAGCTCTTTAGCTGTTTCATTTTTTGAGGGTTCGCCGTCGCTAGCGTTCAACGAACTCTTGGATTTCCGCGAGCAGGCGCTTTGCCTCCTGACGGCCCTGGATATACAGGTCCAAAAGCTTTGCCGAATCGTGCTCGACATGGCCGACCTCGACCGGCTTTTGCGGAGCGACGACCAGCGCACGGCCCTCGCGCTCATACTTCCACAGGTGCATGCGCTGGATGTTGTAACGGTCGTGGCGTGTCTCGATAGCCTCGAGCAGATAGGGGTAGTCGGCATAACGCGCACGCGCGGCCGGCAAAAACTCGTAGGGCTTTTTCTCATACGAACGGTCCTGCGTGACGATGACGACCGCACGGTCGAAGCCCGCCTCCTCCAGCACGTGCTCGATGGGGACCGAATCGGCCACGCCGCCGTCGACGTATTTGTGCCCGTCAATCTCGACCGGCGGCGTCACCAGCGGCAGCGACGTCGAGGCGCGCACGGCATCGAGGTCAAGCACGGCGCTTTTGACCGGGAGATACGTGGCGGTTCCAAAGAGCATGTCCGTCGCGACGGCGAACATCTCGATGGGGCTCGCGTCGAACGTCTCGCTGTCAAAGGGATCCAGGCGGTCCTGGACATCGTTGAAGATGAAGTCGTAACCCACAATGGAGCCCGTGGACGCAAACGATGCGGCGCCCATGAAGCGGCTATCGTTGCAGAAAGCCAGGTTGATGCGGTTGGCACGGCCGATCTGGTGCGACTTGTAGTTCACGCCGTTGAGGGCGCCGGCCGATACGCCATATACCGCCGGAATCTCGACGCCGGCCTCCATGAGAACGTCGAGCACGCCCGCAGTAAACTGCCCGCGAAAACTACCGCCCTCCAGGACGAGCGCGACCTTGCCGGCGTTCTTTGCCTTATCTTCTGCAGTCATGTTGACCTCCTGCGATTGCGTTTTGGCTTTCTTCTACCCAGTTTTGGGATGGCGAGCGCATGGGTTTTTCGAAGCGGCAGGTGAAGCGGAAAGTCTGTCCCAGTTTGAGGCGAGATTCCGGGATGCACTTTCCGCTTGAGGCATCATCCGGAAACTACGTCCCAGTCTGAGCGCGGATTCCGGGATGGGCTTTCCGCCTGGGCTGCCATTGGGAAAGCGTGTCCCGGCCTGCGTTGCCAAGGCGTTTTCCTAACGCCCGCGCCCTACATAGAGTTCGATTCTCCGCGCGTGGGGGGGATCCGTTGATGCGGCGCATGGCAAGCTGAGATTCGATAACATCGCATTTATATAGGGTTGAGGCTTTGCGCGGAGAATCCGCGTATTTGCTTCGCAAATACGCACCGGCTTCGGCCGCCTGCCGACGTCCTCGCCCGCTCGCTACAAACGCTCCGCGTTTGTTTAACGCTCGCGCCCTGCACAGAGTTCGATTCTCCGCGGTACGGACTAGAAATAAAAAGGCAGGTAGATACGAATATCTACCTGCCTGTTGCTTATGGTGGAGGCGCGGAGAATCGAACTCCGGTCCACGAAAGCCCCCTGATTGGCATCTCCAAGCTCAGTCGCTGGTTTAGTCTCGGACGCTTTGCGCGCAGCGACACGCTCGCGGCGTCCTAACCGGTTCGGTCTTAGCCTGCGCCATACCGATTACGTGCGCAGGAGCATTCCCCTAACATGACGTCGCGCCGGTGTCGGGGAAATCACCGGGTTGACGCGCCGCTATAAACTAAGCAGCGAGAGCCATAGGCTCAAAAGAAGAGTTGTTGTCAATTCAATTTGACGGTACCCCTGTTTAACGAGGCGAGGAGACCTCGGCTTGCTTCCTCTCTCAGAGCTATCGTGTCGAAACCAGTCGCCCCCGAATGTTGGGAAAGTCTGGATGGTATCAGGCCTGCAAACACCCGATAACCGTCGACTTTTCAAGGAACACGCGGGGCGAGCCCCGCTCGTGGATAGCTATCTTACCACGTTCTAAAGGCAGACAGCTGTTCTATGCACGAGCTGTGAAGACCCCAATGTGCGCCGCACTTCGCACTTTTGCTACCGATCGCGTCACGTATATTTTCGCCAAGCAAAATTGCCCCGTCGAAAGGACCGTTATGGATACCAAACAGCAACTCGTCAATGCCCTCGCAGGCCTGGGTTCAACCATTACCGAAGCTATGGATGTCATCGAAGGCTTTGTCCCCTGCGGACATCCCGCCCTCACGGTTTCGAACGCCCTTGTTGCGCTGGACGCTGACGATGATGCAGCTCTCGCCCAGCAGCTTGAGACCGTCGAGGGCTTTATCGACCACGTGAGTGAAAACCGCGGCGTGGCCGCCTACCACGGCATCGAGGTCGAGCTCGCGGGTCCCAAAGCCGATCTGCTCGCAGCAATCCGCGAGGTAGGCGCCCTTATGCAGACTGCAGGCGTCAAGAACACCCAGGTCAACGAGTGGGTCTACCGCAGTCTGGCAGCACTCGACAGCTCCGACGAAAAGGCAGTCGAAAAGCTCGCAGAAAGCCCCGCCATTAAGGCCGAGCTTTTGTAAATAGCAGACGCGGGTCCCTTGGCGCATCGTCGTCCAAGAGGCCCGCAAACAGTTCGCGTCAACCGATAGCCGCGCCGCCACGTTCGGCCAAAGCAAGAATCGGCATCATTTGGTGCGGGGTCTTTGCTGCAAGATCGGCATGTTCGAGCAGCTTACGATCGTTGGTCACCAAGTAATCGACCTGCGCGCGCTTGCACGCGGCGAGCACCAAGTTGTCCTCGTAATCGCGATGGAGCGCTAAGTATTTGTCGGCCAGCCAAAGGTCCGACGCATCTGCACCCACGGCCGTAGCGTTTTCGGTCATATTCCGAACAAACGCCAGCGCCGCATCGCCAATCGCGCGGGCAGAAGCCTCGTCGAGCGCTCCCCCGCTGGCAAGAACGCCACGCTTCAGCTCGTGTTGGACAACGTACAGTACGTCCTTAGCGATATGCACCGGAAAGAACAGCGATGCCCCCGCCTCCGTCGCCTGGCCAATAAACGCACGCGCGGCAAGCGACTCGGCATGGTCAACACAAAACGAATCAACCCACACATTCGCATCCACCATGATTTTAAGAGGGGCTCCGCTCACAGGATCATCCCCTTTTGGCGATAGCGCTCGTCCATGGCTTCGGAATAGATTGCGTCCCAATCGCGATCGTCGGATACGGGCGACGCAGCGATGCCCAAATCTGCATAAAGCCGGTCTGCCGCTGCCCACGACGCGGCGAACGGAGTATCGTGCGCGACGGTCTGTTGCCGGTCGTCGACGGCCGCAAGCACTTCCTCGCACTGCCCGCCGCCCTGCGCGACCTTGGCCACGACCTTTTTGATGAGCTCGGGCAGTGATCTGTCCGAAAGCCGCAACGCTTCCTCCGCATGGTCCTTGACCTGGCGATCCACGCGAACGTTCACCTGCGCCATGCCGCTAACAGCACCCACGTTGATCCCGCTCCCTTCAAATGCTAGCACCGCTAGCAACACTATATAGAGAAGCTAGCAAATGGTCAAATGCAAAAGGCCTGCGTCCGGACGACACCGATGCCGTCTGGGCGCAGGCCAGATAACGTGGGCGAACACGTCCGCTAGCGCAGGTAAGCCTTTGCGTTGCCCAGGCTGTAGGCGATCGTTGAGCCGTTGTGCAGCAGCGACGACGCCTGCGGAGTAATCATGCCGGTAATACCCAATGCCAACAGCGCCGAGTTGGTGAGCATCACCTTGGAATACGAACTCGTCAGACGGTCGATAAGCCCCTGACTCATGCGGCGCAGGCGCACGATCGCGGCGAGATCTGTATCGGTCAGGATGATATCGGCGACCTCCTTGGCGATGTCGCTTCCACCGCCCATTGCCAGCCCCACGTCGGCCAAACCGAGTGCCGGCGAATCGTTGACGCCGTCGCCCACCATGGCAACGTGGCGCCCCTCGCCCTTAATGCGCTCAACATACGCGTACTTGTCCTCGGGCAGCAGCTCGGCCTTAAACTCGTCGACACCCGCCTCGCGAGCAATGCGCTCGGCCGTGCGCTCCGAGTCGCCCGTGAGCATGACCACGTGCTTAACGCCCAACGCGTGCAGGTCGGCGATGGCCTCGCGAACCCCGGGCTTAAGCGGGTCCTCGATACCGAGCACGCCCACAACGGTGCCATCGACCGCCAGGTACAGCGGCGACAGCCCCTGCATCTGGGACTCGACTTGCTCCTTAATGTCGGACTCGAGCTGCGCGCTCTCATCCTCAAATACAAAGTGCGCGGAACCGATGATGGCGCGACGCCCTTCAATGGACGAAGCGATGCCGTGCGCCACGATGTACTCGACGGCGGCATGGCGCTCGCGGTGCTCGAGCCCGCGCTCGCGGGCGGCGTTGACCACGGCACGCGCCACCGGATGCGGAAAATGCTCCTCCAAGCAAGCGGAAAGGCGCAGGATCTCGTCCTCGCTCCAACCATCGGTGGTGAGCACGCAGGCAAGACGCGGCTGCGCCTCGGTAAGCGTGCCGGTCTTATCAAACACAATGGTGTCGGCCTTGGCAAACGACTCAAAGTACTTGGCGCCCTTGACCATAACACCCATCTTGGCAGCATCGCTCATGGCAGTCATGACGGCGACGGAACCCGTGAGCTTGAGTGCGCACGAGTAGTCGACCATCAGTGCCGCCGAGGTCTTGATGAGGCTGCGGGTGGTAAGCGCAACCAGGCCCGCGAGCAGGAAGTTCCACGGGACGATCTTGTTGGCGAGGTCTTCCATGTGCGACTGGCCCTCGGACTTGAGCGAATCGGCCGTCTGCACGAGCGAGACGATCGAGCGGAGCTTGGTCTGCGCCGTGTTGGCGCGCACGCGCACCAAGATGCTGCCGTCTTCCACGACGGTACCGGCGAACACATCGTCGCCCACGCTGCGCTCGACGGCCAGCGGCTCGCCGGTCAGGGTCGCCTGGTTGACCATAGCGCTCCCCTGCTCGACAACACCGTCGATGCAAATGGACATGCCAGTGCGCACGGCGACCAAATCGCCGGGCTCGAGCTCGGTCGCGGCAACGCTTACCTCGGTGTCGCCGACAACCTTTTGCGCCTTGTCGGGCACATCGAGCAGCGAGTTGATGAGCTCGTTTTCGCTCATGGCGCGAGTGTAGTCCTCGAGCAGCTCGCCCACGTTGAGCAAGAACATTGTCTGGCCCGCGGTGTCGACATCACGCTTGACGAACGAAATGCCGATGGCCGAAGCGTCGAGCACAGGAACGGTCAGGCGCGGCTGTGCCAGCTCATGAAGGGCAGCGCGCAAAAATGCCATGTAACCGGCCACGACAAACACCGCACGCAGAGGCGTCGGCAAGAACCAACGGCGCGCGTAGTGGGCGCCGATAAGTGTGGCAAGATCCATGACGAGCTTGTGCTTGCGCGGCTCGAGTTGCATCACGTAGCCCGACTTGGCATCGGCGATAGCTTGAGCATCGAGCGCGCCCAAGGCATCGAGCACGCTCGCGCGGCGCGGCTCGTCGTACTCCAGCGCCATCTGGCCAATGCGGCCATACACGCGCACCTTGCGCACGCCATCGATGTCGCCGCCAAGCTTTAGAAGCGCATCGAGATCGCTCTCTGGCACAGGACCCGCCAACTGAAGGCGGGTCCTGCCAGGGATCTCGCTGATAATCGAGAATCTCATAGTTTGTGCCTGGGAGCGCTACTCGGCTGCCTCGTCAGCAGCGGCCTCGCTCTGGGTGATGTAAGCAGCCTCGGCAACCATGTCGTCGACATTAGCCTTGGCCTGCTCGACCATGTCCTGGTAGCCGTTCTTGATGCGCATGCCGCACGCGATACCCTGCACGCAGGCATTCTTTACCGGAGCGCTGGTAAGCAGCTTGATGCCGGCCGTGCCAAGCAGAAAACCGCCACCGACAAGCAGGGTGTTAAACGTCGACTTCTTCATGTTGCTTCTCCCTTTTGCCGCACAAGCGCGGCATGGTGCCTTAGCACCCGAGTTCATTAGTTTGCTCGAGCACGCTTTTGAAATACCTTAATTCTATCTAACTATCTAGGTCAGCCATAGCTAACCTTTTGAAAATTAACGATGCGGAGTAACCGATTGTCAATGTGACAAAGGGACTGTTCCTTTGCCCCTTCTTACAGCTGCCAGGCAGCCGCTTCCTTTTGCAGCGCAACCATGCGGGCGAATTCTCCACCTGCCGCCTTGAGCTGTGCCGGAGTGCCCTGCTCGGCAACCACACCATCCTTGAGTACAACGATCTTATCGGCATTTTCTACCGTGCGCATACGGTGGGCGATCACGATAACTGTCTTTCCTGCGAGCAGGCGGGAGAGCGCCTGCTGCACCACGGTCTCGTTCTCCACATCCAAACTCGCCGTCGCCTCGTCCAGCAACACAATCGGCGCATCTTTGAGCAGCGCGCGGGCGATGGAGATGCGCTGGCGCTCGCCGCCGGACAGCTTGGAGCCGTTCTCGCCGATCATGGTGTCATAGCCCTGCGGCATGCGGCTCACAAACTCGTCGCAGTTGGCGGCACGCGCGGCAGCAAGCACTTCCTCATCGGTGGCATCGCGACGACCAAGACGGATGTTTCCCATCACTGTGTCGTCAAAGAGCAGCACGTCTTGGAACACAATGGCGTAGTCGCGCAGCAGCACCTCGGGATCGACGCTCGCAACATCCACGCCACCCACGGTGACCGTGCCTTCGGTGGCGTCCCAAAAGCGCGCGGCCAGGCGGCTCACCGTGGACTTACCGGAACCCGAAGGACCGACCAGTGCCGTGACCTCCCCTTCTTTGGCGGCAAAGCTCACATCGGTAAGAACTTTCTCGCCGGCGCGGCCGTCCTCGCCCGCACCATAACCAAATGCCACGTGATCGAACACCACGTCATGACCTACGGGCTCAAACTGCTCGCTGCCCCGCGCCACGGGCTCTTCCATGATGGAGCGCATGCGCTTGGCCGACGACTCGGCGGCAAACAGCTCGGACATCAGCATCAGTGCCTGATCGAAGGGCGCATAGATGCGGCTCACCATGAGCAGGAAGGCAAACATCACCAAAAAGTCGACCCGGCCGGAGGCGACCATCGCAGCGCCCGTGACCAACGTGGTGGCAATCCCCAGGCGCAGGATGGCAAAGGCGGAGTTGACCAAAAGCCCGTTGGCGAGCTCGCCTTTGGTGGTCTCGCGCTCCTCGGCATCGATCACGGCGTTGAGCCCCTCAAGATAATGGGCCTCCTGGTTGGTGGCGCGAATCTCGCGCACGCAGTCGAGCGTCTCCTGGATCGCCTCGGTGACCTTGACCTTCTCGGCGCGCACGCGGTCGAACACCGGGGTCATGGGGCCGCGTGTTAGATACAGCACGGCAAAGGCCACGGGCACGCTCCAAAACGCCGCGATTGCCAGCTGCCAGCAAAAGAACAGCGACGCCACGAACACAATGGCGCTTGCGATGACGGCACCCCAAAGCTCTCCCAGCACGTGGCTGTAGGCGTGCTCCATAGTCTGAACGTCGCCCATGATGGTTTCGGTTAGATCGGCCAGATCACGACGGCCGAAAAACGACAGCGGCAGTTTGCGCAAGCGCTCGGCGATCTCCATGCGCTGCTTGCCGCACTCCTCGTAAAAGATGCAGTAGGTGTAGTAATACTGCTGCCAGTTAGAGGCAAAGAGCAACACGAAAAAGACCAGGAGGCCGCCCACGATCGGCAGGGCATCCGGCAGGTCAGCCCCGCTGGCGAGATGCTCGACAAAGCCGGCCATAACCAGGAATAAAAAGCCCATGCCGGCCATGGTAATGAGATTGGTGAGCGTGGTCCAGAAGACGCCGCGTTTTACGCCGGCGACGCCTTTATCGGATAGGAAATACTTCTTTTGGAATGAGGCGAACATTTAGGCCTCGCCTCCCTTCGTGACGGCGGCATCCGCGGTCGCAGCAGTGATCTTCCAGCTCGCGGCCTGTTCGTATTCGGCCCACATCTTGGCATACAGACCCTCTTGGGACAGCAACTCGGCATGGGTACCCGACTCCTGCACGCTGCCCTGGTTGAGCACCACGATTTGGTCTGCGCCCACTACAGTCGAGAGTCGGTGCGCAATCATAATGACCGTGCGACCCGCCGCCAGCTTGCTAAAGGCGCGCTGGATGAGTGCCTCGTTCTCGGGGTCGGCAAACGCCGTGGCCTCATCGAGCACCACGATAGGCGCGTCTTTAAGGATCGCGCGGGCGAGTGCCACGCGCTGGACCTCGCCGCCCGAAAGATATGCTCCGCCAGCACCGAGCATGGTATTGATGCCCTGTGGAAGCTTTGCCACAATGTCGTCGCACTGAGCTGCGGAGAGAGCTGCACGCACTTCGTCGTCAGTGGCCGTAGGCTTGGAGGCGCGCACGTTATCGGCAAGTGTTTGCCGGAACAGCTGGTTGGTCTGGAACACGAAGGCGACCTGGTCCATAAGCTCGTGCGGATCCATATCGCGAACGTCCACACCGCCTACGAGCACTCGACCCGAGGAAACATCCCAAAAACGCGGGATCAGGCTTGCGCAGGTTGACTTACCGCCACCCGAGGGACCCACCAGGGCGAGGGTGCTACCAGCGGAAACGCTAAAACTCGCATGGTTGACGGCAGGCGCTTCGGCGCCCTCGTAGGTAAAGCTCACATCCTCAAATCGCACGTCGCTGCTGGCAGGGTGCTTGGGTTGGGCGGGCACGGAGAGCTGCCTGGAATCCATGATGCTTCGAATACGAGCCAGCGAATCGGCACTCATCTGAGAGGCCTCGCCCACAAACATGAGCTTGGTCATGGCCGTCGGCACCACGGCCGAAAATATCGCGTAAAACGTGAAGTTTGCCATAAAATGCGCGAAGTCCGTCTCGCCCGGCGCCAACAGCAACGCCACGGGCAGCAGGAATGCCACAAGGCCATTGAGCGCGGTAAGGTTGAGTACCTGTGGACCTCGGCAGAACGTGCCCGCATAGCTTTGTGCCATGTCGGCGTATTCGGCAATCGCATCGTGGAAGGCCTTGAAGGAGTAGACCGTCTGCTGAAACACCTTGACCACGGGGATGCCGCGTACGTATTCGGTGCCGGTCTTGTTCATCTTGACCAGCGCTCCCATGTAGGCCTTCATGAACTCGGCGCCTTTACCGCTCATCATGGTGGCCATGGCGCCAAACGAAACGACGACCGAGATAAGGCATGCCGCCCCCAAACGCCAATCGAGCGCGAAAAGCAATACGAGCAGGCCCACGACCATGGCGGCGGCACCTGCGATGTCGGGCAGCATGTGTGCGAGCAAAGTCTCGGTGGAGGCGGCACATCCGTCTACAACACGACGCAGCTCACCGGTGGCGTGCGTGTCAAAGTAGCCAAGCGGCAGCTTAAGCAGGTGCTCGCTCGTAGTCTTGCGGATATTGGACGCACAGCGAAACGCGGACAGATGCGTGCACATGAGCCCCACGAAATAAGCTACGATGCTTGCCAGGGCAAAACCCACGGCCCACCAGCCATACATCGCGATGTCGCAGGCTTCGCTCCAGTTAGGCGCCACGGCGATCAGATCGCGCGCGACAAGCCAAATGCACACGTACGGGCCAAAGCTCAGCAGCTGCGAGAGCGCCGAGAGCGCCATGCCCAAATACGTTAGGAATTTGCGGTCACCGGCATACGCGAGCAACTCGCCGATGCCTCCACCTTCCCTTTTTGATCCCTTTGCCATGAGATTCCTTTCTAACGGCTTGAGAGTTAACCGTACTCAACTTATCATTGATATGTTAGCCAAGGCACACAATCGAGCCAGGCGTGGACGTTTTCGCAAAGGAAGGGGACGCTTTTGAAAATGCATCGGGCTGCGACCGACATAACTGAGCTCTACGCACCACAGTTTGAGCAGTTTGGCCTGGAGCTTTCCGGCAAGGGCGCTGTCTTTACCGGCGAGGTGGCAAACGATCGGGCGCACGGACGCGCATGGATCATGCCTCTCTCCCCTGCCTGCATTGTCATGGAGCATTTCATCACCCCGACGCACGATATGTACCTGGCCGAATACACACCCGAGCCATACGCCTGCGTGAGCGAGGTCAGCGCGCCCACACTTACATGCATGCCCGAGGCTGGCATAACGCCCGCGAACCTTAAACCATTGCATGGACCGTGGCCAAACAATGCCGTTTGCAGCTTTATCCAAGATAGCTGTGGCGAGGAATTAAGCCCGCTGTTTGCGGGACGGCTTTATCACTCGCGCTCGGTGCTCTTTTTGCCCGGATATTTTGACGACCTGGAGCACCGCTATCCCACCGAGTTCGCGGGAACCTTTGAGGCGTTTGCCGAGCCATGGCACGAGGAAGCGACGTCTGCGATCTGCCACACGCTGCGCCGGATTAACGAGGACCGTGCCCAAACCGTAGGCGGACACGTCTATATGCAGGGCATCGTGGAGACCATGGTCGCGGAGCTCGCCTGTTCGCGCGCGGCCCACAAGCAGGCGCGGCAGGCGGCAGACACACGCGTCAGCATAACCATGGCCGAAGAAGCAACGGCAATGATTGAGCGCACGCTCGACAAAGGCAGACATGTGGGTATCAACGAGGTGGCCGAGAGGCTCTACACAAGCCGCTCCAAACTATGCGCCACCTTTAAGGCCCAAACCGGCGAGTCCCTGGGCGCCTACATTCGCAGACGCCGTATGGAGCGAGCGCAGGACCTTTTGGCAGATAGCGCGCTCACGATAGCGCAGGTGGCAGAGCGTCTAGGCTACCCTCAGCAGGCCGCCTTCGCCCAAGCCTTCAAGCAATACACCGGCATGACACCCACGGCTTGGCGAAGCAAGCATCGCTAAGGCCCAAGCTCCCTGGCCGTAACGGAGCGATTAATTAGCCGCCGCCCGTCAGCTCACCCAGGATCTAAACGTCAAGATGCGCACAATCAAGCGCCTTTTTGATAAGAGGGACAGATCGATCAGCCAAATACAACGGAATGTTGAGCACCCCGTCGTCGAGCTTTAGGTTCTTAAGTGAGTAGCGGACCCTCAATGGAGTCGTCTCCGCATGCTTGTCGGCATAGTACTTAAGGCTCTTGGAATGAACGACCTCTCCCGATTTGACCTCGACGGGAACGATTTCGTTTCCGACTTGAATCAAAAAATCGACTTCGTGCTTCGGCTTCTCGTTTGTCCAATAACGCGGAGCAGCATCTAACTGTGAAAGTAATGCCTGAAGCACATAGTTCTCGGCGAACGAACCTTTGAACTCCGAAAATAGCGCATCCGAGATGGCAAAAGCGGACGCATCCAGCCTTGCCATGCGGCGCAGCAAGCCGACATCAAGACAGTAGACTTTAAATGCCTTGAGGTCATCGTACGCAGAGAGCGGCACACCACCGGCAGCATTAAGGCGAACCGCCGTGATGAGCCCAGCATCGGCAAGCCATTCCAGAGCATCCTCGTATTCTCGAGCACGAGCCCCCTCGCGCACCGCACCCCAAACGAACTTTTTGTTCTCGCGCGCCAACTGAGCTGGAATCGAGTTCCATATTTGCGAAAGCTTGGCGAACTGCGCACGGCCACCATGCTTGGCAAAATCGCGCTCGTAGGAATCCAAGAGATCAGACAACACCTTATCGACCTGAACGATATCGCCCGTCTCCACCCACCGGCCAAGAGCCTCTGGCATGCCGCCGCATGCAAAATAACGACGAAGATGCTCGACGAGACGGACATGGAAGAAATCGGGCACTGTCTCGATCTGATCAAGGCCGCCAAGGTATTCGTCGTAGTTTGCAGCGCCCTCGGCTTTCAGAAACTCGGAAAAGCTCATGGGGCGCATCTCCATGAACTCGACCTTTCCCACCGGAAAAGCGCTGGTCTCACGGGACAAGCGAACGCCCAACAAAGACCCTGCGCATGCGACGTGATACTCGGGGGCCTCGTCACAGAAGTATTTAAGGGCGCCGACTGCAGGAGGACAATCCTGGATCTCATCAATAATAAGCAGCGTCTCGCCGGGTTCGATAGGCTGTCCAAGTGCCAGGGAAAGATTTGAGATGATCCGTCGAGGATCGCGCGTACCTTCGAAAAACTGAGCGTACTCGCTCTGTACCCCAGGTGACGGCTCCTCGAGCGTCAGATACACAAAATTGCGGTACGAGGTTCGGCCGAACTCCTTAAGCGCCCACGTCTTTCCAACCTGGCGCGCCCCCTTAAGGATAAGCGGCTTACGATATTCTGACGCTTTCCAAGCGTTAAGCTTGGCAATGATATCTCGCTGCATGGCCGAACCTCCCGCAAAGAAACTTCCGTAAACGTGATATTTCCCACATTTTACCCTAGGTAAAACGTGACATTTATCACATTTACAGAAGTTTTAAGCTCATTTCGCCACACTTTCATCACATTGAAAAGGCGGAGGCGCATTTTGCGCCTCCGCCACCATCTTTCCTATCAGCCCGCCTGACCCGAACGGCCGAGTCGTCACGGAACCCGGGAGCCCCGGCAGGGCGGGTGCTTGCTCAAAATGAGTTCCGCACGCAAAGAAGGCCACTTAATGTGGCCTTCGTCTTGCGCAGGACTGTTCGAAATTTTGAGGAAGCACCCGCCCTGCCGGGGCTCCCGGGTTCCCGCTTACGAGAGCGACGTTCTCAGCAACTCGTTGAAGAGCTTCGGGTTGCCCTTGCCGCGGCTCGCCTTCATGCACTGGCCCACCAAAAAGCCGATGACCTTCTGGTTGCCGTCACGATACTGCTGCGCCTGCTCGGCACAGTTTGCCAGCACCTCGTCCACAATCGGCTGCAGCGCGCCGGCGTCGCTCACCTGACGCATGCCGCGCTCGTCGACGATCTTATTGGGGTCATCACCGGTCTGGGCCATGGCCTCAAAGACCTCGTGCGCCTGGTTGGAGCTGATGGCATCGGTCGCCAGCAGCTTGGCAAGGGCTGCCACCTGAGCCGGCGCGATGCCGGACTCGGTGAGCGACACACCCGCGCCCTTAAGGTAGGCGATCATCTCGTTCACCAGCAGGTTTGCGACCGTCTGGGCCTCCTTGCCGGCCATGCCGGCAGCGGCCGCCTCAAAGAACTCGGCAAACTCGGGGTCGCCGGCAATCTGCTCGGCGTCGGCCGTCTTAATGCCAAAGTCGGCTTCAAAACGGACGCGCTTGGCATCGGGCAGCTCAGGGATCTCGCCACGGCAGCGGTCGATGAACTCGTCATCCAGATCAAACGGCGCCAGGTCGGGATCGGGGAACAGGCGATAGTCGTCGGCCGTTTCCTTCACACGCATGACCACGGTACGCTTACGACTGGGCTCCCAGTGGCGGGTCTCCTGGTAGATGATGCCGCCCTCCTCGAGCACCTCGGCCTGACGGCAGATCTCGTAGGCAAGGCCATCGTGCAGGCTCTTAAACGAGTTGAGGTTCTTGAGCTCGGTCTTGGTACCCAGCTTGGTCTCGCCGCGGCGGCGCAGCGACACGTTGCCGTCGCAGCGCATGGAACCCTTCTCCATGGAGCAATCGGAAATGCCCAGCGTCACAAAGATGCGACGGAGCTTCTCCATAAACAGACGCGCTTCCTCGGGCGTGCGCAGATCGGGCTCGGTGACGAGCTCAATCAGCGGCGTGCCGCAGCGGTTGTAGTCGACGAGCGACTCGGCCGCGGCGGTAATGCGGCCCTCGGCACCGCCCACATGGACCATCTTGGCGGCGTCCTCCTCCATGTGGATGCGCAGAATGCGGATGGGCACCGTGTAGGAACCGTCCTCGCGACGCTCAGGCATCTGCAAGTTGGACGCATCATAGCTGGCCAGGTGACCGGCGCGCTGGTTACCCTCGCGCATGGTCGACGTCATGGACGTGGACAGACCCTCGGCGTTGGCCGAGGCGCTCGCCAGGCTCTGGGCCTCGGCCTCGCCAAAGGCGCAGTCGGGGCGCTCGGCGGCACCGCGACCGGTCACGTCCAGGTCCAGGTGACCGTACATGGCAAAGGCGACCGGACCCTGCGTGGTCTGGAAGTTCTTGGCCATATCGGGATAGAAGTAGTGCTTGCGGTAGAACATCGAGTGGCGCTGGATCTCGCAGTTGGTGGCGAGACCGGCCTTGACGATGCTCTCGATGGCGCGCTTGTTGGGCACCGGCAGGGCGCCGGGCAGGCCCAAGCACACCGGGCACACGTTGGCGTTGGGCTCGTCATCGTGGCTGAGCTTGCAGTTGCAGAACATCTTGGTGTCGAGTGCGGTGAGCTCGGTATGGATCTCCAGGCCGATCACGGCCTCCCAATCCTGCAGGACCTCGGAAAGCTCCTTCATTACAGCTCGCCTCCCTTCCCGGCAAAATCGGGCGCGACGGAAAGCGCGGGCGCACCCGTGGCGGCATCGGCAAAGCCGCGCTCCAGGGCGCGGGCAAACGTGAGCAGCTGACGGTCCTTAAAGGCAGGTCCCACCAGCTGGGCAGAAACGGGCAGCTGAGTATCCTCGCCCAGGCCCAGCGGCACCGAGATACCACCGTTGCCGCAGATGTTGAGCGAGATGGTGTACAGGTCGGAGAGGTACATCTGCGTGGGGTCGCTGATCTCGCCAAACTTAAAGGCCGTGCGCGGCGAGGCGGGCATGAGGATGGTGTCCACCTTGGCATACGCGGCGTCGTAGTCCTGCGTGATGAGCGTGCGGGCCTTTTGCGCAGCGTAGTAATACTTGTCGTACACGCCCGAGCTCAGCAGGTAGGCGCCGAGCATCTGACGGCGCTTGGCCTCGGCGCCAAAGCCGTGGGCGCGCGACAGCGAGCTCTGGTCGGACAGGTTGGCGCAGCCTTTCTCCTGGTAGCCGTAGCGAATGCCGTCGAAGCGGGCCAGGTTGGAGAACGCCTCGGCCGGGCCGATGACGTAGTAGGCGGCGATGGCGGCGTCCAGGTGCGGCAGGTCGACCTCGACCAGCTCAGCGCCCTGGTTCTGCAGCTCCTGGGCGGCGCGCTGAACAGCGGCCTTGACCTCGGGCGTCAGGCCCTCGGCCTCCATAAACGCAGGGATAATGCCCACGCGCTTACCCTCGATGCTGTCGTTGAGATGCTCGGTAAAGTCGACGGCGCAATCCTGGCTGGTGCAGTCGTACGGATCGTGGCCCGCGCCGGTAAGCGCATTCATGGCCAGCGCGACATCCTCGACCGTGCGGCCAAAGGGTCCCACCTGGTCGAGCGACGAGCCAAAGGCAACCACGCCGTAACGGCTCACGGCGCCATACGTGGGCTTAAAGCCCACCACGCCGCACAGCGATGCCGGTTGGCGAATGGAGCCGCCGGTGTCCGAGCCCAGCGAAAGCGCGACCTCGCCCGCGGCAACGGCGGCAGCGGAGCCGCCCGAGGAGCCGCCGGGCACGCGCTCGGTATCCCAGGGGTTGTTGGTGCGGTGGAAGGCCGAGCTTTCGGTAGAGCTGCCAAAGGCGAACTCGTCCATATTGGCCTTGCCCATGGGCAGGCAGCCGGCGTCGAGCATACGCTGGACGCAGGTGGCGGTGTAGACGCTCTGGTAGTCCTCCAGCATGCGGGAGGCACAGGTGGTGCGCGTGCCCACGAGGTTCATGTTGTCCTTAATAGCCAGCGGCACGCCCGCGAGCGGGGGCAGTGGCTTGCCGGCGGCACGGTCGGCATCCACGCGCGCGGCTGCCTCGAGCGCGAGCTCGGGCGACACCTGCAGGAATGCCTGGACCCCACCCTCGCGCGCCTCGATGGCGGCAAGGGAGGCCTGGGCCACCTCGGTAGCGGTAAAGTCGCCGGCGGCAACGCCTGCGGCGATCTGGGCGGCGGTAAGGGAATCGAAGCTTTGCGCCATTACTCGCTCTCCCCCTCTCCCAAAATGGACGGCACGCGGAAGTAGCGGTCGCGCGCGCTACCCGCGTTTTCCAGTGCAACGTCGAGCGGCAGGTCGCGCTCGGGCTCGCGCAGGTCGTCGCCCATCACGTTGGACAGGCTTCCGATGGGATGGAACGTGGGCTCCACGTCGGGCAGGTCATATTGCAAGACGGGCTCGAGCATCTGGACGGCGTCGTTCATGTAGGACGTCATCTGGGTGAGCTCGTCATCGGTCAGTGCGATCTTTGCGTACTCGGCGATGCCGAGCACGTCTTTCTCGCTGAGTGCCATAGGCGCTCCCTTCCGCATAACAGATAAACCGCTCTAGTATACAAGCCAACGGCGCTTGGAGCAGGTGCTTTACCCAAATGCAGCGAAAACGTAACGAGGGCGGCGGGCTGGCAGGCAACGAGCTGGCGGTTCTGCTGCGAAATCGCACCGTCCATAGCGAAAACCGTCCTGTCCACAGCGAAAAGCATCCCGCCCACAACGAAAACCATCACAACATTCGACGCTTTTCGCCAAAATCGCGATTTTCATCGAATGTTGTGATGGTTTAGAAGCCCCCGACCACCACAAAGGCGCCTGTCCCCATTGTGGTGGTTCTGAACGATGTCCTATGCCGAGGCCTTGGCCTTGCGACGCTTGCGGATCGCGTGGATCACGATGTCCAGCAGCAACAGCACAATGGCTACGACCACGATGAGCACGGCAAACTCGCGCTTGCCCCAGTGGCGGCCGGCCAGCGACTTTTGCTTGTCGACGTCCTTCTTGTTGTACTTGGTGCGCACGCAATGCACCAGCAGGCGATGGTCGTTTACGCCGTAGGGCGTGCAGGTGACGAGCGTCACCTTGTCGGCGCCGGGCTCGATGGTCAGCGACTCCATTTCCTCGGGCAGCACCACCTCGGAGTCCACCATCTTGTAGGCAAGCGTCTTGTTCATGGTGTGCAGCAGCACCAGGTCGCCGGGCTCCAGCGAGTGAATGTCGTCGAACATGCTCAGGTTGCGCATACCCGAGTGCGCGGTGAGCACGCAATGCGTCGAGGTGCCGCCCACCGGCAGGCTCGTGCCCTCCAGGTGGCCGACGCCCGCCATGAGGACTTCCTCGCTCGTGCCGTGGTAGATAGGCATGCTCACGTCGATGGAGGGGATCTCGACCCAGCTCATCATGGGGTCGCGGTCAAAGATGAGCTGCTGGGCGTAGGGCTCGATCTGGTCGGCGGGAAGCTCGGTGGCCTCGCCCGCCAGCTGCTCGTTAAAGGAGCGCGCCTGGAGCAGGATGCGCTCGCGCTCCTCGGCAGACAGCGCGTCCACGGTGCTGGACACCGTGCTGATCTGGTTGAACACGCCCGAGGCCTCGAGCCGGTCCAAGATCCACGGCCAGGTCATAAGGCCCACGCCAATAAGGATGATGACGATGGTGATGAGCCGATCGGCCCAGCGCGGCAGTCGCTTGCGGCGGCGCTTGGGCTTTGTTTGAGGTTTGGGTTGAGGGCTTGAGCCACCGTTGTCCGCGGCGTTATTGCTCTTCATATGTTTGGCGCCCTGCACCATCGCCGGTCACTCCTCTATAGCTCAGGTTGTCTAAACAAATAATAGCCGATTAACAGGCTTCTAAACCGGATAACACTGCCAGACTGCATTATCCGGTCGGGCATAGACTCATATTTGAGTTTTCAAAATATCTCGAATCAACTGAGCGATTCGGGATACAATGTCTATAGAAAACGACGCACCCCGCGTAAGTGTTGAGAGCGCGGGCGGCCTAGTTTTCAGCTTTTGTTAAATGCCCGGGCCTCTAACCCCGGGCATTCTTATTTGCGCTTGTTGTGGCGCAAATGCCTTCTACCGTCCGCACCGCGCGTGCGCCTACGGACCTTAAACCGAACCTCATACGAGTCAAAAAACGCGATGACGAACGAGCCCACCGCCGCAAGGGCGGCGAGCACGTTAAGGAATTTCAGCATTTGGGGACCTCCGATCGAGTCGTCGGCCGCCCGCGCACGGAATGCGTCGCAAAGCCATTTTACCGCGAGTACTCGCACTTACAGCTGGTATACGCGATTTTGACAAACATTTGTTCGATAGTCATACGCTCGATCCTTCGGACAGTGAAGCCCAACCGCATTGTCCGGCATATTTGCGTTTTCAAAACAGCCCGGATTGGCGGGGCGATCCGGGATACAATCGTTTCAGGAAACGACGCCCCGCGTAAGCGTTCGAAAGCGCGGGCGACCAGTTTCCGGTGTTGTTAAATGCCCGGACTCCGAACCACGGGCATTCTAATCTTGCACGCGCGGCGCAAATGCCTTCTACCGTCCGCACCGCGCGTGCGCCTACGGACCTTAAACCGAACCTCATACGAGTCAAGAAACGCGATGACGGATGAGTCCGCATCGGACGGTGGAGGCTGTCTGTGTTGTCCAAAAAGAACGGGGCAGACTCCAGCGCGGAGTCTGCCCCGAAAAGAGAATGGCAAAGCAAGAACGTGGATGGACGAGAAAAGTGTCCGCAAGTCTCATGGCCATCACATCCCACCTGCCAAAGGGGTGGGTGAACTAGCGTTACTCCTGCTCGGACTCCTCGGCCTGCTTACGGCTGCGGATGAGGTGCGCCACGCCAATGCACAGCACCGCGCCACCAGCGATCCAAGTGAAGGTCACACCGTTAAGACCGGTGAGCGGGAGGCCAGAGCCCTTCTTGTTCTTGATGGTGACGGGAATCATGGTCGTGGTCGTGCCATCTTCAATCTTGGCAGTGACCATATCGGAAACAGGAGTCACGCTGAGCTTTTTAAGCGTGCCGTCTGCATTGAATTCAGGCGTCACCGTGATTTCGAAGTCGGCGATGGTGTTGTAGCCCGCAGGCGTCTTGCTCTCGGAAATCAGGTATGTGCCCGCAACAAGCCCGGGAATAGAGACCGTGTTGTGCTCCCCCGTGGTTTCAAACGTATAGGCGTCGTTTGCGTTGTTGCTAAAGCTGCCATCTTGCTTCAACCATTTTTCAACGGTTTTATTAGGCCCTTCCTTGATCATTTTGACCGTAAAGCCAGCAAGGAGGTTCGCAGAGGGGTTTTCCGGGTCAATCTTAGTGACATCGAAGCCAAAGACGTAATCAGAGACCTTCTTGGATTCGGAAGTGCCGGTGCCGTTAGACATAGGATCGTTGGAATAGACAAGTTTGACCTCATTGGTGTTACCGGCAGTCGTGTACTCGGCCTCGCTGGTGAGTGTAGCCTGATAGGTCACAACGACATTTTTAATGTCACCGGCTGCAATGCTAGCGTCGTTGGTATCTTCGATGGCCTTAAGGTCAGCAAAAGAGACCTTGAGCAGTTCTGTCTTGGAATTCTTGTCCTTGGTCGCAGTTGCCGTATAGCCCTTGCTAGCATCATACTTGACCTCAGCATGAGTGTCGTCTTTTTTAACGATATAAACCTTAAGATTCAACGGGTTGTCATTGGCATCCTTCACAACATCCAGACCTTTGCTCAGCGTATCTTGGAATTCGTACTGATATGTATCATACGATGCAATATTGTCCGCAACAGTACCAGTCAACTTGTAGTCGATTACCTGCCCAATCCAGGCATCGCCCATGTTCTTCCAGTCATCCGTTGAAGCGCTATCGGCCGTCTTGTCCTTAGTGTCATCGAGGATCTGCTTGCTGACGGTAGGAATGCTGGTCTTCTCGGCAACGACCACGGGATTACCGCCAACAACAGCAAAAATCGGAGAAGTACCAGTGTTCTTCTTGTTCTCGGTCAACTGGCCAATGCCGGTGTCATCGGTCAGGAAGAGGTAATAGCCCGTGTTGGAAGTATTGTCAGCATTCATAGGCTTAAAAGCAGTGCCCGCGCTAAACGAATTGCCCGTCGGCGTGACCTTGTCCTTAACAACCTTGGCAATTTTATTGAGAACGCTGTCCTTGTCGACACGTGTCGTCTTGGTGGTACCCTGCACATTCTTGGTCAACCAGTTGGCGACATCCTCCGGACTGGCACCGTCCTGCAACGCAGTGTCATTAATGGCTTCGATAATGGCCTTCTGGGCGTCAGCGTCTACGCCGTCGGCCCAATTGACGTTGGAGACGATCTTATCAGTCGCCCCCGCCTCAGTAGAATCCACAACATCGGCTTTAAAGATCTGGTATGCCTTGAAAGTGGTGGCCGCGTTGTCCTTATTCTGCGTGATGGTGATGCTGTTATTCGGAAGCGTCGTAGTACCCTCAGCGAACGCCATGGTCACCGGGGCCATCACGCCGCCGAAGCTCAGCGCTGCTGTGAGGCCGGCGGTTACTGCCAGGCGTGCGATGTTCTTGCTCATGCTCATCTTCTTTTCCTCTGCTTTCCTTTTGATTTCCATTCGATCGGTCATCATCTGTCTGTGTCTTAGCATCTACTTCGCTACGTCTCGCCCCGCTCTCTGTGGGGCTGCCAGCTACTCTTTATGGCTGCCACCTCCCCGCTTGACCAGGAGCGCGACCACGATGAGCGCGGCTCCGGCGACCGCTGCGGCGGCCGCGGCGTACATTGCCATATCGCCAGTCGAGGGCATAAAGCCTCCGGTGGTAATGCTAGGGGGTGTGCCGGTGGGCGTGTTGATGAGCGACGCCTCCAGGCTGCCCGTCGACCCGTCCGCGCTGTCGGCGCGCAGGGGCGACTCGGCCGTGATGGTGAGCTTGGGCTTGGCGGCGGCCACCTGATCGACGTCCAGGCCCTCGGCCTTGACCGTCACGGAGCGCGTTCCCTCAAAGGCGGTGTAGCCCTTGGGCGCCTTGAGCTCGCGGACCTCCAGCTTGCCCGAGTCCACGCCCGAGACGGTCACGCGGCCGTCCTCGCCCGTGGTGACGGTGGCCTTGCCCTCCGCATCCCACGTGCCGTCGGCCGCCAGCGTGCGGCCGCGGTCGTCGGCGATGCTCAGGACCGCCCCGGCAAGCGGCTTGTCGCCGTCGCTGCCGCGCTTGGTGAGCGCGAGATCCCAGGTGTAGGCGCACGCATCGTCGCTCGGCGTGCGGGTAAAGCCGGCCTCGCCGGACTGGTCGGCAAAGGGAGAGCGCGGGTAGCGCAGGTAGACCTCGTTGGGGTTGCCCTTCGCGATGCCGTGGTTGCACGCGCTGTTGAGCGGCGCGTTGTACACGGCGACCACGCGGGCGCCCGCGGCAAGGGCGTCGGCCCCGCCGAGCGCGGCGATGAGGTCACCGGTGCGCACGGTGAAGGTCTTGCCGTCGGCCGCTACCTTGGTGGCGCACTGAGCCGTGATGTCGGTCCAACCCTTCGCGGGTTCGGTGCCGGCGCGGCCGTCCTTGTCGGCCGACACGACGTCGAAGCCGCCGTCCGCGCCCGCCGCCACGTACACGCGCATGCTCGCGGCCACCTTGGAGGGGTCGAGCCCCGCGCTCATGGTGTCGACGAACTGCACCGTATAGGTGTCGTAGGCGGTAAGACCCGCCGGGACCGTGGCGGAGAGGCGCCAGTACAGGTCGTCGGCGACCGTGGCGTCGGCGGCCTTCTGCCATGCGGCGGTGCTGTCCTCCAGCACGTGCTTGGCGACCTTGGGGGTCGCGGCCTTGGGCTTGACGGTGACGGCGCTGCCGCCAACCAGCGCCATGATCGGCGCGGTGCCGGCTTCGTTCTGGGAAATGGCGTCGTCGTCGGCGACGATGAGCCAGTAGCCACAGGGCAGCTCGGCCGTCGTGCCCGCGTTAAGGGTCGCAGGCCTGGCGCCAGAGCTCTGGAGGGAACGAGCGAGCTGTGCGCTCAGCGCGCTCGTAAGGTGGGAATCGGCGTTGAGCCACTCGGCAGCTTCCTGCGCGGTGGTCTTGGAATTGGGCATGCCCGCGCTGTGCAGCACAGGCAGGACGGCGTCGCTTGCCCAAGCGAGGTCGGTGGCGATCTTGGCGTCGTTGTCACCGTCGACGACATTGGCGCTAAAGATCTGGTAGGCGTCGTAGCTGCTCGCCACGGTGCCGCTCACCGTAATGGAACCGGTCGAGGTCGGCGCGGCCTGCGCGGAAGCGGGGAACACGACCGCGCAGGTGCCGATCAAGAGGGCGAGCAGCGCAAACAAGATCGGGAAGGAGCTAAACTTCTTATTCACGACGCTCACCTCCCTTCGCATTCGCCTTGCGACGAATGTGCATCCAGGCCGCAGCAGCGCAAAGCACCGCCGCACCGGCAAGGTACGTCAGAGTGACGCCCGACATACCAGAAAGGGGCAAAGAGGTGGAGTAGGTGTTGGTGAAGACCGGAACGCTCTGGTTCTTACCAGTGGCTTCGTCCTTAGCTGGAACGTAGGTGACCTGCTTTTGCTCATTCTCGGGGATATCCTTGTCATCGGCATTGACGATCTTGGTGTAGGTCACATCGCACTTGATCGTCTTATCAGACTGATCAGTTGCCGTGACCGTGATCTTGTAGACCGACTTGTCGTATTTGTAGTTCGTGAACGGTGTGGTCGGCTGCTGTTCGCGAACGTAATAGGTGAAGGTCTTAGAAGCGCCACGACCAGTAGGGTCCTTGCCCTTGTTGAGGTCATTAAGTTTGTACGTGATTTTATCGACAAAACTCAGAGTCTGGGGGTTATTGGTACCGTCGGCCGTTGTCTTCACCGTCTTGGCGTCTTCAAACTTCTCGTTATCCGCAAACTCGAGCGTAAACTCCTTCATCTCGCCACCCTTAACGACCTTAGTCGCCTTAGGAGTCCAAGAGCCGGTAGATTCGTACGGAGTGTACACGTTGGTGAAGGTCTTTTCCTCATTGGAGCCAGCGACCACATAATAATAGCCGTCAGAATCTGCCCGCACAGGACGCGGATTGCTAGTTAAATCACCGGAGTGCTTGGTTACAGTCATGCCCTTGATCGTGTAGTTATGGACTGTAAGCTGTTTGGTCTCGGTCGCATTATCCTGAATCGGAACAGACATGAGCACATCTGGCTTGCCTTCTGCGAGTTCAACCGTAATCTCGTACACGGCCGGGTCGTACGTGATGTCGGAATCAGTGCCAACATTTTCAACCAAATAGTATGTAATCGTGCCAGTCGTACCGTTCGCTGTGAACTGCTCACCAAGGTCAAACTTGATGATGCCACTTGCATCATTACTCGCAGTTCCAACCTCGGTGCAAGCGTCAGGAGTGAATACCCCGCGAGCGATAGGATCACTCGAATCCTTGCGGTAGACCGTAAAGGTGAAATCCCCAGCCTTAAGCTCACGGCCGGTCAACTTCTTGGTCGCCTTCAGCTTAAGGCTCGGGTAGACGTACGTATCCGCAGGCACGCCTAGGTACAAGTCGCCATTCGACATGATGCCGCCACCATGGTCCCAGGAATAGTTGCCCGTGATGAAAGTTCTGGCAGCTTTCTGCGCATTATTCGCTTCATCACTTCCAACTTGGACAGCCGAAGTCAGACCGACGCTCCGATAAATCTTCACGCCGCCATTGGCAGGGATCTTGATAGCCTCATAGAGTTCGTCGTTATCACTGAGTTCTTTGTTATCACTGCGTTCTTTGCTTCCCGAATACTTGGCGTCTCCGTCGCCGAGCATCTTGCCGATTACCGCCGCAAGCGGTTCCTGATGGCCAGCCGCTGCCGCAAGGAAGAAATCGGCATGACCGTTCTCGCGAAACACCTTCGAGTTGTATGCATCTTTATCTTGATTCTTACCACTACCACCACCTGAAAGATGGGGTTTAAGGTCATTGCCGGTATTCTTCTCTTTGTCGTAAGCATTTCCTTTTTCAAAATGAACTTCGTCATGCTCAGCGCCAGCAGACGAATTGTCAAAGATTGCCGTGCCCTCAGTGTTCGTTACCAACGTCTTGCCCGTGGGGCAGACTGCAACGCCACCGCCGTAGCCGCCAGCTGTATTGGCGCTAATGTACGAGTTATATATGAATAGCCTACCAGCAGTATATTCCTTGCCTTGATTTGAGTTTCCCTGAACAAAGATGCCGCCGCCACCCCAGTCAAAGCGAGACATGCAGTGATTGTTAGTGATATAGACTTTATTGTTTTCAGTGCCGTTAATCATCGCGTCGACCATCTGGCCAACGCGGATACCAGCGCCCTCAGATCGGAAGCTCACATTAGAGGCAATTGTTCCTCCCGTAATGTTGAGCCAAGCCGTATCCTTGCGAGACCAGTCTTGTCGACCAACATCGGTAACGTAAACGCCACCGCCAGCTTCCTCGGAATAGTTGCCAGTAATCTGGCCACCGGAAATGGTGACATGGGCGCCGTTATTGGCAGCAAGCCCAGCGCCACCGTGGTTACCGCTGCCATCTTCGCCGCAGAATTTAGCCATTCTATTATTCGTGATGTAACCGCCGGAAACAGCAACGCTTCCGCCTACGGCCATAATACCGCCGCCATAGCCAGCCTGATCGTTTGCCCCATTGAATGTCGCGTTGCCCGAAATGACAGCGTTTTCAGAAATAGAAACGTTCGAGTAAGCCGAGTACACGCCGGCGCCCTGGGGGGCGTAGTTTGCAGCGATAACACCACCGGTCAGATTAAGGGTCGAAGCATTGCCATTCGCATTAACCATAATGCCCGCGCCTTGGCTCTTAGAGGAAGCACCGCAAACGTAGCCACCGCTCATATTGACGGTCGAGCCGTTCTCGGCATAGATGAGACTGCCGACATTGCAGCCCTCTTTCTGCGTAAGCGTACCGCCCTGAAGGTTAAACTTGCCGCCCTCATAGACGTTAATGAGCTTCAATGCGGAATCCTTGGGCGCAGTTGAGACAATTGCACCCTTGATGTTGACCTCATATGTTTTAAGCGTTTCCGTCGTGCCCGTACCCGTACCGTTAACGGACGACGTGGTTACGCAATAGGTGAGCTTGTTCGGGATGTCGTTGTCATAGCCGACCTTGCCATTTTTGCCATAATAATCGGGAGTGAACTTCTGGCCTTGATCATCCAGCACCACGCTTGGTAAGGGCCCATCACCAGCCTGATTAGGATTATCCGTAATTGTAAACTCGGCACCATTACTCACACTGAAAAGCGGCTTGTTCTGGTTTTCGCCCGAGTGCTTTATTTTGAAGCCATTAAGATTAAGGGTGATATTGCTTCCGCTATTCCTGAGAAAAATCTCGCCGTTGTACTCGATGTTCTGCATCAGCATGAAACTGGCGGACTTACCCTCCTGAACACCCTCAAGTTTACTGCGAAGTTCTTCTGTGCTAGTTATTTCCCAAGCAGCCGCTTTAGTTTGCTCGTTTTCCGCAACCGCAGCAACGGCTTCACCATCCGAAGTCGTTGTGTCCTCGTTCTGCTGTTCTTCCTCGGACTGTCCCTCAAGTCGGGCATCGTCGCCAGTCTCGTCGCCCTCGGCGTCGTCGCTATTCTGGTTTTCGGTATCCCCGTTGGTGGTGTTGTCTACATCAGTAGACTCACTTGAGGAACCCCCCCATTACAGTTTCCTCGGTAGGAGCCGTCTGGGCATCGTTGGCGATGGCCTGGGAGATCGGGGGCATGACGAGCGACAGTACCAGGCTCAAAACGGAGGCTCCGCACAAAACGCCTGCCAGTACACGGCGCGTCGCTTTATTACTCTGCTTAGTTTTTTCTGAATTCGCTTTCATCGATGTCTCCTCCCCAAGAGACCGCGATCTTGCTCTTTCACTATCAAACGTATCTGCGCAATCTGTAATTGCGCACGCTTAGTAATCCATATTGTAGCAATTGTTTGAACATCTAAGCAAAAATACCGATAGTTTTGTAGCGAATTCTCAATTCTCTTGACATTTGCTCGGATTTACCTTCGTTTATTCGCTATCTATTTTTTGTTTCTGCTGGTAATTTAGTTGCCTATTATTTTTTAATGGCATTAGATTTATTTGCACAACATTTTGCTCAAGAGCAAACATCCTGTGAACGGTCGAAAATCGACCGTGAGCGGTAGGTCATTAACCGGGAGGAATAGACTACTAAATTGATGGGAATATCTTTAACCCATCGGTAGTTAGAAGCATAATGTTCAGACAACGTTATTTGGGTTTTCGCGCAGATTTTAGGCATCAATTCGCCCAAATCGCCTGAGACCACCGCAAAGGAGCCTGTCCCCTTTGCGGTGATTCTCCCCCGGCGCTACAGCAGATGCTCCTCGATAAAGATCGCGATGCCGTCTTCGTCGTTGCTGGCGGTTACATAGTCCGCAGCGGCGCGGGTGGCATCGCTGCCGTTTGCCATGGCCACGCCCACGCCGGCGTCAGCCACCATGCAGGTGTCGTTATCGGCATCGCCAAACACGCAGATGTTCTGGAGCTCCATGCCATTGAGCTCCGCCACGCGCACAAGGCCGCGTGTCTTGGACACGCGCGGATCCATGAACTCGTAGAGCCGCTGCGTGGTTTGCAGAGCCGCCGCCTTAACAGTGTCATCGACAAACGTCGACGCCCGCTCAATCACCCGCGGCATTACCTCGGGCGCCATGGTAAACATCACCTTGGGCTGCGGCTCGCGCAAAAACTCAGCAAAATCGACCACCTGGTAGGGCACGCCGTCGACGCGCGACAGATGCTCGACGCACGCGTTGCTCTCGGGCACGTAGAACACGCCGTCTCGGGGGCAGACGGGCGTTGCCGGAAGGTCCGCCATGTGTTTGCAGATGCGCGCGATGGTCTCGCCCGGCAGCGGATAGCTTAGCTCGTTGATGTCGTGCGCGCGGTCGATGACCTCGGCACCACCGCAGCCCACTAGCACGTCCACCAGGCCTTCGATACCCCAGAGCTCGTACATGGCCTCGGTCGCGCGGGCGTCGCGCCCGGTGCACAGGCCAAAGAGTACGCCGCGCTTGCGCAGGGCGCGGATCGCCGCCACAGTGCGCGGGGACACCGTGTGCTGGCTCGTGAGCAGCGTACCGTCGATATCGCAGAGTACGGCTTTAATGTGGCTGAAGGTGGCGTCCATGGGGGCCTTTCTGGGTAGTGTGGCGGTGTTGGATGCGCATTCGCGCGTGCAACATGGTATGTCAAAGTTCGGCCAAAGCCAGCTAGAGCAAAAACCACCACAAAGGTGCCTGTCCCCTTTGTGGTGGTTTTGGTGCTAGCGATCCACATCGAATGTTATGATGGTTTCTTACCGTTCTGCAGCACGATCAAAATGTTTGTGTCCAAACAGCAGCAGCGCCGCGGGGACTGCCGTTACGACTATGCCCGCACCAACGAGCGTCTGCTGCACGCCAAATGTCGACGCCAGCCACGGGGCAATCGCCAGCGGGGCCACGCCGGCGAACATGTTGCCAAAGCCCATGACCGAGTTGACGCGACCGACCTGCCCGAGCGGCGCCGTCGTTTGCACGATGGTGTTGTGGAGCGGGTTGACGACGCCCCAGGCCACGCCCAGGGCGATCTGGCCGACAAGGGCCACGACCACGTACGGCGTGCCCACGTAAAGCAGGCTTCCCAGGCCCACGGACATGAGTGCCACGAGCAGTGTTTTGAGGCTGACGAAGCGCGGCGGCATGCGGAGCGCCACCACGGCGCCCAACACCGCGCCCACACCGCTGGCCGAAGAAAGCCAGCCCATCCACTCGACTCCGACGTGCAGGACGTCGCGATAGAAGAACGACTCCAGCGGATCGAAGGCGCCGTAGCCAAAGTTCGAAAGAAAGATGATGCAGAAGAGCAGGGCGAGGACGCTGTTGGTGAAGACCGTCTTGATGCTGGTCGCGAAGGTGGCGCGGGCGGACGTGCTGGAGTTGGAGCGGTTGGCTTGGCTTGCGCGCTCCCCTTCCTCCGCCGAATCGACGTTCTCCTGTCCGGCGACGCGACCTTCCTGCGACTTAAATCCCCAGCCGGCAATGAGCGCAAGCAGGGTGAACAGCATCATGAGCACGAACACCGCGCGCGACGATGAAGCCGCCGCAACAAAGCCGCCCAGCGTGGGGCCGACGATGATGCTCACGTTGGAGAACATGGTGATGGTGGAGTTGATGTCTTTGAGCTCGACGGGGTCGTCGGTGAGGTAGGCAGGATAGGACGTGGCGATGGGCTGGGCAAATCCCATCACAAAACCTAAGAGCGCCGCGCCGGCAAGGACGATCCCGGTCGCGTCGCCAAAGGCGATGATCGCCGCACCCGTTGCCAGCGTGCCGACGATGCTCAACAGAAAATGGTGGCGAGGCCCCCAGGCGTCGAGCGCTGCACCGCCCGCAAAGGACCCCAGGATCACGAAGACGTTCATAAACAGGACGGCCAGCGACGTCGCGACGACCGAAGCGCCGTCCGCATAGGTGAGCGTTCCGATAACGCCGATAAAGTAGCTGGTTTGGAAGCCGGTATAGATGAGAAACCGCATTGCCACCAGGCGCTTGGCCTGAGCAGACAACGACGAGTGAGATTTTGAGATTAGAGATAGGGACATGGGCGCTCCTTGTTGCATACGAATACGGGCCGCGGGCATTGACCGCCGACCATCGACTCAATCTTTTCGCATGCCACGTTAAGGACGCATCGGGCCCCTTCTCTCCGTCTTCGCCCGGATGAACTACTTGGTAGATTTTAAGGCATGTCCCAAAAATCTACCAAAGCAAAAACCACCACAAAGGTGCCTGGCCCCTTTGTGGTGGAAGTGACGTTTGCCCAGATAAAACCTGCCAAAATAAACCTGTCCCTTTTTGGCAGGTTTTAGGCGAGATGATCTTGAATCAAATCACAGATGGCTCGGGCGTCGTTGATGTTGATGGCTCGGGTCGCAAAACCGGCATCGAAGGCCTGACGCGCCAGGGCCTCGTTGCAGGCAAGGGCCAGCGTGTGGCCATCGACTAGGTCGAGCGAGCTCTTGCCGCGCAGACGGTCGACACCGGAGCGCGCGACCACGATATTGTCGAAGCCCTCGGTCTTGTAGCCCTCGATGATCACCACGTCGACATCGTTGTAGCGCGACAGCAGCTCACGCGCGGGCATCTCGTCCTCCTCGCGCGTGTCGGCGTACTCCGCCCAGCGCGTGGCGCAGATAAGGCCCACGTGCTTGGATCCGGCCTGGTGATGGCGCCACGTATCCTTAGCGGGCACGTCGATATCAAAGCCGTGGTGCCCATGATGCTTGAGCGAACCCACGCGCAGGCCGCGGCGGGTGAGCTCGGCGATGACCTTCTCGACGAGCGTGGTCTTGCCCGAGTTTTGGTAGCCGATAAACGCGATCGCGGGGACGGCCGGCGCCGGAGCTGCGGGCGCAACGGCGACGGGTGCGCTCGCGGGCGCGGCACCGTCAGCGGCCACGGCCCCAACAGCAGCGGCCTGGCGCTCTGCACGATCCCACACACCCGAGCGGCCGCCCTCCTTGTGCAGCAGGCGCACGTCGACGATCTCCATGCCGCGATCGACCGCCTTGCACATGTCATAGATGGTCAGGCACGCGGCACTCGCGCCGGTCAGGGCCTCCATCTCAATGCCCGTCTTGCCCGTCACGCCGGCCGTAACCAGTACGTGAAAGCCGACCTGTCCGTCCGCGCGCGCCTGCGCCCAGCCCTCGGGCACGTCCTCGGCCGGCGTCCCCGCCGCAGCGATGGGCGCAATGTCGCACTTGCTCTTGGTAATGAGCAACGGATGGCACATGGGAATGATGTCGCTCGTGCGCTTGATAGCCATGATGCCCGCCACGCGAGCGCAGGCAAGCACGTCGCCCTTTTTGGCGCGGTCCTGCAGCACCATGGTCTGCGTCTCGGGGTGCATGAGGATGGTGCCCTCGGCGATGGCGATGCGGTGCGTCTCGGCCTTGTCGGACACGTCGACCATGCGTACCTCGCCCTTGGCGTCCACGTGCGTCAGCTCGTCGCGACGGGCGTCGCGGGCGGGCTCGGCGACAGCGTTGGCAGACGGCTGCGCGGCTGCGACGGCGGCGCCTTTGTTGGCAGCCGTGACTTTATGGGCAGACATCGCGGCCCTGCGAGCGGCCTTGGTGGCATCGGCGTACCTGCTCTTGGCCATATGATCATCCTCCGATTTGGGACATAAATCGTTGCGTGCCCTCAATTATCGCGTGTTCCTGCGGTTTGTGGGCCACGGCATCGCGCCAAATCGAAAGTACCTGCATATCATCACCACGGTGCAGCGCCTCACGCACCGAATACTCGGCATCGCTGAACAGGCAGGGGCGCACACTGCCGTCCGCCGTCAGGCGCAAACGGTTGCAGCTCGCGCAAAAATGGTTGGACATGGCGCTAATGAAACCGACCGTGCCCGCCGCGCCCGGAAAGCGCCAGTAGCGCGCGGGACCGGCACCGGCGGGGGTGTCGCTCATGTCGAGCGGCTCGAGCTCACCCAGACCCGCCGCCGTCGCCGCGGCATCGATGCGCGCCCGCAGCTCATCGCTCGGAATGGTGTCGCTCGCGTCCCACAGCTCGGGATTGAGCGCAGGCGTATGCGGATCCACGGCGCAATGCGAGCTCGTGCGCTCGTCGCCGATGGGCATGTACTCTATAAACCGCAGGTGAATGGGACGGTCGACAGTCAGGCGCGCAAGGGCCGCCACGTCCTGGTTGAGTCGACGCACGACCACGCAGTTAAGCTTAACTGGCTCAAAGCCCCAGGCCAGCGCCGCATCGATGCCGGCCATGGTTTGCTCGAGCCGACCCAGGCGCGTAATCTTGCCAAACATCGCGGGGTCGAGGGTGTCGAGCGAAATGTTAACGCGATCGAGCCCCGCATCTTTGAGCTGTGGTGCCAGTTGGGGCAACAGGGCGCCGTTGGTGGTAAGCGAGATGTCCTGGATCTGCGGAATCGCGCGAATGTCGCGGATGAGCGGGATGATGCGGCGGCTGACCAGCGGCTCGCCACCCGTCAGGCGCACGCGGCGGATGCCCTCCCCCGCCACCAGGCGCACAAAGCGGGCAATTTCCTCGGCACTGAGGAGTTCATCGTGCGCACGCGGGGCCACGCCGTCGGCGGGCATGCAGTAAATGCAACGGAAATTGCATTTGTCAGTTACGGCAATGCGCAGGTAGTTGATATCGCGGCCAAAACCATCATGTTGCACGCGCCCGTCCACGCAGCCCTCCCCTCGCGCAGCAATTTATTCTTCGGGAAACATAATACCCCACAAGAGAATCGTGCCGACACGCGTACGACAGGACAGGCCATTCGAGCAAGAAGGGCTTCCCGAGCCCATCTTCAGCATTCAAACCGTCCCAACATTCGATGTTTTTCCCGATATTGGCAAAAAACGTCAAATGTTGGGACGGTTTAGGTGTTCGCAGAGCTCGAAAGACGAGCTAGACGCCCCTAGAGGCCGCCATTCCAGTGCCGAATCACGAATTCCCGCAGGTCATTCTGCCGTTTCTGAAACACCTCGCTTCGGTCGCATTTGAGACCCATAGCGAGCGCGATGGCATTCATCGTCCGGTGCAATTGCAGCTGATGGGCAAACTGAGTCCCGGTGAGGACGATCATCCTAAAGCCCAGCGCGCTCAGCACGGTCATACGCTCCGCATCCGACGCGCTGCGCTGTTTATCAAGATGGTCCGAGCCGTTGTATTCAATCCCCGTACCACTCGCAGGCGCATATACGTCAATCTCGAAATACCCGGACTTAGCGAGATACTTGAACTCGTTGGGAACATCGACCCGATGGTTGAGCTCGATCTTGGCGTATCCCAGCCCTCCCTGGGAACGTTTTGCTACGACCATGATTGCGGTGGCCGTCTCCATAGGCGAACGGGCAGCGTCCTTTACACGCTTGAGCAACGAGGCCGCGCGTTTCACGCCTCGACGCGAAGGATTCTGCTCGCAAAAAGTACGCAGGTCGGCGACGGCATATCGCTGCGAGGCCTCGACATAATCATCGCTCGACAGATGGTTAAGGTGATACCGAGCACACACTTCAAATCCGTACTCAAGCTGCTCGAGCTCGCTCATCCACGAGCCCGCCTGGACAAAGCACATGGCCTCATCAACCACCAGAAGACCCTCTGCCACCTCGATAAGATGATCCGAAGGTATGGGCGCCCCAAACACATGGCGTCGGAGACCCGCCGGCCGAGAGCGTTCAAAATCGAAGCTAACCAGCGTATCAATACGGTCGAGTTCCTCTTGAGGAATACCAAGTGAGACCAGATAGTCGGCGACAATCTCGACCGCTGCAGATATCCTCAATCCCTTGGCATCGAGCCCCAATTTGGGGAGGCTCGCAGTCGGCTCCACCTCGCCAGCAAATGAGTCTTCGTCGTATAGGCTGCTTGCTCGCGAGAGCGGCTCGAACAGGCGCGCCACGTTGTGGTACAGCCAGGCAGTCTTATGGGACAGGACGATCGGCAGGTCCATGAGCCCTCCAATGGAGTCAGATAACCAACCTTATTCCCCTGCTCACGGATTCGCACACTTCCACGTACAAGAAAGCATTCCACCCGTACGAGCGACAGAAAAACCGTCCCAAAAATCGATGCTTTTCTTCAATATCGAGAAAAACATCGATTATTGGGACGGTTTGGGGCGAGGTGAGAGGTCGGAGGGCCAGAGCAAGCCGCACTCCAACGGGTTAATCCAGCTCCTTCAATCCGTGTGCCAGCTGCCAGTATTCCCCGTGCTGGGCGAGGAGCTCCTCGTGGGTACCGCGTTCAATGATGCGGCCGTGTTCGAGGACCATGATGGCATCGGCGTCGCGGACGGTGGACAGGCGGTGCGCGATCATAAACGTGGTGCGTCCGCGCATGATGTGGTCCATGCCGCGCTCGATGAGCTTTTCGGTGCGCGTGTCGATGGAGCTTGTCGCCTCGTCCAGGATGAGCACCGGCGGATCGGCCACGGCCACGCGCGCGATGGCGAGCAGTTGGCGTTGGCCCTGTGACAGGTTGGCGCCGTCCGCGGTCACCGGCGTGTCGTAGCCTTGTGGCAAGCGGCGGATAAACGAGTCGGCGCAGGCGGCCTCGGCGGCGGCGCGCACTTCCTCGTCGGTCGCGTCGAGCTTGCCAAAGCGGATGTTCTGCGCAATGGTGCCGCTAAACAGGTGCGTATCCTGCAACACAATGCCGAGCGACCCACGCAAGCTGGCCTTGGCGATGTGCTTGACGTCGATGCCGTCGTACGTGATCTCGCCGTCATCGACCTCGTAGAAGCGGTTGATGAGGTTGGTGATGGTCGTCTTTCCGGCGCCCGTCGAGCCCACAAAGGCGATCTTTTGTCCCGGCTTGGCAAACAGGTTGAGGTCCGTGAGCACGCGCGTGCCCGGCACGTACGAAAAGTCCACGGCATGGAAGCGCACGTCGCCGGCAAGCGGCACGAGGCCGGTGACAAGCTCGGTACCGTCGGCGGCCACCGCACGGCCTGCGTCATCGACCGAGGCCACGTCGTGCAGATGCCCGTACGCGCCCACGCCACGGCCCTCGGGAATCTTCCACGCCCATGCAGACTCGCCCGTCTGCACCAGCTCCACGCAGCCCTCGTCCACCTCGGGCTCAAGGTCCATTGCGGCAAACAGGCGCTCGGCACCGGCCAGCGCGTTGAGCAAAAAGTTGCCCAGCTGCGTAAACTGGTTGATGGGCATTGCCGCCTGGCGCACAAAGACCAGGTAGCTCGCGAGCGCGCCCACGTCGGCCAGGCCGTTGATGCAGAGCATACCGCCCGCCACCGCGACGATCGCGTAGTTGGCATACCCAATCACCACGGTCATGGGAACCATCGAGTTGGCGTAGGCCTGCGCGGCGCCACCGGTGCGGCGCAGCTCCTGGTTGCGCGCGTCAAAACCGGCCACGTTGGCTTGCTCGTGGTTAAAGACCTTGATGACCTTTTGGCCCGAGACCATCTCCTCAACGTATCCGTCCAGGTCGCCGAGCGATGCCTGCTGGGCGGCAAAGAAGCGCTTGGAGCGAATGCCCGAGTAGCGCGCGTACAGCACAATGGCCGCGTCGCGCACAAGCGTGATAATCGTGAGCTGCCAGTTGAGGATGATGAGCATGGCCGTAGTGCCGATCACCTGGATCGTCGCCTGAATCACGTTGGCAAAGCTGTTGTTGAATGCCTCGGAGACGGTATCGACGTCGTTGGTGAAGAAGCTCATGATGTTGCCCGAGCGCGTGCTGTCGAAATAGCTGAGCGGCAGCGTCTGGATATGCGCGAACAGGTCGCGGCGAATGTCGGACACCACGCGCTGGGCTGCGCGCACCATAATCTGCGAGTAACCCAGGGCCGAGAGCACACCCGCGGCGTAGATGATTGCCGTGAGGATAACCTGCTTGGCGAGCAGCTCCTCGCCACCCGTGGCAAGACCGTTGACGATAGGGCGCACCATGTAGGTGCCGGCGAGGCTCGCAATGGCTGCGACAGAGGCAAGCACACCCACTGCCAGCAGCGAAAACTTGGCATGGCCCATATAGCTGAGCAAACGGCGGAGCGTCTGCCCCAGATTGGCCGGGCGGGCCTGAGCAGATGTCTTAGGCACGGCACTCGCCTCCCTTCCGGGCGTCGGCTTGCGAGACGTAGGCGGCGACGGGCTCCGGCTCTGCTAGCTGCGAGGCCGGGGGTTCAGACGCGTCCTTGCTCTCCCCCTCACCCGCAAACTCCATCTGCGAGGCGTAAATCTCCTGGTAGATGTTGTCGTCCGCCAGCAGTTCCTCGTGCGTGCCCACACCGTGGATGTGTCCGTCGTCCAGCACCACAATGCGATCGGCATCCATGACGCTCGCGATACGCTGGGCAATGATGATCACGGTCGTATCGGGAATCTGGGCGATATGCTCGCGGATCTTGGCGTCGGTCGCCATATCGACCGCGCTCGTCGAGTCATCAAAAATGAGCACGCGCGGATGCTTGAGCAGCGTGCGCGCGATGCAAAGGCGCTGCTTCTGCCCGCCCGAGACGCCGGCACCACCCTGGCCCAGCTCGCCATCAAGCCCGCCGATGCGGTCCAGGAACTCGTCCACGCACGCCGCACGGCAGGCACGCAGCAGCTCCTCGTCGGTGGCATCGGGCGCGCCCCACTGCAGGTTCTCGCGCACGGTCCCCGTAAACAGCACGTTCTTTTGCAACACGATGCCCACGGCATCGCGCAGGGCAACAAGGTCGTAGTCGCGTACGTCTCGTCCGCCCACCAGCACGGCGCCCTCGGTGGCGTCGTACAGGCGCGCGATGAGCTGCACGAGTGAGCTCTTGCCCGAGCCCGTGCCGCCGAGCACACCCACCGTGGAGCCGGGCTCGATGCGAAGGTCGATATGCTCGAGCACGTCCTCGGCAGCATCTGCGCGGTACTTAAACGACACGTCGCGAAACTCGACGCTCCCGTCGGCCACCTCGCATACAGCCGCATCGGCAGCGGGCGCCTGGATAAGTGACCGCTCGTCAATCACCCGCGAGATGCGCTCCACACTGGCAAGTGCGCGCGTGAGCAGCAAAAACACATTGGAGATCATCATGAGCGAGTTCATGATCAGCAGCACATAGCTCATAAAGCCCGTAAGCGAGCCCACGCCCAGCTCGCCGGCAAGGATCATGCGGCCACCGATCCACAGGATGGAAAGCGCGGCAACGTACATCGACAGTTGAAACACCGGTAGGTTGAGCACGGCGTTGCCAAAGGTCTTTGTGGCGGTGTGCGCAAGCTCGGTATTGACGGCGTCGAACTTGGCCTGCTCGTGCTCGGCTCGCACGTAGGCCTTGACGGCACGCACGGCGGTGAGGTCTTCCTGCACCACGCCGTTGAGGTGGTCCATCGAAGTCTGGAGCTGACGGTAGAGCGGACTCACGCGCCAGGTGATAACGCCGAGCACGATCGCCAGCACGGGCAGGATGACCGCAAAGACCGTGGCCAGCGGGCGCGACAGTATCAGCGCATAGATAAGGCCGACGATGAGGGTCATGGGGCCGCGCACCATGGGGCGAAAGCCGTTGCCGACGGCGTTTTGGATAACGGTGATATCGGTGGTCATGCGCGTGACGAGCGAGCTGGCGTCGTAGTTGTCCAAGTTGCCAAAAGCGAGCGCCTGGATCTTGTGATACTCGGCCTCGCGCAGGTTAGCACCCAGGCCCGAAGCCACACGGGCGGACGTGCGGGCGTACCCCAGCCCCAGTACCAGCGACAACGCGGCGCACACCAACATGTACGCACCCTGCAGCAGCATATAGCTCACATCGCCGGCGGGAACGCCAACGTCGATGATGTTGGCCATGATGACCGGGATAAACAGCTCGAGCGCGGTCTCGACCGAGACGAACATCACGCCGAGTATGGCATCGCGACGGTATGCCCCCAAGTAGGAAAACAGTATTTTGAGATTGCGCACGCAGGTTCATCCCCCATCAAACGTTGTTCGCAAACGCACGTATTATTGCGCGCCGAGCGATGGTGTCAAGTGCTCCGAAATCGATTTCTACAAGGCTGGCGCAGGCGCTAAGCCTACACGGCGCGCGACCGTATTCAAATGGAAATGATTGAAGGCGCGATTTTTCGCCCCACCGGCAACATAGACCTTGACTCTACAATCGTTGTAGGGTTTTCACTACACTGGTACGTAAACAAACCAAGCCAGAAAGTGCCCGCCCATGGAACACGACCTCACACGCGGCAATGTCCTCAAGACCATCGCGGTCTTCGCCCTGCCCTATATGCTCTCGTACTTTTTGCAGATGCTCTACGGCATGGCAGACCTGTATTTTATCGGACAGTTTAGCGGCGCCGCCGGCATCACCGCCGTGGGCAACGGCGCGCAGACGCTCTATATCATTACCGTGACGCTCGTGGGCCTGGCCATGGGAACGACCGTCATCGTCGGCCACGCCGTGGGTTCGCGCCGCTTCGATCGCGCCGAGGCCGCCATCGGCAACACCATCACGCTCTTTATGGGTGTCTCGGTAGTACTGGCCGCGTTCTTGCTCGCGCTGTGCCCGCAGATCGTGGCACTCATCGGCACGCCGGCCGAAGCCGTCGAGGGCACTGCCGCCTACCTGCTCATCTGCTTTATCGGCATTCCGTGCATCGCTGCGTACAACATCCTTTCGGCCATCTTTCGCGGCCTGGGCGATTCGCGCTCACCCATGTACGTGATCGGCGTGGCGTGCATCATCAACATCGCGCTCGACTTTCTGTTTATTGGCCATATGGGGCTCGGCCCCGTGGGCGCGGCGCTCGGCACGGTGATCGCACAGACGGCAAGCGTTGCCCTCGCACTCGTGTGGCTCAAGAGTCGCCGCACGCATATCCACCTCAAACGCAGCGACCTGCGCCCCCAGCCCGAGGTGCTCGGCAGCATCCTTAAAATCGGCGTACCCGTGGCCGTGCAGGACGGCTGCATTCAGATAGCGTTTATGTTCATCACCGTTATTGCCAACCACCGCGGCCTGGTCGACGCCGCCGCCGTGGGCCTGGTCGAGAAAATGATAAGCTTTTTGTTCATCGTGCCGAGTTCCATGGGCGCCACCGTCAGCGCGCTCACAGCGCAAAACGCCGGCGCGGGCAAGGGCGACCGCGCACGTCAGGTGCTCAAAGACGCCATGACCATCTCGGTGGTGTACGGCTGTCTGATCACGGCGCTCATGTGGCTGGTGGCACCGGCGTTTCTCGGCTTTTTTGCCAAGGACGCCGCAGTGGTCGCGGCCGGTACCGGTTATATCCACAGCTACATCTTCGACGCGATCTTTGCCGGTATCCACATTTGCTTTAGCGGCTTTTTCGCCGCGTACGGCAAGAGTTACATCGGCTTTGCGCATAACGTGCTGGCCGTGGCACTCATTCGCGTGCCGGGCGCGTGGCTGCTGTCGAACGCCTATTCCGACACGCTGTTTCCCATGGGTATCGCCTCGCCGTGCGGGTCAATTCTATCTGCAGTCATTTGCATGGTGGCGTTTACGGTGCTCAACCGCCGCGGCACTTTTGACAAGCTCGTGGCGTAGCGGGGCGACGCGATCCCTGGCGCCCCTCCCCTGCTTTTTTCCGAAAGGAGCGGTCCTGTGACCGACGCACACGCTGAACATACCGACGGCCTGCTCCGCATTGGCGAGGTGGCACGCCTGTTTAACCTGAGTGTGGGCACGCTGCGCCATTACGAGCAGATAGGGCTGCTGGAGCCGGCGCGCATCGATCCGGTGAGTGGGTACCGCTACTACGGATCACGGCAGCTCTCCACCCTCAACACCATCAGTCACCTGCGTGTTCTCGACTTGCCGTTGGCACAAATCCGTGAGTTTGTGACCACACGTGATGTGGACCTCATGCAGCGGCAACTGGCCCAGCAGCAGGAGCTCATCGCGCGCAAGCGCCGCGAGCTCGAACGCGTGTCGTGCAAGATCGATAGCCGACTTGCCCTGCTGCACGATGCGTTGAACACCGAGCTTGATGCTATTTGCGCAATCGATGCGCCCGAGCTTCGTTGCGCCGTATTGCGCGAACGCGTCAACCCTACCGATGCCTATGCGCTGGAGTGGCAGATTCGTCAGCTGCAGAAAGGCCAGCACGAGACGTTTGTTTTTCTGGGCAACCTGGGCGTCGGGATCGCACCCGAGCGCCTTGCCGCCGGCGACTTTGATGGCTACGACGAGGTCTTTTTGCTGTTGGATGACACGGACGACTACCTGGGGGACCTCGAAGTTCGGCCCGCCGCACGCTGCCTGACCGTAAGCTTCCGCGGCACGCATGGGCAAGCGGCTTCACGTTACGAGCAGTTGCTCGGCTATATGCGTGAGCACGACCTGACACCCACCGGTCCCTCGCGCGAGATCTCCCTCATTGACGACATCATCAGCGACGATCCGGCGACCTACGTGACGCAGATCACGGTGCCGGTTGCCCCTGCAAAGTAAGAACCGCCCGGAAAGCGTTATGCTCTCCGGGCGGTTCTTATTAATCGCTATCCAGCAACTCGAATCGATTTCTAGACATCACCAATGCGGCATAATCTTGGCTTTGGTGAAAAACATGGGCAATCACAACATCCTCGTTATCGTAGTAATAAAGCATTACATAAGAATTAACGAGGCAAGCATGGTAACCGAGCACTGCAAGCTCAGGTAATTTCGATAAGCCGTAGTCAACTACGCCACTTTGAAGAAGCTGAAGCTGACTACGGTATTTATCCAGAAAGCGCCGGGCAGTAAAAACACCATGCCCCAATAGATAATCAACGATATCGTCAACCTCTTGTTCCGCTGTAGGCAGAATCTTGACGTTATAGGCCATATTTTGCCTCAAGGTCATCGAGAGCCTCAAAGGCATCACGCGCCGTGCCGGCAGCACGCTCCCGCTCGGCAACAGCTATGCGAGCCATCAGGCGAGCCTTAGCTTGTTCCTGAACCATGAGGTCGTAGTCTTCAGATCGAAGTACAACAAATTTGCTATAGCCGTTTTTTGTAACAGTCACTGGACCCGTAGTAGTTTCAACGAGCTCCGAGAACTTTGCGGTGTCCCGCATATCTTTAATTGGAACGCAAACGGGCATGGCACACTCCTAACATAATTGTGTACACAATTATGTTACACCAAAACGACCCCGCTATAGCCCCAAAGCATCTTCACTGACAATCTGGATGTCATCGCCCTTGGACTGAAGCTCCAGGGCCTTCTTTACCTTACTTCCGTAGTTTTTTGTAGTCCAAGCATCGCTGCCTTCATCACCAACAACTACGTAGTCACATTTCTTTGATACGCCACTCAGTACCTGACCACCGTTCCGCAAAATAAACTGCTTAATACACTCTTTTGAACCGTGATAGAAAGTACCGGAAAGGCAGAATTTCTTTCCTTCAATTTGAACCTGTCGATGCGACACGCCGTCAGAGCAGGGATTAATTATCCCCTGTAACAAACCAACCAATTGATCGGATTCATGCTCATCTATGTCACCATCCGCCAAAGCGGCGGCTAGAAGCGAACAAACCTTGTCGAGCAAAGGGTCACCTTGCAACTTATCGTGCTCTTCGACATACGACAGTGCCGACATTGCCTCCAAGGCATCAACCCTGTCATTGGCGACAATCATTTCGCACAAATTTAGAAAATCGCAGTAATCGGCAGTCTTTTCCGACTTCGCTCTCTGCGCCGAACCGCGGGGAGCCCCTTCATTTGAGCGTCGTCCGCAACCGGTACAAAGGCTATACGGTGCAAACATGGGGACATGCCCCTCGTCTTCCATAATCAGTGAATGGAAAATGCGCCTGCAAGCATCCGCATCGTCCAAGGCTCGATGATGGCTCCCCATCTCAAGATTTAAGCATCGGCAAACCGTTGGAAGCTTATAGTCTGGGTATTCTGGATGCCACTGCTTGGCAAGCTCTTTAGTGCAGGCGTAATTCCACTTGGGTCTGTCAAGCTCATAGGCATCAAACAGCTTCCACAGAACCGCCAAGTCAAATGAAGCGTTGTGGGCAACCAGAGCGGCTCCGTCAAACAGGCTTTTCAATGAGCGTGACCATATTTGCGGAAATGTAGGAGCACCGACAACATCGGCATGGGAAATGCCCGTTAGCCTCATGTTAATTTCTGAAAACGGCTCCTCAGGATCAACCAAATAGGAGTCCTCTGCAAGGACGGTACCGTTGCAGTCACATCGAATCAACCCAATTGAGCTAATTCGATCATTGTGTCCATTTGGAGTTTCGACATCCAAAAACAGCACGTCTGCCGCCATGACAGCCTCCCTATATCGCAGGCACTTCGCCTGTTTCGATTATTTCCTCAAGTTGATCTTCGTCCAATACAGGCACACCAAGTGCTTGGGCTTTAGTGAGCTTTGAGCCCGCATTCGCCCCCGCAACTACATAGGAGGTTTTCTTCGAAACCGACCCCGTCACCTTGGCCCCCAAAAGTTTCAGCGCATCCCCAGCCTCGGAACGAGAACGCTTCTCAAGGGCCCCCGTTAGGACAAAGGTCATATCCTTCAACGGCTGCGAGGAGGCAAGTTCACTGGATATGCCCATTTGTCCCGACTTAGACTGCATTTCACTCATTAAATTTTCCTCAAGCGAAAAGCCGCATAAACGTAACCTCTCGAGCACATCAAGATTGTCCTTAACTGACAAGAATCCGCGGACGCTCCTTGCAATCTCCGGGCCAACGCCTTCAATATTTGCCATATCCTCATCAGTCGCGAGAATAAGCGCATCGATGGTCAAATACCGGCGCGCGAGCAACTCGGCGACACTTTTGCCAACAAGTCTGATTCCCAATGCAAATAGCACGCGAGACAGAGGCAACGTCTTCGATTTATTAAGCTCGCTAATTACCTTACTGGCAATCTTATTGCCGACCAAAATAGGGTCGCCAGCAGTGCAGGCAACCTGTTCAGTTTTATAGCGTTTATAGCTTCCGTCTTTCTCTAGCCTTGGAGAACCGTTTTTATCGTATTGAATGTCTCCTTTTTTATGACCTTTTTGAGTGATGGCGTACACGCGGCCCGTGTCCAGCCCGGCGATATCGTCGACCGTGAGCTGGTAGAAGTCCGCGACGTCGTGAATCAGCCCGGCGGCGATCATCTTGTCGACAATCTCGTCGCCCAGGCCGTCGACGTCCATGCAGCCGCGGCTCACCCAGTGGAGCAGGCGCTCCTTGAGCTGCGCGGGGCAGTCGATGGACACGCAGCGGTAAGCGACCTCGCCATCCTCGTGGACCACGGGGCTGCCGCACACGGGGCAGACCTCGGGCATGTGCCAGTCGACCGAATCGGCCGGGCGCTTGTCGAGCACCGGGCCCACGACCTCGGGAATTACGTCGCCTGCCTTGTGCACGATAATGGTGTCGCCCTCGCGCACGTTTTTGCGATGGATCTCGTCGATGTTGTGCAGCGTGGCGCGCGCGATGGTGGAGCCGGCAACCGTCACCGGGTCGAACTCGGCGACCGGCGTGAGCACACCGGTGCGGCCCACCTGGATGCGAATCTCGCGCAGGACAGTCTGCTTTTCCTCGGGCGGGAACTTAAAGGCAATGGCCCAGCGCGGCGCGCGGGCGGTAAAGCCCAGGTCGAGCTGCTGCTGAAAGCTGTCGACCTTTACGACCACGCCGTCGATGTCGTAGTCCAGGTCGCCGCGGTGCTCGAGCGCCTGGGCGCAGAACTCGTGAACCTCGGTGGGCGTGGCGCAACGGGCAACGTTGGGGTTGACGCTAAAGCCGGCGCTACGCAGCCAGTCGAGGAACTCGCGCTGGCTGTGGACGTGCAGAGGATCGGTATCGGCGATGGCATAGATAAAGGTGGCAAGGTCGCGGCGCGCCGTGACCTTGGGGTCCTTTTGGCGCAGGCTGCCGGCGGCGGCGTTGCGCGGGTTGGCGAAGGGGTCGCGCCCCTCGGCATCGGCCTCGTCGTTCAGGCGCACAAAGCTGCCCTTGGGCATATAGACCTCGCCGCGCACCTCAATGGTGCGCTCGCGGTCGGCGCCCATGTGGGCGAGCGCCGCCTCGGACAGGTGCATGGGCACATCCTTGATGGTGCGCACGTTGAGCGACACGTCCTCGCCCGTGGTGCCATCTCCGCGTGTGGCCGCACGCACGAAGGTGCCGTTTTGGTAGGTAAGGGCCACGCCCAGGCCGTCGATCTTGAGCTCGCAGGTATAGGTGACGCTACCGGCGCCGAGCGCATCCTCGGTGCGTTGGAGCCATGCGTCGAGCTCATCCAGATCCATGGCATCGTCCATGGAATACATGCGTGCCATGTGCGTGACCGGCGTAAACTGTTCGCTCACGTAGCCGCCCACGCGCTGGGTATAGCTGTCGGGCGTCACCAGATCGGGATAGGCCGCCTCGATCTCCTGCAGCTCAACGAGCATTTTGTCGAAGGCGGCATCCGTGATCTCGGGTGCATCGAGCATGTAATAGCGATAGGCGTGGTAATCGAGCTCGTGGCGCAGCTCGGCCGCGCGTGCCGCCGCCTTGGCGCGGGCATCGGTCGGTGCAGCGGCATCCGCGCTCGCGGGCGTTTCGGTATCGATGTCCACGCCGTCACCAAACAGGCTCGATTGCTCCATAGCGGCACTCCTTCGCTCGATTTCAAACGGGTACTAGAGTACCACCGGTCACCATGGCGCCGAATAACCCTTTCGAACCGCACCGAATCGGCAGCCGGCGGGCCGGGGTGGATCGCGCGATCAAACCATGACCTTGTCGTTTCTAAATGATCCGTTTTCCTCCGTCCCCAACGGATCAATAAGAAAAGAGGGGCTGTCCCGCGTTGATGGGACAGCCCCTCTGGCTTCGATATGTGCGATACGGCTCGTTAGTAACCCTGGCCGTAGCCCTGGCCCTGGCCCTGCTGGCCTAGCAGCTCCTCCAGGTACTGGCGCAGCTGCTCGTCGGTAATACCGCCGTTGCCGGTGTCGGTCGAACTGTCGTCCTGCTGCTGGTTCTGCAGCTCCTCATCGGAGCCCAGCTCGACGGTGACCTTCTTCTCTTCCTTGCCGCGCATGAGCGTGATCTCGACCTTCTCACCCACCTCGTGGCTGCGCAGTGCGATGATCAGGCCATCGGCGCTCGTAATCTCGTCGTCGCCCAGCTTGGTGATGACGTCGCCCTCCTGAATGCCGGCCTTGGCGGCAGGACCATCCTCAACGACGCTCGCCACATACGCGCCGCTATCGGTGCTCAGCTTGTTGGTGCGGGCGTTGAGCGCATTGACGCTCGAAAGCGTAGCGCCCATGTACGGATGCACCGGTGTCTTGCCGTCGATAATCTGGTCGGCGATGTTCTTGGCGTAGTTGACCGGAATGGCAAAGCCCACGCCCGAGCTGGAGCCCGAGTAGCTCTCGATGAGCGAGTTGATGCCCACGAGCTCGCCGTTGTCGTTGACGAGCGCGCCGCCGGAGTTGCCCGGGTTGATGGCGGCATCGGTCTGGATCATATTGGCGTAGATGGTGTTGCCGCTGGTGGAGCTCATGGCCGTGGAACGATAGAGCGCCGAGACGATGCCCGTGGAGACAGACTGCTCGTTGCCGAACGGCGAGCCGATCGCCATGACCCACTCGCCCACGTTGAGCTTGGAGGAATCACCGATCTCGATCGGCGTGAGCTTGGAGGCGTCGGCGTCCTTGAGCTTGATGACGGCAAGGTCGCTCGAGGCATCGTTGCCCACGAACTCGGCCTCGTAGGTGGTGCCGTCGTCCATGGTCACCACGTACTGGTCATAGCCATCGACCACATGGTTGTTGGTGAGGATGTGGCCCTCGGTATCGAGCACTACGCCCGAACCGACGCTGCCCGAGCCGTCCGACTCGTCGGCAGACTGCGAAAGCGAGCCATTCTGGCTGCCGCTCGAAGTGGCGGTGATGGAAACGACGGAGGGCAGGGCCTTGGCAGAGACGGCCTCGGCCAGCGTGGTGTCCTCGGAGTCGATCGTGATCTTTTGCGTCGATGAACCCGAAGCGCCCGCCGTCACGGCGTTCCTGCCGCCGCCGATATCGAGCGTGCCGCTCATAATGAGTGCGATGACCAGCAGGGCTCCGCAGGCGCAGCCGGCGAGCGCCGTAATAAAGATCGGCAGCTTTTTGGTTTTGGTCTTGACCACCGTGTGCTTGTTTACAACCTGCTGGCTGCCCAGCGGCTTGCCAGTCTGTGTGTCGTAGGCCTGCACATAGGGAATGTTGCTGCCGGCAGGCGTCGACTCCACCTGCACACGCGGCTGCTGCTGGGTCTCGCCAGCGTTGCCCGCATCCTGGGGACGCTGGGAATCGTTCTCGCTCATGGCTGCGATCCTTTCGTCTAATAACCAAAGGCCCGCCAAACATGTGGCGGGCCATCATTGTTCACGTTGAGTTGTACCCCAAGCTGGGCAGTCCCGAGCACTAGATGCCAAGATTTCAGCTTTGCTTAAGTAATGACATGCTTATAAGCCAATTCGTTTTATGCCGTCATGTCTATTCGATATAACAGTCGATAGCAAAACTATATGTTGAATCGTTAATAAAGTCCGTAATCGTCGCACCCATGCCTGATCCGCACGTCCACTTATCTTTCTCCGCGTCGTATGGCGTTGGCCCCCACCCCGTTTCATATGATGCTTCGCTTTCCGTGAAGTTATTCATCACGTATTTATCCTTCTGCATGAGCGCGTACCAAGCGTTTGCATACATCACAAGCGGATCGGTTTGGACTATCGAGTACTTTCCGGAACGAATCTCAATTTCTGTTTTATCGTTATAATAAGCGACTGTGAGCTCAATCTTGGCAAGCAGCGGCAACGTTTCATCTGATTCCCTCTGGATTGTTATGACATCACCGGCCATAGCGTCGGCAGACACAGTTTTGCTCTCTGGCGTGAAAATAGTCTCTCTGCTTCTTGTTCGCGTTTTTTCATTGCCATTTTAATCTCTGACCACCGTGTCGACCACGAGCGTCAATCGCTTCTGAGCGTCCGGCAACTCCACGGCTTCTGCCATCCCGGCTCGCATCAAAATAGGAGCCCCCGCCATCAGACCTAAGAACTGCTTTCTATCAATCATTCTTCATTCCCCTTGTCTACTTGATTTGACTTTCTCAGCTGAATGGGGATACAGAACAGTCCCGTCAAGTTCCTTATCTTCCACAAAAACTAGAATCCATTTATCACCTGCTTTCAACCCTGAGACATATCCGGAACTTGACTTACGGCGCATATCGATTCTCTTACGGCAACCACTTGGCATAAGCGCCTCAAATTGCCCGTTATGAACATCCGACAGCGTCTGTACTTCAACTGAAATATGTTCGTCATCTTTTCCACCAACGACCGAGGGGCTCGGTTGATAGGCCGCGACAACCAATATCCCAAGAAATGCGCAAAGAAGCCCCAGCGTTTTACGTATGCGCTTTCTATCATCTTCGCCGTCACTCTCCACAATACGTCCCCTCATGCGATATATAAATCGTTGTGTCATATGGAAGAAAACGCAGCTGATTAAACCAACCGTCCCAGACAACAAGCATATATTTCTTATCATTTGAATATGTATTATGCATAGCCACATATCCCGCAACAGCCATCGCATGAGCGTCATGGCTTGACCTGAGAGTCCCAGAAAAAATACTGAGATTTCCAGAATCTGCAGTTGCCCTGAAAGAATCCCAAGATGGATACCAAGCAAATGATGTCTCAAGCCTTTTCCCGCGCCTAGCACAGAACTCCTTAATAGCCGGGGCAGCATTTGGAGATGGAGTCCTTCCTTGGGTAAAGTAAAGGCCCGTAGCTTGATCGAATGACTTATTTGGATCGCCGGATGTTCCCGATAACTGCCAAAGCTCATGATATAAGTCTGGCAATTTGAGCCGGTTTAGCGTTACATAATGGCTGCTTACCGCAAACATTGCAGACACATCGCAAGCATAGGTCCCCGTTTCTTTAATAACCTCTGATTGTGTAGGCGTTATCATCCCTGAAATTGTTTTACTTGCGTCAATGACATATCCTTGCTTATACAGGTCTTTGGGCGATACGAAAACATCCTCGAACCTGCCTGGAGATCCGCTGCGGCTATTTCCCACAGAAGACACCGCTGTTGACCGGCATCCCTTCTCATCTAAAACAACGTTATTATCCAGATCTGCAATACCAAAAGACAGCTCGTCAAATTTCAAAGCAACGATGTCATCTTGGGATGCGAGAAGAGCTATTTCATCGCTTGTATTCTCAATGGGCATAGGGGCGTTCGGAGCCAAGCAGTATTCGCTGATCCACCAAGATCGCTCTGAATCAAATACGACGTAGCCATAGTTAACGTCATCCCGCTTCGCACGAACGATATACCCGATTGATTCCCCATCGGAATTCACCATTTTTACTGGGTCACAAGCGGTCACCGGCTCATCCGATACATCATCAAAGAAAGCCTGCGCTTGCTCCACAGCTATTTGCGGTGTGACACGGACCAAGTCGTCGTCTCCAAAAACCAACCTTGGAGACATCAGGGCGGCAAGCAACACTATGAATCCGACAATCACCTTTCTCGAATAACGCATTTCTTCCTCCATCCGTGTAGTAGGGAGATACGGTAACTAAATGATATTCGCTAGATAGTGTTATACGTTTGATATTGTTTTTACTGACACACTTTTAATCGGTGAAAGGTCTTCTTTTCGCCCTAAACGAGAAAAGGGTACTGGAGAAATCTCCGGTACCCTCACATTGCCCTCTATTTACTTGCTAGTCCTTAAACAGATAGCCCACGCCGCGGACGGTGGTAATGTGCGCCGCGATCTGCGGGCCCACCTTGGAGCGGATGCGTCGGATGTGCACGTCGACGGTGCGCGTGCCGCCGCAGTACTCAAAGCCCCACACGCGGTGCAGCAGCACCTCGCGGCTGTAGGCACGGTTGGGATGCGTCGCCAAAAAGCTCAGCAGCGAGTACTCCATCAGCGTCAGGTCGATGGGCTCGTTATCGAGCGTCACCTGGTAGGTGGCCAGGTTGATCTCGAGGTTATCGATGTTGAGCACATCGTCGGCGGTGACGGTCTCCTCCTCGCCCATCAGGCGCTGCGCACGAGCCTTGAGCTCGTTGGGCGTCGCCGTGGGGCATACAAAGTCGGCATGCGCGTGGTTCGGCAGACGCAGGGTGCCGAGCGCCTCGTCGTCGACAATCACCAACATGGGGACGCCGCCACGATCGTCAAGCCACTTGGCAATCTGATCGATGCGGTCGCTGCGGATGCCATCGGAATCGAGAATCAGCAGGTCAAAGTCGTGCGCCGCAGTCGGCGAATCGGGGGTGGCCAGGCTCACCTCGACACCCAGGGTGGTCGTCAAGCTGCGGGCAAACTCGTGGAAGCGCGTCGTGCGCGCCATGAACAGGGCACTCTTTTCGGACATATCGGCCTCCAAAGAAATGAGCTCAATCGTACTGGAACAAGCCAGCGCGATTAGGAGTTCGCCAGGTAGTGCTTGATCTCCCACTCGGTGATCGTAGACTCAAACTTATGCCACTCGTCGCGCTTCTTTTTGAGAAAGAAGCTGTGGATGTGCTCGCCGAGGGCATCCTTCATAAACTGCGAGTCCTCAAATACGTCGAGCGCCTCTTTGAGCGAACGCGGCAGCGGCGTGTAGCCGGCCTCGAGCATCTGACGGTCGGTGAGCTTGAGCGTCTCGGCCGTGGCCTCGGGCGGGAGCTCCAGCTTGCGCTCGATGCCGTCCAGACCAGCCGCCAGCGTGACGGCGTTGACCAGGTACGGGTTGGCCATGGGGTCGGGGCTGCGAAGCTCGATGCGCGTGGACAGCTGCTTGCCGGGCTTGTAGACCGGGATGCGGACCATGCTCGCGCGGTTGCGCAGGCCCCACGTGGCGTACTGCGGCACGGAGTCGCCGCCCGTGGTGATGCGCTTGTACGAGTTGACCGTGGGGTTGGTGATGGCGCTAATCTCGCGCGCGTGCGCCAGGATGCCGGCCATGTAGTGCTTGGCGACGTCGGAGAGATGGTACTTCTCGTCGTCCTCTCCCCAAAAGACGTTGTTGCCGTCGTGGTCGAACAGCGACTGGCACAGGAACATAGCGCTGCCATCCTCGCCCGCCAGCGGCTTGGGCATAAAGGAGGCGTGGCAACCGCTCTCGTAGGCCTGCTGCTTAATGATGAGCTTTGCCGTGGTGATGGCGTCGGACATGCTTAAGGCCTCGGCATGGCGCAGGCTCATGCCGTGCTGCGAGCGGCCGGCGGCGTGGAAGGTGTACTCCACGGGCACGGACATCTTCTCGAGCGTGAGGACCGTGTTGCGGCGCAGGTCGCGGGCGGCGTCGCTCACCGAAAGATCGAAGTAGCCCACGTTGTCGAGCGGCTCGGGCGTGTGCTCGTCGGGGAAGTAGTAATACTCCAACTCGGCACCAACGTTAAGCAGGTAGCCGGCCTTCTCGGCCTTGTGGAACATGCGGCGCAGGGCATCGCGCGGATCGCCGGCGAAGGGCTTGCGATCGGGGGTGCACACGTCACAGAACACGCGGGCGACGCCGTTGTGGCTCGGGCGCCACGGCAGAATCTGGAACGTCGAGGCGTCGGGGAACGCGAGCATGTCGGCTTCCTCGGGCGTGGCAAAGCCCTCGATGGCCGAGCCGTCAAAACCGATACCCTCCTCAAAGGCAACCTCAAGGTCCTCGGGGCTAATGGCAAAGTTTTTGAGGCGGCCGAGAATGTCGACAAACCACAGACGCACAAAGCGGATGTCGCGCTGCTCTACAGAGCGGAGTACGTAATCGATGTTCTGCTGGTTCATGTCGCTCCCCTTTCTTACGGGCGGGTTTCGACTGGTCTATATCGCAGATACTATCGCAGAAAAATGTTTCCGCAGGGTTAAAGCGTATCAAGCGCTCAAAAAACGTGCGCGAACAGGCAGATATGACAAGTAGCTATCGTTCGGATTCGGAGACAATTTGCCTACAGGCTCGTTCCAGCGCGGGGAACTCCATCGTCACTGCATCCCAGACAACCGAGCGGTCGACATTGCCGTAATCATGCGCAAGATAATTTCTCATGCCGATAATTCCACGCCACTCAATTTCGGGATGAAGACGCTGCGAGCGCTCCGACAGCTTGCCCGCTTCTTCCGTCACCCTAAGCGCACACATCAAAAGGGAGTCCGCCAACGCCCTCGTCCGCACATCATTCGCATGCAGAAACTGGTCCTCGGTGATATCAAAAGCCTTGATGCGCTCGTTCGTTTCGAAGATAGCCTCCAAGACCTCTTGCGCGCGAAGGCTGTCTGACTTACGCGCGATCATAAACGATCACTCCTTCGCGCTCGATTGCCGCGGCAAGATCGCCATCAAGATGGTCGCTCGAGACAAGGTCAACCTGCCTTCCAGTTTCTTTGCGCACCGCCTCACCAAAAGCCGACAACGCGAAAAGACCAAAACCATGCTCGCGATCGACCTCGAGACGCAAATCGATATCGCTATCGACACGCGCTTCGCCACGGGCATACGAGCCAAAAAGGACCACGGTTTTGATGGCGGGAATCGGGCCGGCCGCCTCGCGGACGGCGGACTCAATCTGAGCAATATCCAAAATGTCTGCGGCGACGTTTTCGCTTGCAGAGTCATTACCAAGTGAAGGAACAAACGGCAGCGAGCGCTCGCGCAGCATCTGCCTCATAAACATATTGACCGCAACAGACGAAGTCATGCCGAGTTCTTCGCATAGCTCGGCAAATGAATCTTTAATTGACGAGTCCACTCGTACACTCAGTACAGACGCAGCCATGGATACCTCCTGTATGACATTGTCTATATAGTATCACACAGACTAGCGCGAAGTGGAGGCTCGGGACTCGATGTGGCCGGGGATCTCGATGCGTTTGGGCGCGAGCCTTGCGGCCTCGCCTACCGTAGTGGTGACGACGTCGATGCGCTCGGATAGGCGCTCGACCACGCGCTCGGCAATGGCAGGGGTGTCCTGCGCGGCCGTGGTCACGCCGCCAAAGAGCACGTAGTTCCAGGGGTAATCGTCAAACGTCGCGATTTTGAGACCCGCCGGCAACGAGGGTCCCAGCTGCGCCAGCGCCTCGGTCAGACGCAGGAAGACCAGACCGTTGACAGCAATGAGGCCGAGCCTTTTGCCCGCGAAGTCGCGGATGGTCTCGTCCAAGCGGCCGACGCCCGTGGCACCGCCGTCGGCCAGGGTGACGACCTCGCCCGCAAGGCCGCGTCGCGAAAGCTCGTCGGCAAAGGCCTCGGCGCGCTCTCGACGCACGGGGCTGTCGTCGCTTGCCTCGGTGAGCAGGCACAGGCGCTCACTGCCAGCGGTGGCCAAGGCGTCTACCAGGCCGGCGACCAGCTCACGGTTGTTAGATGTCACCAGATCGACACCACCGTCGGCAACATCGCGGTCGAGCAGCACAACGGGCAGACGTCCCGCTGCCGCGACAATCGCCTCGTCATTGCCTCCGCAGGTGTTGACGACCAGGCCGTCCACGCCGGCATCGATAAGTCTGGTGAGCGACTCGGCCTCCTTGGCGGAATCGTTGCCGCTAATGGCCGTCATAAGTGAGCAGCCACGCGCGGCGGCACTGGCGGAAAGCCCTTCGAGCATGGCGCTCGAGAACGGGTTGGCGATGTCGGCCAGGATCACGCCAATGAGGTTGGTGCGCGAGCTGCGCAGATTGCGCGCGGCGGCACGCGGGCGATAGCCGGTGCGCTCGATAACCGCCGCGATGCGAGCACGGGTTTCCTCGGTCATTTGCCCGGGGCGGTTGTTGAGATAGCGCGAGACCGTGGCCGGGCTCACGCCCGCCTCGGCGGCAATGTCCTTGATTCTCATCTGCGCCATAACGCACCCCGTTTCCCAATTGTCGGCGGTCTGAGCCATTTTAGGCATTTTTTTAAAAATCTCGGTTGCAAAACGCTGTAGGTGAGTATACTACAACTCGAAACGAAACCGATTTCGTAAACCGATTTCGGCAAGCGTTGGCACGCAGGTGCAAAGACGCACCCTACCGTCTTGGCACCTGCGTGCCAACGCCATATCAAAGGTGTACGCACGAGCAAGAAGGAGCTACGCGACCATGGGTAAAACGGTTCTTACCTTCGGCGAGATCATGATGAGGCTATCGCCCAAAGACCACCTGCGCATTGAGCAGGCGACCGAGTTTGATGTCCGCTACGGCGGCGCCGAGGCAAACACCGCGCTTTCCCTGGCCTACCAGGGCGACAAGGCCGCTTACGTCTCCGTTGTCCCAGCCAACCGTCTGGGCGAGTGCGCCCTGCGTTCGCTGAAGGCCTACGGCGTCGACACCACGCGCGTCGTGCGTCAGGGCGACCGTCTTGGCTCCTACGTCTTTGAGGTCGGTGCCTCGCAGCGCGGCAACGGCTGCGTCTACGACCGCAAGTACTCTGCCATCAACATGGCCAAGCGCGATATTTTTGACTGGGACGAGATCCTCAAGGGCATCGATGTCTTCTATTTCTCCGGCGTGACCCCCGCCGTCTCCGATGAGATGGCTACCGCCTGCAAGGATGCCCTCACCGCCTGCCGCGCCAAGAGCATCACGACCGTGTGCGACGTGAATTATCGCGGCAAGATGTGGTCGCCCGAGAAGTCGCAGGCAACCATGAAGGAACTCCTGCCGCTCGTCGACATCTGCATCGCCAATGACGAGGACGCGCCTGCCGGCCTTGGCATGACCTGCGTCTCTGGCTCCCTTGCCCACGGCATCGAGGAGCGCGACACCTACGTCGAGATGGCCCGCCAAATCTGCGCCGAGTACGGCTGCAAGAAGGTCGCTTCGGTCGTCCGCAACATCTCCTGCGTCGAGCGCTCCATCTGGATGGGCATGCTCTATGACGCCGAGAGCGGCGAGCACTGGTTCTCCCCTGCTCACGACGTTCACGTGCTCGAGGGCGTTGCCGCCGGCGACGCTTTCAACGCCGGTTTGGTCCATGCCCTCATCAACGACTTTGGCCCGCAGGACGCCGTCAACTACGCGATTGCAGCGTCGATCCTCAAGCTCACCATCAAGGGCGATTCCAACTTGGTGACCGCAGACGAGATCGCAGCCGTGGCATCCGCCGCCGACGGTGGCACCCGCGTCGCGCGCTAGTCCGTCTCCATTCCGCGGGCCGCAGCTTTCCAATCCCATACCCCTGCGGCCCGCTCCCCGATTCCTCCGGCCGGGCAAAACCACCAGTCCCATTCCGGTTTTGCCTGGCATTCCCTACACGACTGGTCGAGCAGCCGGTTTTGGAATTGCTTGAACCCCAAGCAGTGCCTCCGATAACCAATCCAAAATCGGCTCCTGACCAGCACATTTGGCAATCACGCGCCCATGCGCGCCACACATCGAAAGGAACATCATGTTCGATCAGTTCTACACCACGCTTAAGTCCCTGGGCATCGTGCCGGTCGTTGTGCTCGACAAGGTCGAGGACGCCGCCCCGCTCGCCCACGCCCTTATGGCAGCTGGCATGAAGTCCGCCGAGGTCACCTTCCGCACCGCCTGCGCCGCCGAGTGCATCGCCGCTATGGCCGAGGCCGAGCCCGAGATGTGCGTTGGCGCCGGCACCGTCCTGACCGTCGAGCAGGTTGAGCAGGCCCGCGCCGCCGGTGCCAAGTTCATCGTCTCCCCGGGTTACAACGAGGACGTCGTGAAGCACTGCATCGATATCGACCTGCCTGTCCTTCCCGGCACTGTAACCCCCTCCGAGGTCACCGCCGCCGAGAACTTGGGCCTCAAGGTCACCAAGTTCTTCCCCGCGTCCCAGTATGGCGGCCTGAACACCATCAAGGCCCTCGCCGCTCCGTTTGTCGGCCACCGCTTTATGCCTACCGGCGGCGTGAGCACCGCCAACGTCGAGGAGTACCTGAGCTCCTCCGCCATCATCGCCTGCGGTGGCACCTGGATGGTCAAGCCGGCCCTCTTTGCCGACGGCGACTTCTCCAAGGTCGAGCAGATCGCCCGCGAGGCCATGGACGTCGTCAAGAAAGTCCGCGGCTAGGTTTAGCTCTCTATCGTGAGAGGGGGCGTGCCCTAGACCTCGCCCCCTTTCTTTTAAAGCGGCTCGGAAGCGCGCCGTTTCCGTCACGAACAAGAACCAAAACCGTCTTGTATGCTGATAGAACGTGACGGAAGCGACACGCCCCCGAGCCGCTTTGTATAATCGGCTGGCAGTCGCGCTCAACTGAGCCACTTCGGTAAAAGCCGAGCCATCAAAACAGCTGCGGCGCCGTCTGGAGGAATGGACCTTTGCTTCCGGTCTTTTCCTCCAAGCGGCGCCGCAGCTTTTTTGTGCCCCAATAGTGCCCCAGCAGTTGCGGTGAAATATGGACTGCTTACACCATCAGAGCCGCAAAACAATCCCTATTTCACCGCAACTAATGAAGGGGACGAGTTAGATGGCCGAGTCTTTGGACAGCTCAAAATAGTCGGGATGCAAGGCGATAACCGGACCTTGCTCTTCGGGCATCAGGTGCAGGTGTGTCTCTGCCAGATAGCTCGCCGCGTCGGTATCGCCCCTCTTAATGGCCTCGAGAATCCGGCGATGCTGCCGACGAATCGGCTCCCAATCCAAATCCTGCGACACCATACGCAACCAGTTGTATCGCTCAAAATGCGTGTTGATGCTCTTCATCCAATCCCACAACATGTGACGACCGGCAATCTCAAAACACGTCTCATGGAACAGGTTGTCCAGGTCAAAGAAACGACGCGTTTCGCTATGGTCGAGCGACTCGGACTCGGCAAGAATCTGCTCGAGCCGATGCTTTTGCTCGGGCGTGGCGGCAGAGCAGCATTTAATGAGCACGCTTCTCTCGAGTTTTTCGCGCAAGAAACAGGCATTCTCGGCGCGCTCCATGCTGATTTTTGATACATAGGTGCCGCTTTTGGGACGCGTTTCCACCAGCTCCTGCTCACGCAGGCGCACAAAGGATTCGCGAATGGGCGTGCGCCCGATTCCCGTCTCCTTTTCCAGACCAATCGCCGAAAGGCGCGTGCCGGGCTTGAGCTCGGCATAGATGATCTTGGACCGCAATGCGTTGTACGCCTGGTCTTGCAGGCTCTGATAATGCTGCTGTTCCATAAAGCCCTCGGATAAACCCTCGGTTAATCGAATACCACCATGCAATACTATCGCATCCCCCGCCCCCTCATAAGTTGCGGTGGAATAGTTCCTGCTCAAAGCCTTCAGCTGCAAAAACAGGAACTATTCCACCGCAACTTCCAACAGCCTTTTTGGGACGGGGCTTTTTTGGCTACCCTGAGCCGCAGGTCGGCCCCTTGCCACAAAAGGGGCCCATCTACTACGTTAACGCGGAGAGCCCAGACCATGCTGAAAAGTGCGAAAACAAAACCGCAGGTAGACAGCTTGTCGATTTTCGAAAAAGCCGACTATGGTTGACCCCTGCGGCTTAAACGTAGTAGATAGGCCCTTTTCGTGGCGCAGCACTACTGCACCCCAAATTGGCACCCCGAGCCCTCGTGAGTTGCCAACAAGCTGTTCGCCCAGCGCTTTATCCGCGCGGCATTTGGAAAATAGCACCACCGCAAAACCCGCGAGTAGCGCTTACTTTGCTATATCTCACTATACTTTGCTATATCTTGCTATATCTTGAGCAAAGGTGGCTCACATGCAAACAAACCCTTTTAAGCCCACAGCAGGTAAAACACCTCCCACGATTATCGGCCGCGAAGATGTGCTCGAAGAATTCAATGAGGGCCTCGTCAACGGGCCTGGTGCCCCGGGGCGCCTAATGCGCATAGCCGGCGTCCGTGGAACGGGCAAGACGGTCCTCCTTGACGAGTGCTCACGTTTGGCGCAAAGCCGTGGCTGGACGGTCATAAAAGAGGTCGCAACCGAGGGACTTTGCCAGCGCATTCTCGAACAGCTGCAGCCCAAATTCCAGGCCAAACACGCCAGATTTGAGCCCACCGTAGCTGGCATATCCATCGGCAGCATAGATATTGAGCGAATCGGCCCATCGCTACGCGACGCCATGAGACAGACAATATCCAAGAATGGAAACGGCCTGCTCATCACTCTCGACGAGGTTCAAGACGCAGAGCTCGATGAGGTCCGAACGCTCTCCATTGCGATTCAGCAGGTTATCGGCGAAGACCTTGATATCGCCTTTGTTTTTGCTGGGCTGCCTTCGATGATTGAAAGCATCATCAACGGAAAGACACTTGCGTTTTTGCGCCGTGCCCTCCCCTTTGATCTGAAGGCTGTGGCAGTAACCGAAGTGTCGTACTCCCTCGAGGAAACCTTTGAAGCGTCTGGCATGGAGTCGCAGCCAGGTATTGCCGGCCAACTTGCCGAGGCAACGCAAGGTTATCCTTTCATGATCCAACTCGTTGGATACTACGCATGGCAGTTGGCAAGACGCGCACATACAGCGATTATTGGAGAAGAAGAAGCCGAGCATGGCATTGCAACGGCACGCGAACGCTTCTGCGGCATGGTGATTGAGCCCGCGCTGCAGCGCATTCCGCCCACGTGCATCGCTTATCTGCTGAGCATGGCGTCTTTGGGGCAGACGAGCTCGACCAGCATGGTTGCCGATGCCCTAAACAAAACGCCTCAACAGGTGAGCTCCGTCCGCAGCCGCCTGTTAAGAGAATCGATTATCGAGGCTCCTTCGTACGGCAAGGTCTCATTTGCCATCCCCTACATGCGCGACTACCTCTGCGAACACAAAGCCGAACTGGAAGTTGAACTGTAGAAACGGCAACTGCCCTGCAAGACGAAAACCGTTTTCATACGGATTTAAAGCAGACGTAAACGGTTTTCGTCTTGATTTGCGTCCGAAATTAAGACGTAAATTGCGCTTTCGTACGCTTATTACCAGACGCAAATTGTTTACGTCCGGCTATGCGTCCCCAATCCAGACGAAAAAGGCCCCGAGCTCGTGTGAGCTCGGAGCTTTTTTGTACCACGCATCTATGAGAGGAGATATTTGATGCGCATGGGCGCTACTCCATGTAGCCACCCTGGATGGCGGAAACTGCATGCTCGGTAAAGAACTTGAGCGTGCCGGAGGTGTAACGATTAGCCTTGGGCTTCCAAGTGGCTCGACGCTCGGCCAGGACGGCGTCGACCTCGGCCGGCTCCATCTCCTTGCCGGCGATGCCCACGATGGACAGCGAACGCTCGGGGATGTTGATCTGGATCAGGTCGCCTTCCTCGATCAGGGCAATCGGGCCGCCCACTGCGGCCTCGGGCGAGACATGACCGATAGCCGGGCCCTTGGAGGCGCCGGAGAAGCGGCCGTCAGTGATCAGGGCAATACTGGCGCCCAGCTCGGGATCGCTGGCGATGGCCTCGGTGGTGTAGAACATCTCGGGCATGCCGGAGCCCTTGGGCCCCTCATAGCGAATGATGACGGCGTCACCGGGCTTGACCTCGTGCGTCAGGACGGCGTGAATGGCGTCCTCCTCGCAGTCGAACGGACGGGCCTTGAGCGTAGCCTGGAACATCTCGCGCGGAACAACCGTGTGCTTGACGACGGCGCCCTCGGGAGCAAGGTTGCCGTGGAGGATGGCGATGGAGCCGTCGGTACCAAAGGCCTGGTCAAACGGGCGAATGATGTCCTCGCGCTTGAGATTCCACTTCTCAAGGTAACGACCGCACTTCTCGTAATAGCCGTTGTTCTTGAGATCCTCGAGGTTCTCGCCGAGAGTCTTGCCGGTGACGGTCATAACGTCGAGGTGGAGCATCGACTTGATCTCCTCCATGATGCGCGGCACGCCGCCCGCATAGTAGAAGAACTGCGCCGGCCACTCGCCTGCGGGGCGAACGTTGAGCAGGTAGTGGGCGCCACGGTGCAGGCGATCGAAATCGTCGGCGGACATCTCGATGCCAAACTCGCGGGCGATCGCGGGAATGTGCAGCAGCGAGTTGGTGGAACCGGAGATGGCGCCGTGGACCATGATGAGGTTCTCGAAGGACTCCTTGGTCACGATATCGCGCGGGCACAGGTTGTGCTCGGAGAGCCACACGGACTGACGGCCAGCCTCGCGCGCAAACTCACGCAGATCGGAGCTGGTTGCGGGCAGCAGGGCGGTACCGGGAAGCATAAGGCCCAGGGCCTCGGCGGTAACCTGCATGGTCGACGCGGTGCCCATAAAGGAACAGGCGCCACAGCTGGGACATGCGTTGTGCTTGGCAAACTCAAGCTCCTCGCGAGAGATCTCGCCGCGCTCGTAGCGGGCAGAAATCGCGCCGAGCTGCTCCAGGGTCAGCAGGTCAGGGCCTGCATCCATGACGCCGCCGGTAACGACGATGGAGGGGATGTTGATGCGACCCATGGCCATGAGGTTCGCAGGCAGGCCCTTATCGCAGCTGGCGACAAAGACGCCGGCGTCGAACGGGGTGGCCTTGGCATGAATCTCAATCATGTTGGCGATCATGTCGCGACTGGGCAGCGAGTAGTTAATGCCGTCGTGGCCCTGGGCCTCGCCGTCGCAGATATCGGTGCAGAAGTAACGGGCACCGTGACCGCCAGCCTCGGCAACGCCGGCACGGACCTCCTCGACCAGCTCGAACAGGCCGGCAGAACCCGGGTGCGAATCGCCAAAGGTCGACTCGATGATGACCTGCGGCTTGTCCAGGTCCTCGATCGTCCAGCCGGAGCCCAGACGCAGCGGGTCCATCTCGGGGCTGATGGTGCGGAACTTGCCAGAACGCGGCTGCAGCTTGGCAACCAGGTCGGCTGCCTCCTGCCGAATCTGTGCCTTGGTCTTCTCGTCCATAATGCTCTCCTCTTTTGGTTTGAACGGTTGTATCAATCGTTGGTTAATGAATCAGGTGAAAATGGGTACCGAGCGATGCACTCGGTGAAAGATGCTTAGCTACGCGAACTAGGCGAAGAACGAAATCACCAGGGCGCAGGCAAGACCCGAAAGGCCGATGAGCGTCTCCATAACGGTCCAGGACTTGAGGGTTGTCTTCTCGTCAATCTCCAGGAACGAGGAGCACATCCAAAAACCGGCATCGTTGACGTGCGAGAGGGCCGTGGCACCACCGCAGATAGCAAGACAGATAGCGGCACGCATGAGCACCGAGGCTCCGGCAACCGCGGGCATGGCAGCCATAATGCCCGATGCCATGGTCATAGCGACGATGGAGCTGCCGACAGAGGCACGCACCATGACGGCAATCAAAAAGGCAACGACCACCAAAGGCAGCGGTGAGGCCTCGAGCATAGGGCCGATAACCTGGCCCAAGCCGCAGTCCTGCAGCATCCAGCGAATGACGCCGCCACAGGCGATAACCAGCAAGATCATGCCGACGGGCTTAAGAGAGCGGTCGAGCAGGGCCTTGAGGTCGGCGCCGGAGTAGCCTCGGCGCGCGCCCAGCAGATACATCGCGACGAGCGTGGCGAGCGTCAAAGCGACGAACGGCTTGCCCAGGAAGGCGAGAATCGAGGCGAGCTCAGCGGGCATGGGGATATAAGAGGACAACGTGCCCAGCAAAATCAGACAAAGCGGCGTGAGCACGATGGCAAGCACCATGCCAAAGGAGGGAAGCTCCTTTTCGTCGCTCGCACCCTCGGCAGAGGTAAAGTGCTCCGGAACATCGGTAAAAATGCGACCGCCCACGTTGCGGCCCCAGATGACGCCGGCAATCGCCATGGCGATGAAGGCGGTGGGGATACCGACGAGGATCATGGTGCCCAGGTCGACACTGAGCGTGCCGGCGACCAGAACCGACCCGGCAGATGGCGGCACAAACGCATAGCCAGCGGCAAGTCCCGCGAGCAGCGCGATGCCGTAGTAGAGGGTCGACTTCTTGGTCTGCGACGCCACACTAAAGGCAAGCGGGATCAAAACGACCACGCCGGCCTCAAAGAACACCGTGGTGCCGATGACCAAACCGGTGATGCCCAGCGCCCAGCTGGAGTGGCCCTGGCCAAAGGTGTCAATGAAGGTCTGGGCGATCTTCTTGGCGCCGCCGCTCTCCTCCAAAATCTGGCCGAACATCGAACCTAAGCCAATGAGCAGGGCGATGTTTTGCAGCGTGGTGCCCACGCCCTTGGTGACGGTGTCTGCCACCATATCGAGCGGCATGCCGGCTCCGATACCGATCACGAGCGCCGAGACCATCATCGACAGCACGGGGTGCAGCTTGAACTTGATGATGAGCGCAAGCAGCAGCGCGATGCCCACGATGGCGGCGATGACCAGCCTGGTGGGATCAGCCATAAACGTTGGGTCTGACATCTTTCCTCCAATTCATCAGACCTTTTGAATTCGTCTGATGACTATAGCGTGTTTTAGAAAGGTCTGATGTTTCATTTTGGAATTTGTTCGAAATACATCTGATGTATTTGGTAAACGGTCGTATTTACGCTGCGAACGGTATATCTAAGCCGCCCGACTCAAATCCAGCGGCCAATATCGCATCCATGGTGCGCTAAAATAGCTCAGATGAATTTTGTAATGAAAGGTATAGCTATGGCCCGCGCCGAATCGGGACTCCCCGAGCAAATATCGGAGAAAATCATTCAATTGATTCTGGATGAACACCTTGAGCAAGGCGATCGCCTGCCCAAGGAAACCGTGCTGGTCGAGCGCTTGGGCGCCGGCAGGAGCACCGTGCGCGAGGCCATGAAGTTGCTGCAGTCGCGCAATATCGTGCGCATTAAGCAAGGTTCGGGCACCTATGTGGCGTCAAACCCCGGCGTTGCCGACGACCCGCTGGGCTTTACCTTTATCGACGACAAGCAGCGTCTGGCGCGCGACCTACTCGAGGTGCGCTTTATGATCGAGCCGCAGATGGCACGCATGGCGGCCGAGCACGCAACCAACGACCAGGTCGTCTGTATCAAAGAGCTCTGCGACGAATCCGAGCGCCTGGCCGAGGCCGGTGAGGATTACTCCGCCGCCGACACCGCGTTCCACAATGCCATTGCCGAGAGCTCCGGAAACCTCGTCGTTCCCCGCCTGATGGGCGTGCTCAAGGCATCCGTCCCCCTCTTTATCGACGTGACCGGCAAAAAGCTCGTCGAGGAAACTATCCGCACGCACCGCGATGTGGCCGACGCCATCGCCTCGCGCAATCCCACCGCCGCGCACGACGCGATGTATCTGCACCTGGTGTATAACCGCAACATGATCGCAGAGGGCACGCAGGAACAGAGCGAATAAACGTCCGCGCGGCAAGGGCGAAATCACCGTTTACCTTTTAAAAGTGAACGTTCACCTGATTTTAGGAGAATCTGATTTTTAAATCCTCCTCTTCTCCTATACTGAGCTTGTATTAGAAGCAAGACTTATATAGATGAACGTTTCTTTTGAAAGGATCGCTATGCCTGATCTTATGGACAGCTTCCGCCTGGATGGCAAAGTTGCGCTCGTAACCGGCGCCACCTATGGCATTGGCATGGCCATTGCCGAGGCGCTCGGCGAGGCCGGCGCCAAGATCGCCTTTAACGCACGTCACGCCGACAAGGTCGCCGAAGCCGAGAAGCACTACCGCGAGCTGGGCTTTGAGGCTCACGGCTACGTGGCCGATGTCACTGACGAGGCCGTCGTCGCCGAGCTCATCGGTAAGATCGAGGCCGATTTTGGCACCACGCCCGATATCCTGGTCAATAACGCCGGCGTCATCCAGCGCACCCCCATGCTCGACATGAGCGCCGAGGACTTCCGCCGCGTCGTCGACATCGACCTTAACGCCCCGTTCATCGTGTCCAAGGCCTGCCTGCCCGGCATGATCGCCAAGGGTCACGGCAAGATCATCAACATCTGCTCGATGATGAGCGAGCTTGGCCGCGAGACCATCGCCGGCTACGCCGCCGCCAAGGGCGGTCTGAAGATGCTCACCAAGAACATCTGCTCCGAGTTTGGCGAGGCCAACATCCAGTGCAACGGCATTGGGCCTGGTTATATCGCCACGCCGCAGACCGCACCGCTGCGCGGGACGCAGCCCGATGGCAGCCGTCACCCGTTTGACCAGTTCATCATCGCCAAGACCCCGGCCGCCCGTTGGGGCACGCCCGAGGACCTGAAGGGCCCCGCTGTGTTCCTGGCCTCCGATGCCTCGAACTTCGTCAACGGCCACATCCTCTACGTCGACGGCGGAATCTTGGCCTACATCGGCAAGCAACCGCAGTAAGACGTCTGGGCGAGGCGGTGGACGATAAGGTCTGCTGCTCGAACAGTCCTGACTCGCACGAAGAGCACATTAAGTGCTCTTCGGCTCGTGCGGAACTCGCGACAGACCTTATCGTCCACCGCCCGCAGAGCGGCCTCTCTGTTGGAGATGCCAAGCAACATAACTAACAAGTAATTTAGAAAATAGTGGAAGGTTATCTATCATGAAAATCGCTCTGATCAATGAGAACTCTCAGAACTCCAAGAACCCCATGATCGAGGCTGCGCTTAAGAAGGTTGTCGAGCCCATGGGGCACACCGTCTTTAACTATGGTATGTATGCCGACGCCGACTCCAAGCCCCTCACCTACGTGCAGAACGGCATCCTTGCCGCCGTGCTGCTGAACTCCGGTGCTGCCGACTACGTCGTGACCGGCTGCGGCACCGGCGAGGGCGCCATGCTCGCCTGTAACTCCTTCCCCGGCGTGCTGTGCGGCCACGTTGCCGACCCGCTCGACGCCTACACCTTTGCCCAGGTCAACGATGGCAACGCCGTCGCCATGCCCTTCGCCCTCAAGAATGGCTGGGGCCAGGAGCTCAATCTTGAGTACACCTTCGAGAAGCTCTTTGGCTTTGGTTCGGGCAACGGCTATCCTGCCGAGCGCGTTGAGCCCGAGCAGCGTAACAAGAAGATCCTCGACGGTGTGCGCGCTGTGACCATGCGCCCGCTCGTCGACGTCCTGGGCGAGATCGATCAGGACCTGGTCCGCGGCGCCCTGGCTGGCGAGCACTTCCAGGAGTACTTCTTTGCCAACGCCACCGATGAGACCATCATCGCCAAGGTCAAGGAGATCCTGGGGCTCTAATCGCACGACTCATTGCAGCTAACGCAAGCGGCGGTCGTCCCACGTACGGGACGGCCGTCGCTTTTTGCTATTTACCGACTGACGCCGCGGAGACAGGTCCCCCATGCATCAAGGAGTTGACTAGAGCTCGCAGGCAACCTTATAGCCATCGCCGATGGCGTCGCGAATGTTGCCGCACTTGTTGGCGTCGCCCAGCACGTGGGTGGCAACACCGGCAGCAACAAGGTCGTCGGCCAGCTTGGTATTGGGACGATAGCCCATGGCAAGCACCAGCGTATCGGCACCGGTGATGGTGTGGACCTCGCCGTCCTTTTCGTAACTGATGGTGTCCTCTGTGATCTCGGTCACCTTGGCCTCGGTCAGCACGTGGACGCCCTTGGAGAGCATGCGCGTGATGAGCACCGCGCGACCGGCACCGCCCTCGTTGGCAGCGAGCGTCTTGGTCATCTCGATAACGGTGACATCGCGATTGGCCGGCGACAGGTCGTTGACCAGCGGGGCCAGGTAGTCGGCCGTCTCGCAACCGACGGTGCCGCCGCCGACGATGACAATCTTCTTGCCCGGGAAAGCCTTGCCACCCAGCAGGTCGTCAGCCGTCATAACCCGCTTAAAGCCCTGCATGAAGGCCGGGGCAATGGGCTCGGCGCCATAAGCCAGGACGACCTCGTAGCCCGCGTAGTCACGCTGAATGTCCTCGGCAGTAAGCTCGGCGCCAAATACGCACTTCACGCCGGCCTCGGCCAGACGACGATACTGATACTTGATCACGCGGGTGAGTTCCTGCTTTGCCGGCGGAACGGCTGCGATGCGCATCTCGCCGCCCGGCTCGTCCTGCTTATCCACGAGCACCACGTTGTGGCCGCGCTTGGCGGCAATGTAGGCTGCCTCCATGCCCGCGGGACCGGCGCCCACAACCAGTACGTTCTTGGCCTCGGCGGCAGGCTCGTAGCCGGCCTCGTCGCGCTCCACATCGGGATTGACGGTGCAGGAGATGCGCTTGCCAAACATAATGCCGTTCAGGCAGCGCAGGCAGCCGATGCAGGGGCGGATGTCGTCGGCGTTGCCGGCGGCCGCCTTATTGCAGAACTCGGCATCGCACAGATTGGCGCGGCCCATCATGCAGATGTCGGCGGCACCGTCCTCGATCAGCTCCTCGGCGATCCAAGCCTCGTTAATGCGTCCGACGGTGGCGACGGGAATGTTGACGTGCTTTTTAATCTCGCGCGAGCAGGCAGCGTGCGAGGCCTGCTGGGTACCGGCGGCAGGAATCGCGGAACCGCGCTTGATGGTGGTGCCGCCCGACACATGAATCATGTCGACGCCGGCCTTCTCCAGGCGACGCGAGACGTAGATCATGTCGTTGAGGGTCAGGCCGCCATCGGTGTACTCATCGCCCGAGATGCGGACGTCGATGATAAAGTCCTTGCCGCAGCGCTCGCGAATCTCGGCGATGACCTCGAGCAAAAAGCGCATGCGGGCGTCGAGCGAGCCGCCGTACTCATCGGTACGCTTGTTATAGAGCGGGGTCAAGAAACCGCCAAGCATGCCGTGGGCATGCGCCGCATGGACCTCGACGCCATCGACACCGGCCTTCTGCATGCGCACGGCCGCGTCGCCAAACTGATGCGTGAGCTCGTGGATCTCATCGACCGTGATGGGGCGCGGTGCCTCGCGGGCATAGGACGGGCCCACAAAGGACGGAGCGATCAGGCGCGGCGTGCCCGGAATGTTAAAGGCCATGTAGGCGGGGTGGAAGAGCTGCGGCATGATCTTGCAGCCATACTCGTGGACGGCCGCGGCGAGTTTTTCCCAGCCAGGGATAAACGTGTCGTCGTAGCAGCACATGTCACCCGGCAGATAGGTATAGGTAGGCTCGACCGTCACGACCTCGGTAATGATGAGGCCAACGCCGCCCTTGGCACGGGCACGGTAATGATCGACCAAGTCGTCGGTCACATAGCCATGATCGGCCAGGTTCGTGGATACCGGCGGCATAAAGACGCGGTTCTTGACCTCGGTCGTACCGACCTTGATCGGGCTAAAGAGCATCGGGTAGGCGGATGACTCCATACAGGCTTCCTTTCGTTTGAGCCGCTCAGCGGCAGTTGCTAACACACCTATCGTATCAGCATCCGCCGCATTCGCACTCGCTCGCACTCCCTACTTTCAATCCCGATCCTCACAAAAAAGTTGCGGTGGAATACGGAGTAGATGAGGCTTTTGACAGCCAAAACAGTCCGTATTTCACCGCAACCGATGGGTGGGATGGAGTTAGAGGCCCAGGTAGGTAGTCATGCCTTCGACGGCGAGCTCGGCGCCTGCCACGGCATGAACCACGGTGAGCGGGCCGTTGACCACGTCGCCGGCGGCAAAGACGCCAGGCACGGTGGTCATGCCGCGCTCGTCGACCGAAAGAAGGCCGCGATGGTCGGTCTCCAGACCACCCGTCGTAAGCACAAGCTTGTCTTTGGGCACCTGCGAAGCCGCAATCACAACCGTATCGGCAGACACATGGTCAAGCTCTTCCTCGTAGCCCACCACGTTATTCTCCTCGTCGAAGATAGCCGTCTCGAAGACCGGACCGTTATCGTCGATGGCACAGATCGCCTTGCCGCACACAATCTCGGCACCATCGAGCTCGGTCAGCTCCACTTCGTCATCGATGGCAGAGATATGGCGCGATCGGGCATACACGGTGACCTTGCGAGCGCCCGAGCGCAGGGCCGTGCGGGCAACGTCCATGGCCACATTGCCAGCACCGATGACCGCCACGTTCTGCCCGATCGCCACGCTCGAGGGATCGACCAGGTAATCGATACCAAACAGCACGTTGCCGCGCGACTCGCCGGGAATACCCAACTTGCGAGCTCGCCAGGTACCGGTACCAACAAAGACCGCATCGTAGCCGTCGCGCAGCAGGTCGTCGATATGCAGCGCGCCACCGATGGTGGTCGAGGGGCGCACGCGCACGCCAAGCGAGCACATCACGTGGCGATACTTTTGCACGAGCGCACGGGGCAGGCGGAACTCGGGGATACCGTACTCCAGCACACCACCAATCTCGGGGCGCTGCTCAAATACCGTGACGGCACAGCCCAGCTGGGCCATCTTGATAGCCACGGTAATACCAGCGGGACCGGAACCGACCACGGCAATCTGTTTACCGCACGACGGTGCGGGCTTCCACTCCTTACGATCCAAATATGCCGTGGAGATATAGTTCTCGATGCTCGAGAAATGCACCGGCGCGCCCTTGCGGCCCTGGATGCAAGCGCCCTCGCACTGGCCCGAATGATTGCACACCATGGAGCAGACCGCGCTCATGGGATTGTTCTGGAACAGTAGCTCGCCCGCCTCTTCTAGACGACGCTGTTTGAACAGGTCAATGACCTGCGGAATAGACGTCTGAACTGGGCAGCCCTTAATCTGACAGAACGCCCTTTTACAACCTAGGCAACGATTCGCCTCTTCGACAATGTGGATAGCCACGCAACTCCCCTTTTTAATGCAATCCAATGGGGCGACGATAAAGACCCTTCACCGCCGCCCCCATACAGGTAATCTCAATCTGCCGACACGGCAAAAGCCAATGCTATAACTCGCAATGCGGAGCCCCGCAGCGAGCGGACATGTGCTCGAGTGTCGCCAGGCAGTCAGCCGCCGTCGCCGGCACACTGTTCTCGACCACGCAGGGAATCCCAGGGCAGGCGGCAGCCGCCCAGGCCACCACGGGCTCAAAGTCATAGCGGCCCGTCTCGCCCACGCCGTGGCACACTAGGCGTGAACCCGTACCGTCGCACCAACCGGCTTCGTCCTCGTTATCAACGACCTCAAAATCCTTGGCGTGCAGCACGCGAATCTTACTGCCGCATAAGTAGAGCATGCGCGCCGTGATTTCCCGCGCCTCGTCAACGACGCTGGGGTGCAGCAACGACACCGGGTCATAGATCACGCCGAGCGACGGGCTCGAGACGCGCTCCAGCACCTCGCGGCAGCGATCCGGCGTGTTGACCGTCTCGTTCCAGCCAGGCTCGATCAGTATTTGCCCGCCCACGGCCTCGGCGCGCTCGCAGACGCGTGCGAGTCCGTCCATAAAAGCCTCAAGCGCCTCATCGGTCATGCGGTCATCAGCAACGCGGTTCTGCGCATTGGGGCGACCGGTCTCGGTGCCAACCGGGCATCCGCCGAGCATCTGGGCAAAGTTCAAGCATGCCTCGTACTCGGCAAAGTTATCCATGAGCTGTTGGCGATCGGGCGTCGCCAAATTCTTATAGCAGCCGAGCACGGCGACCGAAACGCCCGCCTCGTCGAGTACCGCACGCAAATGGTCGGCAAGCTCGCGGGTCAGGCCGCCTCGATCGATCCCCATCGATGCGTAGAGCACCTTGCTCGGCAGCTGAATGCACGAAAAGTCCAGCTCTCCCGCCATGCGAATGCGTTCCTCGACGGTCCCCTGCGGAAGGTCGTGCAAACGTACACCCGGAGTAATAGCCCCCACGTTATTCACATCCCTTATGAGCGTTGATGCCCGGGGTGTATCCGCCAAACGGGTCCTCGATGGAGCACACGCCCGAGGGGGCGAGCGGATCGCGCTTACCGGCCAGCTTGTCGTGATGCATGGTCTCGATATAGGCAAGCACCAGCGGCGCCACACCCTTTGCATCATTTTTGACCACGGGCTCGCTCATGTAGTAACCAAACGTGCCCTCGCGGTGCGCGGTGTTTCCCAAGCCCGCAACCAGGCAGATGTTGTCGAGCGCCAGCTGGCCATCGTGCTCGGAAAGGCAGGTCTCGCAGATGCCGTCGAAGGCGCGACGGCCGTACTGGTAGTAGCGCTCACCCAACACGCCCAGACGCACGCCCTTCATGATGGCGTTGGCAAAGATCGCGCTGCCCGACTCCTCCAGGTAGTTGGGGGCGATATTGGGCAGGTTGATGACCTGATGCCACATGCCGGTCTTCTCGTCCTGATACGGCAGCATGGCGTCAATCAGGTCGTGGAACATCTTGCGGATCTCGTCCTTCTCGGCCGACATCGAAGGCGGCATAAGCTCCCACGTGTCGATGAGCGCCATGGCAAACCAGCCCTCGGCGCGCAGCCAGAAGTTAGCCGAAAGGCCGGTGACCGGGTCGCACCAGAACTGCTTGCGGCTCGCGTCGTAAGCGTGATAGTACAGACCATTGAGGGGGTTGCGCATCAGGTCGTGCACGACCTGGAACATATGGAAGCTATCTGAGCAGGCACGACGGTTGTGGAAACTCAGCTCGTACTGCATGTAGAACGGCTGTGCCATATACATGCCGTCGAGCCAGATCTGGTTGGGGTAGACGGCCTTGTGCCAAAACACGCCCTCTTTGGTGCGCGGCTGGGTTTCGAGCTGACGATAGATGGTATCCATGGCCGCACGATACTTGGGCTTGCCCACCAGGTCATAGAGCTTGTAGAGGGTCTTGCCCGCATTAACGTTATCGAGGTTGTACTCCTCGGGGTTGTAATGTTTGATGGTACCGTCGTCCTGGACAAAGAAATCGATGTAGTCGTCGGCGAACGTCAGGTAGCGCTGCTCACCCGTGATCTCGTACAGCTCGATGAGCGCCTTGATCATGCAGCCGTCGATATAGTTCCAGGTGTTCTCCTTACCGGCACGGAGCTTTTCGATGTTCCAGGCCGGCGCCTGCGGCGTAGAGGTTTCGATCAACTGCTCGATATAACGGTCCAGGATTTGATTGCAACCCATTGCTGTCCCCTCTGACATAAACGATAGGTGAACGTTACCCCTAGTGTAACGCGAACGGGGAATATAGGGTGAACGTTAACCCTATATTCCCCGCGAACGGCAGACTTTTAACGGCAAACGGCGGCTAAGCCCGCGGCGATGCGATGCGCCAGGCGCTCATAGCCAGCCGGGCTGTAATGCAGGCCGTCCGGCATATAGAGTTCGCGGTGCTCCGGCAAAAACGGGCTGATGCCGCTTTGCGCATACAGGTCAATCACCGGAACGGAGTAGCGGTCGCAGACTTCGAGCATCGCCCGCACGTAGGCGACCTGTGTCAACCCCAGGTGATTGAGCTCATCGCTTGCCGGGATATCCTTCTCGTGCTTACCGCTCGTCTTGCACGGCGTCATAATCACGAGCTTTGCCCGAGGCGAGCGTGCCGTGATGGTGCGGATCAGGTAATCGAGTGCACCATAGAACTCGTGCACATCGGTACTGCCCAACTCGCCAAGCGGCACGTTGCGGCTAAAGTCGTTGACGCCGCCAAAGACGATGTAGATATCGGCCGCATCGTCGATGCCGTCCAGGCGCTCGACAAACGAATCGCTGCGGTCGGCCTTGACGGCGATACGCGAACCCTTGATGCCAAAGTTCTCGACGACTGCACCTCCCAGCAACGCGCCCAGATGCGAAGTCCAAGAGATGTCGTTGCCGCCTGCGCCGCATCCGTTATCCCCCCATGTGGTCGAATCGCCAAAGCAGCAAATGGTCGATTCACTCAAGTTCTTCGTTTCCATAATCTTCTCCTCATCCGCCCATTGGCGGCCATACAGGTACGTACCGTTTATTTGCAGCATGCCGAGGGGCTATGCACGGTCGCATTTCGCAACGTGCGAATCGAGCCATTCGATATCCTCGGCAAGATGTGCCACGCCCAGATGGTGTTCACCCGGACACACCTCGTGCCGCAGGCCATCTCTGCGGCCCAGCAACTTGTAGGCATCGCGCACGATCTTGAGCTGTTCATCGACATTTTTCAGCCCGCGCGAACCGTTCAGATGATCTTCTTCGCAGCTCTGCACTAACAACGGGCGCGGCGCAATAAGCGAGGCAATATCGCCCATGTCGAGCAAGCGCCAAAGTCCGGGTGTGTAGTTGCAGCTGCAATTGCCATTGAGATGCAGCAGCGAATCGTCGACACCGTACAGATAGCCCGAGACAAACGCCTTGCGCACACGCGGGTCGAGTGCGGCCAGATACAGTGTCATGTATCCGCCGCCCGAAAAGCCAAAACAGCCCAGGTCGTCCATGGCAATGTCGCCGCGCGCCTCTAGGTAATCGATCAGACGCATGTTATCCCAGGCGTTGAGGCCCGCAACGGTAAGTCCCAGCGGCTCGGCCATGCGCGCCTGGTTTAGGCACGTGCCGCGCAGAAAGCTGTTCTCGTCATCGCCCTGACCCTTCCAGTCACGACGGTATCCCCAACCGCGTGCGTCGGGGCAGACGGTCACGTAACCCATACGCGCCAAACGTAGACCGTAGTCGTAATTGAACTTACGCACAGCATCATCGACCGCCGGCACGCCCGTCACGCCCGCAACACTTGCGGCGCCTGCTCCCTGATGGCCATGCGGGCAGATATAGCAGCGTTTGAGTCCCCGCTCATCAAGCTTAGGATGAGACGGCTCCAACAGGTAGAACGGCATCCAAACGTCGCGCTCCACCTGCAGCATCGCATGGGTGCGCACGATACCGCCGGCAACCCGCACGCGGCTGAGCTCACGAATCTCAATCGGGACGCGGTCCATAAGCGAAAGGCCCAAAACATCGTACAGGCGAGTCCTGGTCGCAATCCTCCACGCCTCAAAGTCTGCAGGGGTCTTGCCCGCAAATGCCGCCGAGCGCCCTTCGCGCTTCAGTCGGGCGCGCAGCGCAGGCTCGTCTTCGCAGTACGTCTCGATGTGCACGGTGCGGCCATTGGCAGATAGCCCAGTCGTCTCAACCGCATCACCGGTGCCTCCCTCGGGATCCCAGCCATCCGCACCGGCAAGCACCTGCTCGCGAGCGTACCCGGCGGCAGCCATCACATCGAGTTCATTCGCCCACGGCACCCAGCCGGTAGTATCACCCGCCGGCCCATGCAGAATCGCGCCAGCATACTGCACGCAGTTGTGCGCCGCCGGCTTATTCCAATCCCACCAACCTTCGCGCTTGATATGCTGTCCCAGCCAGCAATCGATCAGCACGGTCTGGGCCCACTCACGCCAAGGACGACCCAAATAGACCGAATCCGGTGCCACGTCTTGCGCGGCTGTAAACGAGCAGCCGTGGAACACGAAGCCATATGGCTCTCCCTCGGGCGTCGATGCCGCCGTCACGTAACCGTTCACGTCCATATTGCGGTTGAGCGAGCGGATCTCGCACCCCTCAAAATAGGCACACGCGCCACCAAAGATAAAGTCGACGTCGCCCTCAATCCGGCAGCGTCGAAAATACTTACGGCCCACCCGACGCGGCGCAAACTGCTTGGGCCCAATGAATCCGCCCGGTTTGACTTCGCGCGGGGGCAACGGGCCCAAAAACAGCGTGTCCTGGCGCCCCGTAATGCAACAGGCGTCGACCACCAAACGGTCGCCGTCGGCGTACAGGGCAATCGCCTGCCCCACCTCGCGACCGTCGCCGGCATCGTTGATGATCGTGAGGTTCTCGAGCCGCACGTCGTCGGCATCGACCAAAACGGTATAGGTCCTAAAGGTGCCGAGCTTTCCGTCAATGCCCGATCCGTCCCCCGAGGGCATCTTGGCGCCCAGACTGCCCACGATACGCACGCTGTCAGCCGTCTCGCCCACCAGCGTCACATACGGTCGATGAATCTCGACCCGTTCGCGGTACTCACCCGGCTCGATATGGATTGTCACTGGTTGCTCGGCATCCGGATAGAGTTGATCGGCTGCCGCCAAGGCATCGGAAATCGTTGGATATGCTCCTGCCGCAGCCCTCGAAACGCGCAGTGTATAGATGCTTTCGCTCATCGTCCATCACGCTCCCAGGCCGCGAACTGCTCAGGCCAGCCCTGAACCTGTGGCTGAATATGCTCGGCGCAGCCCTTAAATGCCGTTAGGGCCGTAGCGAGCGATGCCCCATGTTTTCCATGCGGAAAGACATGTAGGCTAAAGCCAATCCCGTGGTCGGCAAGAGCCTGCGCAAGAAGGAGGCTATTTTGAACTGACACCGATGCATCCTCGGCGGTATGCCACAAGAACGTACGAGGGAAGCCCTCGCCCACCATATTCTCGATTGACAACTTTTGAGCCAAAGCGTCATCGGCACTCGTTAGGTGTTCAAACGAACCACGATGAGCATAGGTCCCCGAGCTTACGACCGGGTAGCCCAAGCAAAGTGCGTCAGGCCGAATCGACTCAGGCGATGCCGCGATCGACTCTGCAAGCCAGGATTGGTCCCAAAGCGCCCCGAGCAAGCCAACCAGATGCCCACCGGCCGAAAAACCCATGACCGTAATCCGATCAGGATCGACACAGTACTCTGCCGCATGGCCTCGGACGGTATCGACCGCCCGCGCGAGTTCTTGCAATGCCAGCGGATAGACAGCCGGAGCAACCGAGTAGTTCAGCACAAACGCTTGGTAGCCCATCGCCAACAAACGGAGCGCTACCGGCTCGCCTTCGCGCGGTGAAACGTGATCGTAGCCGCCTCCTGGCACGACCACAACCGCAGGCAGCGGTTTTAAAGCATAAGCATCTTCGGTCGGGGCAAAAACATAAGACGCAATCGTGGCAGACGAGCCATCGACCCCGACAGGAATCGTTTTATTGAGCATGTATTCCCTTTCACCATGATGCGTAGCGCAGCGCACACGGCCGTATCGCATAAGGGCTGCATTGCCGATCTATCCGACAATGCAGCCCTGGTCATCACCCCGAGTTAGGAACGGACGACCTTGTCGACGTTCTGGAGCTGCAGCTCCTCGCCGTCCTGGCCCTCAATAACCACATTTTGCAGGTCGAGTACCTTGACGTTTTGCGCGATGATGCCCTGGCGCACCATCGGCTCCACACCACAGGCCATGGCCGGCACAAAGGGCTCGGCATCGTCGGCAAAGGTAACGTGAACGTCTTGGAACGTCAGACGTGTCACCTTGCTCTCGGGCAGACCCGTGATATAGGCCACGGCAGCATGGCAGTTGGTGGCCTCGATATCGCAAAACGTCGTGGCACCAAAGCCGGGCGTGCGGTCGTCGACAGGCAAAGCCTCGCGAGACTGCACGTAATCGGTCTTGCCGTCCTTGTCACAGAAGTAGAAGGAGTTGACCACGAAGGGCGTGAGCACCTCGTCCATGCGAATGTGCTCAAAGGTGATGCCCTCGTTAACGGCGTCCTTGCCGCGCCCGCGGCGGGTCTTGACGCGCAGGCCGCGGTCGGTGCGCTCAAAGAGGCACTTGCTCACGGTAAGGTCCTTGATGCCGCCGGCAGCCTCGGATCCCAGCACCACGGCACCATGGCCGTCGTGCATGTAGCAGTGCGAGATCAACACGTCGTGCGTGGCGGGACGAAGCTCGGGCTCAATGCCCAGCTTGCCGCTCTTGATGGCGATGCAGTCGTCACCCACCGAGAACTGACAGCCAAGGATGCGGACAAAGCCGCAGCTCTCGGGATCGAAACCGTCGGTGTTGTGGGAGTTCTTGGGACCCTCGATCGACAGGCAGAGCGCGTCGACATGCTCGCACAGGACGGGATGGATATTCCACGCCGGGCTGTTGCGCACGGTGAAGCCGGCCAAGCTCACGTTCTCACACTCGGACAGGAAGATCATGCGCGGGCGGGCGACCTCGCGGCCCTCCTCGGGGCGAAAGATGTTCTTAAAGTCCTTGTTCCACCAGTTGTCCTCGGCAAAATCGGTCTGACCGTCGATGGCACCACGACCATAGATGCACACGTCGTGCACGCCCAGACCCGTAAAGGTAGAACAGTAGGTCGAGAAACTCTCGCCCTCCCAGCGGCCCAGGGGCAGCATATCGGTGCCGGCATACCCAGCGCCCTCGTCGCCTGTGACCGTGCCCGGAATGTAGGCAAGCGCCGCGCGGTCGTGACGGGCCAACAGCACCGCTCCCTCGGCGAGCTCAATGTTGATATTGCTCTTAAGGAAGAGGGACTTGATGCGATAACTACCGGCGGGGATCAGCACGCGCCCGCCCTTGGGGCAGGCCATGATGGCAGCCTGGATGTTGGTGGTGTCGTCGTGCTCGGCATCGCCCTTGGCGCCACAGTCGCGAACGTTGATAGTAAAGGGCTCAGCCGGCGTGGTGACACCTACGCTCAGCTCACGCTCGCCACAAACAAAACGAACCAGGTTACGCTTGCCGGGGGTCAGGCCGTCGACATAGGTCTCGACCGTATTCGTGGTACCAGCGGGCTCGTCGTTGACAAAGATCTCCCACGTATCGGCGCAGGTAAAGTAACCGCCGTCGTCAAGCTCGATCACGGCCGCGCGCGCGTTGCGCCAGATAACGTTCGTCTCCATGGGTTTCTCCCTCAAAAAGATGCTCTAAAGGCAAATTGTACGCTGTTGAAAAAGGGCCGTGCCTGCCGGCGGAGTTCCGGTGGCACGGCCCTGTGATTTGGACGATATGTCGGCCTTACTCGGCGGGAGTTACGCTACCGTCCTGGAAGCCAACGTTGTTGTGGGCAAAGCAGTCCTCGTACTTAAAGCCGGAGAGCTCCTCGCAAAGCGCCTTGACTTCGGGCTTGACGTCGGCCATCTTGCCACCCTCCTTGACGCGGTGAATCTCGTCGCAAAGGATGTCGCACTGTTCCTTATCGATCTTGATGCCGCGGGCAAGGACGGCCGCAAGCAGGAAGAAGCCGGCGCAGCCGATGATCATGTAGCCGCAGATATACAGAGGAACGGTAGCGGGCTGGGTCACGGCGTCGCTATTGCCGGCGGTCTGAATGAAGCCGGAGGCAGCAAGGACGATAGCCCATACGTTGACGGCGATAGCCTGGGCGATCTGCTGGCAGAGCTGCTGCGCGGAGCTGTAGATGCCCTCGCGACGACGCAGGGTGATGAGCTCATCGACATCGGGGATGTAGTTGAGCAGGACATCGGGCAGATACTGGAAGCCGACGTAGAAGAACTTCCAGATGGCGAAGATGACGGGGTAGGCGATCATGGCGATGGCGACCGTGGAGGTGCCGTTGATCTGACCAAAGGCGAAGTAGTTGTAGGCGATGATGCACGCAGCGCAACCGACATTTGCGAGGTACCAAGACTTGTGGAAGCCCTTCTTGGCCATGAGGGCGACCCAGATGGCGGTGCAGACGATAGCGACGACCTTGCCAGGCATCTCCATCACGGACTCGTAGGACTTAGGAATCTGCAGGCAGTAGACGATGAAGAAGGACAGGCAGGCAGACCAGCAGGCAGCAGCGAGCTTCGTGGAGACCTGTGCATACAGGACCTTGCGGAAGGACTTGTTGCGGAAGGTGGAGATAACGTCGATAAAGAACTTCTTGATGCCCTCGCCGACACTCTCGATCTTCTCCTGAGCGACCTCCTCGGGGGTGTGCTCCCACGTGGACAGGTACACGCAGAGCAGCGAGATTGCCATAACCGAAGCGTTGACCGTAGCGATGATGAAGTAGCTGAACGGGTTGGTCTCGCCGAAGGTGCCAAAGCCAAAGCCGACGAGTGCAGCCATCAGGAAGCCGGCGGCGTTACCAAAGAGATGCTTGTAGCCGGTAAGGTACGTACGCTCCTTAAAGTCGTCGGTCATCTCAATGGTAAGCGGCGACAGGTTGGCGGTGCAGAACGTGTACGCGACGTTGTAGATCAGGTACAGCACAAAGTAGTACGGGAAGCCAAACGGCGTAGCCACGAAGATGAGCGGCTCGGCGATCATCATCGGGATGGCCAGCAAGATCCAGAAACGACGACGACCAAAGATACGGCCAATCTTAGTGGCATAGAAGTTATCGGCCACAAAGCTCATCAGCGGGCAAAGAATGGCGTTGACATAGATGGCAAACGAGCTGATCAGTGCAGCCTCGCCTGCGGACAGGCCGCACTCCGTGGACAGAAACAGCACCATGTAGCTGTGCGTAAAGGTCAGGGCACCGGAATTGAGCATGCCGCCCATACCAAAGCCCAAGCGCGTCCAGAATGTGATCTTACGCTTTTTACCAATCTTATTAGTCATCGAGCTCCCTCTCTTTTCTCGATTGTCTTGCAACAAGACACTGGAGTCCACGCCGACATCTGTCTGCATGCCGTTCAGGGTGAACGTTTAGCTAGATTATGCGCGATTGCTTATAATAGGTGAACGTTCACTTGTATATTATCCTTGAACGGTCGTTTTTTGCCGTTGAACGGGCCTGAAAATGAAAAAATCCCTGCATTTTTGATTATCAAGTCGATTCAGCACCACGCAACAACTAGGTGAACGTTCATTGTTCTCTGGAGATGAGGGAGGTGCCGGGCACCCTTCCCCAAAAAAGCCGTGCACGACAACGCAACGAGAAACGAAAAACGACCCCGCCGAGATTGTCCTCGGCGGGGTCGCCCAGTCTTTGCAGCAGCTTATTCAATCACGCGCTCAACGTGTCATCGCTACAGGCAGACGCCGTCCTTCCAGATGCTGATCTCGTGACAGCCGCGACGCTCGGCGCTGGTAAGCTTGCCGCTCGCCGTGTCCAGCACCAGCTGATACAGATCGCCGGCAGCCTCATCGAGCGTACGCTCGCCCGTAGCCACCACACCGGCGTTAAAGTCCATCCAGTTGGCCTTGTGGTCGCACAGGCGCTGGTTGGTGAACACCTTGAGCGTAGGCGCCGGCGCACCAAACGGCGTGCCGCGGCCGGTCGAGAACAGGATCACGTGGCAGCCGGCAGCCGTCAGGGCCGTGGTGGATACCATGTCGTTGCCCGGACCGCACAGCATGTTCAGACCATGCTTGGTAGCCTGACCGGCGTACGGCAGCACGTCGACGATGGGGGCAGATCCGCCCTTTTGCACGCAGCCGCAGCTCTTGTCCTCGAGCGTGGTGATGCCGCCATCCTTGTTGCCGGGGCTCGGGTTCTCATAGACGACCTCGCCGTGGCTAATGAAGTAGTCCTTGAAGCCGTTGAGCATGTCGGAGGCGGCGTCAAAGACGTCCTGGCTCTCGCAACGATCGAGCAGAATGCTCTCCGCGCCAAACATCTCGGGCACCTCGGTGAGCACCGACGTGCCACCGCGGGCTACGACCATATCGCTCACGCGACCGATCGTGGGGTTGGCGGTAATGCCCGAAAGACCGTCAGAGCCACCGCACTTAAGGCCAATGACCAGTTCGGAGGCGGGAATGGGCTCACGCTTGGCCCGCTTGGCCAGGTCGGCCAGCTCGGACAGGATCTTGTGGCCCTCGACCTGCTCGTCGGCTACATCCTGGCAGGTGAGGAAGCGAACGCGCTCGTGATCGAAGTCACCGAGCTCGTCGAGCACCTGCTGGTGCGTGCAGTTTTCGCAACCGAGCGATAGGAACAGCACACCCGCAGCGTTTGCGTGACGCGAAAGCGCCACCAGCAGACGGCGTGTCTGGGCGTGGTCGGCGCCGGTCTGGGAACAGCCAAAGGGATGCGGGAAGTAGTAAACGCCCTCCAGCGAACCCTCGACCAGATCCTGAGCCTGCTCGCACATGGCGCGCGCGACCTCGTTGACGCAGCCGACCGTGGGGATAATCCACAGCTCGTTGCGCGTGGCGGCGCGACCGTCGGCGCGACGGAAGCCCATAAAGGTCTCGGGCTCAACCGGCTCAACAACCGGATGTGTCGGGTTGTAAGCGTACTCGACCTCGCCCGAAAGGTTGGTCTTGACGTTATGCGTATGAAGCCACTGACCGGGCTGGATGTCGCCCGTCACGTGGCCGATAGGAAGACCGTACTTGACGACGTCCTCCCCCGCCGCAATGGCACGCACGGCCATCTTGTGGCCCTGCGGAATATCCTCCGCGGCAACGACCTCGCCCACCCCGGGAACCGCGACGGCGGCGCCCTTGGCAAGCGGCGACAGCGCGACGATCACGTTATCGGCCGGATTGATCTGGATAGTGTTCATTACAAATGGTCCTAACCCTACAGGTTGAGCAGAAGTCCAGGCGCGGGCAAGCCGTCTGGCGCCTGCACCGGGAATTTACGCCTGAGCGTTGGCGAAGGCCTGCTTGGCGCCCTCGACACGCACGACGGCGAGCGCGCTGACGACAAACTCCTCAAGACCTGCGATCTGCGTGAGGTCCTCGCCCCACATCTGCTCGTTGGTGAGCACGTCGTGCACCAGCTGGGCATCGTCGGCGCCGGCATGGGCGGCGTAGAAGTCGAGCACGAAGGCGTCGTCCTGAGCGGTGTACTCGGTGCCGTCGGAGCGACGCAGGTGCAGGCCGTCGCCCTCGCGGGACACGAGCTCCTGCGTGTAAAAGGAGATGAGCGTAGCGAGGCTCGTCGCCAGGCACTTGGGCAGGTTGCCGGTCTCGGCAACGTAGTCCTTGAGCGTGGGCAGGTCGCGAGCGCGCCACTTAGCCGTGGAGTTGAGGCAGATGGAGAGCAGCGCATGATCAATAAACGGGTTGTCGAAGCGGTTTTCGACGGCGGCGGCAAAGGCCTTGCAGTCCTCGACATCCAAGTCGGCGGCAAGCGTCGGAATGACCTCGTCGTAGAGCATGGTGTTCATGAAGCCGCGAATGGTCTCGTCATGCATGCAGTCGCGCACGATATCAAAGCCGGCAACCCAGGAACCCGGAACGAAGGCGGTGTGGGCACCGTTGAGGATGCGGACCTTGCGCTTTTTGTACGGGGTGACGTCGGGAGTCACAAAGACACCCGGCAGACCGGCCTTCACGAAGGGCAGACGCTCCTTGAGCGATTCGTCACCCTGGATGCCCCACATCTGGAAGGGCTCACGCACGGCCAAGAATGGATCCTCATAGCCCAAGCGCTCGGCCACGGCAGCGGCCTCCTTGGGATCGCGGATGCGACCCGGAACGATGGTGTCGACGAGCGTGGTGCAGACGGTGCAGTCGTTGGCCATCCACTGCGAAAACTCGTCCTCCCAGCCCCAGTCGCTCACGTACTGGTTCATGATGCGCAGCAGCTCCTCGCCGTTATGGTCGATGAGCTCGCAGGCGAGCACGATGACGCCCTGCTTGCCGGCAGCCCAGCGGGCATGGAGCACCTGGGCAAGCTTGGCAGGGAAGCTCGCGGGGGGCATGTCGTCGGCCTTGCAGGACGGATCGTAGGCGATACCGGCCTCGGTGGTGTTGGAGACGACAATCTCCAGGTCGTCGGAAACGGCGACCTCCATCATGGCGCGATAGTCGTCCTCGCGATACGGGTTGAGGCAGCGGCTGCAGGCGCTGATCACGCGGGACTCGTCAACCGTGTTGCCGTTCTCCTTGCCGCGCACCAGCACGGTGTACAGGTCGTCCTGGGCATTGATACCGTCGGCAAAGCCAAAGGCACCGCTGATGGGCTGCACCATGACGACCTTGCCGTTCCAGCCGGTGGCCTCGTTGCCCATGTCAAAGAAGCGGTCGACGAAGGCGCGCAGGAAATTGCCCTCGCCAAACTGCAGAACCTTCTCGGGAGCATCCTTGGGCAGCAAATAGCCCTTGTAGCCGATCTTCTCGAGCGCATCGTAGCTGATGTTCTCCATCTATGTGTCTCCTTAGATGTCTGTTAGCGTGCAAGCAAAACGGGGCGCCGCGTGTGGCAACGGCGCCCAGGGTTCGATGTGATTCGATGCGGGCTTAGGCCTCGACGGTGTCCAGGTCAAAGCCAAAGTAGCGGACCGCATTGTTGTAGCTGATGTCGCGCACGATACTGCCCAGCAGCTCCATGTCGGCCGGGTACTTGCCCTGCTCGACCCACTCGCCGATCACGCTGCACAGCACGCGACGGAAGTACTCGTGACGCGGGTAGGACAGGAAGGAGCGGGAGTCGGTAAGCATGCCCACAAAGTTGCCCAGCACGCCCTCGTTAGCCAAAGCCGTGAGCTGCTCGCGCATGCCGACCTCGTTGTCGTTGAACCACCAGGCGGAGCCGTTCTGGATCTTACCGGCAGTCGGAGCCTCCTGGAAGCAGCCCATGACGGTATCGATCATGGTGTTATCGATGGGGTTCAGGCTGTACAGGATGGTCTTGGGCAGGCCGCAGGTCTCCTGGATGGAGTTGAGGAAATCGGCGAGCTGGTCGGACGGCGTGTAGTTGGAGATGCAGTCGTAGCCGGTGTCGGGACCGAGCTTGGCGAACATGGCGCGGTTGTTGTCGCGCTTGCACCCAAAGTGCAGCTGCATGGCCCAGCCCAGACCGACATACTCACCGGCAACGAACTGCATAAAGGCAGTCTTGTACTTGAGGACCTCCTCCTCGGTTAGCGGCTCAGCAGCCAGGCCCTTGGCAAAGATGGCCTCGATCTCGTCGGCGGTAGCCGGGACGTACATAACGTAGTCAAGTGCGTGGTCGGATGCGCGGCAGCCCAGCTCGTGAGCAACGTCGTAGCGCTTGGAGATGGCAGCCTTCATGCCCTCGAAGTCGCTGACCTCAACGCCGGCAACCTCGGAGAGGCGCTTGCAGTAGTCGGCAAACTCCTGGCCGCGCTCGATGCGCAGGGCGGCGTCGGGGCGCATGGCGGGAACGACCTGAACGTCAAAGCTGTCGTCGGCTGCAATCTTCTTGTGCCACTCAAAGCTGTCGGCGGGGTCGTCAGTAGTGCAGATCATGCGGACGTTGGACTGCTTGATCAGGTTGCGGCAGGTGAAACTGGCCTCGGCGAGCTTGGCGTTGGCAAGGTCCCAAACCTCCTGGGCAGTCTTGCCGTTGAGGACGCCCTCGTAGCCAAAGTAGCGCTTAAGCTCCAGGTGGCTCCACTCAAAGACGGGGTTGCCGACGCAGCGACCCAGGGTCTCGGCCCACTTTTGGAACTTCTCGCGAGCAGGAGCGTCGCCAGTGATAAAACGCTCGTCGACGCCGTTGGCGCGCATCAGGCGCCACTTGTAGTGGTCGCCGCCCAGCCAAACCTCGGTGATGTTCTCGAAACGCTTGTCCTCCCAGATCTCCTTGGGGGAAATGTGGCAGTGGTAGTCGACGATGGGCATGCCCTTGGCAAAGTTGTGGAACAGCTCCTCGCCGGTCTTGGTGCTCAGCAGGAAATCCTGATCGTCCATAAAGTTTTTCATCAAACAGCCCCTTTGCTGGCAAGGCGGGCGCACGGCGCGCTCGTTATCCTTTAGGTGAACGTTCACTATACTAATCCATTGCTTCTCAAAAGGTGAACGTTCACCTAACCACCACGGGGTGAACGGTCGATTTTGTCCGTTCAACGGTTGCTGGAGATGTAACTTGCATGTATTGCGGACTGGTTGGCGTCCCCGAACACCGAACTTGAGCGCTTTTGCTCAGGTGGGTGGTAGCGCGCAGAGATGTGGTGTAAGAGGCGGGGCATGCCCCGCCTCTTCTCTTTCTTGAAAGGGAGGGGACACCGC
>NZ_JADMUF010000005.1 GCF_015546965.1 Collinsella aerofaciens
CTCTACAGTCCTGCGCAAGACGGAAAGCACATTAAGTGCTTTCCTTTGCGTGCGGAACTCGCGACAAACTTAACCCCCGCCCTCAGCCCCGGAGACCCTCCCTGCCGTCACTTTGTCCAAACAGTTCTTGCTCCTCGCCGCTTCCGCGGCTCGAGGTCCCCGTTCTCCGCGGTGGAATTGGTCTGATTATTCTTGTTGAAACTCGGCCTTTGGCTCATAAAAAACGGGAGATGCGGTTTTACATCCCCCGTTTTTGTTGCGGTTAGTCTAGGTCAATAAACTTGGTGCTTATGATCTTGCCGTCTTTTACTAGCATTCTGGCCATGGTGGGGCCTCGGGTGCCTCTGGGGTAGCTGGCGCTGCCCGGGTTGAGGACTAAGCAGCGGCCCACTTGGGCTTCTTTGGTTACGTGGGTGTGGCCGTTGATGGCTACGTCTACGGATCCCACCGGAAGGTCTTCGCGGTAGTGGGCTACGGCGAATTTGAGGCCTTCGTAGGTAAAGAGCGCAAGACGGTCTACATCGGGGCCGTAGTCGCGGTAGTAATCGTTGTTGCCCAGTACGGCCCGCACGGGGGCGATGGTGCATAGGTGCTCGTAGTCCATCTCCGACGTGAGGTCGCCAGCGTGGATGATCAGGTCTGCGCCCTCAAGCTCATCCAGGAGCGCAGGCGAAAGATAGCCGTGGGTGTCCGAGATGATGTCGATACGCTTGGCACTTGCGCTGTTCATGGGATCCCTTCCGCAAAAAAACGATTCGGCAGATACATAAAAAGGCCCCACGGCTCCGCAGACGATGGGTCTACAGGGCTGCGGGGCCAGTGTGCTAGAGACTCAGGGCCTTCTTGAGCGGCACGACGCGGCGACGCGAAACCGGAACGCGTTCGTCGACGCCCGTAATGCCCAGCTGGATGGCACCCGAGGGCACCGTCTCCACATCCGTGACGCACGCCAAGTTGACGATATAGCGGCGGTGAACACGGAAGAAGCCAAAATCGCAGAGCTTGGCCTCAAACTGCGCCAGCGAGGTCGTCGACAAAAAGCGATCATCGACGGTATAGATGCAGGAGTAATCGTCCTTGGCCATGATAAAGCGAATGTCGTCCACGGGAATGAGCACCTTGCGGCCGCCCTTTTCCACCGGGATACGCTCGATGGTCACTTTGCTGTCCGTAACCGGCTTGGCGCGTTGCATGACCTTCTCGATCGCGCGATCCAAGCGAGCTTCCTCGACAGGCTTCATCAGATAATCGACGGCATCCACGTCGAATGCCTCGACCGCATGGTCGCTATACGCAGTCACAAACACGATCGCCGGCGGATTTTTGAGCTTATGCAGCGCCTCGGCAAGTTGCAGGCCCGAGGCACCGGGCATCGAGATATCGAGAAACACGACATCCACGCGACTTTCCATAAGCATCTCGATGGCGGAGCGGACGCTCGACGCCTCCGTGATCGTGCCGATCTTGCCCGTTTGCTCGAGCAGGAAGCGAAGCTCCGAGCGAGCCGGCGCCTCATCATCCACAATCATCGCACGCAGCATAGGGATAAAACCTTTCGTCAACTAACTACGCCGGGCATCCGCCGCATGACGTTGAGCCCGTAGCCTTTTATTTTACTCTTGAATGTCAAAGATGCTCTCTGACAAATCAAGATGAAGGAGCACTTTGGTGCCCTTGCCCGGCGCCGATTCGACACGCGTATAGGAGTGCGGCCCATAAAAGCGATGGATGCGCTCCGAAATATTGTGCATGGCCACACCGGCGCCGCCACCCTGGGGAGAGCTGGCGTCGGGACGGGCAGAGCGCTCGTCAAACAGTCTGGCGGCGGTACCCTCATCCATGCCCACGCCATTATCGGCCACGGCAATCAAGATTGCATCCTCGCCGTCTTGGTGAACGGTCACGTCGATCCTCAGGGCGTCGTCATCGCCCATACCATGACGCACGGCGTTCTCGACAATCGGCTGGATCACGAACGCCGGCACCAGCGTATCTTCCACGTCCTCAGACACATCGAACGTCGCAAGCACGCGGTCCTCGCCAAAGCGGGCCTTCTCAAAGGTAAGGTAGCGCTTGGTCTGTGCGACCTCGCGCGAGACCGGAATAAGCGATCCCGAGTTGTCGAGCGTGGCACGATAGAACGATGAGAACTCACGAAGCAGTTCGCGGGCCCGCAGCGGGTCGGTGCGCGTAAACGATGCAATGGTGTTCAGCGTGTTGAACAGGAAGTGCGGGTTAATCTGCGCCTGCAGCGCACGCACCTCGGCGCGCGCCGTGAGTTCCTTTTGCACCTCGAGCTCGTGGATGGCGAGCTGTGTGGACAAGATCTCGGCAAAGCCCGAGGCAAGCGCGTACTGGGTACGGTCGACGGCGCGCGGGGTCTTGTAGTAGAACTTGAGCGTGCCGACGGTACGATCGCCCACCTTGATGGGGGCGATAATGCCGGCGGGGACTTGGTTGTGTGAGCCGTCCGAGCCCACGACATCCACCATACGGTTGAACGACTGCACGATGCCATGTTCGATAACGTAGCGTGTGGCAAGCGTGTGAATGGGAGAATCTGGCAGCAGTTTTTCCTCAAACTCGCCCGCGCAGGCAAGCACGTTGTCCTCGTCGGTGATGGCCACCGTCATGGCGCGCGTCTCGGGCAAAATGCGCCGGCACACCAAACGCGCCGACTCCTGCGTCAGACCGCCCTTAATGTCCTCGAGCATGGCCGAGGCCACCGAGAGCGTCTCCTCGGTGTACTGGGAGCGCACCGAATCGGGATTGAGCGTCAAAAAGATAAAGATGCACAGAAAGATGCACAGCAGCGCGCAGGCAATCACCGTGGCGATCGGCTCGATACCGGTCACCAAGGCAAAAATAAAGTACACCAGCACGCAAATGGCGCAGGCAACGGCAATGATGCGAAAGATTGATATTGAGCTATCGCGCTGGGCGCGGCGGTCGATCATTCGGCCCCCTCCAGGATACTGATCAGTTGTGCGTCACGCCAAAGCCCGTCCATGATCTTGGGCCAAAAGCTCTGGAAACGCAGGTAGCTTGCAGCGTTTTGGCGCGCATAGGCCTTTGCCTCGCCGATACCATGGCGCCAGATGCGCAGGTAGCCCTCATGCTCGCGGGTAAACACGCTGCGGACCATAGCGGTCTTGCGCACGCGGTCGTCGAGCTCGCGCGAAATCCACGGGCCCGGGTAGGGCATGAGTGATGCCGCCGTAACGGGAATGAGCTCCTTTTGATGCGCGGCGAATGTCAACTTGGCCCGTTCGTAGTACCAACGGTATACATCCTGCATAAAGCGCGGTGAGCGCTTTTCGGACTCCGGAGGCAGATGGCGCACGGTCCACTCGTTATCGAACCACACGTCGTAGCCAAACATGCGCATGTTAAAGAGGTAATCCAAGTCCTCGCCGCGGGTGATAAACGGGTCAAAGGCCACACGCGTAAAGGCGCGGGCGTGCAGGGCCATCAGGCCGCCGCACACGTAGTTGGAGCGCGAGATGCGGGTGCCCGAGAGCGCCTTTTTCATCCAACGGTTGAACTCGATGCGCTTGGTCCACCAACGATGGCAGATGCCCGCCTTGTCCGTGGGAGCCAGCGGCGAGCCGTCGCGATCGTAGAAATAGCCGCTCTTGACCAAGATCGGCAAGCCCTGACGCGTCTGCTGCCCCAACGCATAGGTCGCGCGCTTCATAAAGTCGGCGTCGATGACAGTCTCATCGTCATCCAAAAAGATAACCGCGTCATGACCCAGCACAGCGGCACAGGCTAGCCCCATGTTGCGGATGGCACCGTAGCCTCGCAGACTCACGCACTCGCCCGAACCCTTGGGCGCGATCTGAGCAACCCGGTCTGCGATGCGCGAGGCCTGGGTGTTGGTGACAACGGTGACCTTGAGCGTGGGATGCGCGTCGACAATCTCGCGCACGCGCAGCGACACATCGGCTGTGGCAGAAACGGGACAGACCACCAAAAGGATGATGCGCGGGATGTCACGTACCTGCTCAAGCGAGGCCAGACAGCGGTCGAGTTCGGGATTGTCGGCGTTGAGTCGCGTCGAATGGTCATAGGTGCCAGGGGCGTTTGCGCAAGCGTCATCGCCCGCCCAATACGTTGGAATCACGACTGTGGCGTTCATGCCTTACCCTCCCTGCAACACAAAAACGGGACGCCGCCAAACACAGGCGACGCCCCGCGACCTAGCTGATTCCATCATACCCACTTGGGCAAATCATTGCTCGCAAGTCGCAATGTTTATTGCGGATAACCCCAAAAGAGTACCGTGGACAGGCACAATAGCCTCTCGCTCCTATGCGGCATGCTCTGCCGCCCGAGTCATGCGGGACAGGCGGACCAGCAGCATAAAGCCAACGATCAGCAGCACGCCAATGGAAAGGACGCCCAGCGACGGGTTGCCGGTCAGCGAGGTGACGATCGACACCAGGAAGGTGCCCATAACGCTTGCATAACGACCAAAGATGTCAAAGAAGCCGTAGTACTCGTTGGACTTTTCCTTGGGGATAATGCGGCCAAAGTAGCTACGGCTGAGCGCCTGCACGCCGCCCTGGAACAGGCCGACCATAATGGCAAGCACCCAGAACTCAAAGGCGGTCTTTAGGAAGAACGCGGCGAACAGCACAATGCCCATGTAGGCGGCAACGGCCACCAGGATCATGTTGAGCGTGCCCACGCGTCCGGCGAGCTTGCCGTAGATGATGGCAGACGGAAAAGCCACGAACTGCGTAACGAGCAGCGCCAGGACAAGCTGCGTCGAATCGATACCCAAAGCCGAGCCGTAACTGGTGGCCATGGAAATGACCGTGTGGACGCCATCGATATAGAAGAAGAACGCGACCATGTAGACCAGCACGGTCTTGTTGTGGGCGATCTCGCGCATGGTGTGTCCGACCTCGGAGAACACACCGCCCACGATGTGGCCGATGGTGTCCTCGGGACCGCGCTCGCGACCGTACTTTTGCTTATAGGTGCGAATGAGCGGCAGGGTAAAGATGAGCCACCAGGCACCGGTGATGATAAACGACAGACGCGTTGCCAGCATGGTGGGGACGCCAAGAGCAGGGCCACCCATGATGAGCGCCAGGCAGATGACGAACGGCACGGTGGAACCGATATAGCCCCAGGCATAGCCCGAGCTGGACACGGCGTCCATGCGCTCGTCGGTGGTAATGTCGGGCAGCATGGCGTCGTAGAACGTCATAGAAGAGTTAAGGCCGATGGTGCACAGCACGTACACGGTCAAAAATGCCATGGCGGACATTGGGATAGCCTGCGCCAGGCAAAGCACCAGGCCCGTGAGGAAGAAGCCCAAGAAGAACTTGATCTTGTTGCCTGCGTAGTCAGCAAGCGCGCCCAGAATGGGCATGAGCATGGCAATGACCAGCGAGGCGATCGTCTGCGCATTGCCCCAGGCGACCACCAGGTCGGCCGAGGAAGCGCCGGTATTGATGGCGTTAAAGTAAATGGGCACCACCGAGGTATTGAGCAGCACAAGGGCCGAATTGCCCACATCATACATAACCCAGTTACGCTCGAGCTTGGTGTATTTCATGGACAGGGACCCTTCGTATTCGCCCGATATGCAGTTAGTTCATCGTACCCCAATTGTCCAGAACCGCCGGTAAGGATTCGGCAAAGGGGCACGCACGGGCCCTATTCCTCGCGGTCGAACTCCTCATCGGCATTGAGCACGCGACCGCTGTAGTTGACGTGACTGGTCACGGCATCCATGTCACCGATCTCGATAAAACGTGCGACCGTGCACTCGTAATCGACCAGCGCGCGATCAAAGACCTCGGGGAAACTCTCGTTCGAGACCTCGTCGGTAAAGGGATTCTTCCATGTCAGATGGCCCAGGTTACCGGTGCGCTCGGGCAGCTCCGTCGTCACGCGATGGGCAAGGCCGTCGAGCAGCGAGTAGTCGTGTACCAAGCCCTCAACCAGCGAGATCGCGCGCGTCTTTGCGGAGCCGGCCGGCTCAATCGCGCGGTAAAGTCGCTGCATATTGGCAACGGCAGCACCGTACTCCCCCGCCGGAATGTCAATGCCGTACACGCGTCCGGCAACATAGCTCATCAGCACGCCGGCCACGCGATTGATGCGATCGGTGGTGACGATCTCGCCCGCCGGCGGGTAATCGTCGACCGTAGCGCCATCGCGTTTAAGCTGCAGCATCAGTACATCCAGGTCGCTCTCGATCACGGCATGGACCTGACTGCTCGAATCCTCAAGCTCTGAATCGGACTCCACGATGCCAAACTGCTGCTCATAGACAAAGGGATGGGCGTTGCGGTCGAGCACGTAATGAGACAGCAGGCCCAGCGCAAAGGCGCGACCCAAGCTGGCGTCGCGCGGCAGCAGATGCGACACGCCGTCGCGCAGGCACGCGAACTGGCGAGACATGCGCGACCGATGCATGACCTGCGCCAGCAGCGTGCAGTCGGAAACACGCGGTGTCAGAATGTGAAAGAAAAACGGGTCGGGGCCTTGGTTGCCCAAGATAAAGGCAATGCGCTCTTCATCGGACGTGATGACGCCCTGCGGAAGACGGTCGATGCTTTCCTCGCCAAACAGATGATGGGTGATAAGCGCGGGCATAATGATCCTTTCGATTTCATTCGATGCCACCCATTATGCCCACCGCGCGCCCATGCCAAACCTGCGATGGTAAACGACGACACGCAAGCCTCTTACGCAAGCCCCAGGTGCGACTTGACCTCGGCGGCACGACGACGGGACACCGGTACCGTCGAGCTCACGCGGTCAAGCCTGAGCTCCATCAACCCCGTGGAGCCAATCTCAACATTGTGCACGTCTTCCAAATTGACCAGATAGCTGCGATGAACGCGAATAAAGCCCTCGGAGCCCAAGCGACGCTCGAGCGAAGAGATCGACTCATTGATCAGGTACGTTCCCTCGGCGCAGATGGCGTTGCAAAAATCGGCGCGCGCCTCAAAGTAGCAGACGTCTGCGGCGGGAATGAACACCTTTTTGCCCCCGCGGTCCACCGTCAGACGTAAAGGCTGGCGCGGAGCGTGGATAACACGACGGGCACCCAAGGCTGCCTCGGTCTTGTCGAGTGCCTTTGACAGGCGTGCGTCCTCGACCGGCTTGACGACATAATCGACGGCATCGAGGTTATAGGCATCAGCCGCATACTCGGCAAACGCCGTCACAAACACAACCACCGGCGGCGTCTTTAGGTTCTGCAGCGTCTCGGCAAGCTCAATTCCCGAGCGACCGGGCATGGTAATGTCTAAAAACAGCACGTCGGGCTTGTTCGACAGAATCGACTCCACGGCTTCGGTGACATTGCCCGCCTCGGCAATCTGGCCCACACGCGTATCCTTTTCCAACAGATAGCGTAGCTCAGCCCTAATGGGAGGTTCGTCATCAACCACCAAGATGTTCCAGCCTTCGGACATATGTGCTTCCCCTCTTTTTCTCTCAATCCAACCGCGTGCTACGCCGTCAACGGCGCGGGCTCATGCGGCTCGCCGTTCAGCTCGACGATGACCTGCGTTCCCACACCCTCCTGGGACTTCACGCGCATGCCGGAATCTTCTCCGTAAAAGAAATGGATGCGCTGAAGCACGTTGAAGAGCGCCAGGCCGCAACCTCGCTTGACGGAGCCGTCGGCGGTAATGCTCTCGGGCTCCTCCAGGCGATGCTGCTCAAACAGATGTGCGCAGACCTCTTCGCTCATACCGATGCCGTCGTCCTCGACGATGATCTCCAAACCGTCATCGGTCTCGAAAGCCCTAACATGAATAGAAAGCGGCTCGGTCTCGCGCTGCGCGTGCTTGATGCAGTTTTCGAGCAACGGCTGCAAGATAAACGGCGGCACCATGCAATCGCGCACCTCAAAGTCGATATCGACCGAGACGCGCAGACGGCCGTCGCCATAACGAGCCTGCATAAGATTGATATAGCGAGTGCCCTGTTCCACCTCGTGCTCGAGCGTTGTGAGGGTATCGGAATCAGAAAGCGTCTGACGGTAGTAATTGGAAAAGTCGATCAGCAGCGACCTGGCCTTGTCCGGCTCGGTACGTACGAGCGACACGATGGTGCTGATGGTATTGAATAGAAAATGAGGATCGACCTGCGATTGCAAGGCGCGCAGCTCCACGCGGGCCGTAAGCTCGTCCTGGCGCTCGAGCTCAAAGCTTGCAAGCTGCGTGGAAATGAGGTCGGCAAAGCCCGAGGCAAGCGCCGTCTGGCGCATATCGATGCTGCTCAGACGGGGATAATACAGCTCGAGCGTGCCCACGCAATGCCCGCGCACGGTAAGCGGTGCGACAATACCGGCGCGCAGGCGCGGAAAGTAGCCACCCGTCTCGGTCGAGGCATCGCGCGAGAACACGCTTTGCTCACCGCTGTTGATCACATTGAGCGTGGTCCGCAGCACCACCGGGGTGCCCGCGGGGCATTTTGCCGAGTCCTCGCCCCAGCTTGCCAACACCTGCTTGCCGTCGGTAAAGCAGATGGTAGAGGCGATAGTTTCGGACAGGATGATCTTAGAGGCGCCCAGGGCAGCTTCGGGCGTAAGGCCGCGCGACGTGTAGGCGAATATTTTCGACGCGATGGCGAGCGTGCGGTCGGTAGCGCTCGATGTGAGGTCGTCGGGAACGACAAAGACGTACGAGAAGAAGAAGCACAGCATGACCAAGCCGGCAATGACGACAACGGCCGGAACGGGATTGGGATTATCGGTTAGATCCCAGATGAGCAGCAGGATAAGCAGCGGAACGATAATACCGAGCAAGATGGCTTGAACCACATGCTGAGCGGTACGAAAGACCTTGGTAGAGTTGTAGCTCTTGCCCAGAATCAGCCTATTGAGATCCACCGTCATCTCCTTCTTACTGACGCACCCCATAGCAATAAAGAGGGCCGCAAGCGACCCTCTCCATTGCATTATGCAATCAAATACTGTGTTTTACATCAAGCCATCGATGAACGGTAGCTTAGGCGCTGTACTTGTTTGCCTCGCCGAAGGTGCCAGCCTCGACAATCCAGCCGTCCTTCATGATGACGTCCATGTTGTCGGTGTTGAGCACGTGGATGTCGGCGGCGACGTCACCGTTGACGACCAGCAGGTCGGCGCACTTGCCGGCCTCGATGGAACCGGTCTCGTCCTCGATGTGGCACATCTTGGCACCGTTGAGGGTGGCACAGGTGATGGTCTCGACCGGGGTGAAACCGATCTTGTCGACGAACTCGTACATCTCCTCGATGGAGCAGGTGCCGTACGGGGTGACGAAGGAGAAGGAGTCGGAGCCGATCGTCATGACGACGCCGCGCTTCTTGGCCTCGCGCAGGCAGTCGTAGTTGCGCTGCAGCTCCTTCTCGACCAGGGTGCCCTCGTACTTGTCGTGCAGCTCGGGGACGTAGACGGGCGGATAGGTGGCGTACCAGGTGGGCAGGAAGGCGATCGTCGGGGTGAAGAAGGTGCCCTGCTCGGCCATGAGGTCCATGGTGCGCTCATCGATATCGAAGCCGTGAATCAGCTGCTCACAGCCAAAGCGAACGGAATCGTAGGCAGCGGCGTGGTTGTTGTAGCAGTGGCTCCACACGGGGATGCCGACCATCTTGGCCTCTTCGACCACGGCCTGAATCTCCTCGGAGCAGTAGTGCTGGTCGCGACCGGAGTCCCAGCGCCAGATGCCGCCACCGGTAGCCCAGATCTTGATGGCATCGGGGTTCTCGCGCAGGCGACGACGGACGGCCTTGCGCAGATCCCAAGGACCGTCGACCTGGTCGCCCCAGGGGTGCGATTCCTTGTTGAGCTCCTGGCTGCAGTGGTGGGAGTCGCCGTGGCCGGCAACGCGGCAGAAGCCAAGGCCGGTGGCCAGAACGCGCGGGCCCTTGAAGACGCCCTTGTCGATGCAGTCACGGATCTGGATACCAAAGCGGCCGATCTCGCAGACGGTGGTGAGGCCGTGGGTGAGGCAGTCGTAGGCCTGCTTGACGGCGACGGCCTGCTTCTCGAGGAGCGGTTGCATGACCCAGTCGGTGTCATCGTCGGTCAAGTTGCCCGAGAAGTGCAGGTGGGTGTCGATCAGGCCGGGAAGGACGGTCTTGCCGGCGGCGTCGATGACCTCAACGCCCTCGGGAAGGTCCTGCATGGCGCCGGCGTACTCGATCTTGCCGTTGTCGTCGACGAGAACGAGGGAGTTCTCGACCGGCTCGGCACCGGTACCGTCGATGAGCTTGCCGCCAACGATTGCATACTTAGTGGACATGGTTCCTCCTTATGGATCCATATAGTGGGCGAGGCCGTGTTGGGTTAAGGCCTCGCAAAGCTACCCAAGTGGCGCCGGGTTCGGCGCGCGGAAGAGAGGGGCCCGCGCACCTGATCCGCCCCGGCTCGGCGTTACTTTTTGCGGGAATTGGTGAAAGCCATGAGGGCCAGGCCAATAGCCAACCAGCCGATCACGATGCTCCACTCCACCATGTTGAGGGAGGCGGGAGAGAACGGAATCACGAGCAGGCCGATGATGACGGCACAGGCAGCGACAGCAAGGCTGATGCCAAACTTGCCGCCGGGCACCTCGTAGGGACGAGGCAAGTCGGGCTCGGTGAAGCGCATGCGCAGGCAGGCGAGAGCGACCATGCCGCAGGAGAAGATGAAGGCGAGAGCCGACACGTTGGTCAGAGGGATGAGCATGTTCTTGCCCAGGAACGGACCGACGACGGTGATGACGCCCAGAACGGCGCAGGCGAGCTTGGGAGCGCCGGAGCTGGGATCGACCTCGGCGAACTTCTCGGGCAGTTGGCCCTTGCGGCCCATGGCGAGCATGATGCGGCTCGTGGCGCCGTAGAAGGAGTTCATCGGGCCCATGGGTCCAAGCGTGGCGATGACGAGCATGGCCAGGTACAGAAGCATGTTGATGCCCTTGAGGCAGGCAAGCGCGGGAACCGGGCTCTTAACGAACTCATGCCAGTCGAGAATGGTGCCGAACGAGTAGATGCAGACCATGTAGAAGCCGCCGGCGGCCAGCAGGGCCAGGGAGATGATCTTGCCGAACTTGTTCCAGTTGAGGCCCTCGGCTGCCTCCTCAGCCTGCTGAGGAATGGTGTCGAAACCGGCGTAGAAGAACGGGGTCAGAACCAGGACCGACACGATGCCGGCGAACAGGCTGGCGCCCTCGGTAGCGGCCTTGCCGCCGCCAGCGCCGGTGACCTGGGAGAACACGGGCATGGCATTGTCCGGCGAGCCGGTGAACAGCGAGACGCCCATGGCGAGCAGCATGCCGCAGAGCAGAGCCTTGGTCAGGAAGGCCTGGAGCTTGGCGGCCGAGCTGGCGCCGCGGAAGTTGAGGAAGATGACGTAGGCTGCGAAGCCGAGCGCGATCAGCGTCGGGAACAGGTAAACGTCGGCGCCCAGGATGGTGTAGAGCTTGACGGCGCGCAACCACTCAAGACCGGGCAGGCTGCCGAACATCTCGGACACGAGGGTCGAAATGGCGATGGCCTCCCACGGGCACAGGATGCCGTTGCCCAGGGCCAAAAGCCAACCGGTGATGTAGCTCAGCGTACGGCCAAAGCTACGATCGACATACTCGACAATGCCGCCCGAGATGGGGATAGCAGCCGTGAGCTCACCGAAAACAGCTCCGACGGGCACGAGGAAGATTGCACCCAAGAGGAATGCGATCATAGCGGGAACGGGACCGCCGCCCACGACCATCCAGTCGCCGACCTGCAGAACCCAACCGGTACCGATGATGGCACCGAAACCGATGGTGAAGAAGTTCCAGAGCGAAAGCGTTTTCTTCATGCCGCCGTTATCCTCGACTGCAACTTCTGCGTTCTTGTCCGCCATTGTTCCCCTCCTTTCCTTTTTGACGCCCCTTGACGTCACCCCTTGCGCGGTCTGTTTTGCCGCGCTCTTTTATTTCGTGGCTTTAAGATACGGCCTTGGCGCAGCAGCTCCGCTTGTAGCTCGACCGAAGGCAGAACTGCAAAACGAGCGGCACCGTTTTTGGGACGAACGGCGGGAGACGTCATTCGTCTTGGACGCTTTCATCTTGTCTGCTTTCGAATACCTGTTGCCGTGGCGCTTGGCGCGCGGCGCGGCAACGTTCATACCATTTGTCAGGCTTTTGGCGCACATACCCATGTGTCGTGCATCTTTTTATGTAGGATAGACAAGTTACACATGAGGCAAGGTGATTCGAATGGCATACGGATACAATGACGGCGACCAACGGCCACAAAGCGTGCGCCTTGCCGGCCGCACCATGCCAACGCCCAGAAGCACCTCCGACAACGACAACCCGCAGCGCCCCCAAGAGCAGCCCGGGGCTTCTTCGCGACAACAAAGCCGTACCGTGCAGCAGTCAGACCGTGTGAGCACGAGCACACGCCAACGACAGACCGACACATCGCAGCCACGCCGCTACGATCGTCGTAAGACCGACTACTACGTCAAGCGCTCCTTTTCGCGACCTCAACGCGATCGCGGCAATTCCGCCCCTCACCCCGCGTCGCATACCACAAGCTACACGCTTCCGGCCCGCCGCCTACGTCTTGCGCTTTGCTCCATCGCCGCCTGCCTCGTCTTTGTGTTTTTGGGATCCTGCATCTCCCACGGATCAGCCGGTCTTGAGCCCACTGCCGAGGACAAGCTGCTTAAAGCTCCCGTCGCGCCCGGTTACTCCTTTGCGTTCTCGACCCCACGCTCGCAATGGCAGGCCGGCGCCATGCCCCACATCTACCAAATTGACCCCGCATGGTCGGAGCTGCCCTATGCCGGTGGCACTATTCGCGAAAACGCCTGCGGTCCCACTTGCCTCACCATGGTCTATATCTTTAAGACCGGCCACACCGATAAGACGCCGGTCGATATATGCGCACTGGCCGAAGCCGGCAACTACGCCCCCACCGGTGCCACCGAGTGGTCGTTTATGACAAGCGGTGCGTGGCAGCTGGGGCTCAACGGAACACAGCTCTATAACGATCGCGAATCGATTACCCAAGCACTTCGCTCGGGTGCGCCCGTCATCGCCGCAGTGCGCCCCGGTACGTTTACCAACGTAGGCCACTACATCGTGCTCTACGGCATCGACGATGCCAACCAGATTGGCGTCTACGACCCCAACTCGGCCAGCCGCAGTGCCCGTCGCTGGGGCGTCGTAGAGGTCCTCAACGAAGTCGAAGCCATGTGGGCCTACTACTAGTCGTTTAAGAACGTCCCCAATGACTAGGTGAATACCTAAGCGCCGGGTTGAAACAAAAGCCCCGCAGTCGGAGCGGACTGCGGGGCTCATGAAGAGAGGCTAGTTTGTGGGCGCTTTGCCTGGCGCCCACGAGAGAGGCAACAGAGTAGAGACTACTCGTGGATGCGGGTACCGGAGAGGCCGGCCATGGTCTCGGCAGCCTTGTCCAGAGCGCCGATGATGCAGGTGCGGCCCTTGCGGGAACGGGCGAACTTGATGGCAGCGCGAACCTTGGGCTCCATGGAACCCTTGCCGAACTGGCCCTCGTCGGCCAGGCGCTCGGCCTCATCGGCGGTGAGGTCCTCGAGCTCCTCCTGGTTGGGCTTGCCAAAGTTGATGGCGACATGCTCAACGGCGGTCAGCAGGAACAGAACGTCGGCGTCGCAGTCCTCGGCCAGCAGCTCGCCGCCCAGGTCCTTGTCGATGACGGCGGGAACGCCCTTGTAGCAGCCCTTGTTCTCGTAGTCGCGGACGACGGGGATGCCGCCGCCACCGCAGGCGATGACGATGAACTCGTTGTCGAGCAGGTTGAGGATGGAGTCGGCCTCGACGATCTTCTTGGGATCGGGGGAAGCGACGACGCGACGCCAGCCGCGGCCGGAATCCTCGACGAAGACCTTGGAGGGGTCCTCGGCCATGAACTCCTTGGCCTGCTCCTCGGTATAGAAGGGGCCGATCGGCTTGGTCGGGTTCTTGAACGCGGGATCGTCGGGGTCGCACTCGATCTGGGTGACGACGGTGGCGGCGTGCCAACGCTTATAGCGCTTGTGCATCTCGCGGCCAATGCCCTGCTGCAGGTGATAACCAATGTAGCCCTGGGACATGGCGCCGCACTCGGGCAGCGGCATCTCGGGGGTACCGATGGCATCGTGGGCAGCGGCGAAAGCGTTCTGGATCATGCCGACCTGCGGGCCGTTGCCGTGGGTGATGATGATCTCGTTGCCCTGCTCGATGAGACCGAGGAGAGCGTGGGCGGTGTTGCTCACGGCCTCGATCTGCTCGACGGGGTTGTTGCCGAGGGCGTTGCCGCCAAGGGCGACGACAATACGATCGGGCTTGCCAAGAGGCTTAGACATTGCTGGAATCCTTTCTGTAAAAGGCCTACAACCCATTAATAACCCGCGTCCGTGCGATACGCGAGTTTATTAAGGTTTATATTCTCTTTATCGCTCATTTTATTCATTTTGAAAATAGCGGAACGGTGAACGGTCGTTTTTATCCGCTCAGCGTACAGAACCCCAGCTCAGACATATCTACGCCATTTACGTGCGACTTTATTTAAATGCAGCGAGGATTATGCCAGATTATGCAAACTACATCTCTGCTAAACACAAAACGGACAGCACAATATCTTACTCGCACTATACGAGATTCTATGCACTTATAAGTCGAGTATGCACCCCTGCAAAAACAAGGGGCTTTTCATCCAGCAAAAGGAATAAAGAAGAGCTCCGAAAAGGCGGCAACAGCCAAGTCCCCCATCCATCCCCAAAGTGGCGCGAGGTTTCGCGGCAAAGCCGCGAAACAGCGAAGGGGGACGGAATACCCGGCCAACTACGTCCTTCATCCGCCCACACAATCCGAGGACGTAGTCGTAGCAGGATCTGAGGGCTAACCTTCGCGGACACTCCGTAGGACGAAAGAACCCCCGCCGCACGTAGTGCGCAGCGGGGGTTCTTTCATGTCCGAGGACGTCCGCGAAGGTTAGCCCTCAGATCCTGCGGTGGGAGACCTAGGCCTCGTTGTACACCGTCTTGAGCTTCAGCAGGTGCTGATAGCGGTCCATAGCGGCCTGCTCATTCTCCTTGAAGAGCTCCTCGGCGCGCTCGGGGAAGGAACGCGTCAGCGAAGCGTAACGGGCCTCGTTCATCAGGAACTCCTGATAACCGCCCGCGGGCTCCTTGGAATCGAGCGAGAACTTCTTGCCGGCAGCAGCCTCGGGGTTGAAGCGGAAGAGGTTCCAGTAACCGCACTCGACAGCCTTCTTCATCTCGGCCTGGCAGTTCTGCATGCCACCCTTCTTGATGGAGTGCATCTCGCAGGGGCTGTAGCCGATGATGAGGGACGGGCCGTCGTAGGCCTCGGCCTCGTGGATGGCCTTGAGGGTCTGAGCCGGGTTGGCGCCCATGGCGACCTGCGCCACGTAGACGTAGCCGTAGCTCATGGCAATCTCGGCCAGAGACTTCTTCTTGGTCACCTTACCGGCAGCGGCGAACTGAGCGACCTGGCCCAGGTTCGAGGCCTTGGAGGCCTGACCGCCGGTGTTGGAGTAGACCTCGGTGTCGAAGACGAAGACGTTGACGTTGTGGCCGGAAGCCAGGACGTGGTCCAGGCCACCGAAGCCGATATCGTAGGCCCAACCGTCGCCACCGAAGATCCAGAAGGACTTCTTGGTGAGGTAAGCCTTGTCGGCGAGGATCGCCTTGGAAGCGTCGCAGCCGCACTTCTCGAGCTCGGCAACGTAGGCAGCGGCAGCGGTCTTGGAAGCCTCGGCGTCGTTGACGGAGTCGATCCAAGCCTGGCCGGCAGCCTTGAGCTCATCGGACGGACCATCGGCAGCGATGATGTCCTGGGTAGCGGCGATCAGCTTGTGCTGAACGGCCTCATAGCCAACGGCCATGCCCAGACCGTGCTCGGCATTGTCCTCGAACAGGGAGTTGTTCCACGCCGGGCCGTGACCGTCCTTGTCCTTGCAGTAAGGAGCGGTGGCAGCGGGGTTGCCCCAAATGGAGGAGCAGCCGGTGGCGTTGGAAATGAACATGCGGTCGCCGGCGACCTGGGTCACCAGACGTGCATAGGCGGTCTCGGCGCAGCCGGCGCAGGAGCCGGAGAACTCCAGGTAGGGCTGCTTAAACTGGCTGCCCTTGACGTTGGCCGCGATGAGCTCCTTCTTCTCGGAGACGTTCTCGACCATGTAGTCCCAAACGGGCTGCTGGTCCATCTCCTGCTCGGTGGGAACCATCTCGAGGGCGCCCTTGGGGCAAACCTTGACGCAGTTGGTGCAACCCATGCAGTCGAGCGGGGACACAGCCATGGTGAACTTCATGCCCTTGGCCTTGGGACCCATGGCGTCGAGCGTGCGGGTAGCCTCGGGCGCGGCGGCAGCCTCGTCCTCGGTCATCGCGAACGGACGGATGGTGGCATGCGGGCACACGTAGGCGCACTGGTTGCACTGGATGCACTTGGTCTCGTCCCAGTGGGGAACGACCACGGCGACGCCGCGCTTCTCGTATGCGGAGGCGCCCAGCTCAAACTGGCCGTCGGCGCAATCGACGAAGGCGGAAACAGGCAGGCTGTCGCCGTCCATGCGATCGATGGGCTCGAGCAGGTTCTTGACCTGCTGGGCGATAGCGGATTTGGTCTCCTCGGAGAGCTCGACGGGGGCGGCATCCTCGGCGGTAGCCCAGTCGGCCGGAACCTCGAACTTACGGAAGGCGGTAGCGCCGGCATCGATGGCCTTGTGGTTGGCGTCGACGATAGCCTGGCCCTTCTTCATGTAGGACTTGGTAGCCGCGTCCTTCATGTACTGCAGGGCGTCCTCGGCGGGCAGGACCTTGGCCAGCGCGAAGAAGGCGGACTGGAGCACCGTGTTGGTGCGCTTGCCCATGCCGACCTTAGCGGCCAGGTCGATAGCGTCGATCAGGTAGACGTTGACGTTGTTGTTCGCGATGTAGCGCTTGGCCACGGCGGGCATGTGCTCGGCGAACTCCTCGTCGCTCCACTGGCAGTTGACCAGGAAGGTGCCGCCCGGCTTGACGTCGCGGACCATCTTGAAGCCCTTAACGATGTAGCTGGGGTTGTGGCAAGCGACAAAGTCGGCCTTGGTCACGTAGTACGGCGAACGGATCGGAGAATCACCAAAGCGCAGGTGCGAGACGGTGACGCCGCCGGTCTTCTTGGAGTCGTACTGGAAGTAGGCCTGGACGTACTTGTCGGTGTGGTCGCCGATGATCTTGATCGAGTTCTTGTTGGCGCCGACGGTACCGTCGCCACCCAGACCCCAGAACTTGCACTCGATGGTGCCGGGGGCCGCGGTGTTGGGCGCATCCTCGGCCTCGGGCAGGCTCAGGTTGGTCACGTCATCGACAATGCCGATGGTGAACTCGCGCTTGGGCTCGTCCTTCTTGAGCTCCTCGAAGACAGCGAACGCGGACGCGGGAGGCGTGTCCTTGCTGCCCAGGCCATAACGGCCGCCGACGACCTTGATGCCCGTCTTGCCGGCCTCGTAGAGAGCGGAGACGACGTCCTGGTAGAGCGGCTCGCCGATGGAACCCGGCTCCTTGGTACGGTCCATGACGGCGATCTTCTGGACGGTCTCGGGGAGAACGTCGACGAAGTGCTTGATGGAGAACGGACGGAACAGACGAACCTTGACCAGGCCGACCTTCTCGCCGTGAGCGTTGAGGTAGTCGATGACTTCCTCGAGCACGTCGCAGAAGGAGCCCATGCACACGACGACGCGGTCGGCATCGGGAGCGCCGTAGTAGTTGAACAGGCCGTAATCGGTGCCGAGCTTCTCGTTGATCTTCTTCATGTAGCCCTCGACGACGGCGGGAAGCTCGTCGTAGACCTTGTTGCAGGCCTCACGGTTCTGGAAGAAGATATCGCCGTTCTCGTGGCTACCGCGGGTGTGCGGGTGCTCAGGGTTGAGCGCGTGGTCGCGGAAAGCCTGGACGGCGTCCATGTCGCACATCTCGGCCAGATCCTTGTAGTCCCACATGGCGACCTTCTGGATCTCGTGGCTGGTGCGGAAGCCGTCGAAGAAGTTAAGGAACGGGGTCTTACCCTCGATGGCGGCAAGGTGAGCCACCGGCGAGAGGTCCATGACCTCCTGGACGTTGCCCTCGGCGAGCATGGCGAAGCCGGTCTGACGACAAGCCATGACGTCGGAGTGATCGCCAAAAATGTTCAGGGCGTGGGAAGCGACGCAACGCGCGGAGACGTGGAAGACGCCCGGGAGCTGCTCGCCCGCGATCTTGTACATGTTCGGAATCATCAGGAGCAGACCCTGAGAAGCCGTGTAGGTGGTGGTCAGAGCACCGGCGCCCAGCGAACCGTGAACGGTACCGGCTGCACCTGCCTCGGACTCCATCTCGACGACCTTGACCGGGGTGCCGAAGATGTTCTTGCGACCCTGGGCCGCCCACTGGTCGACATGGTCGGCCATCGGGCTGGACGGCGTAATGGGATAGATTCCCGCTACCTCGGTGTACGCATACGAAACATATGCGGCCGCCTCGTTGCCGTCCATAGACTTAAACTTACGCGCCATATACCCCTCTCCTATCATATAGGTATACAAGCCCCGGCGATCGCCGGGATGTTGGTGTGATGGGATTTACGCTGTTGCTTCCAATCATCTGGCAGGCAGGCTCAGCAGCAGGTACGTGGCGTGGAGAGAAGACATGCCGAGGCGAGGGACAGCTGATGCGCCCCACAGACCCGACCGCCCGTCTTGCACATGACCGAGCGCCGCAAAGGCCGCATGCCGGATGCTCCCGGGCACGCCCCGGCGATGGGAAGCGCCCGCAACGGAAATCCGCATGCGGGTTTATTGTACCCCGCCGTTAAGTGTAATTTCGACAAATATAGGCGGGCGGTAAAGGTTTACTTTGGATGACCGCCGGGATCATTTGGCAGGACTGGCTAGAGAGCACCGAAGAGAATGGCGTAGGTAGTGGATTCGCCGAGCTTGAGCTCGTCGCCGGGATTGAGTTGGGCGGAACGGCCGGGCTCGACCTGAATGCAGACGCGCGTGGCCCCATTTACCACCACGGTTCCGTTGGTGGACGACAAGTCCTCGACGTGCCAGATATTTTGAGCATCGCACCAAATATGGGCATGGCGGGCCGAGACATCGTCGCCGACGTCGGTAATATCGCCCTCACCAGTGGCCAGCGCGCCAATCTCAACACCCTGCTCACTCGGCTGAATCCAGCGCGGGGCGCTCACGACAAAACTGTTTTGCACGCGCAGCAAGCCCAAGGGGTGCGCCGGGGCGGGTTCGCGCTCGCCCGCGGTCATCGACATGCCAAGCGAACGCGGCGTGGAGGTGCCTCCGCCACAGGTCGCGTGCGCGTAGTCGATGGCATAGTTCACCGAGGACCGCACATCCGCCGAACAACCGACGGCGACAAACAGCACCAGCACAGCCTCGGCGCGCTCGGCGGGCATGAGTTCCGCCGCCTGGGACAGGCGATCGAGCGCGTTGCGATAGAGATTCGTGTCCTGGTGGCACTCTTCGAGCGCGCGTACCATCGGTTCACCTGCAGAACCGCACACCATATTGATCACAGCCGTGGAGTCCATGGGATTGCGCTGGCGCAGGGCCAGTTGCGACATAATACGCGCAGCCGAGGTACCGTATTCGGCAAAGTAGCGCTGCTGAAGCGTGCCGACCGGCGCGCGAACGATAAAGCGGGAAACCCAAGAGCGATCGGCGGCTCGGCTCTGCGGGCTGCGGCCGTCGGCGAGCGGACGGGACGAAAGCACCAAGCCGCACAGCTCGATATGGCTCAGATGCGCCGCGCGCTTAAAGATGTCAAACATGGCCCCGCATGGGGTGAGCTCAACTTGAGATGCCATGACCTAGGCCTCCTTGGTCGTAGAAATAGAATCGGACGATACTTCGACAGGTCCGCCAAAAGTACGGGCAGCTGCGGCTCCACCGGCAAGCGGAGTCGCCATCTGGGCTTTTGTGCGTCGCGGTGCCGAAACGGGAAGTTCAAAGGCAAAGCCCATCGCAAGCAAAAACCACGTAAGCGTATAGGTTGCAACCAGAGCGGCAACAAGACCGCCCATCACGGCGCGTTGGGAAAATACGCTACATGCAGCCACAACCAGCACCGGAACCTCGCAGGCAGAAAGCGCAAGCACACCCTGCAGGAAGCCCGAGCGCCGATCACGCGCAAGTGCCCCCGCGGCAACGCCGGCTATGCCTGGCAGCGCCAACGCCAGTGCGACAATAATACCCGGTAGCGACCCAGACCACATGAGCGATCCCAAAGTCGCCGTCACGCGAGCGCCCGACGCCAGCAGCGCGGCCGAAACCACGACCACAGCCCAAACCACGCCACAGACGACCGTCGCGCCGACCATCAGCGCGCGACGAACCGCGCGGCCAGACGCATCCATGGGGCACGGCGTGAGCGGCTCGCCGCGGAGCGAACGACCGACATTTTGCGCATAGTGGTCACAAAACGCCGAGAGCGCCGCCTCGACCGCCGCCGGCTCGGGACGATCTTTTTGATGGCTGGACAGACAGGCCATCACCACGTCGAACAGCTGGGCATCGACAAACGCCAGCGCATCGCGTAGCTCTTCGGAATCCGGCTCAAGCCCTAGCTGCTGGGCCTGCTCGGCCGCGGCGAGCGCCACATCGGGCTCACGACGAAGCAGCTGAGTCAAATCGCAACCGGGCGCATGGGCACCAATGGGATAGTCGGGCCGCGCGTCCATCTTGAGACGGTAGGGGCTCGCGATGTCGCGCGTCTTTTTGCGCGAACCCGAGGTGCCCGAAGTGCTCGGCGCGGCTTCGTATGGCACGACGCCGGCAATGAGCTCGTAAACCGTGCTTGCCGCGGCATAAACGTCAATCGCCGGCGACATACGCAAAGCGCGCAGGTCGGGAATATCGTCGGTGAGCATCTCGGGCGGGGCATAGGCAACCGTCGCGCGACGCAGCGTGGCATAACGCTCCGTAAACGACGCCTTGCCGCCGGTACCGGCCACGGCCGACGCAGGCTCAAGCGCCAGCGACGAGCCAAAGTCGATCAGGCACAGGTCAAAGGTGCCCTCGGCAAGCTGCCGGTCAAGCGGTAGACGCGCCGTGCGCACCATAATATTAGCGGGCGAGATATCGCGATGGACAAAGCCCTCGCCCACCAGGCTCATGCGGCAGAGCAGATCGAACAGGTCGCGACCCAGACGCGCCGCCACAAGCGGCGACAGGCGTCCGGCATCGTCCACGGCAAGTCGCGAACGCAAGCGGGCAAGCGTCTCGCCCTCGACCCATTCCATGACAATTGCAGGCACACCGTCGACCTCGCCCCAGCCATAGAGGCGGGGAAAGCCCTTAAGGCCCGAAAGGGCGCGATGGCATTCGTATTCCTCGCGAAACGCCGCCTTGAACTTGGCGACCAGCGCCTCGTGAGCGGCATCGTCATCAAACTCATCGCGCGTCGGCAAGATGAGCTGCTTGAGTGCCACGGCCTCGCCTTGGGCGTTGACAGCACGCGTCACGCGGCCGATACCGCCACGGCGCATGGTGGCATCGTCGGCAAACAGCATCGTAAAACGACGCAGATAGGCAGGCAGTTCGTCCTGACCGAGCGCAATGGCCGGCTCAAACCCGTCGACACGCGCCAGGCGCAGGCCGACCATGGGATCGCGACCGAGCGATTGTGGTGTGGTGGATGCAAGATCGGTCATCATAGGGCAAGCGCCGCCACGTTATTGTTGAAGTTACCGAGCGCGACGTCATCATCGCCGTAATGGCCGACCCATTGGCATAGGTTGGTGTAACAGCCCCACAGATTGGCATACTGCTGATACCACTTTGACCGGGGCGAGAATGTCTGACGACCGAACTCGGCTCGAATGACAAACATCTCCCCGACCAGGCTGTCGCACGGCCTGGGATCTCCCGTAGAGTTATAGGTCGAGACCACGTCATTGGCACGAGAAACATAGCCGTCGAGCATGTTGTACTTGGTCACAAGCCAACTGTGAATGCTCTCTTCCTCAGCAGCGGAAAGGCCACCGGAGTTTGCATCGTTGTCAGTGTTGCCGCCCGTCGAGCCGCCGTTTCCAGACCCTCCGGTAGAGGAACCCGCCCCAGAGCCGCCGCCCGAACTCGATGAATCCGAGCCGGAGCCAGAAGTATCCGAGCTACCGGGCTTTCCGGACTGCTGGGCGTCCTGCTCCTTTTGCTGCTCGACCTTATTCACCGTTGCCGCCACGCTATTGTTGGACAACCGATCGATGATCTTGGTGCTGGTGAGCACGATGGTTTTGCCATTGGCAAGCGTGACTTCGTTGTCCGGGGCCTCGGCGCCGTCCGCATCGTCGGTGCCAAACACAATATGCCCGACCACACTTGCCCAAGCATATCCAGTCGTGGTGCCCAGATCGCTTTTGACCTCATGCCCCACGCGCGGTTCGCGTGCGGCATGCGCCTGCATCATGGACGGCACGGTCATGCCATAGGCAGAAACGCCAGCTATGACCAGCACCAGCGAGCACGATAGCAGTGCGTACGCCCGCGGCGCCAAGCCCAGTCGGCGTCGTATGCGCACCGCGGCGCCGCGCTTTGTCTGAGTGCCACCGGGCCGCATGCGTTCTCCTCCAACAAAAACACGCCGCTCGGGAGCGGCGCATTCATTCGAATCCATATTTGAGTGTATCAGCGAACCAAAAAGGTTGCGCAACGAATGGACAAATTAAGGATGCGAGCGGAAGCATCCATGCGATAAGCGGATACGAAGCATCTTTGTTGCACAACAAACTCACAGTCGCACGGGGAAATTATGACTACCCCGTGCGTCGCGAGGAAAACATACGGCAGGAGCAGGCTCGCCACCTAAATCGCGCGACGGGCCTCAATGGCGCGGCCAAGCGTAAGCTCGTCGGCATACTCCAGGTCGCCGCCCACGGGCAGGCCGCTCGCCAGACGCGACACCTCGACGCCCAGTGGCTTGATAGTGCGGGCCAGGTAGCTCGCCGTGGTCTCGCCCTCGATATTGGGGTTGGTGGCGATGATGACCTCATGGATATCCTCGTGGCCCAGACGCGCCAGCAGCTCGCGGATGTGCAACTGCTCGGGACCAATCTTGTCCATGGGACTGATCACGCCGCCCAATACGTGGTAGAGACCGTGGTAGCTGCCCGTGCGCTCGATCGCCTGGACGTCGCGCGGCTCGCCCACCACGCAAATGCGAGTGGTATCGCGCATCGGGTCCTGGCAGATGGAGCACTCGTCGGCCGTGGCGTAGTTAAAGCAGCGGCTGCAAAAGTGGACCTCCTGCTTGACCTCCAGGATGGCCTCGGCCAGGCGGCGGGCCTCCTCGGCATCGGCCTCGAGCAGGTAATAGGCGATGCGCTGGGCCGACTTGGGACCAATGCCCGGCAGACGGCCCAGCTCATCGAGCAGTTTTTGCAGACTGTGATTCGCACTCATAAATATTTGTGTCTTAGAACGGCATGCCCGGGATGTTGAGGCCGCCGGTGATGGCGCCCATCTGCTTGTTGGCGAGCTCGTTGACGCCGCGGACGGCCTCGTTGACGGCAGCCATGATCATATCCTGCAGCATATCGACGTCCTCGGGATCGAGGGCATCGGGATCGATGGTGAGGTTGACGAGCTCCATCTCGCCGTTAACGGTCACCTTGACCATGCCGCCGCCGGCAGAGGCGTCGACGGTCTGGGACTTGAGGTTCTCCTGCGCGGCGGCAAGCTGCTCCTGCATCTTGCGAGCCTGCTTCATCATCTGCTGCATGTTCATACCGGCCATGATGGCTCCTTTACGTGCGGCCGCACGCCGAGCTGCAAGGGCAGTCGGAGCACGGCAGGACTTTCAAACTCAAAAATCGTACCACGGCGCGAGGCCAGCGAACGGGGCGGACACACTACCTCAGTCGATATACATGTCCTGGAGTGCAAGCCGCACCCAAAAATTATGCAAAGTTGAATAATTCGCATCTGCATAATATTGAAAGCTAAATCTTGTAGAGCCGAAATCCGACATTTTATGCGTCCCACTAAATGGCTAAATGCCGAGCCACTACTCGAGGCGGCGCACATGGCAGCAGGGTATAATTTGATTGCCATAGATAGCAATTTGGAGGTGCCCCATGAATGCCCCCGACGTGCTCCAAAACATCCGCTCAAAACACCCCGTTGCATATTTGGTTCTCTATCTCTTTGTCGGCTGGGCATTGTTGGTTGTCATCACCCATGCTATAGCCTTTGGAGCAGAACTGCTGGTAGCCAGCTCGAATAAGCCCGTTGTCAAATGGGAGGCGACCGACGAGTGCGTCGACGGAACCCGAACCGTTTACTACAACAGCCCGTCCCTCTACCAAGAGTTCAAGGTCAAGATAAAGGACTCCAAGATTGTCGATGCCGAACCAGGCGCTTTCTTGACAATCGGAGCAACCCTCAACGCCGAGCAAGTCGAGTACACGGACAGCTATGCGGCGTATCGTATCGACCTCAGCATCCTAGGCCGACCGTCACGCACCTGTCTGCTCGAATGCGATATACGCGGCACCACGTTGCACATGTCCGAAATACAGATGTGCCCGGGCAAGGGGTTCTCTTCTTGAGCAGTATACCCGCCTGCGCAGCTACTCCACCGGCTTGAAGATGGTGGCCTGACCGAAGACGCTGCGGATGAGGTCTTTGGCCTCGTCCTCGGTCTGCGGGATGCTCGGGGCTGCGCCCTGGTGGCCGAAGGGGCTGCCGGCGCCGGGGTTGGACTCCCAGGGAGCTGCAGGAGCGTCCTCCTCTTTGGGGGCAGCTACAGCGGACTTGGGCGCGGGCGTCGCACCCGGCACGTCGAACGGAGGAAAATCGTCCCCGCTCGCATCGCCGGCAAAGCCGCCGACCATGGCGTCGTCGTAGGGCACCTGCTCGGATTCCCACGGCGCGGACTGCGCGACAGGCTGAGCCTTGGGGGCAGTCGAGCGCTCGGGCGCACGGGGTGCGGGCTCGGTCGGGAGCTTACCCGTGGCAGAAGCGCCGGCAGGGTTGTCGGAGCGTAGCCAGGGGGCTTTGCCCAGGTCAGACGACTTGGGCGCGGGCGAGGCGGGCTTGGGCGCTGGTGTCGGAGCAGCCGGTTTGGGCGCCGCGGGCTTAGGCGCCGACGGGGTCGATGCCGCTACCGGCGCCGTTTGCTGCTGCGGCGCGCTGGCGCTCGAGGATACAGGGGCCGCCGAGGACACGGGTTGCGGGTCCGCAGATGCCGCAGCCCGTGCAGATGGAGAATGCTCCTCATGTTGAGGAGCCGGCGTGCCACCCCCATCCAAGACATAGTCGACGGTACGACGACCGAAGACTGCGCAGACCGTCGGCAGGACCACCGATTGCGTGTCAGCGCGGCCGAGCATCTTGATGGCAAAGGTCGAGCCCGCAGGGAACGAGACGGTGAGCTTGGAGCCGTCGTCGGCCGTGGCGCGGGCGTTGAGCAAAAGCCCTGCGTAGGAAGCCTGACGCGCCTTGACACGCTCGACAACCTCGGCCCATTTGCGCTGGAGCTCGCCGGCATCCTCGACCGCGGGGGTCTCGGCAGCACCGGCGGCGGCAACCTGGGCGGCATTGTTGGACTGGGACTTAGATGCCGGAGCGGTGACAGGCGCGGGGGCCGCAACGGGCTGAGACGTCGGAGCCGGCGCAGGCTGAGGTGCAGGCGCTGCAGGCTTGGAAACTGACACGGACGCAGAACGGGGCGCAGGCTGGGCAGCCGGAACAGCAGCGCCGCGGTCCCAAGGCATGCCACCCTGATGCGCGGACGTAGCAGCGGGGGCAGCGGATGCCGCCGGAGCGGCAGCACGGGCGCCCGAAATGAGCGTCGGCTGTTGGGCAGCAGCGGGTACGGATGCTGCAGGCGCGGCGGCCTGAGCAGCAGCCACGCTCGCCGGCACGGCGCCGTTGGCAACCATGGCCTCCAGGCGTGCCACGCGCTCGGCCAATGCCTCAATCGTTAAATCGGCCTCGGGACGCGCCAGACGCGTGCAGGCGATCTCGAGCACCAGGCGCACGTCGCTCGCGCCCCTCATCTCCAGTGCGGCATCGTCGAGCACCGTCAGCACACGGGCCAGGCGGTCGGCAGGATGCTCGCCAAAGGCAGCGGCCTCGGCAGCAAGCGCCTCGGCCTGCTCGGAGCCGCCCTCAAACAGCTCGGCACGGGCACCAGCAACGCAGGCAACGTACACGTCACGCACATGCGCCACCAGGTCGCGCGTCAGCTCCAGCAGGTCGTTTCCTTCCTCGACCTGCGCACGAATCAGTCCATAGAGCTCGGCAACATCGCGATCGGCAATGGCGCGCGCAAACTCGCCCAGAATCTGGTCCGAAACTTCGCCCAAAAGCGAGCGGGCATCGTCCGCATGCACGGTGCCGTTGCCGAAGACGCTCAGCTGCTCCAGCGTGGAGAGGGCATCGCGCATGCCGCCCTTGGCATGGCGCGCCACGATTGCCAGCGCCTCATCGTCGTAATCGAAGCCCTCCTGCTCGCACACATAGGACAGGCGATGCTCAATATCCTCATTGCCAATACGGTGGAAATCGAAGCGCTGGCAGCGCGAGAGGATTGTCTCCAGAATCTTTTGCGGGTCGGTGGTGCACAGCACAAAGATCACGTGCGCCGGCGGCTCCTCGAGCGTCTTGAGCAGCGCGTTAAACGCCGCCGTCGTGAGCATGTGGACCTCGTCGATGATATAGATCTTGTACTTGCCACGCACCGGAGCAAAGTTAACGGAGTTGATGATCTCCTCGCGCACGTTGTCTACGCCGGTACGGCTTGCGGCATCGAGCTCGTAGACATCGGGGTGGTTGCCCTCGGCGATGAGCTCGCACTCCTCGCAAGTACCGTCGGGCATGCAGCCGCTTGCACCCTCGGCGCGCGCCGCCTCGGCATTGCGACACAGCAGCGCCTTGGCCAGAATGCGCGCCATAGTGGTCTTGCCCGTGCCGCGCGGTCCACAGAACAGGTAGGCGTGGGACAGGCGCCCCTCGGTGATGGCGTGTTCGAGCGTCGAGACGATATGCTGCTGGCCCACCACGGAGTCGAAGGTGAGCGGGCGATACTTTCGGTACAACGATTCCATGGGTGCTCCCCCGGGTATACTGAGACTTGTTGCCGCGACGGCCATGCGGTCGCACGGCATACTGCATTCATAATAACCCGTACGGCGAGCCCGCCGCGATAGGAGTCTAAAGAGCATGGCAGACGCAGAGAGCAACCTCGTTCCCTCCGAAGCAGCCGACCAGGTCGAGGTCGCGCTCGAGGAGCAGGCCGCAGCCGACGACGGCATCCTGTACCTCAACGAGTACCAGTACGAAAACGACCTGGTCACCGACTTCGCACGCCTGGTCGCCTCGCCCAGGCGTCGCGGCTCGCTGTATGTCGCCGCCGCGATTGCCGCGCTCATCGGCATCGGCATGCTGGTGGCCGGCGGCAACTGGATCAAGTTTGGCGTCGTCCTGATCGTATTCGGCGCCTTTTTGGCCTGGTGGAGCAAAAACCTGCACCACACGCTCGCCCGCGACTTTATCGACGCCGTCGAGGCCGACGAGTCCATGGGTGGCCGCTATCGCCGCGTCGCCGCCAACGAGGACGGCCTGATGGTTTGGGGCAAGAGCGGCAAGTCGCAGTTCTTCCCGTTTGACAAGCTCGACCACGTACTCGACGGCGAGCGCATCTTTGTGGCCATGTTCGCCGACCAGGGCGTGACGATCCCCAAGGACACCTTCGTCCGTGGCGATGCCGAGCAGTTTGGCACCTTCCTTAAGGCACGCATCAACAAAAAACTCCGCATCGAGACCAAACGCAAGAAGATGAAGGCAGAAAAGGCCGCTGCCGAAGCCAAGCAGGGCGACAAGCCCCAGGAGACCAAGGGCAAGCAGCGCAAGCAGAAGAAGAACAAGAAGAAGCGCTAAGGCCAAGCCAGACGGGCAGCCTCGCATCCCGCTATCCTCCCCATGCACCCGAGCGTGCTACACTAGCAGCATCTATGCCACCGCGAACGGCTCGGCTCCGCGCCCGCCGCTCGCAAACGAACTTTAAACGCACGAGGGTTGGCCATGCCGCTTTTCTCGCAACATACCGCCCGGTTCTCGCCGGACGTTCCCTTGGAGGGCACCAGCTCTCGCGAGCTGCTCAAGCGGTACCAGCCGCTCGAGACACTTGCGACCGGCGGTTTTGGCTCCATCGAGATCTGCCGCGACACGCACCTGCGCCGCCGCGTCGCCATTAAGCGCATCCCCCTTATCAACGGTGCCGGCATGCCCGCCAGCGACATCATGGATGTCCTGCGCGAGGCGCACACCGCCGCCATGCTTCAACATCCCAATATCGTGCAGGTCATCGACTTTACGCACGACACAGCCTATGCCTACCTGGTTATGGAATATGTCGATGGCATGTCGCTGGCCGAATTTTTGCATCGCGTGGACGGCCACTCACTTACCTTTGACGAGGCCGCGGCCATTGCCGATGCCCTGGGCCAGGCGCTCACCTTCGCCCATAGTAATGGCGTACTCCACCTGGACATTAAACCCGCCAACGTGCTCATCAACCACTCGGGCAATGTAAAGCTCACCGACTTTGGCATGGCGCGACTGTCGTCCGCCGGTGGCTTTGGCGGTTCGTGCGGCGGCACCATCGGCTACATGCCGCCCGAGCAGCTCGATATCGAGACCGGCACGGTCGACGAACGCGCCGATGTCTTTGCCCTCGCCTGTGTGATCTACGAGGGCCTGTGCGGCAGCGCTCCCTTTATGGCGGCCACGCCCGCCGACTCGCTCGGCCGCATCATCGGCGGCGCCACCTACCCCAGCGAGCTCATCCCGCACTTTCCCCCGGGAGCCGAGGCTGCGCTCATGAGCGCGCTCTCCCCCATGCCGCAGGACCGCCCCAACAGCATCGAGGCATTTTGTGACCAGCTCCTTGCCGGTCTGGGCAGCGTACGCGAGGGCCGTCGCAGCCTGGAGCAAATGGTTGGCGAGCTTTCGGATGACGAGCAGGAGCTCGACGATATCGAGCCGTCGCACTACGAAGGCGACGCCATCGAGGTCGACCCCGCACTCGGCTGGGCGGGCGTGCGCTGGAGCCATGCGCGTGACTACACCATGCACGCTATCTCGGCGCTAACGTGTGGCACCTTTAGCTTTTTGCTGATGCAAACGGCCGGAGTCGCGGCACTTCCCGGCCTGGTCATTGCGGCTATCGCGATCGGAGCGGCGGCTGGCCTGGCCCCCCAGATCGGCTCGGCCATCTCGGCTGTGGGCTTTTTGGTGCTCATGGCCAACGCCACCATGCAGGCGCAGGGCATCCTGTCGATGCTGCCCGTCGCGGTGATCTTTGCCGCCGCCATGTCCGGTTGGTGGATCGCCTGGGGTCGCACCGAGACTGCCGCGAGCGCCGCGCTCACCTGTGCACTCGCGCTTGGCTGTCTGACCGGCAATACCTTCCTGGCAGCTGGGGTCGCCGCCGGCGTCGCGTCATTTTGGCTCGGCCCGGCAAGCGCCGCCGCGGCAACGGGCATGGGCGCGCTTTTTGCCCGTCTGGCCACGGTCGCGCTTTCAGCCGGAGGCGTGCTGGGGCTCGGTAACGTTGCCGCAGCGCTGGGAGACCCGCTCCTTTGGGCTGCCTTTGTGCTGGTCGCGGCAACTGCCGCAGCGTCATCCGCGCTGCTCAATGCCCATGCCAAGCGTGCCGATCAGGGCTCAAACCTTGCCGCAATCGCCGCCATCGCTGTCACCGGCATCGGCTGCGCAGCGGCGTCCTGTCTTGCACACCATATGGAAATTGCCAGCCTTGCAGCCGCGGTCATCGCCAAGGCGGCGGTTGCGGGAATCCTATCCTCTATAATCGTTGGGATATGCCTATATTTGCTCGGATACCAAAGAACCTATACGGAGAGTGATCTTTCGTGAACTTCCTGAACATCTTCGAGGACCACGTGGCCGGCATCTTCGGTGCCACCCGTGCCCCGTTCTCCTTTAAGAAGCTTGCCAAGCAGGCCGCTCGCGACATGGAGGATCAGACTCTGGTGATCAACGGCGTCAACACGGCGCCGGCACTCTATACCATCCTTATCGCCGCCGACGACGATCCCATGCTCGCCCCGTTCTACCCCGAGCTTTCGCGCGAGGTCCGCGAGTTTGTGAAGGCGCAGGCCGAAAAGCGCCGCTATGTCTTTGTCGGCGAGCCCCTCGTGCGCTTTATGATCGATCCGCAGCTGCGCGCCGGCAAGTTCTCGGTCTTTGCCGAGAACGTCGATGCGCCCACGCTCGGCCGCCTGTACGAGGAAGAGCGCGCCTACCAAAACGGCCTGGGACAGAATAACTCGGCCGCAAGCCGCGCCGCCAGCGCCCCGCGCGCCGGCCAGCAGCAGTTTGCTGCCCCGCAGCAGCAGCGCCCCGCCGCCATGCCCCAGCAGCAGCCGACGCCTCGCGCCGCCGCTCCCGACCCGCTTGCCGTGGCAGACCCCTTCGCGCCTAGCGTCCCCGACCCCGCCGCCGCACCCATCCCGGTGCCGCAGACCGTCTCGCGCGACGCGCTTGCCGGCATGGGCGGAGCCGCCGCGACCGGTGCCGCCGTGGGCCTAGGCGCCGCAGCCGGCATCGCCTCCAACATGGCGAGCACTCGCGCCCCGCAGCGCCCGCTCGCCCAGCTCGTCGACGTCGTGAGCGGCGAGAGCCATAGCATCACCTCCGCACAGGTGACCATCGGTCGCGAGCGCTCAGTTTCCGACATTGCCCTGCGCGACCCCAACGTGTCGCGCCGCCACGCCCAGCTCACCTTTACGGGCTCGGATTGGTCGATCGAGGACCTCAATTCCACCAACGGCACGCTCGTCAACAACCGCCGCATTACGCGCTGCCCGCTGCGCAACGGCGATCTGCTGACGTTTGGCCTGAGCACCTTTGAATTTAGGGGATAGTCGCTTATGAACATCGATATCGTCCTTTTTGCAGGCCGCATCGTCCTGGTCGCCCTGCTCTATATCTTCCTGTTCGCCGTCATGAAGACCGGCGTGGGACTTGTGCGCGGGCAGCGCCGCGACTCGGCTATCTGGACGATTGATGTGGACAAGGGTCCGCGCGGTATCCGCGGCATCCACGTAGACATGCTCGGCCCCGTCATCGTCGGTCGCTCGCCATCTTCGGACATCTGCATCAACGAACCGTTCGTCTCGGCCTCGCATGCGCGCTTTTCGCTGCAGGGCCCGGCGCTCATCATCGAGGACCTCAACTCGCTTAACGGCACGCTCGTCAACGGCCGCCAGCTCGTGGAGCCCGCGACGCTGCGTGAGGGCGACGAAGTCCAGATTGGCGACGTGGTCATGAAGGTGAACCGTCGATGATCGACGAGGAGAACAAGTCCGCAACTATGACCGAGGCACCGGCTGCCGCCACAGCTGTGCCGGCCCACGCCGCTCCGGCGGGCTCCAAACCCGTGGAGCCCGAGGACACCGTGTTCTCCCTGCCTCTTTCGCATGTAACGCATGATATTTCGGATCTCGCCGATAACGAGGACGAAGAGGATGCCGCAGCGGCGCCCATCGGCGCACATGTTGCGGAACAGCCCACAGCGCCCGAAGCAACCCCGGCGCCGGCTCACTTTGCAGAGCCCGTCGCCGCGGCAATCAACGAGAGCGCTGCGGTGTTTGCGGCACCCGAGCCCGCCGCGCCGGCGTTTCCCATAGCCCCGGCATCCGAGGTTGCGCCCGCGTCTACGTCGGCGCCCGAGGCAGGGCCATCCCCCGAGGACGGCCCTGCACCCAGGACCCCGCAGCCTGCGCCCGCAAGCGAGTCCGATACCGTGGCCGAGCCCGCCACCCATTCGCAAAACACGCCCGCGCCGTCGCACTTTGCGACGCCCGAGCCTATAGACGTCAGCCCGCAAGATGACGAGTCGACCGCCCGCGTTTCCGAGGAGCCCGACTCCCCGGACACCGGTGATTCCGAATCAAACGCCGAGACCGACACCGTCTCTCCCGGTGACACCGCCGAGATCGACGTTGCTGCCGTTGAGGCCAAGCTCAAAGACCCCGGCTCGACCATGAGCTTTGAGCCCCTGACCGAGGAGCGCATCGAGACCGACTCGACCTATGACGCCGGTACCACCACGCAACTCATGTGGGGCGCCCGCTCCGACGTTGGCTGCGTGCGCCCGCACAATGAGGATTCCTACCTGGTGCAGTCGCCGCTCTTTTGCGTATGCGACGGCATGGGCGGTCACGCCGCCGGCGAGGTAGCCTCTTCCATCGCCGTCGAGACTATTGCCAAGACGGCCCCGCAGTCCGCCGACGCAGCGCGCCTGGCCGCAGCCGTCGAGGCCGCTAACGCCGCCGTAATCGAGGCCGCCTTGAACGGCCTGGGCAAGCCCGGCATGGGCTGCACAGCCACTTGCGCCTATATCGAAAACGACACGCTCGCCATCGCCCACGTGGGCGACTCTCGCGCCTATCTGCTCCACGAGGGCACGCTCATCCGCGTGACCCGCGACCACTCCTACGTGGAGGAGCTCGTGGACGCCGGCGAGATCACGGCAGACGAGGCTCGCGTCCACCCCAACCGTTCGGTCATCACCCGTGCGCTGGGCTCGGACCCCGCCATGTATGCCGACCACTTCACTCTGCATATCGAGGAAGGCGACCGCCTGATCCTGTGCTCTGACGGCCTTTCGAGCATGATTCCCGATAGCGATATCGAGAACATCGCCACGCAATCCTCAACCGCGCAAATCTGCGTCGACAACCTAGTGGACGCGGCGCTTGCCGCCGGCGGCCACGACAACGTGACCGTAGTAGTCGTTGACCTGGTTGACGATGGCGTCATGCGCGAGGCGCAACGCGTGCGTCGCCGCAACGTTACTATCGCCGCCATCCTGGCCCTCGTCTTTGTGCTGGCAGCTGGCATCTGGGCCTACACGGGTGTCACCGGCTCGTACTACCTGGGTACCTACCAGGGCAATGTCGCCGTCTGGCGCGGCCTGCCCGGCAAGCCGCTCGGACTCAAGCTCCACTGGCTCGAAAGCGAAACCAGCATCAAGCTGTCCGACCTGCCCGAAGACACGCAAAACCGCCTCAAGGCGGGCATTCCGCAAACAAGTGTCGACGATGCGCAGGACACGATATCCAAGTACCGCCACCAGATCGACGAGGAGCAGACCCGCCAGGTGATCGACGCGCAAACGATTCGCGACAACACCAATCAGGGATCGACCTCCGAATCAGATTCCGAGAAAACCGCCGAACAGTCCGCCGAGGCCGAAGCCTCCGATAAGAATTAGAAAGGGAGTGCCGCTTATGAGTCGCCGCAACACCGAGCTGCTCTTGCTCATCGCCTCGGCGTTCCCCGTCATCCTGCTGTATGCGATGTACGTCCTCACCGCGGGCGCTGCCATCTCCTTTGAGACGCTCGCCGTACCGATCGGCCTCTTTGCCGCCTTTGCCGCGGCCCACATTGCCGTGCGCATCTTGGCACCCGGTGCCGACCCCGCCATCCTGCCCATCGTATTTATACTTTCGGGCATCGGCATCACGTTCGTGACGCGTCTCGCCCCCGCTCTCGCCATCTCACAGCTCATCATCCTGTTTGTCTCGGTGGCGCTCATGGTGGGAACGCTTGCACTAGTCAAAAACCTCGACGTGGTCATGCGCTACAAGTACACCTTTGGCATCATCGGCATCATTCTGCTGATGCTGCCTATCTTTATCGGCACCACGATCTCGGGCTCCAAGCTGTGGATTCGCATCGCGGGCTTTACCATCCAGCCCGGCGAGTTCGCCAAGGTCTTTATCGTCCTGTTCCTGGCCGGCTACCTGGCCGAGAACCGCGAGCTGCTCTCCATCTCCAACCGCAAGATTCTGGGCTTTAAGATCCCTCGCCTGCGACTGCTGCTGCCGCTGTTTGCCGTGTGGGGTGTGTGCCTGCTCGTCGTCGTCTTCGAACGCGACCTGGGTTCGGCCGTGCTGTTCTACACCATCTTCTTGCTGATGCTCTACGTTGCCACGGGGCGCTTTTCGTATGTCGTTATCGGCCTTGCGCTCTTAGCTGTTGGAGCCGTGGGCGCCTACAAGTTCCTGTCGCACGTTCAGGTGCGTTTCCAGGTTTGGCTCGATCCGTTTAAGGACGCCCAGGGCCAGGGCTACCAGATCGTCCAGTCGCTCTTCTCGCTTGCCGATGGCGGTCTGGTCGGTGTTGGCATCGGCAACGGCATGGCCAACAACATCCCTGTCGTCGAGTCCGACTTTATCTTCTCGGCTATCGGCGAGGAGATGGGCCTTTTGGGCGGCGGCGCCGTGCTCATCCTGTTTATGCTCTTTGCCGTGCGTGGCCTCACCACGGCTGCCCGCGCTAAATCCGACCTCGCCGCCTTTAGTGCCACAGGCCTTACGGCCGCCATCAGCTTCCAGGCCTTCTTGATCGTTGGCGGCGTAACCCGCCTGATCCCGCTGACCGGCGTCACCCTGCCCTTTATGAGCCAGGGCGGTTCTTCGCTGCTGGCGAGTTTTATCATCGTCGCGCTGCTGCTGCGCGCCGGCGACGAGGCAACCGGACGCGAAGCCGAGCTCACCGGCACCGGCACCATGGCCGCCATCACCGATGACCAGGTCGCATCCGCCGCTGCCCCGACCGGTACGCGTTTTGCCAGCGCACCTTCCTACAGCCACGGCAACCACTCCGCGGGTTCACGCATGCGTCGTCGCCTGCTCGACACGCCAGAGTCCGGCGTGCTCGGCCGCGTGGCACTTGCCAACCGTCTGACTCGTGCCGTGTTTGCCTTTACGGCGCTGTTCGCCATCCTTATCGGCAACCTCACCTATGTCCAGGTCATCAAGGCAAAGGATTACCAGGACATGCCGACCAACAACCACACCATCGCCCGCTCCAAGTACATCCAGCGTGGCTCCATCATCACGTCCGACGGCGTGACACTAGCCGAGTCGCTGCAGCAGGAGGACGGCACCTACGCCCGCTCCTACCCCAACGGCAACATGGCCGCGCACGTGGTGGGCTACGTGAGCCAGCAATACGGCACCGCCGGCATCGAGAGCGTCATGAACGATACGCTCACCGGCTCCAAGGATTACTCCAGCTGGAACAACGCCATCGCGTCGCTCGCGGGGCAGACCCAGCCGGGCAATACCGCCAAGCTCACCATCGACTCGCGCATCCAGACGGCTGCCGAGCAGGCGCTCAAGGGCTTTAAGGGCGCTGTGGTGGTCATGGATCCGCGCACCGGTGCGGTCCTTGCGTGCGCGAGCTCGCCCACCTACGACAACACCAACATCGATGCGCTGCTCCAGTCGGGCGGCGGCGAGGACGGCTCCATGTACGACCGCGCCATGGACGCGCTCTACACCCCGGGCTCGACCTTTAAGGTCGTCACACTCTCCGCGGCGCTCGATACCGGCACCGCCAGCCTTACCAGCACGTACCAGGCGCCCGGCTCCATGGATATTGGCAACGCGCCGGTCACCAACTATGCCAACGAGAGCTACGGCACCATCAGCCTGCAGCAGGCCTTCGCCGTGTCGTCCAACGTCGTCTTTGGCCAGGTGGCAAACGAGGTCGGTGCCAGCTCGCTCGTCCAGTTTGCCAACGCCTTTGGCTACGGTCAAAAGCTCGGTCAGGATCTGACCACCGCGGCTTCCATCATGGCCGACCCGTCGCTTATGACCGAGTGGGAGACCGCTTGGGCAGGCGCCGGCCAGCCCGTCGGTATGGACCACACGCCTGGCCCGCAGACCACCGTTATGCAGAATTGCGTGATCGCTGCCGCCATCGCCAACAGCGGCGTGGTCATGGACCCGTTCTTTGTGTCCCAGATACTCGCCCCGGACGGAACCGTGGTTAAGACCACGCAGTCCCGCTCGCTGGGCCAGGCTGTCAGCTCTGCCACGGCCGACCAGGTCAAGCAGGCCATGCTCGCCGTCGTCCAGTCCGGTACCGGCACCGATGCCCAGATTCCGGGCGTCAAGGTTGCCGGCAAGACCGGTTCGGCCGAGATCGGCGGCACCAACGTCAACTCTATGTTTGTTGGCTTTGCACCTTACGATTCACCCACGGTTGCCATCTCGGTAGCCCTGGAGGATTACGACAAACACGACGTCAAGGCGGCCAAGATTGCCGGCATCGTCCTGACCGCGGCGCTCGCCGCACAGGGAGCGTGATGCCCGTGATCGAAGCGGATACTTGGGGCGCGCCGCGGCCGATGAGCTAGCGACAACGCGCCACGCGGCCCCAGCGGCCATAGATTTGGTACTACACACATCGTTGAGCGAATAAGTTAGTTAGGAGCAGGAATGGAACAGAGGGTCCTCGGGGGAAGATACCTCCTCAAGGATAAGGTGGGGACGGGCGGCATGGCGACCGTCTTCCGTGCACAGGATCAGGTCCTCGACCGCACGGTTGCCGTCAAGATCATGCTGCCGCAGTATGCTGGTGACGCGACCTTCGCCGCACGCTTTAAGCAGGAGGCCCAGGCAGCAGCCGGTCTCTCCTCCCCCTATATCGTGGGCGTCTACGATTGGGGCAAGGACGGCGACACCTATTACATCGTCATGGAGTACCTGCGCGGCACCGACCTTAAGAGCGGCATCAAGAGCCACGGCGCCCTCGACCCCAAGAAGGTCGCCCAGATCGGCTCGCAGATCAGCTCCGCGCTTTCGGTCGCCCACAAGCACGAGATCATCCACCGCGACATTAAGCCGCAGAACATCATGGTGCTGCCCGACGGCAACATCAAGGTGATGGACTTTGGCATTGCGCGCGCCAAGAACAGCCACCTCACGCAAGACAACAACGTGCTGGGAACCGCCCACTACGTCAGCCCCGAGCAGACCCGTGGTCAGGACCTCGGCCCCACCTCGGATATCTACTCGCTGGGCGTCGTAATGTATGAATGCGCCACCGGCCGCGTTCCCTTTGACGGTGACGACGCTATCTCGGTCGCACTCAAGCAGGTCAACGAGTTGCCTATTCCGCCGAGCCAGATCAACTCCGGTGTCGACGCCGACCTTGAGCGCATCATCCTCAAGTGCATGGAGAAGGACCCGGCAAACCGCTTCCAGACCGCCGACGAGCTGCGTCAGGTGCTCAACAGCTACCTGTCGGGCCGTGCCGTCAACGTCTCGGAGCCCACGCGCATCATCGGTGCCCCCGGTGAGCTGGGCGCCACCAAGACTCGCGAGCTTTCCGATCAGACGCGCGCCATGGTGCGTCCCGTCTCGGGCGTGAGCGGCCAGAATACCGCCCGTAGCTCGGTTTCGGGCTCCACCGGCTCCTACGAGGTCGAAGAGCCCAAATCCAACAAGAACAAGATCATCGCCGCCATGGTGGCAGCCGTTGCCGTCATCGGCATCGTGGTGGCCTTTGCCACAGGACTCTTTGGCGGCGAGCAGGTCACCGTGCCCGACGTGCTGGGCAAGGACCAGCAGACTGCCGTCGAGCTGATCAAGGAAGCCGGCCTCGAGGTCGGCACCATCGACCAAAGCTACAATGACGATGTCGACGAGGGCAAGGTCGCCGAGCAGACGCCCAACGGCAACACCAAGAAGGCCAAGGGCACCAAGGTGAACCTGGTAATCTCCAAGGGCCCCAAGCCCTCCGAGAAGGTTGAGGTTCCCCAGCTTGTCGGCCTGACCAAAGACCAGGCCGAGGCCGCGCTGGCAAGCGTTGGCCTGAAGGGCAACGCCTCCGAGGAGGCCAACGAGGCCGATGAGGGCCAGGTCTTTGAGCAGGGCACCGATGCCGGTAAGGAAGTCGCGAAGGGCACGACCATCTCGTACAAGGTCTCGAGCGGCCCAGATACCACGTCCGTCCCCGACCTGACCGACATGACCGAGGCCCAGGCGCGCAACGCCCTCGATATGGCAGGCTTTGGCGTCGACGTGAGCTACCAGGAGAACGACTCGGTTACCGAGGGCACCGTGATCAGCTGGAACCCCAGCGGCAAGCAGAAGCCCGGCGCCACGATTACCGTCGTCATTGCCAAGAAGTCCGGCAAGGCCACCGTCCCAGGCAACCTGTACGGCAAGAGCATTTCCGCCGCCGTTACCGCGCTCAACAACGCCGGTTTCTATAACATCGGCTTCTGTGACCAGAACGGCAATCCCGTGAGCGGTAACGAGGATGCCACCGTTACGGGCGTCTCCCCCACCGGCAAGCAGTCCACCGACAGCACGATCACGCTAACAGTCGCACTTTCTGGCTCGGGTTCGGGCTCTGGCTCGGGCACGGGTGACGATTCCGGTACGACCAACTAGTCGCCACCCCACCGTTCATCACGGCTCTCGCCGCAAACATATTCGCTCACAGGCGCCCGCTTGCTCCCCCAGCAAGCGGGCGCTTCGCTTTTGACATGGCATTGAACCAGAAGAGCCCGGCACCGTAGCGGTACCGGGCTCGATATTCCTCTGGTGCCCCCCAGGCGGATTCGAAAACTCCCCCTGCGGGGAAATTGGTGACGCGGGTGTCGACGGCCCGAATCCTGCCCTTAGACCAGAAGAGCCCGGCACCACAGCGGTACCGGGCTCGATATTCCTCTGGTGCCCCCGGGCGGATTCGAAAACTCCCCCCGCGGGGAAATGAGTGACGCGGGTGTCGATGGTCCGAATCCCGCCCTTAGACCAGAAGAGCCCGGCACCGTAGCGGTACCGGGCTCGATATTCCTCTGGTGCCCCCGGGCGGATTCGAACCGTCGACACCCGCTTTAGGAGAGCGGTGCTCTATCCCCTGAGCTACGGAGGCATGTTGTACTAGTGTAGCAGATTTACTGCATCGCCATACGTCGCATGACTAGACTTCGAAGTTGCGGTGGAATAGTTCCTGTCTGAAGCATCTAAAGCCGTATTTAGGAACTATTTCACCGCAACTTGTGAAGAGCTAGTTGCCTTTGTGGAAGAGGTTTTTGATGACGGAGGGGATGCTCTTGGCACCCTTGGCCGTCACATCGATAAAGTCGGGCGAGCGCACGAGCTTATCCTCGTCGACGTACTTGCGGACAGCACGAAGCGTCTCTTTGTCGTCGCGCGTCGAAAACGTAAAGTGACCGTTGTCCTTGGTGAAGATGGCAAAACGCGTGATCTTCTTGGTGCCGCGTAAAACCTCGGCGGCAATATAGTCGACCTCGTCCCATGGGATTTGAATATAATCCTCGGGATTGCGCTCGTTGTAATACTCGAACGCCTTATTGCCCACCATCACGTTACCGTGGCTGGTAAGCCCCATCAGGCAGGTTGCCGGCGTTGCCAGATCGACCGTGCTGTTCTGAGATTGCGCCATGCGCGCCTCGCCCTCCAAATAAAACAATCGGACCGCATCCAGTGTACCCACCGGGTGCGGTCCGTTTCAATGGCTCAAAAGCCCTTGCCTAGCAATTCTCGGTCTTAAGCCGAAACGTGCTTACATGAAGCCGCAGACGCGACCGATGATGCCGATGGCGAAGAGAGCCAGGATGATGACGATCGGGCTGACCTTCTTCTTGAGGAGCTTGCAGACCAGCAGGGTCAGGCACACGGCGGCAAGGCCGGGGATGAGCTGATCGAGGTTGGCCTGAAGCGTGGTGACCTTCACCTGATCAAGGGCGTTAGCACCGATGGAGTTATACATCGTCAGTGCTTCCTTGACACCCTCAGAACCGGAGGGCAGGTTAGCCCAGTCGATAAAGGCGCCAGCAGACTGCGTGACCTTGGAGACGACCGGGGTGAAGGAGATGGACACCCAGCGCTCGACCAGGGCGCCGATGATGAACATACCCAGGATGGAAGCACCCTCGGTGACCTTGCCCATCAGACCGCCGGAGAGGTCCTTGGCGATGGAGGAGCCGACCTTGTAGCCAAACTCCTGCGTGTACCACAGGAAGGCGTAACGGATGATGTTCCACGCGAAGAAGAACAGCAGCGGACCGGCGATGCTGCCGGACAGGGCCAGGGAAGCGCCCAGAGCGCCCAGAATCGGGCGAAGGGTGAACCAGAAGGCGGGGTCGCCGACGCCGGCGAGCGGGCCCATCATACCGACCTTGACGCCCTGAATGGCGACGTCGTCGATCGGAGCACCGTTGGCGCGCTCCTCCTCGAGAGCGAGGGTGACGCCAATGACGGGGGCGGAAACATAGGGATGGGTGTTATAGAACTCCAGGTGGCGCTTAAGAGCGGCAATCTGGTCATCCTTGCTGGTGTAGAGCTTCTTGATCGCAGGGATCATTGCGAAGCACCAGCCGCCGTTCTGCATACGCTCGTAGTTCCACGAGCCCTGAAGGAACTGATGACGGAAGCAAACCTTCTTGCGGTCAGCCTTGGTGAGCTGAATCTTGTTCTCTGCCATATGTATCACTCCCCTCCTACTCGTAATCGTTCAGAATGTCGCCGAGCGGGTCACCGGAGCCGCCGCCCATGCCGCCACCCTGCTTGGCCAGATCCTTAAGGCCAAGGTAGATGAGGGCAAGGGAGATGCCGATGAGGCCAAGGGCGATCAGCGTGAGCTGAGGGATGGCAGCAAGGACAAAGCCGAGGATGAAGAACGGCCAGGTCTCCTTGGTGGCCATCATGTTGATGACCATGGCGTAACCGACGGAAGCGACCATGCCGCCGCCGACAGCCATACCGCCGGACAGCCAGTCGGGCATAGCGTTAAGCGCGTTGGTAACAGCCTCGGCCGGGATGATGCACAGAAGTACTGCCGGGATGGCGATACGAAGGCCCTGCATGAGGATAGCAGCGTACTGCCAGCGCTCGATGCCGGAGAAGTCGCCCTTCTCGGCGCAACCGTCCATGGCGTGAGCGATAGCGGTAGCCAGGGTACGGCAGATCATGGTCAGGAACAGACCAGCGACCGACAGCGGGACGGCGACGGCGATGGCGGCGGTAACGGCCTTTGCCGAATCGGTGGCGCCACCGTTGAGGGCGAGCACCATGATGATCGAAGAAGCGACCGAGGCCAGAGCGGCGTCAGGCGCGACAGCGGCGCCAACGTTAGCCCAGCCAAGGGCCATCATCTGGAGCGAACCGCCCAGGAGGATGCCCTCCTGAAGGTGACCGGTTACGAGACCGATAAGCGTGCATGCCACGAGCGGCTGATGGAACTGGAACTCATCCAGAATGCCTTCCATACCGGCAAGCAACGCGACAATCGCAACAAGCAGAATAGTGATTGCAGACATGTATCGGACCCTCCTTTACTATGCTTGAGCGGCCAGTTCGGCCTTAGCTTTCTTCAACATGGCGTCGAGATCCTCGGAGGAATCCGAAGGAACCTTGCGGACCTCGAACTTGACGCCCTTGGCCTTGAGGGCCTCGAGAGTCTTGACGTCGTCATCGCCCATAGCGACGGCGTTGGTGACGACGACCTTGCCCTTGGAGTGAGCCATGGAACCGATGTTGACTTCCTTGATGTCGACGCCGGCCTCGATGGCCTTGAGCAGATCCTGCGGGTTCTCAAAGAGCAGCATGGCCTTGGTGTCACCAAAGCGCGTGTCCTTGACGACCTCGGCCATCTTCTTGATGGGCACGACGTTGGCATGGACTCCCGGAGGGGCAGCCTGCTCGATCATGGTCTTGCGGAGCTCGTCGTGAGCAACGCCGTCGGAAACCACGATGATGCGGTTGGGGTTGATCTGCTTGGTCCACGTGGTGGCCACCTGACCATGAAGCAGACGGGTGTCGATACGGACGTGGGCAATCTTGATGTGCCCGTCGCCGATGACCGTTCCCGGAGGGATGGCGCCTGCAGGAGCAGCGGCGGCCGCAGCCGGCTTCTTCTCCTCGGGCTCCAGAGACTCGGGCTTGACGCGCACGCCAGCCTTAGCCTCAGTCACGAGATGTTTTGCGATCGCATGTGCAGTGTTCTTTGCGTCAAAGCGCTGCGAATATGCCTCGATGAGCATAGGCAGGTTGACACCGGTGACGATAGCCCAGGAATCGTGGTCCTCGATGAGCCCGCTGATCTGGTTGAACGGCGTGCCGCCCCACAGATCAACGAGGAAGAGCACCTGCTCCTGGTCCTCGAAGGAAGCGATTGCTTCCTCGACCTTGGCACGGAAGTCGTCGGGGCCCATGCTCGGCTCGAGCGAGACCACGGCAACAGACGGCTGATCGCCAAAGACCATCGAGCCCGTCTGCTTGATTCCAGCTGCCAAGTCCCCATGGCTAGCAAGAACAATACTTACCATCACATAACCTCCTTTTTGTCTACGTATTTCCTACACGACATGAATGAAGTATAGCTGTTTGGTTTATGGAATTATGCGAGAAACTGCAAATGGTTGCATTATTTGTTTAAACGTCTTTTTTTGTTACAAACTGATTACATCTTTGGTTTGCAGCTTGTTTTCTGCTGGAACGCGATTTTTGCGTTGGCTTTAATGACGGATGCAAATGCGCTGTTCATTAATACCGATTCAAACAGCATTAATGCGGCTGACCCTACTTTATTTTGTTTAAACACTTATCGCTTGACTAATGATTGAGAATATGCTCAAGAAAATCAAGCCGGGCCGTAGACGTTGGACGTTCTTGAATGACAAGTTGTTTAAGAACGTCCCCAATGACTGGGTTAGGCGATGTGGAGGGGATGGGCCGCGTCGACGGCGTCTGGAGCGTCGACGGGCTCGGAGAGGCTGGCCTCCGTCGGCTCTTCGTCCGGAGTCTCAATCTGTTTGATCATGACCTCTTGGCCTTGGAGCAGGTACGTATCGCCGCTGCCGCAATGAGGGCAAATCTTGCCGTGCTCGACGGTCGCGTAGTCGCGGCCGCACACTTCGCAATGCGTCACGGCCTCGACGGGCTCCACAATGAGCTCGGCGCCCTCGGTGATGGGCTTTTTATCTGCTGCCCAGCGCCACGCATCGAGCAGCAGATCGGGAACGACGCCCGAGACCTCGCCCAGCAGCAGCGTCACGCTCGAGACGCGACGCACGCCATTGGCGCGCGCCACATTCTCAACATCGCGAATGATGTGATAAACAATCCCGAGCTCGTGCACTTGTGTTCCTTCCGCCGCCCAACTGGCTTCTGCGCCGTTCTTTTAGTCGTTATGTTCTTTTATTTCTTCCCGAACTTAATTTTGATGGCGCGCTTGAGCGCGTACTTGCCCAGGCTCGGCAGCTTTTGCTCGTATTTGACCATCGTGGAGCACTCGGGGCGGTCACGATCAAGGTGAATGGCGTCGAACGCGCACTTGGTGGTGCACAGGCCGCAGCCAATGCACTTGTTGGGGTCGACGATCGAGGCGCCGCAGCCCAGGCAGCGGGCGGTCTCGGCGCGCACCTGCTCCTCGGTAAAGGTCTCAACATACTCGCTAAACGGCGCAGCCTTCTCGCGTTCGCGGTCCACATGCGCAACCTCGCGGCTCGCGTTGTCGTAGCTATCGAGCACAACGTCGTTGCGGTCGAGCGCGGTGTAGCGGCGCTGGTTGCGGCCGATGGTGAGCGTGGAGCCCGGCTGCACAAAGCGATGGATGGACACCGCGGCCTCGTGACCGGCGGCGATAGCGTCGATGGCAAAGCTGGGGCCAGTGTAGACGTCACCGCCCACAAAGATGTCGGGCTCTGCGGTCTGGTAGGTCTGGGGGTCGGCAAGGGCACCCTGACCACGGCCAAACTCCACCTTGGAGCCAGCCAGCAGGTCGCCCCACACGATGGACTGGCCAATGGACATGACCACGCGGTCGGCATCGACGCGGCGCAGGTCGTTCTCGTCGTACTCGGGCGCAAACCGGCCCTCGTCATCGTAGACGCGCGTGCAGCGCTTAAAGGTGATGCCGCACACACGGCCGGCCTCGTCCAGATGGACCTCCTTGGGGCCCCAGCCGCAGCTGATGTGAGCGCCGTCCTCAACGGCCTCGCGACGTTCCTCCTCGCTGGCGGGCATCTGGACCTCGCTCTCCAGGCAGAACATCTCAACGTGCTCAGAGCCCAAACGGCAGGCGTTGCGGGCAACGTCGATGGCCACGTTGCCGCCGCCCACCACAATGGTGCGGCCGGACAGGGTATCGATCTTGCCACTGTTAACCTCGCGAAGGAAGTCGACGGCCACGGTCACGTCCTCGGCATCCTCGCCCGGAATACCGGCAAGGCGGCCGCCCTGGCAGCCGATGGCCACGTAAAAGGCCTTAAAGCCCTGCGCGCGCAGCTCGTCGAGCGTCACATCACGACCGACCTCCACGCCATAGCGGAACTCGGCACCCATCAGGCGAATGATCTCGACCTCGGCCTCGATAACATCCTTCTGCAGCTTAAAGCTGGGAATGCCATAGGTGAGCATGCCACCCGGGCGCTCGTTCTTCTCGAACACGACGGGCTTGTAGCCCTTCTCGGCCAGATAGAAAGCGCAGGACAGGCCGGCCGGACCGGCACCGATGATGGCGATCTTCTGATCAAAGCCGCCAGCGCGCGTCGGCATAACCACGGGCGGGACGTAGCGGGTCGCGGCATCCAAATCGCGCTGGGCGATGAACTTCTTGACCTCGTCGATAGCCACGGCGGCGTCCACACGGCCGCGAGTGCAGGCATCCTCGCAGCGGCGGTTGCACACGCGGCCGCAGATGGCGGGCAGCGGGTTCTCACGCTTGATGAGCGCCAGCGCCTCGTCATAGCGACCCTGAGCCGCGAGCTTCAAATAGCCCTGAACGGCAACGTGCGCGGGGCAGACCGTCTTGCAGGGAGCGGTGCCGGACTCATGCGTCTCGATACGGTTGTCGTTGCGGTAGTTGGGCGACCACTTGGTGTGATCCCATTTGGTGGCGTCGGGCAGCTCCTGGCGCGGATACTCGGGCACCTGTCCGCCGGCCTTTTTGCTGCAGAGCTTCTGGCCGAGCTTGGCGGCGCCGGCCGGGCACACCTCAACGCAGCGACCGCAGGCAACGCACTTGTCCTTCTCGACCTTGGCGACATAGGCCGAGCGCGACAGGTTGGGCGTGTTGAACAGCTGAGAGGTGCGCAGGGCATAACACACGTTGACGTTGCAGTTGCAGATAGCGAAGATCTTGTTCTCGCCGTCGATATTGGTGATCTGGTGCACAAAGCCGTTGTCCTCGGCCTGGCGCAGGATGTCGTAGACCTCGTCGCGCGTCACGTAATGGCCGCGGTCGGTCTCAACCACATAGTCGGCCATATCGCCCACGGCAATGCACCAGTCGGCGGGGTCGTCGGCGCAGCCCTCACCCATCACGCGACGGCTCGCGCGGCAGCTGCAGGTGCTAGCGGCATATTTGCCATCGTATTTGTCGAGCCAGTGCTCGATATGCTCGATCGGCACCGAGGTGCTCGCGGCGTCGATGGCCTTCTCGACCGGAATGACGTGCATGCCGATGCCGGCGCCTCCGGGCGGCACCATCGGCGTGGCCTTGGACAGCGGTCCCTTGGACGCCTGCTCAAAGAACTTGGCATAGACCGGGTGCTCCTCGAGCTGGCTCACGCGCATGTTGAGGAACTCGGCGGAACCCGGCACCAGCATGGGCAGCACCCACTGCTTGGCGCGCTCGGGGTTTTCCCAGTTGTACTCGAGCAGACCCGTGTAGCTCATGTCGTCGAGCATCTTCTCGATATCGGCTTCGGGCATGCCGGTGAGCTTGACCATCTCGGGCAGCGTATAGGGACGGCGCATCTTCATCTTGCAGAGCACTTCGGCCTGCTCGTCAGTTGCGGCCTCGGCAAACGACCAGTACTCGTAGCCCAGCAGCTCATCGCGATGCAGTAGACGGTTGGTGCAGTGCTCGCACAACTTGACGATTGCCTCGCGCGGATGCTCCGGCAGCGGCGGCACGAACTCCGCGCCGATATCGGGCTCGGTATAGCTAATCCCCGGTCCGTTGAGAATCATGGTTGTCCCTTCTCTTGCCGCAGCCCGGCGAGGCCGCAGCGCCCCTCTTTTTTTGCAGGCCGGGCATGCCCCCATGCCGTTCACCCGCCATTGTTGACATTGTGTCAAAAATAGTATTGACGAACCGTCAACAATATTCAAGACTGTTAGGCGAACGGTCAGGCAAAAGAGGGTGAAAGGCGGCAAAACATGGGCAACAACGCAGCAGATACCTCTGTGGTCGATGCCATCCCCGCATCCGATAGCGCGGCAAAGCGCTTGACGGGCGACGAACGCCGTCGCGAGATCCTCGATGCCGTGCGCACCGTAAGCTCCGAGTTGGGCGTGTCCCACCTATCGGTATCGGCCGTGACCAAACGAGCCGGCTGCACGCGTTCATTGTTCTACCACTACTTTGCCGACATGGACGCCGCCGTCACCGCTGTTATGGACGAAGCGATCGACGGCTTTATCTCCGAACTCGAGCAGTGGAACGCCGGCCGCACCGTCGGAGATATCGAGGGCGCGCTCGACACCGTCGCCCCGCTCTTTAAGCGCCTGGTCGCCAGCGGCCACGAGCTGCCGAGCACGCTCACCTCGAGCAGCGGCGCGCTCTACGGCGGCTTTTTGCACAACGTGGTCCAGCGCGTGGCGCAGTATATCTGCGACACCACCGTGGTGGATTTTGTCGCCCATCATGAGCTACGCATCGACCATGTCTACGAGACGTTCTACACCCTCATCATGGGGTTGTTGATGTATATCCGCACGCACCCCGATGTGCCCGACGAGACGGTCAAGGAAATCATCGCCTCGACACTCCACATCGAGGGCTATACCGCCAAGTATCCGGAGCGTAAGCCCCAGAACTGACGACATTTGGCCAAACTGCCCGCGATCAGAAGAGGGGCCGCGGGCGTGTGAAAGGAGAGCAGCATGCTGTTCGATGTTTGGGGTAGCGATACCCTTATCCACTGGGCCGGCTGGGCCATGGTCTTTATCGGCCTGATCGTGCTCAACGAGGTCGGCCGCCGCACCAAGCTGGGCGCGGCAATCATCTTTGGCGTGGCTCCGCTGGCCATGACCATCTACTGCGTCGCCATCGCCATTGGCGTCTCGCAGGGTGCCGAGTGGGCACTCACCAACCCCACCCATGTGTACCAGAACAGCTGGTTCCACTACGCCAAGGTATACGCGGCGCTCGCCGGTTGCTGGGGCTTCATTGCCATTAAGTACCAGTGGGGCAAGATCGGCAAGGCGCATTGGTTCCGCGCGTGGCCGTTTGTGATCGTCGCCATCAACATCATGATCGCCGTCGTGTCCGACTTCGAGAGCGCCTATCACTTCTTTGTCCTGGGCCAGTCCACCTGGGTCACCTCCGAAGGTGCTACTCAGCTGGCCGGCTGGAACAACGTGTTCAACGGCATCGCCGGTATCATCAACATCTTCTGCATGACCGGTTGGTGGAGCGTCTACGCCTCCGAGGATCAGACCGACATGCTGTGGCCCGATATGACCTGGGTCTACATCATCGCCTACGATATCTGGAACTTCTGCTACACCTACAACTGCCTGCCCACCCACTCCTGGTTCTGCGGCTTTGCGCTGCTGCTGGCGCCCACCGTCGCCGCCTTTATCTGGAACAAGGGCGGCTGGATCCAGAACCGCGCCTTTACGCTGGCCATTTGGTGCATGTTTGCCCAGGTGTTCCCGTACTTCCAGGAGGAGTCCATCTTTGTGACCCACTCCACGCTCGATCCCGGCGCCGCTACCGCGGTCTCGATCGCCGCGCTGGTCGCCAACATCGCCGCGATCATCTACATCGCCTACCGCGCCAAGAAGCTCGGCCGCAATCCCTACAAGCAGGATGTCTTTGAGGGCACCAGCGATTGGGAGAAGGCCACCGCCCGCCGCGCCAAGGTTGATTACGCACACGCCGAGTAACGCGCCTGACGCAAACATCGCTTGAGTACGAAGCCGCATAGCCGGCTCCGCGCAATGCAACGTATTGCATGCCCCCGGAAAGCGATTTGTTCGCTTTCCGGGGGCTTTTTGTTGTTGCGCGCATCCACACACATATTCAAAACCTCTCGCACAGATAAAATCAGATTTCCAATCGCCTGACAGCTCTATATGACCCTGTTTTTGGGTACATTGTTGTCCCGATATTGAGCTTGGGGGATGTATGAATGATGAGACGATGGGCCAAGAGGATGCGGCCCAAGATGCAGAAGCTTGCGCTGAGGCCTTGGAGAGCTTAGACCGGATTTCACTCGATGAGATTGCGTTTGACGATTCGGGCGTTGATGTGCAGGATGGGCCGGAAACCGAGGCGCAGTCCGATGATCAGGATGCAGACGACGTTGAGCCTGCCGAAGATGAGGCAGGTCACGAAGACACCGAAAGCGAGGCCGGCAATCAGCCCGAATCCGACACGGGCGAGGAAACCGTCTTGCTCGACAGCTTGCCGGCCGAGGATTCGCTGACCCGCGAGCTTCCTGGCCTGGGTTCCGCACCAGCCGTGGACGAAACCATCGCCATGGGCGATATTCCCCTGCCGTCCGTTCCCTCGGCACGCGAGGCCGAGGTTCGCCATCGCAAGATGTCGCCCAAGCGCCGCAATCTGATGGTCGCCGGTGTCGTAGCCGTCGCGCTCGTCGCCGGTGGCGCAGGCTATACCGCTTGGAACGGTTATCAGCAAGAGCAGGCTGCCGTCGCCGCCGCCAATGCGCACACGATGATGTCGGTGCAGATTGGCGTGCATGCCGCGGGCCTCGACTGCTCAACTGGCTCCAAGATTCCCGTGCAGGTGAGCGGGCAGGATTCCGACGGCTCTTCCGTGAGCGAAACGCTCTACGTTGACGAACATGGTCGCGGCATTAAGCTGCTGCCCGGCGACTACACGTTCTCCATCGCCGCCTCCCCCATCGCGGCCGACGGCACCATCTACACCGTCCCGACCACCAAGGCCCAAGTTACGGTCAAGAGCGATGGGCAGGATTTGAGTGCCCAGGCCACCTTTAAGCTCAAGGTACCTTCGGCCGACACGGTGACTGACGACCAGATCGATGCCGCCGCCAAGTATGCCGAGGAAGGCGGGGTGAATTCCGCCGCGGTCGCAAAGGTACTCCAGCAGGCGGCAACCGCGCGACGCGACGCCGCAACCAACGCCGTGAGCTCCCGCAAGGCGCAGGCGGCCCGCGACGCCGATGCTCGACATAAGGCAACGGACCTGTATCAGCTCGATATTCCCGTTGAGTGGTACGGCAAAGTCGCGACTTGGCAAAACGGCAGCACGCTGTGCATCTATCTTGCCGGCGACACGAGCACGCCGCTTGTGACGCTTGTCACGGTGCGCGACGGCGAGAGCTTTACGCCCGATGAGGGCGACGCGGTTTTGGGTGCGGCAAACCTCGGCAACGGCTACACCGTCTACGCCAGCGGCCCCGTTTATCCGTATGTGGTGCCCCAGACCATCAACGGACGCACGCAGAACCCCGTGTCGACCTACCCCATGGACACGGCCATTGAGCTTGTCGAGCTTACGACCGGCAACCGCTATACCTATAGCCAGATCAAGAACGTGCTGGTCGGCAAAGACGGCAAGGCCGACGCCGCCACCAAGCTCGAATGCGACTACCTCGCCCAGATTCTGCTGCCCAGCATCAAGGCCCAGGACTAGCCTGGCGCAGCAAGGTGCTCCCCAACCGTGATGAAGGAGCCAGGAGGTCCTGACCCCACAGGTCCATAGATGATTAGGCAAGGAGCCACTTCCATGCGGGCGTAACGTGTACCACACCGTGCTCGCATGGAATATCGGTCTGTTCATCCATGGTAACGATTGCCGACTCGCCAAGATCAAACTGGGCCATCGAGGCATCAAGCGCGGCAATTTCGCGCTCGCGCGTTTTCTCACTTGCCATATCCGCACTCACCTGAATCAGGCTATAAGCCCGCATGAGAAGCGCGTCCCCAGCCACAAAGTCCACCTCATGGCTTTTGCTCTTCTCTTTGATCAGCAGGCGGCAGACCGAGCCGGTCCTCACCGCGGGAGTCCTTCTTCTTAGCGCATTGAACACTGCGGTCTCGAGCCTCTGGCCCTGGTCCAATGCTGATGCGGGAGAGAATGCTCCAAACATCGCAGGGTCGACAGCGTAGACCTTAGACGCAGACCGCATGTTATTTGCCAGTGAACGCGTGAACTCCGGCACAGAAAATAACAGGTAGGCGTCCTCATAATACTCAAGTAAGTCGCTGAGCGAATTACGACTGACGGGTATCTGTCTGCTCTTGAACTCGTTGTACACTTTGTTCACTGACAGCTCTCGTCCCGAAGATGCCATACACCGCGTCAAGAACAGCGATGCCAGGCGAGGGTTCTTGACGTCGTAACGTTCAACGACGTCCATGGCGACCGTTCGCGAAGCATATTCCTGTAGCAGCTGAATCGCGTCTGCAGGCGTCTGCTCAAGTGTCGCGATGAATCCCCCTCGTTCAAGATACCCGATCAGATGATGTCGAAGCAGCGCTGCATCGCTCGGGGAAAAGGTCGCATCTGGCTCGGGAACGCTCCCCGTCTTATATCGAACGTATTCCGAAAAACTCAACGGAAAAAGCTCTCGCACAAGAGAACGACCTCTGAACTCGCTCTTAAGTTCTGAGGACAGCATCTTAGAAGAAGATCCCGTCACATAGACGGTCGCTTTCTCCGTATCGACTACACGCCGCAGAAACGCACCCCATTCGGGAATTTCCTGGATCTCGTCAAAGAAAATGTAAGCGCCCTCGGTTCGAGCAGCAGGATACAGCGCATAGAACGTGTCGAGCACGTCCGCCAGCAGCGATGGCTCATACGGGCGCAAGCGCTCATCCTCAAAATTGAAGTAAAGCATCCGGTCAAGCTCGACGCCCCGGCTCTGAAGCCGCCGCATCTCCTGATACAGGCGATACGTCTTTCCACAACGGCGGGCCCCCACAATCACATTTACGATGTTGTCGCGCTTTGGCTCCTGTGGGTTTCCTAGATCAAGGTCTCGCTCAAAGACCTGCGGAACCCCCTGCTGTTCAAAGTCCTTTATTTTCTGGGCGATCAAGTCGTTGAATGCCATGATTCTCCAATCTTGCTCTCTAGCTAATCAAAATTATAGCGATTCTTGATTAATTAGAGAGCAAGATTATGTCTGACTTGATTAACACTTAAGCAAGTTTTTTCACTAGTACTGCTCGAAGGATGCCGAGTGGCTGAGAGGACAACCAAGCTCGAATGCGACTCCCTGGACAGTCAATTTGGGACGGGGCTTTTTTGACTACCCTCCCCCTGTAGAAAAATCCCTAACGCAGTTGCGGTGAAATAGGGACTGTTTTTGCTGGTCAAACCGTAAAACAATCCCTATTTCACCGCAACTTATTGGTGGCCTTTTGGGTAGCACTCAGCGCCACGGGTCGGCTTCGAACATCGGCTCGCGCTCGGGGCGGCGATCGCTGTAGGGATCGTAGCCGTCATCGTCCTCGTTCTCGGCACGGATGTAGGGGTCGCGCGGCTTGGGCGCCGGTTTGGACGTGGGCTTGGGCGCCGGCGCACTTGTTTTGATCTCGTCTTTCATCTGCATATCTCCTTGCCATGTACTCATGCTCAACATCAACGATTGTCGCACGAAAAAGGGCGGCGGACCCAATTGGATCCGCCGCCCTTGGCATTTAGAGACGGCTGGTAGATTTTAAGGCATGTCCCAAAAATCTACTCGGCGTCGGGGACCTCGTAGGTAGCCGCCGGCGTGTTGTCGCACACGACGGTAAAGCCGCCGTCCTTGTCGACATCGACTGTCACCTGATCGCCCTCGCGCACTGTGCCGTCGATGATGGCCGCCGCGATGGCGTCCACGACCTCGCGCTGGACCAGGCGCTTGAGCGGACGGGCACCAAAGACCGGGTCCAAACCGCCCACGGCGAGCATCTGCTTGGCCGCCGGGGTGACGGCAAGCGTCATGCGCTCCTTGGCCAGACGCGCGCGGACGTCGGCAAGCTGGATGTCGACGATCTTTTCGATCTGCGCCATACCGAGCGGATGGAACACCACGATATCGTCGATACGGTTGAGGAACTCGGGGCGGAAGGTCTGGGCCATGGCCGCGTCGACCTGATGGCGCATCTCCTCCTCGTCCTTGCCGGACAGATCGGCGATGGCCTTGGAGCCCACGTTGCTCGTCATGATGATAATCGTGTTCTTGAAGGACACCTGGCGACCCTGGCCATCGGTCAGACGACCGTCGTCGAGCACCTGCAGCAGCACGTTAAAGACATCCGGATGGGCCTTCTCCATCTCGTCGAGCAAGATTACGGAGTACGGACGACGGCGCACGGCCTCGGTGAGCTGGCCACCCTCGTCGTAGCCCACGTATCCCGGGGGCGCACCGATCAGACGCTGGACGCTGAACTTCTCCATGTACTCGGACATGTCGATACGCACAAGCGCGCGCTCGTCGTCGAACAGGCACTCGGCAAGCGCCTTGGCGAGCTCGGTCTTGCCCACGCCGGTGGGGCCCAGGAAGAAGAAGCTGCCGATGGGCTTGTCCGGGTCGGAGAGGCCCGCACGGCTGCGGCGCACAGCCGCGGCCACGGCGGACACGGCCTCATCCTGACCGATGACGCGCTTATGCAGCTCGCCCTCCAGGCCCTTCAGCTTGTCGAGCTCGCCCTGCATCATCTTGGACACGGGCACGCCGGTCCAAGCGCTCACGACCTCAGCGATCTCATCGGAGGTCACCTGCTCATTGAGGCCCTCGCCGTCCTGCTGCTTTTGCGCCTCGAGCGCGGCCTCGGAATCCTGAATCTGCTGCTGCAGACCCGGAATCACGGAGTAGCGCAGCTCGGACGCACGACCCAAATCGCCGTTGCGCGTCGCACGCTCCTCCTCGCTCTTTGCCTCGTCGAGCTTGCCCTTGAGCTCCTGCACGTGGTCGATGGCGTTCTTCTGGTTGAGCCAGCCGGCCTTTTGCACGTTGAGCTTTTCCTGGACCTCGGCAATCTCCTGGCGCAGGGCCTCCAGACGCTCCTTGGAGGCGTCATCGGTCTCCTTCATGAGCGCCTGTTCCTCGATCTGCAGCTGGGTGAGTTGACGTGTGGTGGCGTCGATCTCGACCGGCATGCTGTCGAGCTCCATGCGCAGGCGGCTTGCCGCCTCATCGACCAGGTCGATGGCCTTGTCGGGCAGGAAACGGTCGGCGATGTAGCGATCGGAGAGGTCGGCGGCGGCCACGAGCGCACTATCGGTGATGTGCACGCCGTGGAAGATCTCGTACTTCTCCTTAAGGCCACGCAGGATCGAGATGGTGTCCTCGACGGTAGGCTCGCTCACCATAACGGTCTGGAAACGACGAGCGAGCGCCGCATCCTTCTCGATGTACTTGCGGTACTCGTCGAGCGTGGTCGCGCCGATCGCGTGCAGGTCGCCACGGGCGAGCGCCGGCTTCAGGATGTTGCCGGCGTCCATGGAGCCCTCGGTGGCACCCGCGCCCACGATGGTGTGGAGCTCATCGATGAACAGGATGACCTTACCCTGCGCCTTCTGCACTTCCTTGAGCACGGCCTTCAGGCGGTCCTCGAACTCACCGCGGTACTTGGCGCCAGCGACCAGCGCGCTCATGTCGAGCTCGATGAGGTCACGGTCGCGCAGGGTGCTCGGCACGTCGCCGGCCACGATACGCTGGGCGATGCCCTCGACGATAGCCGTCTTGCCCACGCCCGGCTCGCCGATGAGCACGGGGTTGTTCTTGGTGCGGCGGGACAGGACCTGGATGGTACGACGAATCTCGTCAGTACGGCCGATAACCGGGTCGAGCTTGCCGGCGCGGGCCAGGTCGCAGATATTGCGGCCGTACTGCTCCAGCGCCTCAAACTGGGTCTTGTCCTCGGCAGATGTCACGCGGTCATCGCCGCGCAGTTCCTCGTAGACCTGCTCGATGCGCTCCTTGGTAACGCCGGCGTCGCGCAGCACGCGGCCCGCCTCGCCCTTGTCCTCGGCAAGCGCCATTAGCAGATGCTCGGTCACCACAAAGCTGTCGCCCATCTTGGTGGCCTTCTTCTCGGCCTTCTCGATGACGCGGACGAGCTCTTTGGAAAGGCCCATCTGCTGGCCCTCGCCCGAAACCTTGGGCGCATGGTCGATGGCATCCTGCGTGGAGCGCGCGAGTTGAGCCGGATCGGCACCAATGCGCTCGATGATCACGGAGATATTGCGTTCACCGGCACCGAGCAGGGCAGACAGCAGGTGAATCGGCTCCACCGCGCCGGCCTGCGCGTCGGCAGCCGTGCTCATGGCGGTCTGCAACGCCTCGCGCGACGTCATTGCTAGCTTATCGATTCTCATGGAATCACCTCTCTTGGGGTGGCCGCCCTACGGGGCGGCTTCACGTTGTTCGAGAAGTATTGTTGCCAGCTTTTTACGATCTTATACATAAATCTAAGTCTCTATATATAAGATTTTCTGAGTGCTCTCATGACATGGAAAATCACCACAAAGGGGACAGGCGTGCTCACCCGCTGCGGCCTCATCCCCTTACTATCTCAATCTGTAACATCTAGCGACTGTTTATGGCTCCAGATGTTACAAATCAAGATGAAATGACCAGCGGCGCCCGCTTGTCTCAATCTGTAACAACTACTCGGCAAATAGAGCTCTACCTGTTACAGATTGAGACAAACAGAAGACACCCGAATCGAAAATCTAAATCCGTAACACCAGGCCCACTTTTAGCGGCCAAGATGCTACAGATCGAGACAGACCGAAAACCACCACAAAGGGGACAGGCACCTTCATGGTGGTCCAACAAAGAAACCGCCCCAATAAAAAGAGGCGGTATCAAGCCCAGTCTACGTTTGGCGATCCCCAGACCCAACGAGAACGCAGTGATGGAATCGAGAACCGACAATAGCCCGTTCGCACAGATAGAGGCAGAGATTCAAGGTCAGAGTCCGGCTTAAACGGCTTAGCTATCGCACGCCACATTGTTCTCGTCATCGTCCCTGTCGTTTTTATAGTGCTTATAGTGAAAATAGCGGGTTTAGTGAGAATAGTATTGCACAAAACTCGTGAACTCAATTTTGACCCCTCGCCCAGAATGAGGGGAGGCAAATATTCCTATTAGAGATCAAATCGAAGCCCAATAGGGCCTTTTAGCCTCTCATTCCGGGCGGTCGCTTTCTTTTGAATATTGTCGTAAGCTTGTATCATTTATCTTAATGATTGCATATTGCATGAGAGGTGCCCCACCGTGAAACGCTCCACCTATATCGGCCTGCTCGTCTTAGCGTTTGCAATTACCGCAGTCGGCGTGGGCATTATCTATCTCGCATTTCTCCCTGCCTCGGCAACGCAGGCGGCGGTTGAAACCGTAAGCTACCCCATCGAAATCCTCACCGATATCGTCAAACCCGATTCAATCACCGTCGATTTCGACGGTACGCCCGCAGCGCTTGGGGTCAGTAACTATCCCCGAATCGAACTTGGAGCCACGCGCTATACCCAAGATGAGCAGCTTATCGGCAAGGCAACCAGTTTACTCAAAGGCAAGACATTTAAGCGATGGTACGGCGCCGCAATATATCGAGCCAAGAAAGGCCAAATGAATGGCGGGTATTATTCGACCCTTGAACTCGATGCGGCAAACGGGAGCAGACTGTGCAACGTTTCATACGACCCCGGCTACGTGGACAACGAAGGGCCGGGAGTCTATATCTCGGATGGCAACGTGATCTACGTCATGGAAGGCGACCAGACGGCAGTCGTCGATTTTATGGATCGGTGTACCGAGGATGCCTACGAACAAACTTGCGAGCCCGATCCACAGACAGCGCGCGACAGTGGCTCAGCACGCACTTGGCTATTTGACGATGAAATAACCTGGGCCCCATCGAAATAAGGACCCGCCAGGCAGGCACCTTTGTGGTGGTTTCGGTTCCGATGTTCCACTGTCTCGATCTGTAACATCTAGCGGCCCTTTTCAATCCTAGATGTTACAGATCGAGATGAAATGATCGGCGGCGATTGTTTGTCTCAATCTGTAACAGCCGCTCGTCAAATAGGGGCCCAGATGTTACAGGTCGAGACAAACGGAACCACCGCAAAGGCGCCTACCCCTTCATGGTGGTTTTCGACAAAAGAAGCCGCCCCGATAACAGAGGCGGCATCAAGCAAGTCTATTTATTAGCGTCCCTCAAGACCCAACGAGAACGCAAGAATGTAGCCCGGGGCTTACCCTTTGCCGAACGCGACCCTCGCGAAGCGCGTGAGCGGGCGGGAAAGGGTGGCCCCGGGCGGACAATTAAGTGCGTTACTCGGCAGCGGCCTTGAACTTGTTGTAGTTGATCAGGCAGCCGGCCTTGACGATGGCACGCTCTTCGGCCGTCATATCGGCAATGTAGAGCTCAATCTGCTCGACCGTGCCGTTGGCACGCACCACATAGGCAGCGATGTCCTTTAGGTCGCCATCGAGCGCGGCACGGATGCCCGGCACAAAGACGTAGTCGCCCACCTCAAAGTTGGGCTCGACCTCCATCTGGAAGGGCACCATGCCCCAGTTCATCACGTTGGAGCGATAACGCTTGGTGGCGTACTCGTGGACGATGTTGGCCAGGCCGCCGATCACGCGCTGGCAGCTCGCGGCCTGCTCGCGGGCGGAACCGTCGCCGGGCTTCTTGGCATAGAGCATGGAGCCGTACTCGGTCGCCTTGGCATCGGCCGCGACACCCGCGCCGGCCAGCGCCTCAAACACGCCGGCAAGCTCGGCATCGAGCGCCGCCAGATCGCCTGCTGCTTCGCCGGCAACGCGGCGCTTTTCCACCGCGTCGACCTCCTTGGAGCGACCCACGTAGGCCGGATCGCGACGGCTGAGCGTAAACTCGGCCAAGCCCAGCGGGTTGGAGCGGAAGGAGCTCGTCTCGCCCGAGGGAATGAGCTCGTCGGTCGTGGTGACCGAGTCCATGATCTTGGAGCACACCTTGAGCAGGATATCGTCGCCGAGAGGCTCCATCGCGGGCCACGGTTTGATGTTGGGACCCTCGACCAGCTCGTCGGCAGGCTCCGCCTTGCCAAAGCCCCAGTACACACGCTTTTTGTACGGCGCATCGTCAAAGGTGTACTCGCAGGCCTCGTCCCAAGTCTCCTCGGGCAGGTCGGTCGCCGGCGTCAGGACGCCGCCGTTGGCAGCCGTCGCCGCAATGGAGCGAGCGTCCATCAGGGCCACGGCGCTCAGCTGGCCATTACCCGGCTTGGAACCCTCGCGGTTGGGGAAGTTACGCGTGGTGTGGCGGATCGAAAGGCCGTTGTTGGCAGGCGTGTCGCCGGCGCCGAAGCACGGACCGCAGAACGCCGTGCGCACGATCGCGCCGGCCTCCATGAGGTCGTAGATGTAGCCGCGGCGTGTAAGCTCGAGTGCCACGGGCTGGCTCGTGGGATAGACCGACAGCGAGAACTCGCCGCAACCGGTGTTGGCGCCCTTGAGCACGCGGGCAGCCTGGACCACGGAGTCGTAGTTGCCGCCCGAGCAGCCGGCGATAACGCCCTGCTGCACGTGCAGCTTGCCGTCGACGATCTTGTCGAGCAGGGTAAAGTGCGTCTTGCCCTCGCCAATCCTGGCGGCCTCAAGCTCCACCTCATGCAGGATGTCCTCGAGGTTCTCGTTGAGCTCGTCAATCTCGAAGCCGTTGGAAGGATGGAACGGCAGCGCGATCATGGGCTTGATGCTCGACAGGTCGACCTCGACGCAGCCGTCGTAGTAGGCAACATCGGCGGGCTTGAGCTCGCGGTAGTCGTCGCCGCGGCCGTGCATGGTCAAAAACGCGTGCGTGTCCTCGTCGGTGGCCCAAATGCTCGACAGGCAGGTGGTCTCGGTGGTCATAACGTCGACGCCGTTGCGGTAGTCGGTCGTCATGCTCGCGATGCCGGGGCCCACGAACTCCATTACCTTGTTCTTGACGTAGCCCTTGGCAAAGACGGCGCGGATGATGGCGAGCGCTACGTCGTGCGGGCCGACGCCGGGACGTGGGGCACCCGTGAGGTAGATGGCTACAACGCCGGGATAGGCAACGTCGTAGGTGTCGCGCAGCAGTTGCTTCGCCAGCTCGCCGCCGCCCTCGCCCACGGCCATGGTGCCCAGGGCGCCATAGCGGATGTGCGAGTCGGAACCCAGAATCATCTTGCCGCAACCGGCGAAGTTCTCACGCATAAAGGAGTGGATGACGGCGATGTGCGGCGGGACGAAGATGCCGCCGTACTTCTTAGCAGCCGAGAGACCAAAGACGTGGTCGTCCTCGTTGATGGTGCCGCCCACGGCGCACAGCGAGTTATGGCAGTTGGTGAGCACGTAGGGCAGCGGGAACTGCTCCATGCCCGAGGCGCGCGCCGTCTGGATGATGCCGACAAAGGTGATGTCGTGGCTCGCCATGGCGTCGAAGCGAATCTTGAGCGCCTCGGGGTCGCCGGACGTGTTGTGTGCCTGAAGGATCGAATACGCGATGGTGCCACGCTTGGCATCCTCGGGCGCCTGCGTAATACCGCGCTCGGCAGCCTCGGCCGCAGGCACAACTTCGCTGCCGCCGCGCAGGTAGATGCCGTCCTCGTACAGCTTGACCATACTGTCTCCCACTCTGCCCAAAAGATTTGGGCGCATAGCATACATTCGTTCAATATCGTGCCATAGAACGGTTGCGAGTGGGTTACGAATCTGCACGTTCACTTTATCTCAGTAAAGCAAAGGACGAGCCCAGTGTGGGGCCGGCAGATTTGGCGCAAGAGCGTCCCTTTCGACTAGTCATTTAAGAACGTCCCCAATGACTACAAAAGCCCGCCAGAGCGAGCAAGGCAACGCCGCAGGTAGAGGACGGACAGCGAGCGACGTCCAGAGCGAACAAGTTGGCATGAAAAAGGCAAGGCATAGACCTTCTGGTCATGCCCTGCCTTTTGAATGACAAATTGTCGCTCTTGACGTCGCGCAGCGTCGAGCCGTTACGCGGTTTGGTAAAACCGCGTAACTACAAATCCCCGCCGGCGCCCAGCAGCTTGCGCATGACCTGTTCGGGGTTAACTGAGCCGTCGCGCGGGGCCAGGGCGGTGATCTTCTTCTGCATCTTGTACTCGTGCAGCTCGTCCTCGAGCTGGCGCACGCGGGCACGAAGTTTTTCGTTCTCGCGCTCGCGCTCCTCGGCACGCTCCTTCATATCGAGAATGCGCACCACGCCGGCAAGGTTGATGCCCTCGTCGGTCAGTTGGTTGATGAGCTCTAGGCGCTCGATATCGGCACGCGAATACAGACGCGTGTTGCCGCCCGAACGCTGGGGGTTCACCAGGCCCTTGGACTCGTAGACGCGCAGAGTCTGCGGATGCATGCCGGTCAGCTCGGCCGCCACGCTGATCATGTACAGCGGTTTGTTCCTATTGTCCTCGGCCATGCTACCTGACCCCTTTCCGTCTCGCTATCGTCCATCATAAGCCCGCGGGCGCGGGCGTGCGCCACGACCGCCCTAGTACGTCGCCTTGTAACGGTTGACCTTCTCGCGATAATCGCGCGTGTCGGCCTCGCGCAGCTTGGTCATGGCATCGCGCTCGTCATCGGATAGGTTCGTGGGGACCTGCACCTTGATCTCGACGAGCAGCGCGCCCGTACGGCCACGGTGCTTAACGTCGGGCGCTCCCATCTCCTTAAAGCGGAACTTCTTGCCCGTCTGGGTACCCGCGGGCACTTTCAAACGGACCGTCGCACCGCCGGGCGTGGGCACGTCCACCGTGCAGCCGAGCGCCGCCTCGTAGACCGAGACCGGTACCTCCATGGTCACGTCGGCGCCTTTGCGCTTAAACAGCGGGTGCTCCTCCACATGCGTGGTCACGACCAGGTCGCCGCGCTCACCACCCGCAACGCCATACTCGCCGCGACGCTTGTAGCGTAGCTTGCCGCCGTCGACCGCACCCGCAGGCACCGAAACCGTGATGGTCTGCTGCTCGCCCGTCGAGGGAATGCGATAGGTGACCTTGTGCGTCACGCCGCGAAACGCGTCCTCGGCCGTCACATCGACGGTCAGCGACAGGTCGCCGCCCTTGCGAGCGCGGCTGCGACCCGCGCCGGCACCGGCAGCGCCCGCAGCCCCGGCAAAGCCCGAGCCCCAATCGCTGCCCCAGGCGCCGTTGCCGCTAAAGATGCTGTCGAAGATGTCGCCCCAGCCGCTGGCGCCCGCGCCGGCACCGTAGCCGCCGCCATACGCGCCGCCCGCGCCCGGCATGCCGCCAAACATGAGCATCTGGTCGTACTCTTTGCGCTTCTTCTCGTCCGAAAGCGTTTCGTAGGCCTCGCTGATCTCCTTGAACTTGGCCTCGTCGCCGCCGGCATCGGGGTGATATTTTTGCGCGAGCTTGCGAAACGCGCTCTTGATCTCTTTGTCGGAGGCGCTCTTGGATACGCCCAGGATGTCATAGAAGGTTTTGCCTGCAGCCATCGTAGCTCCTCTCCTGTTACGTCCGCCGCCCATGCAGACGACGGCTCATGCTTTCATATGGCACTAGGCCAGAAAGGGCCCCGGGTGTTGCCCCGGGGCCCTTCTCAATTACTCCTCGGTGCTCTCGACCGTATCGGCCGTAGCATCCTCGGGCGCCGCTTCGGGCTCCGGTGCGGGGCGCTTCTCGCCACCGTAGGTCACCGTCACCATCGCGGAACGCAGGATGCGGTCCGCCATGCGGTAGCCCTTCTGGTACACATCGTTGACGGTCTCATCGTACTGCGATGCGTCCTCGACGCGACCCACAGCCTGGTGCTCGAGCGGATCGAACGCCTCGCCCTTGGGGTCGATGGGCTCAACGCCCTCGTGCGCAAACACATCGAGCAGCTTGGCATGCACCGCGTCGACGCCGTCGACGAACTGCTTAAAGTCATCGGCAAGCTCCTGGCTGCGGGCATGGTCGATCGCACGCTCGATATCGTCGACCACCGGCAGCAGCGCAGTGACGAGCTTCTCGGTCGCGCGCTCGCGCTCGGCGATGCGCTCGTTGGCAGTGCGGCGACGGAAGTTCTCCCAGTCGGCCTGCAGACGGGCGGTGCGCTCGGTGGCGTCCTTTGCCTTGTCCTCGGCGGCCTTCTGAGCCTCTGCCGCAGCATCGAGCTCGCTGCGCACGTCGGCAAGCTCCTTCTGAGCCTGCTCGAACTTGAGCTTAAAGTCGTTGTCGGCGGCTTCCTCACCGGCGCGGATAGCGGCTTCCACCATCTCGTCCTCGGTCATCGTCGCCTCCTTGTTGGAATCCTCTACCTGGTTCTCGGCAGCCTCGGCGGCCTCGGCCTCATTGGCCTCGGTATCGTCGACGGCCTCTACGGGAATCTTCACGTCCTTCTCCTCAGAGTCAACGGGGGCGTCGCCAGCGGCAGGCGCCTCCGTGCGAGCTTTACGGGCGGACATGATTACTTGTCCTCGTCGTCCACAACCTCGTAGTCGGCGTCGACAACGTCGTCGTCGGCAGGCTGGGCGCCGGCGGCACCGTCGGCCTGCTGCTGAGCGTCGGCGTAGACAACCTGAGCCAGCTCGTAGGCCACAGACTGCAGGGACTCGCCAGCGGCCTTGATGGCCTCGACGTCAGAGCCCTCGAGTGCCTTCTTGGCGTCGGCGATAGCGGCCTCGGCCTTGGACTTCACGTCGGCGGAAACCTTGTCGCCCAGCTCGTTGAGGGTCTGCTCGGTGGAGTAGCACAGGCTGTCGGTCTGGTTGCGGACCTCGACCTCTTCCTTCTGCTTCTTATCCTCCTCGGCATGAGCCTCGGCGTCCTTGACCATGCGATCGACTTCGTCGTCGGACAGAGCGGTGGAGCCAGAGATGGTGATCTGCTGCTCCTTGCCGGTGCCCTTGTCCTTAGCGGAGACCTTGACGATGCCGTTGGCGTCGATGTCGAAGGTGACCTCGATCTGCGGCACGCCGCGGCGGGCAGCCGGGATACCGGTCAGCTGGAACTTACCGAGCGACTTGTTATCGCGGGCAAGCTCGCGCTCGCCCTGGAGCACGTTGATCTCGACGCTGGTCTGGTTGTCGGCAGCGGTGGAGTAGACCTCGGTCTTGGAGGTCGGGATCGTTGTGTTGCGGTCGATCATCTTGGTCATGATGCCGCCCATGGTCTCGACGCCCAGCGACAGCGGGGTAACGTCGAGCAGCAGGATGCCCTCGACGTCGCCGGTGAGCACGCCGCCCTGGACGGCAGCGCCGTCGGCAACGACCTCGTCGGGGTTCACGGACATGTTGGGCTGCTTGCCGGTCATGGTCTTGACGAGCTCCTGGACAGCGGGCATACGGGTGGAGCCGCCGACGAGGATGACCTCGGTCAGATCGGAGAGCTTAAGCTTGGCGTCGCGCAGGGCGTTGGTGACAGGCTGCTTGCAGCGCTCGAGCAGGTCGCGGGTGATCTTCTCGAACTCGGCGCGGGTCAGCGTGTAGTTGAGGTGCAGCGGGCCGGACTGGTTCATGGTAATGAACGGCAGGTTGATGGTGGTCTGCTGGGCGGCGGAGAGTTCCTTCTTGGCGTTCTCGGCGGCCTCCTTCAGACGCTGCAGGGCCATGGGGTCCTGACGCAGGTCGACACCGTTCTCCTGCTGGAACTTATCGGCCATCCAATCGATGACGCGCTGATCCCAGTCATCGCCGCCCAGGTGGTTGTCGCCCGAGGTGGACAGAACCTCAAACACGCCGTCGGCGAGGTCGAGGATGGAGACGTCGAAGGTGCCGCCACCCAGGTCGAAGACCAGGATGCGCTGGTCGGTGCCCTGCTTGTCCAGGCCATAGGCCAGAGCAGCAGCGGTCGGCTCGTTGACGATACGCTTGACGTTGAGGCCGGCGATCTTACCGGCGTCCTTGGTGGCCTGACGCTGGGCGTCGTTGAAGTAGGCCGGGACGGTGATGACGGCGTCGGTGACGGTCTCGCCCAGATACTTCTCGGCGTCGGCCTTCATCTTTGCGAGCGTCATGGCGCTCACCTGCTCGGCGGTGTAATCCTTGCCCTCGATGTCGACGACGGCACGGCCACCCTGGCCCTCCTTGACCTCGTACGGCACGGTCTTGATCTCAGAGGTGCACTCGGAGTACTTGCGGCCCATGAAGCGCTTGATGGAGAACACGGTGTTCTTGGGGTTGGTGACAGCCTGGTTCTTAGCGGCCTTACCCACGACGCGGTCGCCGTCGGCACGGAAGCCCACGACGGACGGGGTGGTGCGGTCGCCCTCGGCGTTCACGATAATAGTCGGAGAACCGCCCTCGAGAACGGCCATTGCGGAGTTAGTAGTACCAAGATCGATACCAAGAATCTTGCCCATTAGAAATTCCCTCTCTCTTGTGCGTTTGCACCGACTCGGCGGTCTGCCGCGCGGTGTTTCGGCTTGTCTTTCAGGATGTAGTGTATCCCCTTATGGGGCGGAATATACAAAATCTAAGTCAATTCATATAAGATTTCTTATTGCCAAGAGTTTAGGTTCGCAAATGCGCAGGTAGATGCGCTGATTGAGTTCTCGGCAAATCTATCGAGATCTATGTAGAGATGGCTGAGGTTTGCGTCCGGGGGTGTCTGGGGCTGCCTTGCGGAAAGCTTGTCCCGGTTTGAGCGTGGATTCCGGGTCGCAGTTTCCGTCTGAAGGCTCAACCGGAAACCGTATCCCGTTTTGAGAGCGGATACCGGGTCGCAGTTTCCGCTAGCGGGCCCAACCGGAAACTGCGACCCGTTTTTCGGCCAAATAACGGGATGCCCTTTCCGCAGGCGCGCTCAATAGCTCAATATTTCAAGTCACCTTTAGCTAACATTTGCGCAGCTCAACGGCCCCACCTGCGCGTTTTTTAGTAAACCTTGGCATACTCGGCGAACGGTATGAAGATGCCGGCCAGAGGGTATTGCAAACGGTCGCTCCCGTGGTATGTTTTTGCCCGAATCAAACCGGCGCGCATCGTCTGTAGCGTCGGTCAACAGAGAGGAAACTACCATGGCTCATCCCGTAATTGATGCCGACGAGTGCATCGCTTGTGGCGTTTGCGTCGACTCCTGCCCCGCCGGCGTTCTGGAGCTCCAGGACGTCGCTACCGTCGCTGACGAGGACTCCTGCGTCGCCTGTGGCGCTTGCCAGGACGCTTGCCCCGCCGGCGCGATCACCGAGATCGTCGAGGAGTAACAACTCCCCCACTTGCACACTCAAAAGTACACCGTGCACAAAAAGGAGGCCTCCGCATCGCCGCGGAGGCCTCCTTTTGCATTCGTGGGCAGCTAATTGGGGACGGTGTCGGGCTAGGACAAATCATCCTCGTAGGGCATTAAATCGGCTAGGTAGCCTTTCTCCTTGAGCATCGCCTCGATCTCGTCGAGGGTCTGTTCGTCCTCCGCCGCAATGCGATGGAAGTGATAGCCGCTCGTCACCGTTAGCAGCGGAAAGCTCTTGCCGCTCTCGATATCGCGCAGATAGCGCTCGACATCGCGGCGGTTGCGGATGTCCAGGTCGGCCGTGATCTTGCCGTACACACGATGGTTGACGATCACGTTGAGCACGGCGCCACCCGCGTCGACGATACTCGTGAGCTCGTCGCCCGCCTGCTCCACACTGTGGCGCACCTTAACAAGACGCGTGGGCACGGCGGGGCTACTCGCGGCCTCCTGCAGCACGTAGCCGCGATTGGTCGCCACGATATCGTGCCCATCGGCGCGCAGCAGGGCAATGTCTTGCACGACAATCTGGCGGCTCACACCCACCTCACAAGCAAGTGCGCTGCCGGAGACGGGGTCTTTGGCTCCCTCGAGCACGGCCATGATGGCACGGCGACGCTCGCGGGCGTCCATTATTTACCGTCCAGCAGACGCAGGTGCTTAAGCGAGAGGTCGAGAATCGGCGCAGAATGCGTCAACGCCCCCGAGCTAATAAAGTCAACGCCCAGGTCGGCAAGCACGCGGATATTGCTGGCATCCACGTTGCCCGAGCACTCGGTCTTGGCGCGACCGGCGATAAGCTCTATGGCGGCGGCCATGTCGTCATGGGTCATGTTGTCGAACATGATGATATCGGCACCGGCCTCCACGGCCTCGCGCACCATGTCCAGGTTCTCGCACTCGATCTCGACCGTCGTGGTAAACGACGCATGAGCGCGCGCCATCTCGATCGCGCGTGCCACGCCACCGGCGGCGTCGATGTGGTTGTCCTTGAGCATGACAGCCGTCGACAGGTTATAGCGGTGGTTGCTGCCACCGCCGATCTCGACTGCCGCCTTTTCAAACACACGCATGCCCGGCGTGGTCTTGCGCGTGTCGACGAGCACGGTCTTGGTGCCTTCGAGCGCCGCGGCCATCTGGTGCGTATAGGTGGCGATGCCGCTCATGCGCTGCAGGTAGTTGAGCGCCACGCGCTCGCCCGAAAGCAGTACGCGCGCGTCGCCGCGCACTTGGCCCACATGGTCGCCGGCATGCACTTCGTCGCCATCCGCGACATCGAACAGCACGGAGCTCTGCGGATCCAGCAGCTCAAAGGTGCGGGCAAACACGTCCAGGCCCGCGATGATGCCATCTGCCTTGGCGATGAGCTCAACGGTGGCGGGGCGCGCCGTGGGACACACGCTCGCCGTGCTCACGTCCTCAAAGGTGATGTCCTCGCGCAGAGCCTGCAAAATCAGATCATCGACGACGAGCTTCATGGTAATGGGATTCATGGTCTACTCCTCCACGGCCTGCGTGCCGGCGGCACGGGCCAAATCATCGATTGCCAGGATGTCGGCGCTCAGGGCGCGATGACGGCCATCGAGCGCGGGATCGCCCGCCTGCTCCACGGCCAGTGACTCGCCGGTACGCATATACCACGCGGCGCGACGACCCCAGACCAGCGCCTCGAGCAGGCTGTTTGATGCAAGGCGATTCTTGCCGTGAACGCCGTTGCAGGCCGTCTCGCCCGCGGCGTAGAGCTCGGGCATCGAGGTGCGGCCGTCCTTATCGACCCATACGCCACCCATAAAGTAGTGCTGCGTGGGCGTAACGGGGATGGGCTCGTCCAAGATGTCGCGGCCGTCCTCAAGGCAGCGCGCGCGAATGTTGGCAAAATGCCCGGTCAGCACATCGCGCTCGACGGGGGCAAAGCTCAGCCACTCGTGCTCGGTACCGTCCTGCTTCATCTGCTCGCGAATAGCGGCAGCGACCACATCGCGCGGCTGAAGCTCGTCGGTAAAGCGCTCGCCGGCGGCGTTGAGCAAAATCGCGCCCTCGCCGCGGCAGCTCTCGCTGATCAGGAAGGTGCGGCCCGGCTGCGGCGAGAACAGTCCCGTGGGGTGGATCTGCACGTAGTCCAGGTGCTCCATCTTAATGCCATGCTCCTGAGCAATGTAGCAGGCATCGCCCGTGAGCTGCGGGTAGTTGGTCGAATGGTCGTATACGCCGCCGATACCGCCCGTCGCCCACAGCGTGTGGCGGGCATGGATCTTAAACGGTTCGCCGGCATGCACGCCCTCGGCGGCATTTGTCAGCTCGTCGGCGGGACGAACCGAGTTGTCCTCGTCCACGGAAACGGCGACGACGCCGGTGCACACCGTGGCGCCGTCACGCTCGCCCGTCAGGATGTCGGTCATGGCAACGTATTCGAGAATCTGCACGTTGTCCAGCTTGCGGACAGCCTGGAGCAGCTTGGTCGTAATCTCCTTGCCCGTAATGTCGGCATGGAAGGCGATGCGCGGACGGCTGTGCGCGCCCTCGCGGGTAAAGTTGAGGCTGCCGTCGGCCTTGCGCTCAAAATCCACGCCCATCGCTAGCAGGTCGTTGATGACCGAACGGCTCGAACGGATCATGATGTCGACGCTCTCACGGCGGTTCTCGTAATGACCGGCGTGCATGGTGTCCTCAAAGAAGGCATCGTAGTCCGAGCCTTCGGGCAGCACGCAGATGCCGCCCTGCGCGAGCATCGAATCGCACTCGTCGACAGCGCCCTTGGAGAGCATGATCACGCGCGTGCTCGTCGGCAGATTGAGAGCCGCGTACAGGCCCGCTACGCCGCAGCCGGCAATGACGACGTCGCACTCCATGTCGGGGTATTGCTTGGTTTCCACAGGAATCCTCTCCCTTGAATGTGACATAAGGGACCATCCCTCATGCCACATTGTTCTAGCGTGCTGCGTACTCGAGCATACGATCGAGCGTGAGCTTGGCCTGGTCGGCAGCCTCGTCCGACACGCCGATCTGCACTTCGCCCTCGCCCGTCTCCAGGCAGCGCACAAGCTTTTCGAGCGTGATGAGGTCCATGTTGACGCAGGTGGGCTGCACCGCGGGGAAGTAGAACTTCTTGCCGGTGCCCTGGCAGCGGCGCTCGAGCTCGTAGAGCACGCCGCGGACCGTCACGATGATGAACTCGCTCGCGTCCGACTCCTCAGCATACTTGATGATGCCGGCGGTGGAGCCGATGTAGTCGGCCTCGGCCAGGACGTCGGCCTTGCACTCAGGATGCGCCAGCACGAGCGCGTTGGGGTGGGCCTCCGTCGCGTCGACGATCTGCTCGACGGTGATGATGTGATGGCGCGGGCAGTAGCCGTTGTTGAGGATGACGTGCTTTTGCGGCACCTGCTCGGCTACGAAGCGGCCCAGGTTTTGGTCGGGAATGAACAGGATATGCTGCTGCGGCAGCTCGGACACGATCTTAACGGCGTTGGAGCTGGTGACGCACACGTCGCTCCAGCTCTTGATCTCGACCGTGGAGTTGACGTAGCAGACCACGGCAAGGTCGTCACCGTACTCGGCGCGGGCGGCGTCGACCGTCTCGCGCTTGACCATGTGAGCCATGGGGCAGTCCGCGCCCGGCTCGGGCAGCAGCACGGTCTTGGTGGGGTTGAGCAGCTTGGCGCTCTCGCCCATAAACTCCACGCCGCACAGCACGATGGTCTGCTGCGGCAGGCTCTTGGCAAGCTTTGCCAGGTAAAAGCTGTCGCCGACGTAATCGGCCACAGCCTGGACCTCGGGTGCCACGTAATAGTGTGCCAGGATTACCGCATCGCGTTGGGTTTTTAGTTGCTGAATGGCCTCGACGAGCTCTGCGGGCACCAATGCCGCGCGCTCCGTTGCCGTCGTTGCCGATGCCAGGCCGGCCGCAATGTCGCGTGCAAGCTCCGACGCATCCATGTTCGCGCTCTGTGCCATCAAGGCCCCTCTCTTTTGGCGAATCTTGGGGCTTTAGTATGACACCTAGGTTTACAGCTGACAAGACAGCTGTAAACCTAGGTGTAAAGTTGAAATAAAGATTCAATCATGTGGCAGGTCCATTTTCGAACTGGCAAGCTGAGGATAGCCGAGCTCTCGATAGCGCAGGAGGCATCTTTCGCCACCGCAATACCGCTCGGCGCGAGTTGCGCGACGTGGGGCGCAAATGGGACACGCCTCCGCGAGCGGTCCGCACCCAATGTGGCAAAATCGAACTACTAAGGGGGCTCAGAATGCTCAAGATTATTGCCTGCGACGACGACGTCGCCTTTCTAGATAGACTGCACCGGATGATCGACCGTTGGTCGAGCGAGACGGGCACGGCGGTCGATGTTGCGCTCGTCACGCGCGGCGAGGACCTGCTGGCGCGCCATGCCGCGTCGCGCGCCGACATCATCCTGCTCGACATGATCATGCCGCTCGTCAACGGCATGGACACCGCGCGCGAACTGCGCCAGGCCGATACCGCCGTGCGCCTGGTGTTTCTCACCTCATCGCCCGAGTTTGCACTGGAGTCCTACGAGGTCCGCGCCTTCGATTATCTGCTCAAGCCCGTGGCCTACGAGCGCCTGGCGCAGTTGCTCGACGAGCTTTCGAGCATGCGCCCGGCGGCAACCGACGAGCTCGTGATCAAAACTTCCTTTGGCTACCACGCCCTGCGCCTGTCCGACATCGAATATGCCGAGGCGCGCAACAAGCACGTGGTCTTCCACCTGCGCGACGGACGCGATATCGAGGCACTCGAGTCGTTCCGCAGCGTCGAGGACCGTTTGGCGCAAAATGCCACCTTCTTTAAATGCCACCGTAGCTACCAGGTCAACTTGCGCAACATCGACCACTTCGATCGCACGGACATCGTCATGCGCTCCGGCGCGTGCATCCCGCTTTCGCGCAGCTGCAAGCAGGGATTCCAGGACGCCTACTTTGCGGTGCGATTTGAGGGCGGGAGGCGCTGATGCCTGCATCGGTCGAAATGGTTCTTTGGGCGATTCACCATGCCACGACGCTGCTCTTTGGCGTTTTTGCCTCGGCGGCGCTCTGCGGTGTCGAAATCAATCGACGCCATGCGCTCGAATTGCTGGGGATCGGTGCCGCAACCGGTGCCGCCTTCTCGATTGCCAATGCCGTTGGCGGAGAACTGTTTGCCCGTCAGGCTTACCCGCTCGTCGTGCACCTGCCGCTTATCGTCTTCCTCTGCGCGCGTTACCGCTTAAGTCCGCTGCTCGCGGCATTGGGCGTCACCAGCGCCTACCTGAGCTGCCAGTTTAGCAACTGGATGGGTATCGCCGCATTCGCAGCCACCGACTCGCAGGTTGCATACTACCTTGCGCGCATTGCGACCACGCTCGGCGTCTTTGCCGTCCTCCTGCACTGGGCCGGCGATATCGGTCCGCGCTTGGCGATTAAAAGCACCACCGAGCTGGGCATCCTTTTAATCCTGCCGCTCGTCTATTACGTCTTTGACTATGCCACCAACGTCTACACCGCGCTGTTCCACTCGGGCTCGGTGGTGACCGTTGAGTTTTTGGCCTTTGCCCTTTGTGCCTTCTACATTATGTTTCTCGCCGTCTACCTGCGCGAATACGAGGCAAAGGAAGTAGCCGAGCGTGAGCGCTGGATGCTCGAGACGCGCGACAACTCCGCCATCAAAGAGCTCGAGGCCTGGCGCCAATCTGGACGCGAGCTGTCGATCCTTCGCCACGACATGCGGCACTTTTTGCGCGGTCTGGCCATTCTTGTTGAGGAAGGGCACATCGACGAGGCGCTCGATCGCATCGATGAGCTCTGCGAGGCCAACGACCGCACCGCCGTGCGCCGTTACTGCGCCAACGAGACCGTCAACATCGTGCTTTCGTCATTTAGTTCGGATATCAACAAGCACGGCATCACCGCCGACCTGCGTGCCGCCGTGCCCGAAACCGTTCACGTGGGCGATGCCGACCTGTTCAGTGTGCTTTCGAACGCCCTGGAAAACGCCATCATCGCTGCAAGCGCCGCCCCCGAAGGCAAACGCTTTGTCGACCTTGACCTGCGGCTTGAGGACGGCCAGCTGCTGCTTTTGGTTTCCAACACGTTTGGACGCGCGCCGCGCATGGTCGACGGCATGCCCGTGACCCAACACGCCGGCCACGGTTTTGGCACCAAGAGCATTAAGCTTGCCGTGGAGCGCATGAGCGGCAACTGCCAGTTCCGCATCAACGGCGACCGGTTTGAGCTGCGCGCCGTGATGTAGGGGCGCGGGCGCGACGGATTTGCGTTCCGCGGGCACGGCTCGCCCGCTCGGGGTCGCCTTGCCGGCGCAGGCCCGTTACAGCGGCGCGGCCGCCGGGGTCAGCTGCTTAATGTAGGCCCACATGCGCTGCTTGGCGGCCTTGTCGGTGAGCGCCGCCTCAAAACCGTCGAGCGCCAGCACTCGGCGCCCTTGCACATGGGCGACCAGGCCGGGCTTGAGCATGGCGGTGTCAAAGTCCTCGATCGCCACGAGCATATCGGCATAGGTCTCGCGCATCATGTCTGCCGCACTGTTGTCCAGCAGCAGCACCGCCTCGGGATCCAGCGCCTCGAGCGCCTCGCGGAACAGCTCGCACGGCAGGGCGTGGCCCACCGCCACCGTTCCGTCACCCGCGCCGGCGACGCTTGCCAGCACGCAAAAATCCTCGGGCGCATAGCCGATGGCCCCGAGCGCCTTACGCAGCGCCGCGCCATCCGCGCCCGCGGCAAGCTCGCCGCCCGAGCGCTCGGCTTCATCCAAATCGCCTTTTACCAGCACAATTGGCGAGCACGCGTTGCCTGCGATGCGCACGCCACGACCCGCAAGCGATGCGAGCTCCTGCTCGGCCGCCTGAGCGATGGCTTCTTTTTTCTGGCTTTGTGACATAGGTATGCGCTCTCCAATCGTTTGCGTGGGCACCATTATATAAAAGAGCCGCCCGCGAGTGGTTGCTTTGCGGGCCGCTGGGTATAAGCACGGTCGTACTGAGTTTTACGCGGCCGAGCCGCGTCGCATTATGGAGGTCACCATGGCTGACATTAATCAGATTACCCCCGAGAACTTCGATTCCATCGTTAACGACAGCCTGCCCGTGCTGGTCGATTTTTGGGCTCCGTGGTGCGGGCCCTGTCGATCCCTCTCGCCCATCGTTGACGAGGTTGCCGATGAGCTGGCAGGCAAGCTTGCCGTTGCCAAATGCAACGTCGACGACAACCAGGACCTGGCCATGAAGTTTGGCGTCATGAGCATCCCTACGCTGGTCGTCTTTAAGAACGGCGAGGAAATTGACCGCTCCGTTGGCGCGCTGCCCAAAGCCAGGCTGCAGGCGCTGCTTGAGAAGCACCTGTAATACACCGGTCACGTGCTGCCGTCCATGAGCGGTTTTGCGCCGCTCACCGGAGAGCCGGGCGCTGCGCCCGCGACCACGGATAGTATGGTAATCACAAACAGCCCCCAGTGAACGGGTGCGGGTCAGACGGACTCGCACCCGTTTTCTTCATTTGTCTAGTCTTTGCCACAAGTTTTGTTATGGATTTAAAAACTCAGATCCGATAGCACGTTCGTAAGACTGGATCGTTTCGGCATTTGCCCTCTCGATATCATTAAGCGGTGATGTCATCGCATCAAATTCCTCAGGCGAGTATATGCCTTCATACCAATCCTTATTGTCGAAATACTCTTGAATCTTCTCGTCCTTGAACTTGCGACCATGACGTGCGTATATTTCGTTTCTTGCTAAGCATAGTTCCCATGAGCTCATACCCATATTTTCAATCTCGGTCTCGGTATAGCGTCGCGAGTCACTTTCAGAAAGCAAGTATCCGTCTACTGTCGAACCCTTTGCATCACAGCAATAGGAAAAGCTATCCATAACCTTATGTGATTGATTATCAATAAACGACACGACAACCGTACGGCCATCGCCCGAATCGCTGCCGAGTGTCGATCGATATGCGAGCTTGCAAACTCCGTCCGAACCAACTACAACACTCCGGGGGTTAGTCGAAGCCTGCTCGCCGTTCGTGCCCGTTTCTTTCAGGGACCAATTCTCCGGCTTCGACAACGCCTCTGTCGAAGAGCCGGTCACCTTGGCATTCACCACCATCTCTGGAAACCCGACGGAGCTATTTGATACCACCATTAATTCAGTTGCGCCCTCGTCGTCGGCCTCGTCCTTTTCATCTGAGTTTTCCGACTCAAACTCATCGGCGTCCGATTTATACATCGTATGCTGATAGGTTTGAGTGAATTCTGGTGATGAGTGCCCGCCCCCGAATCGATTCCAAACATAAAAGCCGCCAACAATGATGGCGGCCACCAGGCCAATTATCACGATTTTATTTGAATCGAATCCGCCAATTAACCCAATTACTCTTTTACCTAGTTCGTTGCCAGAATCCTCCGCCGCTGCCCTCCCCTTCGCATTATCCTTGACATCGAATGGCATCCGCTCATTCTCTGTGGTCGACCGACCCACGTCAGAAGATACTTTCGCAGCACAAAAGGGGCAGTAGACTGTCCCCTCCTCTATCTCTGCGTTACATTTGGGACACTTCACTGTCTCCCCTTTCAATCTGTCTTTTAGCCATCGACATGACGTCGATATTCTTGATAGTTCGACAGATATGATGAGAATTCCGCCGATGTATCCGAATTTCCCGTCCGCCACGCCTTGTGGTCGATAATCTGGCTCTTGAACCCGTAGTACTCATCGATATACGCAATTAGACCGTCGACAGCGATAAGCTGCTCTTCGGGGTAATCGCCCGATCCTCCAACATGGACCATCTCAATCCCAACGGAATAAGAGTTCATGCCGTAATCGGGATAGCTTCCCCCTATCGGTAACGTTCCGACCTTGTCATCTCTCGAATCATCGATTGTTCCATACTGCTCGTTCTTCCCAGCATCGCCAAAACCGGCATGGTGCGCGATTTGATCGAGAGGCACACATTGAACGATCGACCCATCTTTTCCAACAACAAAATGAGCCGCTACCTTATTGCCGTTGGACTCCCACCAATCGATGACACTTTCAGGGGAAGAATCGCCCTCCGTATCGTGCAAAACGATGTACTTCTGAAACTCAGGACCCTTAGGCCCATGCGCCAAGTCGGCGTAGTACCGTTCTTGAATGCTTGGCTGAAATTCCGAGCTCCCATCGATGGACGAAGAGCGAGATTCGTCTTGCTCTACAACCCCTGAAACCGTGTCAGCAACTCTCGCATTGCAGATATCAAGCACATCTCCAACACTATCTGCACAAGCCGCCAGCACGCAATTGCTTCCGCTGGATTTCACGACCTTTCTCACGCCAATACGACCGACCAGAACAATTCCCAAGCCGAACAAGAAAACGGCAAGCGCGGAGACGAGCCCCCGCGCCACCCATAAACGCCTAGAGCGAGTTTGCATACGTGCTGACCACATCGCATGCCGTACTGATAAGGCCACCCGCCTCGAGCAGCTTTGCCGCTGCCGCTCCAAGCTGCCCAACCGCCTCATTTTGAGCGGTCGAATTTGTTCCTTCCATTGCCGCGTTAAGCATATCGTGCAGTGAATCGAGATCGTCCGCCACCGTGACGCACACACCTCGCTGCGTCTCCATCTTCGACACCAACGCGTTCAGCTCTGCAACGAGCTGGCCGATGTTCTGACTCATTTCTGTTCCTTTCCGTTGTCACAACAACCCAAATAGCACATTCGCAATAAGCGAAATTACCCCAATACAGCACGCGCATAGAACCGCCGCCTGAGAAAGGCAGCCGCCTTTCGACTCCTCGGCTTTAACGGGAAGAGGATCCGGCATCGCCTTCTCTTCTTCCACCAGAAGACGCTTCCGGTCAAGAGCCGCCCGTCGAGCATCCAGTGCATTTGAAGATCGCTGACTCAACTCGTTCACAGACGTATCTTTTTCAATCATCTCGATATAGCAATCGATTTTCTTGATAAGCCCTGATAACGAAGAGGCAAGCTCGGCAGCGTCTTCATTCGACGCAATCGGTCTTACCATGTTCGGAAGCGCAGCGCCGACGTCCTTCGCGTGACTCCCCGCAAGTCGTTTAGACAATTGCGAAAAAGCCTCCTGTGCTTGATGCGCCAGGCGATCTATCTCCGCTTTCTTTTTGCCCGCCATGTTCCTCGCAGAGGTCGACTCCCGATCACAACGATCGCACTCCTGCTTAACAAGCTGGGCGGTCGACGCCTCCGATTTCAGAAATCGTTCTGCTTCGGACAGATACCTTTCGTACAAATCATCCCTGCTCATCGTCGCCCCTCCTCCATAATCGCGTTGCGACAAAGGGCATGAGCTTCATTGAGGGACGTCCCGAAGAAGCCTCCTTGTAAAGGACCCGGTTCTCTTGCCCGTTCCACTGGCACAGCGGGCCATCCAACTGCTTCGCTGCGACATTCGAGCCAAACAGACACGCCACGCCGTCAAAAGACGACAGTCCCGATGAACCCAACTGTGCTGAAAGCGCTACGGGGTTTTGCCAGTGGCAGACAAAGTGGATTCCGTGCATAGGAGCCTCACGGAATACCTTTTGAATCTTCTGCTGAGCACCAAAGTCGAAAGATCCTAGTGAGTCCGCATTCGGCACCAACACAAACCGCTCCCGCCCACATTCTTCCCCGACATCATTTCTCTGAAGACAATTGGTAATCCATGCAGCCGCTTCGTCCGAAGGCACGACCTCCGGAGAAACCCCCGCACGAGCGCATATCTCCAGAGTCGAATTAGAAACATGGCGCGCGCCATCCTCCACTACAGTAAACTCAGCGCCTCGCTCATAGCGTGCAAGCGATAAAACAAGCGTTTCCATAACGCACGCCGCAAGATCGACAGAATTCGGAAGATCACCGAGCCCTGGCAGCGTTCCCCTGCCCACAAGAGCGATATTGCTTCCCGCAGCTCTTTCAAACGGGAAATATATCGGTGCCAACCCAGCAGAAACACCCCGGCCAAGCAAGGCGCTCGGCACGTTACCTGAATCTATGTCGTTCTGCTCAAGGAGGGCCTCAGTCAACTCCGGCAGAGTGCTTCCGTCGAAAACCACCGGTTCATCAAGGTGCTCTTTTGGCATTGCATAGAACTTGTTCCTGAGACTGTCCAACGTGGCATCCTCAGCAAACGGCGTAAGCACCGTCACATTTGCGCTCGGATTTCCGTAATCTTCGTTCAGAATCGCCTGTCCCCTGAACCTTAGACTAGCAGCCGCCTCGTTAAAGGGTCCGAAAGTCGCCCGCGACTCCGCCGGCGAGTTTTTCAGTCCGATACGGATAGGAAACTGTGCGAAGAACTTGCCCTGGGAAATGGCAAGATTGGTTATCCCGCCGATACTTTGTGACGCCAATATCACGTGAATACCGTATGCACGATAGAGGCGAACGATGCGTTCCAAAAGTTCACAGGCTTCCTTGCCTCTCGCGCCTTCTAGAAATAGCTGGAACTCATCAATGACCACAACGATACGCGGCATCTTATTCCCGCTATTGCGCCGATACTTGAGCAGATTATCTCCGTAAGGCTTGATCGCAGCGGCCCTCCGTTTGGCCTCGGCGGCTATGGAATTCAGCACATCCATGGCAAAGTCTTCATCGGCCTCAAGCCCAAATGCCTTTACCTGCGGTAGATACTCGGGGGAATCCGGCGTGGGAGCCATGGGAAACAGGGTAACGCCCTCTTTGAAATCAAACAGATAGAGTTCCAACTCGTCGGGAGAATACCTGGCACACAAACCGTAGATGATATCTTTCAACAGATTCGATTTACCCTGTCCGACCGCGCCGGTTATCAGTGCATTATGTCTTTGAGTCTCATTCGAGCCAATCGTGACATCAACCGTCTGGGTTCCACGCAGACCCAGCGAGAACGTGACTCCGTCCTCGCTCGTCTCCATCCAATACTCCGCGGGAAGCACCGACTCGATCTTTACTTCGGGCAACCGCAGCTCTGCCGCTGATCGGGCCATCCGCTCGGCGGCTTGCGCCGATTCAATCGTGTCAAGCTCGTAGAGCTCAACATCGTAGCCATCGTGACCCAGCCATCGGGCATGACTGCCCGAGAATAGTTCGAGACGCTCCGAAACAGGATAGGAACGTTTCTTCTCGCAATACCATTTGGGCAAGTCGTCCATCTTAGGTTGTATCATCAGGAAAGAAGTGCCTGCCTTTGGGGCCGCCTTCATCAGCGAGCAGATACGGTCGTATTGCTCGGCAGCCATTCCCATCGGCATATCGTGGATCACAACGAGCTGGTACTTCTCGACCGGCATTCCGACCCGTTGGTGATATACCGCCAGGCTCTCATCGTCTGACAGTAACTCGTTGTTGATTTGCGTCACACGGTCGGTCAGCTCGTTAAGTAAGGCGTCGAGTTCGCCTCTCGAATGCAAATACCTGACCGCTGCCTCACCTTGCCCGTTCCGGCCAATCGTCGAAAAAGGAGCCTCGATGTTTTTGAGTGCCGGGTCAAAACTAATAATTTCAACTTGCGACGCTGAAGTCGATAAAAGCGTCTTGGCCTCTACCTCGCGTACTACCCCGTCTGAAATGTAGCCCTCGCCTGAAACCGACATCACGATATTGCCGTGACCAAGCAACGGAACGATAAAGGGCACCGTAAACAAATCGTCACGTTTTGAAGTTTTCGACATCGATCCAATCTGGATATACTCGGCGGCATTGAGGGCCGAGCCTTCCTCGATCGCCAGCAACTCGTCAACGGTATCCTGCACTCGCTTTTTCGAAAGGGCGTTGCGGCGCTTCTCCCGGATGCTGAGTTTATTGAGCGCTCGTGTTTTTGCCTCCTGTCTCTCCTTCAGCGTCATCTTCAACCACGTGTCAACGGAGGCAGACTGGGATTCACAAGCTCCCAGCAGACGAGCCTGGCATTCCTTGACCTCGCTGAGCGCTTGCCTCATTTCGGCACAGGTCTCTTCCAGCGACATATTGGCCATCAGTCCTCTTCGTGCCGAAAGACAACCACTCGCGCTGGACGGAGAAGTCTTCCACCAATCCTGTAACCGTCTCGCTCTACGCGAGCCACCTTTCCATCTTTGAAGGCGTCGTCTGTCTTAATCAATCCAACGATTTCATGCTCATGTAGGTTAACTGTCTCGTCGCACAGAACGGACTCAAGCCCGTAATGGCTACAAACCTCGATAATCTCATCCGCAATCGAAGACCTCAAGTCCTCTGACAGCGGCTCATTCTTAACTCTATCAACAGCAAGCAGCAGCTCACTGAATAATCCTGCATAAGCTTCGCCAGTGGCCAAGTCTTTGATTTCTCTTGAATCTGATTTGAGAGAAGCGAGAGACGCTCTGAGCCGTTCTGCACAGTCAATAATTGCTTGGCGATCCATCTCCAAGCTGTCGAGTGCTTGGTCCCAGCGCACGTCCATTATTGGAGCCCCGTCCTCTTTGCAAGCTCTCCTAATTTGCGGGCATTGATCATCCATCCGGTCGGTACAACAAAGAAGAATGCATACAGGAGCAGCCCAAAGAACAGAACGAGCGTCAAGAGAGCGCCACTTGACCCGCTTATAATAAATAAGAAGGTCAAGCCGCAGAGAATCCAAAACCATCGGGCAGGTGCAATGTAGTGCCTTTTACGCGCCCAGTCGATAAGGCCCTCCATTTTCTCAATCCATTCCTCATCAGCCTTGTCGATATTTCCCAACGCGCGCATTTCACTAACGACAAGTTCAGCATGCTGGATTTGTTTCATATTGGTGAAATAGCCAGCATTATCCTTTGAGCTCATTTTGTTCTCGACATCCGTCTCTAGACACCGGCATAACGAGCTTAGGACGGGTCCATAATCCGGATGTGCCTCATGAAGATTGCGCGCCATAGTGAGGGCCTGGTCAAATTTCCCCTGAAGATAACGCGCATCAACCAAGCGCGCCATAATCGTATAGTCGCTCTTATCAATCTGCTGGGCCTTCAGAAACTCAGCCTCGGCGTCTGCGTATTTATCAATCATTATGTACGAGTCGCCCAACAGCCTATGAGCGGTCGCCTGATTCGAGCCAAGCTTCAGCAACTCAGATGCAGCAAAAATGGATTCGTCATACTTGTCCATCGAATATGCTGCCAGAGCCCACACAAGCCATGCTTCCGCATCGGTTGAGCAATTCCTTGTTGCTTCCCTAGCGGCAAAACAAGCGTTGGCACTCTGACCGTTTTTGAAATAATCTTTCGCTTCTGATGTCCAGTCTTTCTCGGCGGTTGCAGCACGGGCGTCTTTTTCCAGGTCCCTCTTGCTGTCACTCTTCCCGCTATCATATGTGGCATCGTATTCCAAGCGTTTTGAACTGTTGTGAAACAACGAATCTGCTTCATTTAAGAGCTGCATCATCCTTTCGGCGTTTGCTCTTTGCATAGCATCCGGAGATCCTTCGAGGCGCCTGAAGCGCTTCCGTGTTTTCTTAATCGCCTCTTCAATCTCCTCAATCGGCGCATTCTTTTCCAGTTCGAGAATTTCATAGTAGTCAACAAATTCTTCCATCAGTGTCCCCTATCCAATTTCGATGTTCTTCATCTTGTTAACGGCAGTATCGAGTTGCCGTTCATCCATATTCGCCACACGGTCGATTTCGAACTCGCCATACAGCTGGCCGCTCCCCCCGGCATATAGACGGATATGCACGGTTTGTTCTCTGTCGTATTCGTAAACCACGCGGACGGGAGATCCCTTGGGCAACCCGGGCGGAAGCGGTATTTCCTTTGAACCGATAATGACCACATAGTTCAAGTCTGGGTCATCGCCTTGTGTCACCTGGACATCGACGTACGACTGGTTCTCACTCACCGTTGCTGCGTCCTGCGAATAACTCCCCGGCACGGGTGAATTCCTCGGAATCACGACATTGTTGTAGTCTTTGCCGTCTTTCCCGAGCATCACAACCCCCAAAGGTTGCGAAGTAACATCGGCAATGACTACGCTCGGAGCCGTAAAGAGGGGCATATTCGGCAAACTATTTTCCGCCGATCCTGCCACGTCAGCGCTCGATTCCATTTCTATTGCGGCCTGAACGGCAGCCCCCATGGCGACAGCCTCATCGGGATTTACCCCAAGCTCGGGTTTCATCCCCGAAATATCTTCGATTAACTTGTGTACCATTGGCATACGCGTTGAGCCACCAACGAGGACCACATGATCGATCTGACCCCATGAATAACCGGTGTCCTCGAGCACGTCCTCGACCAGCTCCTGCGTTCGATTCAGGAGTGACCTACTCGCCCGCTCGAAATCTTCGCGAGAAATAGCCACACGATAAGGCTTTCCGTTCTTCGAAATATGGAGGTTTGCCTTTGGCACGTTCGAAAGAGTGCGCTTAACCATTTCGCATTTCTCTCGAAGCTCGGCACTTATCAGATAATCCTCGAGAACATTACCAGCACCCTGTTTCGAGAGCTCTTCTGCCACGAACGACATTAGAGCGTTATCGAAATCGAATCCGCCCAAGTTCCTATCGCCATCGGTTCCGATAACCGTAAAGCAACCGTCCTCTATCTTAAGAAGCGTCACGTCAAACGTTCCGCCGCCCAGATCATAGACAAGCGTGACGCCGTTCTTCTCGGTATCGAGACCAAAGGAAAGGGCTGCGGCCGTCGGTTCATTCAACACGCGAAGCACTTTGGTGCCCGCAATTACACCCGCCTGCTTTGTCGCAGTTCTTCTTGCATCATCAAAGTATGCGGGAACCGTAATCACGGCTCCGCATACTTCTTCTCCAAGTGCCTGCTCGGCATCTTGCAATAATTTTTTGATAATAAGGGAGGAAACCTCTTCTGCAGAGTAGGAAACGCCCGAGTCGGAGTCGAATCTCCAATCCGGATTTCCCATCTGCCGCTTCACGAACTGGACAACATTATCGGGATCACTTGCCGCCGAATGCTTGGCCATCGTTCCAACAAGCGGCTCGTCTTTTCCGTCAAATGATTGGAATAAAACAACCGAAGGTGTAGTCGGTTCTCCGTCCGCATTCTTCAGTATTTCGGGAAGTCCATCGTCTCCCAACACAGCGACGGCCGAATAGGTCGTCCCAAGATCGATTCCAACAACTCTCCCCATAGCCACCATTCCTCGATGTCTATTTCTATTGGTTTTGAGTTTATTCATATTAGACTTTATGTCAATTATTGCACCTAAGAACAATTCAGTTAGACATTTGACCGGCATTGAAATGCAAAGTTGCTCTTGATTATTCAGACGGGAGCGACATGGATGAGACTAGTAGACATACCGCACTCGCCAGAATCCGCAAAAAGTCAGGGCTTACTCAGCTTCAAATTGCGGACAGTCTTGGCGTTAGCAAGGCGACATATAGTGCATGGGAAACAGGTCGAGCAAAACTAGGAGAAGACCGCATTGTTGCATTGTGCGATCTCTTTGGATGCACGCCCAACGATATCCTTGGCTATACCAAAGATCCAGACGGAAGCCCTGCGTTTTTTACCGCTCAGGAAGACGAATATCTATCGCTCTTCAAAGCCCTGCCGCCAAACATCAAGGCCGACATTCTTGACATCATGCGTTATACGACAAAGGCCTGGAGACTCTAGGGCTTCTCTTTTGGCATCATGAATGTTAACTAGATATAATGTCCAACTTGCACAATCTAAATTGTCCAACTTGCACAATCTAAATCGTCCAACTTGCACAAATCAACGGTATAATACCCTACTAGCAAGGAGGGTGACATGGGTTCAATTCAACACGGTTATTTACCACGAGTCGCGGACAAAGTGCTCGCCAGAAAACTAAAATCTTCTGGGGCTGTCCAAATCAAAGGGCCAAAATGGTGCGGCAAGACCGCAACGGCTGAACAGGCAGCCGCAAGCAGCATCTACATGCAAGACCCCGATAACGGTCCGAGCTACATCCAGCTTGCCGATTCGAAGCCCTCTCTCCTGCTCAAAGGAGATGAGCCACGCCTCATCGATGAATGGCAAATGGCCCCACAGCTTTGGGACGCCGTAAGGTTCGCAATCGACCGCGGCAAAGGACGAGGCAGGTTTATCCTCACCGGCTCCGCAACGCCTCGGGCAAGCGAAATGCCGGCACACTCAGGAGTCGGCCGCATAGCACGTATAAACATGCGCCCGATGTCACTTTTTGAATCACGCGAGTCAACAGGATCAGTTTCGCTGGCAAGCCTGTTTGATGGAAACACCGATGTTGCCGATATAGTCGACTTCGATATCGAACGTATCGTCTACTCACTTTGCCGAGGAGGTTGGCCTGAAGCGGTTACCGAGCCAAACCATGGGATTGCGCTATCCATGGCCCCTGATTACATCTCGGAACTGCTTGATTCCGATATCGACGAGATTGATGGACTGCGGAGAAATAAGACTTGGATGGCCCAGATTATTCGAAGCTACGCTCGCAATATCTCGACAGAGGCATCGCTCGCCACAATCGCTGCTGACATGCAAGGAGAACCTCCCTCAAGAAATACCGTTTCTGAATATGTCGACGCCTTGACCCGCTCCTGCGTTTTCGAAGATCTCGAGGCATGGGCCCCGCGGCTCCGCTCAAAAACCGCCGTACGGACGAGTCCGACGCGCCATTTCTGCGATCCATCGCTTGCGGTCGCAGCCCTGGGGGCAACGCCTCAAAAGCTCCTGGAGGATTTTGAAACATTTGGGCTTCTGTTTGAATCGATGTGCATCCGTGACCTGCGCACCTATATGGATTTGCTTGGCGGCAAGGTTTACCACTATCGGGACAAGACCGACCTTGAAGCCGATGCCGTACTCGTGCTAGACGACGGCAGGTACGCTCTGGTTGAGGTCAAGCTTGGCTCAAAGCCTATAGACACCGCTGCCGCCAATCTCAAGAAACTCGCATCTAAAATCGATGCGAGCCACCAAGGCGAAGCGTCCTTCTTGCTCGTTCTCACTGGAACCGCAACTGCCTACCGACGGGAAGACGGTGTCGTAGTCGCGCCGCTTGCTTCACTGGCACCGTAGGACAACTGGCATACAGCGGCGGGCGCGGGAGCCCTCCGTAGTAGAATCTGAACCACTGGATTGCCCCGTACAAAAGGAGATTCCCATGCATGACGTTGGAATGAACATGAGCCAGCTTGCCATGAGCGTCAAGCAGGTCGACGACACCATCGAGCTCGCCCACGAGTGGAGCCATCAGCTGCTGCATGCGACCGAGAACTTTGACATGGAGCGTATTGGCGCCAAGCTCGAGGCCGCCATGGCTGCGCTGCACGAGGCGCATGACGCGCTCGAGGGCTACGAGGAGGCCATCGAGGCCGATCACAACTCCGTCGGCTCTGTGAAGCTGGTGTAACGTGGCCGGGCACGAGCACGTGCACGACTGCGGGCACGACCACGGCGCGGGTGCCGAGGCGAGCTGCCAGCGCGGTAGCTCCAGCTCCGAGCTGGTCCGTTTTTCGGTCACCGCGCCCGACGACCTGCTGCGCCGCTTTGACGAGCAGATCGCGCGCCGCGGCGATGTGGCCAACCGCTCCGAGGCCGTGCGCGACCTGATTCGCGCCTCGATCGCCAAGGAGCAGATGCGCACGCCCGACGAGCACGTTATCGGGTCGCTCACTATGATCTACGATCACCATACCGGCGACCTGACGCGTCGTCTGGACGAGGTGCAGCACGACTACACCGACGAGATCGTCTCGACCATGCACGTGCATCTGGACCACCACAACTGCCTGGAGATTCTGGCGCTTAAGGGTCGCGGCGAGCGCGTCTACGAGCTGGCTGACCGCCTGCTGGGCCTGCGCGGCGTTAAGCACGGTGAGCTCACCTGCGCCGCCACCAAGCAGAGCCTGGGGCTGTAGCGGGTTTCCCGCAGCGCACCTGCCAAAAAGGGACAGGTTTGTTTTGGCAGGTTTAGATATTTTACCTACCAAAATAAACCTGTCCCTTTTTGGTCGGTTTTGATGAGGGAGAGTCGCATGCGGCATGCGCATATTCACGTGACGGGCATTGTGCAGGGTGTTGGCATGCGACCGTTTGTGTATCGCGAGGCCACGGCGCACGGCATCTGCGGCTGGGTGCTCAACGCGGGCGACGGCGTGCATATCGAGGCGCACGCTTCGGGCGCGGCCGTCGGCAGCTTTGTCGCCGCGCTGTCGGAGCATGCGCCTGCGGCTGCCCGCGTGGAGCGCGTTGACGTTGCGGATTTGGAGCCCGGGGCCTGGGATGCCGCCGATGAGCAAGGCTTTTGCATCGTGGCATCGCAGGACCAGACCGCGCACACCACACTTGTCTCGCCCGACATCGCCACCTGCGACGATTGCCTGCGCGAGCTGTTCGACCCCGCCGACCGGCGCTATCACTACCCCTTTATCAACTGCACCAACTGCGGGCCGCGCTTTACTATCATCCGCTCGCTGCCCTATGATCGAGCGGCCACCTCGATGGACCGTTTTCCCATGTGTCCCACGTGCGCCGCGGAGTATGCCGACCCGCTTGACCGGCGCTTTCATGCGCAGCCCGACGCCTGCTTTGATTGCGGCCCGCATATTACGTGGCGCGAGACGGCGAGCGACATGGAGCTCGAGGGTTCGGGCGCGACGCCGGCTGTCGGCGACACGCGCGAGGCCAGCGATGCCATCATCGAGCGCTGTGCTGAGCTGCTCGAGGCCGGCGGCATTGTTGCCATCAAGGGCCTGGGCGGATTCCACCTGGCTTGCGACGCCGCCAACGAGCAAGCAGTAGTCGAGCTGCGCCGTCACAAGCGCCGCAGCAACAAGCCGCTTGCCGTTATGGTGCGCGACCTTACCGATGCCGAGCGCCTGTGCCGTGTCAACGACGCCGAGCGCGACTTGCTGGCCGGCAGCATCCGCCCCATCGTGCTGCTGCGCCGGCGTGGTGTTGGCATGGGAGATTCCTTCGATGCTCTCGCACTTGCGCCGTCCGTTGCGCACGATCTGCCCGAGCTCGGCGTCATGCTCCCCTATACCCCGCTTCAGCATCTGCTGCTTGCCGCGGCAGAAACGCATGGCATGCACGCGCTGGTTATGACCAGCGGAAACTTGAGCGAAGAGCCCATCGAGACCGATGACGATCTTGCCTGGGAGCATCTCGTTGCCGCCGGCATCGCCGACGCGCTGCTCGGCAATGACCGCGCGATCCTCTCGCGCTACGACGACTCCGTGGTACGTGTGGTCGACGGGGTCGTTATGCCCGTGCGCCGCGCTCGCGGGTACGCCCCGCAGCCGTTGCCGCTGCCGGCACTCGCCAGCGCCGCGCCCTGTGTGCTCGCCTGCGGCCCGCAGCAAAAGGCCACGATCGCACTCACGCGCGAAGACGCGAATGGAACGTCGGCCTGTTTTGTGTCGCAGCATATCGGCGATGTCGAAAACGGTGCGACTTTCGATGCGTGGAATGCGGCACGCACGCGACTGGAAGACCTTTTTGACCTAGCGCCCGCCGCGCTGGCCTGCGACTTGCACCCCAGCTACCTATCGAGTCAGTGGGCACGCGAACAGGCGCGCGAGCGCAATCTGCCGCTTATCGAAGTCCAGCACCATCATGCGCATATCGCGAGCGTGATGGCTGAGGCTATCGCCACAGGACAGCTTGCACCCAATGCGCGCGTACTTGGCATCGCCTTCGATGGAACGGGCGCTGGCACCGACGGAACCATTTGGGGCGGTGAGTTTCTTGTCGCCGGCCTCGCCGATTTTGAGCGCACCGCGCACCTGCGTACCTGGGCACTCCCCGGTGGCGCCGCATCTGTGCGCGACGCCCGACGCAACGCCTTTGCCCTGCTGAGCGAGCTCGATCTACTCGAACATCCGGGTGCCGCGGGACTCCTGGGCGGCCTCGATGAGCAGACGCGCAGTATCACGACCACGATGATCAAGCGGAACATCAACAGCCCGCGAACGAGCAGTATGGGCCGTCTGTTTGACGCCGCGGCGGCGATCTTGGACATCTGCGGCACTGCAACCTACGAGGGCGAACCCGCCATCGAGCTCGAGGCCGCTGCCTGGCGTGCGCTTGACAGCAGAACCATCCGCCCCATCGGCGATCAGGCAGGCGCACTCACACCTATCGACGGCTCCCCCGTCTTGGATTCCCAACCGCTTATCGAAGCTCTTCTGGATGGAATCGAGGCCGGCGCGCCGGCTGACGGGCTCGCGCTCGACTTCCATATCGCCATTGCACGCGCATCGGCACGTATCGCAAGCGAAATCTGCGCTCGCGAAGGCATCGACATCGTCGCGCTCTCGGGCGGCGTGTTCATGAACCGACTTTTGCTTCGGCTCCTCACGCGCGAGCTCAAAGACGCCGGTCTTGCCGTCTTGGTTCCCCACACCGTGCCCGTCAACGACGGCTGCATCGCCTACGGCCAGGCGGCGGTCGCCCGCGCTCGCCTCACGCAGATCGCATCGCGGTAGGCTGCTTGGCCAGCCCATGCGCCGCCGTCTCACAGGTGTAACGCGTTTGCCCGCAACCCCCGCGAGCGCTACCATCAACTGATGGATTATTAAGCGCCCATCCAGCGCAAAGCGTATAAAAGGGAAACATTATGTGCCTTGCCGTTCCCGGTAAAGTGGTCAAACGCGACGACGACCTAAAGGCGATCGTCGACATGATGGGCATCGAGCGCCCCGTATCGCTGCGACTTGTGCCGACGGCACAGGTGGGCGACTATGTTCTCGTACACGCCGGCTTTGGCATCCAGATTGTCGACGAGCAGGAAGCCCAGGAGACGCTCGAGCTGGTCAACGCCATGACCGAGCTGGTCGAAGAGGACCAGCTCGCCACCAACCCGGCCGAGGCATACTAGTGGCGGCGGCGCAACCGGTTCACTCCGGTATCGACTTTTCGGCATTTCGCGACCCACGGCTCGCTCGCGAGCTCATCGACCGCATTCATGAGCTTGTCGGCGACCGCACCATCAACCTGATGGAGGTCTGCGGTACGCATACCGTGAGCATTGGCCGCTATGGTTTTCGCTCCATTATGCCGGCGGGGCTCAAGCTGTTGAGCGGCCCGGGCTGCCCCGTCTGCGTTACCGCAAACCGCGACATCGACCACGCAATCGCACTCGCCAAGATGGACGGCGCCATCATCACTACCTTTGGTGACATGATGCGCGTGCCCGGATCGTCCACCTCGCTTGCCGCGCAAAAGGCAGCCGGACGCGACATCCGTATCGTCTACTCGCCGCTCGACGCGCTCGATATCGCCAAACACAACCCCGACCGCCCGGTCATCTTTATGGGCGTGGGCTTTGAGACTACGACGCCCACCATCGCCGCCGCCATCCTGGAGGCCGATGCACGCGGACTCCAGAACTTCTCGGTCTATTGCGCCCACAAGACCACGCCACCGGCGCTGCGCGCGATTGCCAACGACCCCGAGACCACTATCGACGGCTTTATCCTGCCGGGCCACGTCGCCACCATCACAGGCCTGGTACCCTTTGGCTTTTTGGTCGATGAGTTTAGGACCCCAGGCGTGGTCACGGGATTTGAGCCGGTCGATATTCTGCAGGGTATCTGCATGCTGGCGCAGATGGTCGTTGAGGGGCGGCCCGCGATCGACAACGCGTACCGTCGCGGCGTCAACGTGGACGGCAACCCCGTGGCGCGCCAACTGGTCGAGCAGGTGTTTGAGCCGTGCGATACCACATGGCGCGGGCTGGGACCGATTGCCGCCTCGGGCCTTTCCATCCGCCCCGAGTTCTCGCGCTTTGACGCCGGCGCCCGCTATGACGTGCCCGTTGAACCGACGGTCGAGCCGCGCGGATGCCGTTGCGGCGACGTGCTACGCGGGGCCATCGCACCGAGCGACTGCCCACTTTTCGGCCACGCCTGCACGCCCGGGCATCCTGTTGGCCCGTGCATGGTGAGCTCGGAAGGCAGCTGCGCTGCGTACTTTAGATACCAAATCTAGCCCGAACGCCCCCACGCACCAGACGCACCACGATTGGAGTTTTCGATATGTCCCATAGCGTCACCGATAGCACTGTCCTGCTGGGCCACGGCTCCGGCGGCCAGATGATGAAGCGCATTATCGACGAGGTCTTTCTGGATGCCTTTGGGTCGCCCGAGCTGCTCGAAGGCAACGATGCCGGTGTCGCCGCCCTGCCCGCGAGCGGGCGCATCGCCATGTCGACCGACAGCTTTGTGGTGACGCCGCAGTTCTTCCCCGGCGGAAATATCGGCAGGCTCGCCGTGTGCGGAACCGTCAACGATGTTGCGACCTCGGGTGCCAATGTGCGCTTCCTTTCATGCGGCTTTATCCTCGAAGAGGGCTATCCTATGGATAAGCTGCGCCAGATTGTGCAGACCATGGCCGAGACGGCGCGCGAGGCGGGCGTCAAAATCATCACCGGCGACACCAAGGTGGTCGAGCGCGGCGGAGCTGACGGCGTCTACATCAACACCGCCGGCGTGGGCGAGGTTCCCGCGGGCGTGACGCTCAGCGGCGCCAGCTGCCAGCCCGGCGACGTCGTCCTGGTCTCGGGCACGCTGGGCGACCACGGCATCGCCATCATGAGCCAGCGCGAGGGCCTGGCGTTCTCGAGCAGCATCGAGAGCGACGCCGCGCCCCTCAACCACCTGATTGCCGACGTGCTGGCCGCCGCCCCCGACACGCGTTGCTTCCGCGACCCCACGCGCGGTGGCCTGGCATCCACGCTCAACGAGTTTGCCCAGGCCAGCGGCGTTGCCATGGAGATTGACGAGGACGCCGTACCCGTGCGCCCCGACGTGCAGGCCGCCTGCGAGATGCTCGGCTACGACGTGCTGCAGGTTGCCAACGAGGGCAAGATGGTCGCCGTGGTGCCAGCCGAGCAGGCCGACGCGGCGCTAGCAGCCATGCGTGCCGCCCGCTACGGCGAGAACGCCGCCATCATCGGTCGCGTGCTGCCGGTCGCCGAAGGTGCTCGTCCCGCCGTGCGTGTGCGCACCGGCTGGGGCTCGACGCGTATCCTCGACATGCTCGTGGGAGAGCAGCTGCCGAGGATTTGCTAGCGGACATGGCGCGCAGCCGCCGCAGTGCAACTCAAGGTTGTTACAGATATTCAGATTCCAGGCACGCCCGACGTGCAGGGCCAGTATCATGGGGTGCGCTTTACAACTCAAACGGCAGGAGCACCCATGGCAGCAGCGTTTTCCCATGTGATTTTTGATTTGGACGGCACCATCCTCAACACGCTCGAGGATCTGGCGGCCGCCGGCAACCATACCTGCGAGATGCACGGCTGGCCCACGTTTGCCGTGGACGAGTACCGCTACAAGGTGGGAAACGGCATGCTCAAACTGGTCGAGCGCTTTATGCCCGCCGAGTACGCGGGCGACGGCCGCGTGTTTGAGCAGACGCTTGCCGAGTTTAGGGCATATTACGGCGAGCACAAGGAGGACCACACCGCCCCCTACGCCGGCACGATCGAGATGCTCGACCGTCTGCGCGCCGCAGGTGTTCAGCTTGCCGTGCTTACCAACAAGGATCATGTCTCGGCTGCCCCGCTTATCGAGAAGTACTTTGGCCCCGATCGCTTTGCGCTGGTACAGGGCCGCGTCGACGCGTTTCCGCCCAAGCCCGAGGCGCCCGTCACGCTGCACGTAATGAAGGAGCTGGGCGCCGATCCGGCAACCACGCTCTACGTAGGCGATTCGAATGTCGATGTTCTGACCGGCCACAACGCCGGCCTTAAGAGCGCCGGCGTCACCTGGGGTTTCCGCGGTCGAGCAGAGCTCGAAGCCGCCGGCGCCGACTACGTAGTGGACACCCAGGACGAACTCGCTGCGCTGATCTTGGGCGAGTAGCGAGCCGCCCACCAATAAGTTGCGGTGAAATAGGGACTGATTACCGGCCTACTGCCCCCAAACAGTCCCTATTTCACCGCAACTTAGATGGGCACGGGGTAGCTAAAAGAGCCCCGTCCCAAATTAGCTACCCCTCAACAATGGCGACACCACAGGTAGAGGACGGACAGCGAGCGACGTCCAAGCCGAACAAGTTGGCATGAAAAAGGCGAGGCATAGACCTTCTGGTCATGCCTCGCCTTTTGAATGACAAATTGTCGGCTTGGGCGGCGCGCAGCGTCAACTGGTTACGCGGTTCGTAGAACCGCGTAACTCCCCTAGCTCAGCATTGCATCCATCATCTCGGAGTTGACGGAGTCGTCAGCAGACCACTCGCCGTCGTCGTTGCAGGTGTACTTGAAGATAACCGTGGTCTTCCTGGGCTCGGTGGCCTTGGTCACATCGACCATAACCTGACCGGCCATCTTGTACAGCTCGTCATCGGAAGGAACCGTATCAAGCGCGGCAACCTTCTCCTGATACTGGGTGGAGAAGTCCTCGACGATCTTGTTCATAGACTTGCATGTGATAGAGACCTCGGCGGTCGCGACACCCTTGTCCTCGTCGACCGTCACGTCGCCGATCTTGTAGTCAAAGCCCTCGAGATAGGTCTTGGCATACTCCTTGGGATCGATACCCAGCTGCTCGAACTCGTCGCCCGAAGCCTCCTCCAGGCCAGAGAGGAAGTCGTCGCCACCGTTCTTGACCTCGTCAAACTGCGTCGTAAGATCCTCGGTGATGAGCTCCTCAACCGAAGGACCTCCACAGCCGGAAAGCACGACCACACATGCAACCAAGACGGCCATGAGGGGCGCAAGCAGCAGCTTCTTTTTCATGTTGTTCCTCCCAATGAGCGGCACTGCGCTTCCCAGACGCGGCGCACGTTGTAATAAGTAAGCCCATACTATCCACTTATGAACACCCTCGGCAACGCGAAGGCGCGGTCGGTTCGTTTTAGCGTCCGAACGGCTTGCAAGCCCGCCCAACGTGCAATAAAACGCTTCCCCGCGATGCAATAAAAAAGGTGGCCGGAAAACCCGACCACCCTTGCACATCCTTTGGATGCCACAGTTTACTTGCGGACGACCTTGACGATGGCGTCACCGGCGGCGACGGCAGACTCGGCCTCGACGGCGAGCTCGACGTCAGCAAACTCGGCGGTGTTGGACACGGCCACGACGACGCAGTCCTTGTAACCGGCGGCAGCGATCTTGGCGCGGTCGATCTTGAGTATGGGCTGTCCGGCCTTCACGACGTCGTCAGCCTTGACGAAGCCCTCGAAGCCGTCACCGTTCATGTTGACAGTATCGACACCAACGTGCACCAGAACCTCGATGCCGCTATCGGACTGCAGGCCCACGGCGTGACCCATGGTGACGGTCACCTTACCGTCGCAGGGAGCGTAGACCAGATCGTCCTCGGGCCACGCGGCACAGCCCTTGCCCAGGACCTCGCCACCAAAGACGGGATCGGGCACGTCGGCCATCTTGATGACCTTGCCCTTGACGGGCGAGCACAGCACGTCGGCGCCGGCAGAAGCAGAGATGGAGGCCGGGGCAGCGGCAGCCGCGGGCTCAGCCTTCTTCTTGAACATGTCAAACAGACCCATACGTTTTCTCCTCTTGATTAAGCGCAACGTTATGCGCATGCCTATGGTGATTATAGTGCTAAATGACCAAAATACTAAGGCGAGGGCTCGAATCGCAAGCCCTTCCCGGTAGTGCTCGTGGGATGAGCATCTCCTTTGCATCGCGGGTCGATAAGCCGAGCATCGCCTGCGCACGGGACGTGCAGAAGCGGGCGCACCAAGCCCGATACTTCTTTTCGCTCTCGAGTCCTGCCGCCGCCCCGTCCCTGACACTTCCTGATACCGACCGAAACGTGCCAAAATAAACCCATCCCTTTTTGGTAGGTTTGGCGAGTGTGGATTTTCGGACGCTTAACTAACGAGCGTGGATAATCTCCCACTTTGAGGCCGTCACCGAGCCAAAAACGGGAGATTATCCACGTTCATTTTGGATGACCCCCTTGTACCAAGCTGAGCTCCATGGTCAAGTAATAACGACTTCTCATCATTAGATTGTTTACATCAATTCTAATAACTATTTAATCCTTAAACTCGTTATTAGAATTGATATGATTAGCCTAATAACGAGTTTCCGGCACTAAAGATATGGAGGGCGCGATGCAAATCGAGGAGAACGGCCAGGGAACGCTCCGCAATAATCTATCGGGGAAATTGGCTTACTATTCGTTTTTTCCAACGCCCTTGCAATCATTGAGGCAGCTAAACCTCACCGAGGAAACCCATCGCACGCTTTCCGCATGCTCACGAAAGCTTGGAGAGCTTGAAGGCATGCTCTACTTTGTTCCCAACGCCGACATGTATCTGACAATGTACGTGCGCAAAGAGGCACTCCTTTCTTCGCAAATTGAGGGAACCCAGTGCACGTTTGACGACCTACTTAGTCCATCGCAAACACAACTCCATCATAAAGATGTCGCAGACGTCGTGAATTACATCCGTGCTGTCGACCGCGGCGTAGAACTGCTCAAAAAGATGCCCTTGTGCACGAGACTTCTTAGGCAAGTTCATGCGGTCCTGCTGGACGGAGTGCGCGGAACGGAGAAAAATCCTGGCGAGCTGCGCTCCTCACAAAACTGGATTGGCCCCTCAGGTTGCACCATTGCAACCGCATCGTTTGTCCCTCCAAACATTGAAGATTTGAGCAACACGCTTCAGGACCTCGAACGCTTTATCAATGAGCCTCAAGTCGAAATAGATCCGATTGTGCGGGCGGCGCTCGTCCATTACCAATTTGAAACTGCCCATCCATTCCTAGACGGAAACGGTCGCCTGGGCAGGCTTCTCATTACACTTATGCTCATCAATGATGGCGTTCTTCATTCTTGCTTGTTCTATCCATCGTTCCAGTTCAAGAAAAATCGAAGCGAGTACTACCGACAGCTCACATCCGTAAGGGAGAGAGGCACTTACGAGGAATGGATAGAGTTTTTCTGCAACAGTCTTCTCGAGAGTGCGAAGGACTCGGTAGGGTCTTTAAAAAACCTTGTTGACCTCCATAACCGTTCCACAGCAACCATTACCGAAAATCTCGGAAGGACTGCTGCAAACGGGCAAAGGCTGTTGGGCATTCTTGAAGAGCACCCTATCGTCGACACCGCATTCATCGCTGCCCAACTCGATATCGGCAGGAGTACCGCGAGCTCGCTCGTCAAATCATTTGAAGAATTGGGTATCCTCCGTCCGCTCGACGAGTCAAGACAGAGATACCGGCAGTACGGGTATGAAGAGTATCTTTCGATTCTCAGGGAAGACGCCGAGCCGATTAGATAGGCATCGCAGCCCAGGCAAATTAAAGCGAGCGCGGATAATCTCCCACTTTGAGCCCGCACACAGGCCAAAAACGGGAGATTATCCACGCTCATTCCTGAGTAGTCATTTAAGAACGTCCCCAATGACTAGTCCGGCATCGCCGATGTTTCGGCAACGACAGACACTATGACCCAATCCAGGGGCACGGAAACGACAGGAGCCCCCGCTCGTGACCGCGGGTCGGGGCTGCGACAATGTTGTTGAAGTGCCAGAGGCGCAGCCGCGCCGCAACGAGGTTGGGAGGCTCCCGTGCCTAGATATTCTACCGCCTTCGGAATGGACGTACACCTCAGGTCCACCACCGTCTGCGCGCTCGACGCGGAGACGGGCGAGGCCGTGACGAGGAGGTTCCCCGGCAACCCCTGGGGCGAGATCGCCGGGTGGATGGATGGGTTCCCGGGACCTTCGCTCGCGGCCTACGAGAGCGGCTACCTCGGCTTCGCCCCGCAGCGGGAGCTCGCCGGCCTCGGCGTCGAGTGCGTCGTCGCCGCGGTCTCGAAGATCCCCAGGTCGGCCGCCGACTCGGCCTCGAAGAACGACAGGAACGACGCCGCCAGGATGGCCAAGGCGATACTCGCCCACGACATCTCCCCCGTATGGGTCCCCTCCCCCGAGATCGAGGGCATCAGGGACCTCGCCGGCGCCTACGACGGGGCGACCGCGCGCCTGGCGACCGCCAAGCAGCGGCTGCTCGCCTTCCTAGGAAAGCGCGGGTACGCCTACGGCGGCACCACGCCCGCCGGCAACCCGAGGAAGTACTGGACCTACGACTTCCTGAGGTGGCTCGACAAGGTCAGGCCGGAGGACGATGGCGGGATTCGGACGCTCGCCGCCCTAAGGAACGAGGTCGAGGCCGCGGCGGAGGCCCGGTCGGACCTGCTCTCCGAGTACAGGGCGGCCGTGGATGCCAGCCCGATCGCCGCGGAGGTGGCCGCCCTCCAGTCGATCAAGGGCTGCGCCTTCGCGCTGGCCGCGGCCTTCTCGGCCGAGGTCGGCGACTTCACGAGGTTCCGCTCCGGAAGGCAGGTCACGGCCTACTTCGGCCTCGCGCCGAGCCAGAGGTCGAGCGGCGACTCCGTCCGGCTCGGCGGAATCAGCGGCGCGGGCAACGCGCTCGTGAGGAAGCTGGCCGTCGAGGGCTCATGGTGCTACGCCGCGGCGCGGCACCAGCCGAAGCTCATGCCGAGGGACACGGGCGTGCCCCTCGAGATAAGGATGCACGGGAGGAAGGGGTCCGAGCGGCTCCTGCGGCGGCGCGAGGAGATGCTCGCCCGCGGCATGCCCGCGGCGAAGGCCAACGCGGCCACCGCGGCCGAGCTCGTGAGGTGGCTCTGGGCCCTCGGCATGATGTGCCGGGAGGGCGCGGAATAGACATAGCCCCCGTCCCGGCGAGCCGGGCGGCCTTCGGGGACACCCCCTATTTCGCTGTGCGCGCGGAGCCCTCCGCATGCGCCTAGACAGAGTTGGGGAACCCCGCCGAAGGAATGGAGTGCGGGCCGACAGAACGGTATCCGCGGATATGAGACTGAGCCGAAGGCGTCGACGACATGCCGGGGGCGGACCGGGACGGGTTCAACGGCAGGCCCCGCCGACCGATTGCAAGCGGTCGGCGGGGCCATTGTGGCTCTTGACAGCGGATTGGGTCATATGAGCGAACGGGCCGCATTCGGAGCAAGACGACGCCGCAGGTAGAGGACGGACAGCGAGCGACGTCCAGGGCGACAAGTTGGCATGAAAAAGGCGAGGCATAGACCTTCTGGTCATGCCTCGCCTTTTGAATGACAAATTGTCGCCCTGGACGGCGCACAGCGTCGGCCGGTTACGGCGTTTGGTAAAACGCCGTAACTACTCTCGGGCTCCGTACTGCTCGTAGTAGGCATCGATGGCGGCCTTGAGCTCGTCATCGATGACGACCTTGCCGTCGATCTCGTGGTTGTAGAGAGTCTCGACGACCTCGGTCATGGAGACGATGCTCGCGACGGGGAAACCGTACTTGGCCTCGATCTCCTTCTGAGCGGTGGTCACACCGCCCTTGCCGACCTCCATGCGGTTGAGGGACACGATCAGGCCCTTGATCTCGACATCGGCAGCAGCCTTGACCTTGGGATAGGTCTCGTCGATGGACTTGCCGCTGGTGGTAACGTCCTCGACCATGACCACGCGGTCGCCGTCCTTGGGCTCATAACCCAGCAGGTTGCCCTTATCGGCACCGTGGTCCTTGGCCTCCTTGCGGTCGCAGCAGTACTTGACCTCCTTGCCGTACAGCTCGTGGTAGGCAATTGCGGTCACGACGGCCAGCGGAATACCCTTGTAGGCCGGCCCAAACAGGACGTCAAAGTCGTCGCCAAAGTTATCGTGGATGGCCTGGGCGTAATACTCGCCCAGCTTCTTGAGCTGATAGCCCGTCACGTAAGCGCCGGCGTTCATAAAGAACGGGGACTGACGGCCGCTCTTGAGCGTAAAGCTGCCGAACTTAAGAACGTCGGACTCGACCATGAACTTGATGAACTCTTGCTTGTAAGCCTCCATGCGGGCTCCTCTCGTAATTGCGTACGTGCTCTTCAGTTTAGCGCAGGCAAGGCATCGATGCGGGCACGCTTTGGAGCCACGGCATTCTGTAAAGGCTTTGTCAGGGGGAATGGTTTTCCGAACAATGGGGTTGACATGGCAAACCCCCTCATCAAGAATACGGGCGGATTAAAAAGGGGTACGAGATACCCAAAGCGCGCTGCGCTCAGCCTTTAGGAGGTGTGCCATGGAAGGCAGTCCTAGTCGAAAAACCTGTATGTCGCCCTCGGCACGCCGCGAGGACTCCGCACACGCATAAACGCCACCGGCAGATCGCCAAAACCACCACAAAGGCGCGCTGCACCCTTTGTGGGCTCAAGAGCTTGACGTGAGCGACATCTAGGTTTTTTGAAGCAAATACGACACGTACGCTAACTCCCTTCAACAAGGAGGACCCTATGCTGATGCTCAAAACCGTCACGGTACTCGAAGCCATCTCCAAGCGCCGCCGCACGGCGCGCCCTGCCGCTCATACCGGCCTGTCCAAGAACACCATATTCGCCGCCACCCATAGTGCAGAGGACGCCCTCGTACTGCTTGACGCCACGGCAAACGGCCTCACCGTCGAGCAGGCAACCGAGCGCCTGAACGCCGTCGGCCCCAACACCATCGAGGCAACGACCAAAACGCTCGCCCGCCGCATCGCCGACGCGTTCATCGATCCCTTCGCCGGCATCCTCGCCGCGCTCGCGCTGGTCTCGCTCTACATCGACGTGCTCGCCGTGCCCGAACCGCAGCGCGACCCCTCCACGGTCATCGTCATCGGCATCATGCTGCTGGTATCGGGCGGCATGAAGTTTATCCAGGAAGCCCGCAGCGGCAATGCGGCCGAGGCCCTTAAGGACCTGGTCTCCAACACCTGCACTGCTCTGCGCGACGGCGAGCGCATCGAGATCCCCTTCGACGAGCTCGTCCCCGGCGATGTAATCCGCCTCTCTGCCGGCGATATGGTGCCGGCAGATGCCCGCATCATCACCGCGCGCGACCTGTTTGTGATCGAGTCCGCACTCACCGGCGAGAGCGAGGCCGTCGAGAAGACCACCGCCGTCACCGTCGTCGAGGGCGCCGACGGCTCCGCACTGCCACTCTCCGCCTGCAAGAACATCGTCTTTACCGGCACCTCCGTGCAAAACGGCACCGCCATGGCGCTTGTCGTTGCCACCGGCTCGGACACCTACCTGGGCGGCATCGCCAAGATGCTCAACGGGCGCGGCGAAAAGAACGCGTTTGATCGCGGCGTCTCGAGCGTCTCCATGTTGCTCGTACGCCTCATGCTCGTTATGGCGCCGGCCGTCTTTGCCATCAACGCCACCACCAAGGGCAACGTCATCGACGCGCTGCTGTTCGCCACGAGCGTGGCCGTGGGCATCACGCCGCAGATGCTTCCCGTTATCGTGACCACGAGCCTATCGCAGGGCGCCAAAGACCTCGCCCGTCGCCAGGTTATCGTCATGGAGCTGCCGGCGATTCAAAACCTCGGCGCGATGGACGTCCTGTGCTGCGACAAGACCGGCACCCTCACCGAAGACCGCATCGTGCTCGAGCGCTATCTCAGCACCGACGGCAACGAAGACGCACGCGTGCTGCGCCATGCATTTTTGAATAGCTTCTTCCAAACCGGCCTCAAAAACCTTATCGACCTGGCCGTAATCGACCGTGCCGATGTGACGCCCTCGACCGTCGTGCCCGATTCTATGCTGGGCCAGAGTCTGCGCGACCGCTATACCAAGGTCGACGAGGTTCCCTTCGATTTCTCGCGCCGCCGCCTGAGCGTAGTTGTCGCCGACGCCCAAGGCAAAACCCAGATGGTTACCAAGGGCGCTGCCGAGGAAATGCTCGAGATCTGCTCCTTTGTCGAGGTCGATGGCATCGCTCAGCCGCTCACCGACGAGAAGCTCGCCCAGATTCGCAAGCAGGTCGCCGGACTTAACGCCGAGGGCCTACGCGTAATTGCCGTGGCGCAGAAGACCAATCCGCGCTGCGTGGGCGAGTTTGGAATCGCCGACGAGTGCGACATGGTGCTGATGGGCTTTTTGGCCTTCCTCGATCCGCCCAAAGCAAGTGCCGCGGGCGCCGTCGCCACCCTCGAGGCCAAGGGCGTGGCGGTCAAGGTCCTAACCGGCGACAACGACCGCGTCGCCGCCACCGTCTGCGAGCAGATTGGTATCGATGCGAGCAACGTCTTGCTCGGCTCCGAGATCGATGCGCTCGATGACGCCGAACTTGCCGAGCGCGCCGAGAAAACCAACCTCTTCGCCAAGCTCTCGCCGCTGCAGAAGGCGCGCCTGGTACGTGTCATGCGCGAGATGCTCGGCCACACCGTGGGCTTTATGGGCGACGGCATCAACGACGCCGCCGCCATGCGTGCGAGCGATTGCGGCATCTCGGTCGATTCGGCCGTCGATATTGCCAAGGAATCCGCCGATATCATCTTGCTTCAGAAGGACCTGGGCGTGCTCGAGCGCGGCATCATCGAAGGCCGCCGCACCTACGGCAACCTGCTCAAGTACCTCAAGACCACGGTGAGCTCCAACTTTGGCAATGTGCTGTCCGTGACCGTCGCGAGCCTGTTCTTGCCGTTTTTGCCCATGAGCGCCCTGCAGCTGGTGCTGCTGTCGCTGGTCTACGAGATCGTGTGCATCGCACTGCCGTGGGACACCGTCGATGACGCCTGGACTGCCCGCCCGCGTGCCTGGGACGCCGCGTCCATCAAGGGCTTTATGCTCGAGCTGGGCCCCATGAGCTCGCTGTTTGACATCGTGACCTTCGCCGCGCTCTTCTTTGTCGTGTGCCCCGCCGCCGTGGACGCAAGCTGGTCCGAGCTTGCCGCCGCGGGCGACGTCGCGGGTATGGCGACCTTTGCTGCGCTCTTCCAGAGCGGCTGGTTTGTCGAGTCCATGTGGTCGCAGACACTCGTGGTCCACATGCTGCGCTCCCCGCATCTGCCGAGCCCGCGCGACCACGCCGCGCCCGCATTGTGCGTTCTTACCGTGCTGGGCCTGGCGCTCGTCACCTGGCTGCCGGCAAGCCCCATCGCCGATGCGCTCGGCCTCATGGCGCCGCCCGCGAGCTTTTTCGCGCTGCTCGTCGGCATCGTCACCGCCTACATCGCGCTCACTCAGCTGGCAAAGCGCCGCTACATTGCACGCCACGGCGAGCTGCTGTAGCAAGCAGGCGGAAAGCACCCTGCCAGCTGCCGTTACCGCTACCACAGCTGCCGACGCCGCTGCCGTTGCCTCTGCCGCCGCAGTCTATCCCCCCAGCAGTTGCGGTGGAATAGTTCCTGTTTAAAGCCCCGTGACTTTAATTTAGGGACTATTCCACCGCAACTTATTGGAAAATTAGCTAGTCCTTGGGCGTCCAGGACCAGAAGAAGTTGATAAGGGCCACACGCGAGGCGGTGCCGGTCTTTTTGTTAATCGAGGAAATGTGACGATAGAGCGTGGAGCGCGAAAGGAAGAGCGTTGTGGCGATGTCCTGAACGCTCTGGTCCGAAGCGACCAATACCTCAAGAATATCGCGCTCGCGCTCTGTAAGCCCAAAGGTGGCGACGAAAGCATCGAGGCGTTCATCGGACGTGAGCTCCGCTGCCTCCACGGGCTCGGGGTCGGAGCATGTGGGCGCAAGATCCCCACCAAGATCGTCGGTGGCAAGCGGCAGGCCATCCTGCATCACGGCAGCATCGTCTCGTTGCCCCAACTGCCCCAGCAGCGTAATCGCAATGCCCACAAACATCACGAGCGCCGCACCGACCGCAGCCAGCACGTTTTGACTCGAGATGATCGCCACCGCCGGCGCCGTCACGAGCATCGAGCACACGTTGTTGACGACGCGACCCATGCACGGCCAAAAATATGACCAGCGCGCATAGAGCGAGACGGCGGCATATTTTGTGGTAAAGAACACCACGAAAAAGCCCGAGCCCAGATAAAAGATGATCGTGGCAGCAAGCTCGTTGCCGCCATTGCCATCGACGATGAGCACAAAGAACGAAAGTGTGGACAGTATGGCGGCACATGTCATGCCGATATTCATATACGAGCGGCCGTGCAGGTCAAATAGTGCGCCAGCGACCAACGAGCTCACGACAAGCAGCAGGCGCGGCCAATCGCCTAAATCGACGGCTCCGACAGCATGCAGGGTCGTGAAGCCCGCGTTGAGAGCGGCGAATACGCTGGAAAGATACGCCGTCGCCACGGTCAGGCGAACTACGGCGCGACGGAATGCCGCCTTTGCCTCGGGATCGTCATGCCACTTGGCGCCATATTCCAGAGCATCTACCGAAAGCCCGGCAGCACTGGGTTCAAAGTTGGGGTCGGACTCGTCGCGCAGCTTGGCGCGTCGGGCACCGTGGAGCAACGCCACCTGCGCGATCGCACAGACGACCAGAACAGCCTGCTGAGGAATGCCGACAGGCATCACCATGTGGTTGAGAACCTGCACCAGAACGCCCATGGCGTAAGAAAGTGCGGCGGCGCGCGCCAAGCAGGGCGTTCGCGCAAAGCGCCTCGCAAAATTTGCATGGGCAGTCGATCCGCAGTAGCCCAGCGCGCAGCACGCCACCAAACCGCCGGCAATTACCACCTCAACCTGAACCGCCATAATCAACAGCAGCAATGCCGCCACCAGCAAAACGCCCGTGACGTCACTCGTTGCGTCGATAGCATGGGGACGGCGATAGTACAGAATGGGACGCACAAAAAAGCCAATCACGCTCGCGCCGATGACAAGGCTCTCATAAATAACGACCTCGTTCGGAGACACGAACTCGGCCATGCGCACATCAAAAAGATACTCGCACGCCAAAAACGTGAAGAAGAACAGCGCCAGGCATATAATCTCCCGAATGCCCCGACGCAAATATGCGGTTGTGTCTCCCATGCCCCTCATGGTTAACCCCCAGCCGCTCAATTGTCTGGAAATCTATTTTAATAAAGAACCAGTCTCAATATCGAAGCCAGGCTCGAAATGCTGCCAATTCGACCCCAGCCGTCCACATCACGCCGCGATTTTGAGCCGCATGGACCAGAAGGGACGCGCGCGACCTCTAGCTCGGCCAGGAGTGTCTCCAACTACCACTCATTTAAGTACGTCCCCAATGAGTGCCCAATGACTACCCGCGGCAAAGAGTGTCCCTATGTGCCGGATGAAAAATGGGCCATGTGTCCCAGTTGTGGAGACTCCTTGAGCCGTCTGGGTATCGCGAAGGATCGCGCACTCCCCCATCATCAAAAGTGACACACGCTACCTGTTGATGGGAGGCAACCATGGGCTTCTTTGACAAGATGTTCGAGAAGAAAGAGTGCGCGATTTGCGGTACCGAGCTGGGACTTCTAGGTAAGACCAAGATCAATGAAGGCTACCTGTGCAAAGAATGCGTCGGCAAGCTCTCTCCCTTCTTTGGCGGTTATCGCTCTAGCACCGCGGACGACATTCGCGAGCAGCTCGCCTATCGCGAGGCCAATGCCGAGCGCCTGGCATCGTTCAATCCCACGCGCACGCTCTCGGCCGGGCGCACCAATATCATGCTCGACGAGGACGCGGGCCTGCTGATCATTACCTCGCAGACGCGCTGGCGCGACGCCAACCCCGACATCATCGAGTTTTCGCAGGTGCTCGGCTGCGATATGGATATCGACGAGCACCGCACCGAGATCTATCGCGAGACCAAGGACGGCGAGCGTGAGAGTTATGACCCGCCGCGCTACGACCTGGATTACGACTTCAATCTGACCATCCACGTCAACACGCCGTACTTTACCGAGATTGACCTGCGCGTGAACGACTCCACCATCGATCAGCGCGGCTCCATCGAATATCGCGAGGCTAAGCGCCAGGCAACCGAAGTCCGCGATGCGCTGGTGCAGCTGCGTCAGGAGACGCGCGATAGCGTCGTTGCCGCCAAGGCCCCCAAGACTGCGGTGACCTGCCCCTTCTGCGGCGCCACCACCATTCCCGATGCCAGTGGGCGCTGCGAATACTGCGGCGGCGCCATCGGCGCCTAGCCCCCGGCACGGAAAGGACCGATCATGGCCTTCGAAAGCGTTAACTATCAGTGCCCTGCCTGTGGCGGCCCGCTGCATTTTGCCAGCGCCGAGCAAAAGCTTGTCTGCGACTACTGCGACTCGCGCTTTGAAGTCGAAGAGGTCGAGGCTCTCTATCGCGAGCGCCAGGACAAGGCAGATGCCAAAGCCGATGCGGCAGCCGCAACATCCAAGCCCGCATCCGACGATGCGGTGCAGGAACTGGCCCAAAACGCCGGCTATATCTGTTCGTCGTGTGGCGCCGAGCTGATCTCGGACGGCACCGTCGCCGTCTCCACCTGCCCGTACTGCGGCAACCCCGCCGTGGCACCCGGTCAACTCTCGGGCGACTTCTCCCCTGACCTGGTGATTCCATTTAAACTCGGTCGCGACGATGTCTTGGCCGCGCTCAAGGAGCACTACAAGGGCAAAATCCTGCTGCCCAAGAGCTTTGTCACCGGCAACCACATCGACGAGGTCCAAGGCGTTTACGTGCCGTTTTGGCTCTACGGCGCCCACGTGGACGGCGAAGTGTACTTTGACGCAACCAACGAGACCGTAACCGAGGAATCCGACCGCACCGTCACGACCACCGACCACTACGACGCCTACCGTAAGGGCAATATCTCGTTTGAGCGCGTGCCCGTCGACGGATCGTCCAAGATGCCCGACGGCCATATGGACGCCATCGAGCCGTTTGACTACGACGCGCTGCGCCCGTTCTCGGTCGCTTATATGCCCGGCTACATCGCCAACCGCTATGACGAGGATTGCGAGACCTGCAAGGCGCGCGCCGAGCGTCGTATGGAGGAGAGCACGATCTCAGCCCTGCGCGAGACCGTCATCGACGAGTACGACGACGCCACGGTCGAAAGCAAGCAGCTCGACTACACCTGGGAAAACAGCGATTATGCCCTGTTCCCTGTGTGGATGCTCTCTACCTCGTGGAACGGCAAGAGCTACCTGTTTGCCATGAACGGCCAAACCGGCCGCATGGTCGGCGAGCTCCCCTGCTCCAAGCCCAAGCTCGTCATCGCCTCGGTGCTGTTCTTTGCGATCGGATTTGTCCTCTCCCAGATCCTCTTCATGGGTGAGAACGCCTTCGATCCGGATTACCTCGCCTTTGACATCGAGGGCATCCTCATCAACATCGTCGCGCCGCTGATCATCGTGATTATCGCAGACGTGCTGCTGGTCGGCCAGCTCAAGACAGCCAACGAGGCAACCCACGCCGACTACTACTGTGGAGACCTCGACCTGACCGAGAAGCACGACACCTTTAGCCATACCGAAACCACGGTTGTCATGAAGGACAACAAGGACGACTAGCCATTCTGACCAATATCACCCGGCCTTTGACGAGAAAGGAAGATCACCATGGGACTCTTGAAAGCTGGATTGGGTGCTGCCGGCGGCGTCATGGCCGACCAGTGGAAGGAATTTATCTATTGCGAATCGATGCCTGCCGACGTCTTGGCCTGCAAGGGCAGCAAGCGCACCGGTGGCCGCAGCTCCAACACGCGCGGCGAGGACAACGTCATCTCCAACGGCTCCGTCATCGCCGTCAACGACGGCCAGGGCATGCTCGTGGTGCAAAACGGCAAGATCATCGAGGTCGCGCTGGAGCCCGGCGAGTTCGTCTTTGACACCGGCAGCGAGCCGAGCGTCTTTAGCGGCAACCTGGGCGACTCCATCAAGGAGACGTTCGCCAATATCGGCAGCCGCTTTACCTTTGGCGGCGACGCAGGTAAGGACCAGCGCGTCTACTTCATCAACACCAAGGAAATCATCGGCAACAAGTACGGCACCGCCTCGCCCGTGCCCTTCCGCGTGGTCGACAACAACATCGGCCTGGACGTCGACATCTCCGTGCGCTGCAATGGCGAGTATTCGTACCGCATCACCAACCCGCTGTTGTTCTACACCAACGTGTGCGGCAACGTGACCGATAGCTATACGCGCGACCAGATCGACAGCCAGCTTAAGTCCGAGCTGCTCACCGCCCTGCAGCCCGCCTTTGCCAAGATCTCGGAGATGGGCATTCGCTACAGCGCCATCCCCGGCCACACCACCGAGCTCGCCCACGCGCTCAACGAAGTCCTCTCCGCCGACTGGCGCGACCTGCGCGGCGTTGAGATCGTGAGCTTTGGCGTCAACTCCATCGCCGCCTCGCAAGAAGACGAGCAGATGATCAAGGACCTGCAGAAGGCCGCAGTCATGCGCGATCCCACCATGGCAGCTGCCAACATCGCCAGCGCCCAGAGCGACGCGATGCGCGCGGCAGCCGCCAACCCCAACGGCGCGATGGCCGGCTTTATGGGCATGGGCATGGCAGGTGGCATGGGCGGCATGAATGCCAGTCAGCTGTTCGCCGCCGGCCAGGCACAGCAGCAGGCCGCCCCGCAGCCGGCTCCGGCACCTGCCCCCGCACCGGCACCCGCCGCCCCCGCGGCCGGCACGTGGACCTGCAGCTGCGGCGCCACCAACACCGGCAAGTTCTGCCCCGAGTGTGGCAGTCCCGCACCCGCCCCGGCACCGACCAAGTGGTTCTGCCCCAACTGCGGCAGCGAAAACGGCGGCAAGTTCTGCAGCAACTGTGGAACGCCCAGGCCCTAGCCCCTCTATCTGGTAATTGGCGGGGGATCCGCCACCCCCGCATTTGCTTCTATGGGTTTCGTTCGATGAAGGAGGACACCATGAAGACAACGTTCAAAAAGTCCGTACTCGCATTCCTGACATGCATCCTGGCGCTCGCCTTTGCCCTGACGGGCTGCAGCGGCGGCGGCAAAGACCCCAAGGCCAACTTCGTCGGCAGCTGGGAACTCTCAGGTGGAACCATGGAGGGCGAAGAGCTGACCGATGAGTACATGAAGATGCTCGAGGATTGGGGTGTCCACTGCGTCCTGATTCTCGATGAGGACGGTACAGGCGCCCTCGACCTGTTCCTTGAAGTCGTCGACCTTAAATGGGAGGCAAAGGACGGCACCACCGTAACCATCACCGCCGAAGACGAGTCGCATGACATGAAGCTCAAGGACGGCAAACTCATCCTCGAAGAAGATGACGGCAATCTTGTCTTTACCAAGTCCGACAAGGACCTGTCCGGTACGGTGAAGAAGGATCGCGAGGCGGCCGAGAAGGAAGAAGAGATCGACGAGGCCGTCGAAGACGACGACGTCCAGAAGATTGAAATCTCCCCCGCCGTCACTGTCGCCGATGACGATCTGTGCACCATCACCATCACCGAAAAGTTCAAGGATGACTGGGGCGACATCGGCTTTGTCGTCAACATCACCAACAAGAGCGACAAGGACCTGACCTTCTACGCTCCCTCCGGCAAGACCAACGTCAACGGCACCATGAAGGAACCCTGGTTCTCGGCTCACCTGATGCCCGGCACCAACGCCACCGAGGAATTCACCTTCTCGAAGGGCACGCTCGATAGTCTTGACGACCTAGTCAACACGACAATCGGCATCGACGCCTACCTGACCGATTCCTACGAGGACGTCGCCTCCTACAGCGCAACCATCGCGTAACGGCACGTAACATCAGCCGCGGATTGGCGGACACATCCGCGCACATGCCAGGCGGGGCCGCAGGAAATGATCCTGCGGCCCCGCCGCTTTATGCCGATGCGTAACGAGCGTTAGCGCTCCATGTTGGGAACGATGCTGCCCTCCGTTACTGCGCGCACGGCCAGGCGCATGATGTTGTCGTAGCCGGTCTTGTTGAGGATCTCCGAAATGCGGCGTTTGATGGTTCCCTCGCTCATAAACAGCTCGGCCGCGATCTCGCGGCGGCTCTTGCCCTCGCAGGCAAGGCGCAAAATCGACAGCTCGACATCGTCGAGGGCCGCCGTGCCCGAAAAAATGCTCTCGGGCGGCTTGGGAAACGTGCAATAGCCCGCCAGCGTGGAGCGCATCACGGCGAACAGCTCGTCGATACCGACGTTCTTGTACACAAAGCTGTCGACGCCCGCCTCGCGGGCCTGATCGACAAAGGTGATCTCGGGCATGCCGGTCATGATAATGATGCGACACTCGGGCAGTTGCTCCTTGATGCGCGCCGCCGCCACGATGCCGTTGGAATCGTGCTCGGTGCACACATCCATCAGTATCATGTCCGGACGCTCCTTGAGCACAACGTCCAAGGCATCCGAGGCGTCGGCGATCGCGGCGACAACGGTCATGTCGGGCTGGTCGCCCACGGAACGCGCCAGGCTCTCGCGCAAGATAGCCTGGTCTTCGACGATTAACACGCGGATCATGAGCTTCTCCTTTGGGCCGTGGCGTTGGAGGCGAGCGGGATGGACACCGTAAGCGTGAAGGGCGGGGCGGTGTGGACTTCCAGGCTGCCGCCCAGATTCTGTGCGACATGCCTCATACCTGGGATACCCGTTCCCTCGCGATACGATACGGGTGCAGGCGCGCCGTCGTTAGAAACGGCCATCCGCGCAACAGCGCCGTCTTCCGACGTCTCCTGCCGCAGGCGCACATGGACCTGATGGGCCTGTGCATGCTTGGTGGCATTGGTCGAGGCTTCGCGGATAATCTGCAGAAAGGCTGCGGCGATACGCGCGTCGCTTGGCAGCTCGCCCTCCACATCGATCTGCACGCTCACCAGGCCAAAGGCATGGACGATATCGCCCAGTTGTTCTGCCGGTTCGGCGTCGCCCCCGCTGCGCAGATCGGCAGCGATTGAGCGCAGCAGCGGGTCAATCTGCTCGAGCGACTCGTCGTCCAAGCGCCCCTCCTCCAGATAACGATGGAGGATGGACAGGCGCTGCCCGATCACGTCGTGCACGCGAGCTCGCATACGCAGATAGGCCGCATTGTCAGCAACTTTTTTGACTTCTTCGATCTGGGCTTGGAGCTCTTGGCCCGCAAGCTCAAGCAGGTGGTTGGCTTACGCCAGGCGATCATGAGCATGCGCATACTCTGTTACATCCAGACCGATAATGCGCTCGAAGAGGCGGCCCGAAACCATAACGTCATCGTGCACAAACAAGCGAATCTCGGCGGGAGAAACCTCGACCACAACGCGCGCCTCACCAAAACGGTCCAGACTAATACGCACGCGGTTCTGGCTGCTTTCGGGCATTTGCATGCTGAGTTTGCGCAGGTCGTTCCATGTTCCGCTCATATCGCCTAGGTCGGTGGGCATATGAAGCTCCACCAGGTTTTTTCGCATGCAGCGGTTCATGAGCAGCGGACGGCCCCTCGGGTCTAGATACAGGATGCCCACGGGAATCACGTTGATGGTCTCGATCGTCGAGAACATGGTGATATCCTCCTGGCGGTTACGGACGTCCATCAAGAGCGCCGCAATGGAGCGGAACAGGAAAAACGCTCCCTCCGCGATAAGGACAACGGTCCACGCCGAGCCCATGGCAAGCACCACCGGCGGTGTCACGGCGGCAATGAGCAGCAGCTCGGCCAGCATGACTGGACGACGATAGTGCACCATAAGCACCACGCCGTAGGCAAAGATCACGGCATTGAGCCACAGCGCTCCGCCCATTGCCCTGGCGCAAACGTCAAGCGGCGCCACCAGATACGAGCCAGACGACGCGAACAAGATGAGCGCCGAAATCATCAGATGAAGCACAAGGCTCGCCTCGTAGGCGCAAATCACCTTACGGTTATAGGACGAGCGGCGCGATGAAATGAGCGGGACGTGGATCGTCTGCAGGCACGCAGCCAGGGCAAAGACAACATCGAGCGCAACGATTTGGGGAAGAATAAGCGAAATCTGCATCGTCACTCACCCGCCCTCGGCATCAAGACGATCATGCGCAGCTGGCCGGGCTCGCCCTCAAGGCGATATGCCACGTTGCGCCCTTGCAAAGCGCTTTCGAGCTCTTGCGCAGCGGGCGTCTGCGAAAGATCTGCATCATCGTTGGAAAAAAGCGTGGCGCGCAGCTCGACACTGCATCGATCATGGTCGCCCAAGTGATACATAAGCGCCGGATGGTCGGTGGTGTAGGCAAAAAACGCAAAGTCATACACGCAGTCGTACAGGGCGCTTACCGTACTGGCGTGCAACGGGCGCCGTATGGCGATAATCGAGGCGCAATCGATATCGATGGTGCGCAGGTCGCTTGCGAGCTCGTTGGCAATGAGCTGAATGCGGTCGCGATCAAAACCGCTCTCCCCGTGCTGTGCCAACGTGAGCGACCCCTTGCGCTTGCAATAGGCGACGAGCATCTTGGCGCGCTGCAGCATGCGGTAGCGCTCGTGCGAAGACGCTTCGTCGGTCAACGGCGGCAGCGAGCTCAGCAGGTCGTACATCCCTTCGAGCGCGCGGGCAAGCGCTTGGTCCACGTCTTGGACCAACAAGGTCTCGGCCTCTTGATCTGCCAAATGCGTCTTAAGGTCGTAGTCGGCGGCGAGCAGCTCGTTTTGACGCTGCAACTCCATGCGACGATGTGCCAGCTCACGGTTAAGCTCGTTGAGCTCCGACACGTCTTGGGCAAGCAGGGCCGATCCGCCCAGCAGTGGGAAGGCACGGTACATTACATCGGGATCGGACGCCACGGCAAAGGCATGGGCGCGCCCGCGCTCCTGGACCCGCAACTCCTCGCGCACGCCTACCGGCATTGGCTTTGACACTGGCGTGGCATGGACTTCCTGCAGGTCGCGCGTTAGAACTTTGAGGTCAAGCGGCAAGGTGCCGAAAATACCGGCGATGCCGTGATATGACGGAATGACACCGCAATCGAGACAGATTTCCATCGCCACCACGCACAGGGCGCAATAGACGAGCGAAAAGTTGAGCCTCCATGCCCAGGGCACGCGCAACGCATACGAGACGGCAAAGAATGCGCCACCCAGCAGTACGAGCGCCGCCGTACCCGAGAAACGCTGGATGCGAAAGGACGAGGACCGGCCCACCAGGATAAAAAAGGCCACGAAGTTAAAGGCCGTCCACACTAAGACGGCGAAATAACCCCAGCCGTACGTGTAATCGTTGCTCCAGGTGTCGCTCGTACGGTCAAAGCGGAAGACCTGCTGGTGAAAATCGTTGGTGAGCACAAATCCGATAAGCAGGATGGCCACAATCCACAGCGCGGCGCAGTAGCGGCGACCCAGGCGGTGTTGCTCCAAGCCCGCAAGGCGCAGACCACACAACTGGTAGAGCAGCGGAATGAGCGTCATGGGCACGTAGTACAGGTACCACAGCACGGTGGCATAGAACGGCGTGAACGACTTGTACTTGAGAATGACTTCGATCATCCACAGGGCGCAGATGGTGGCGATGGCAACAAGGCGGCGGCGCAACACATAGTCCAAACAGCGCAGATAGACCGATACGCCCCAAATTGAAAATACTATTGCGGCGACAAGCAGCGGGAGAGAGCTCGAATGGACGAGCGCATCCACGACCTCTTCGGACACCTCGCTATGGGCGGGCACGGCGTTGGAAAGTTTGGGGTCGAAGGCGAACAGCGCCGGCAAGACTGCCAAAAGCATGAGGAACAGCGCGGTGATGACACCGGCGATAGCAAAGACGCGGTGGCGGTACACCTGATGTGTTATGCCAACAAGGAATCGCGGCATGGCGAAGAGCCTGCCGCCCCTGGGATCCGCCACGGGAGCGGATCGGGCGGCCGCGTGGCCGATATGTCGCTCGCGGGTACCCATAGTGCTTTTAGTGTACCGACAGGCGGGCCCAAAAAGCGGGCCACATGTCCCAAAATCCGCAGACGGCAAGGCGCCCGGCGAGCACATACTCGCTGGGCGCCTTGGTCAGGAGGCTACGGTTATCGGGAAAGCCTAGGCCAAATCTTCGCCGTTGGTGGCGATAACCTTCTTGTACCAGTCAAAGCTCTTCTTTTTGGAGCGCTTGAGGGTGCCGTTGCCCGCATCATCGCGATCCACATAGATAAAGCCATAGCGCTTGGACATCTCGCCCGTGCCGGCAGACACCAGGTCGATCGGGCCCCAGGTGGTGTAGCCCAGCAGGTCGACGCCGTCCTCGGTCACCGCATCGCGCATCGCGGCGATATGCTGGCGCAGGTAGTCGATACGGTAGTCGTCGTTGATGGAGCCATCCTCCTCGACAACATCCTTGGCGCCCAGGCCGTTCTCGACCACAAACAGCGGCTTCTGATAACGGTCGTACAGATCGTTGAGGGTGATGCGGAAGCCCAGCGGATCGATGGCCCAGCCCCACTGGCTCTCCTGCAGGTAGGGGTTCTTGGCGCCGGCGAAGGCGTTGCCCTGGGTGCGCTCGACATCGGGGTTATCGGCACCGGCGGAGCAACGGGTGCTGTAGTAGCTAAAGCTGATGAAGTCGACGGTGTTGGCGGCCAGGATCTCGCGGTCCTCGTCGGTCATGCCCACATCGATGCCCAGGCGCTCGAGCTTCTTGACGGCATAGGCCGGGTAGTAGCCACGGCTCTGGACATCGACAAAGAAGTAGTTGTCCTGATTGTCGAGCTGCGCCTGGCGAACATCGCCCGGACGGCAGCTGTAGGGGTAGTAGCTACCCGCGGCGAGCATGCAGCCGATCTTGACCTCGGGGTCGATCTCGTGGGCGATCTTGGTTGCCCACGCGCTGGCGACGAGCTCGTTGTGGGCGGCCAGGTACTCGACGGCCTCCTTGTTCTCGCCCTCCTCAAAGACCGGGCCGGCACCCATGAACGGCAGGTGCAGGATCATGTTGATCTCGTTGAAGGTGAGCCAGTACTTCACCAGACCCTTGTAGCGGGTGAAGATCGTAGTCGCGAGGTTCTTGTAGAAGTCGATGAGCTTGCGGTTGCGCCAGCCGCCGTACTCCTTGATGAGGTGAATCGGGCAGTCGAAGTGCGTGATGGTCACGAGCGGCTCGATGCCGTGCGCCTGACACTCGCGGAATACGTCCTCGTAGAAGGACAGACCAGCCTCATTGGGCTCGGTCTCGTCGCCGTTGGGGAAGATGCGGGTCCACGCCAGGCTCATGCGGAAGGTCTTAAAGCCCATCTCGGCAAAGAGGGCGATGTCCTCCTTGTAATGGTGATAGAAATCGATGCCGGTCTGCGCGGGATAGTAATAGCCGTCCTCGAAGTCGAGCATTTTACGCTGGCCGGAGACCACCGCATAGCGCTCGGGGCCGTGCGGAGCCACGTCCACGTTGGCAAGGCCGCGGCCGTCCACGTTATAGGCGCCCTCGCACTGGTTGGCAGCCGTCGCGCCGCCCCACAGGAAGTCATTACGGAAAGCCATGTATCAACCCCTTCGCACGCTGTTGTCATAGGTTCAGTATCCCTGCAAACAACGCGTCGCTCAACGGCAACGGCACGGGCCGATACTTCTTTTCGCACACGGCGGCCCAGCAGCCGCCCCCGCCTGACACTTTTTGATACCGCCGCCCCAAACCACCACAAAGGGGACAGGCACCTTTGTGGTGGTGTAGGGCGGTTTGTCTCGATCTGTAACAGTTAGGTCGCCAAAACCGGGCCTGGTGTTACAGATCGAGATTGTTAGGCCTGTCCCCTACGGTTTGTCTAAATCTGTAACAAGTAGAGACGATTTAGCCCGCTAGATGTTACAGATCGAGACAGAAGATTCTAGTCCACGGTGATGTCGAGGTTCTTGCCGATGAGACCTACGTAGCCGCCCTCGGCAGCCTTGGGGCTGTCGGCGTGGCAGAGGACCCACTTGTCGGCCTTCCAGTAGCAGTAGCTGTCACCGGTGGCAGGCATGTCGGCTGCGGCCTCGGGGCGCGGGCCGTTGGTGCCCGCCGGCAGCGCCACCATCACCTGGAAGCCGCCTTCGTCGACCATGCACGGCGTGTAGTGGAGCGTGGTGTTGAAAACCTCGACAACCTTGCCCGCCGGCACGCGGAACGCCTTGACGCACGCGGTATCGAGCTTGCCGTCCTCGATCTCCCAGCGATGCGCCACGAGCAGGATAAAATCGCGAGCACCCAGGTTGAACTCGCTGGCGCGGTGGTACTCCAGGCAGTTGAGGCGCGTGTTGTGACCGTTGCACCAGCCGAGCTGGAAGGGACGGCCACCAAACATGAGAAAGCCCAACTTATCGGCATCCTTGACGCCCTCGAGCTCCGGCGCACTTGCTACGTACTTGCTGCCCTCGGGAATGGGCGTGGCAGAGAGCGCCTCGAGCACGGGCGACGTGAGCTCGGACGAAACGTCATCCCAAACGTTGCCATAGGATTTGAACTCGGGATCGTTGACAGAGTAGATATGCATGTTCACTCCTGTTCGTAAATGTGACTATACGAACATTCTAGAACAAACATGAGCGATTTTGAACGCTCGTCCCGACCAATCAACAAAAAGGCGCCCCCGCATAAGCGAAGGCGCCCAATGCGCTCGTTTTGGGCGATAAAGCCCTTACGCCTGCTGATAGTGCAGGTGCTTCTCGTCGATATCGGCCAGGTCGCGGTCGAGGTAACGGCGTGCGAGCCAGTTAGCCATAGGAAGGTTCTGGTCCAGGTAGTTACCGCATTCCTCGGGAGCGGCACCAGGGACATCGCCCTCAAAGTCGGCGACAAACTCAAACAGCTCGCGGACGAGCGGCAAGATCTTCTCGCTCGTCAGCTCGCCAAAGACAACCAGGTAAAAGCCCGTGCGGCAGCCCATGGGGCCAAAGTAGACAATGCGGCTCGACCACTCGGCATGATTGCGAAGGAACGTCGCGCCCAGGTGCTCGATGGTGTGGCACTCGGCCGTGTTCATGACCGGCTCCTTATTGGGCGTGGTCAGGCGCAGGTCAAAGGTGGTGACGGCGGCGCCGGTCGCCGGATCGCGGTCGATGCGGCTCACATACACGCCGGGCTCAAGCAGCAGATGGTCAACGGAAAAACTCGCGATGCGCTCCATGGCAGATCCTCTCGATAGTCAAATTGGGACGGGGCTCTTTTAGCTGGTTCGAACGGTCGCACCAATCATACCAGTCAAAAAAGCCCCGTCCCAAAAAGACAACTTAGCCAAGGACACGGGCCATACGCGTCTTGAACTCGGACAGGAAGCGCGAAGCATCCACGGTCAGTGCCACAAGCGCGCTCTTGTCCGGATCGGACAGGCGGCGCTCATCGCAGATGGTGCGACCGCGATACTCGCCCAGCAGATCAACACGCAGATTGCAGCCGAGCGCACCCACGAGCGTGGGGTCAATCGCCACAGCGACGGCAAGTGGATCGTGCAGCGCGCAGCCGCCCAGGTAGGGGGCGTTCATCTCGTACGAGCCAATGTAGTGCTCCACCATGCTCGCAAACGCACAGCCCGCCATGGTGCCCGAACCCGTCCAGCCAGCAATGTCGCGGCGCGTGAGCACCACGCGATGCGTCACGTCCAGACCCACCATGGTGAGCTTACGGCCCGAGCGCAGCACCGCGTCGGCTGCCTCGGGGTCGCTCGCCATATTGGCCTCGGCGCCCGCGCTCACGTTACCGGGCACGGTAAGGGCGCCGCCCATCACGACCACGCGGCCGATGGACATCATCGCCGCCGCATCGCGCTCCAGGGCGAGCGCCAGGTTGGAGAGCGGGCCAGTCGCTACGTAGACCAGATCGGGACCATAGGTGCGCGCGGCATCGATCAGATAATCGACCGCAGCGTTGCCGTCGGCCGAGGTCGCCCCCACCGGCTCGTAGGGCGACGCGGGCACGCTCGCGCCGCCGATGCCGTTCTTGCCGTGAATGAGCGCGGTGGACGCCGGCGGCGTATAGGGCTCAGTCGCCTGCAGAGGACGGTCGGCACCCAGGTACACCGGAACCTCGGGGCGACCCAGCAGATCGAGCACCGCCAGGCAATTGTGCGCCGACTGCTCGACGCGCACGTTGCCAAAGCACGTGGTGATGCCCACGAGCTCCACCTCGGAGCTCGCGATGGCATAGGCCAGCGCCATCGCATCGTCAACACCCATATCCAGATCAAGGATCAGCTTCTTGATTGCCATTGTTCTACTCCGCTTCTCCGTCTTTATCGTTTAACCAAACCAATGTTCAACTTCGGCGCGCGTGGGAATCGACTGCTGCGCGCCCAAACGCGACACCGTTACTGCCGAGGCGCGAGCGCCTGCGGCCATGCACTCAAAGAGCGGCAAGCCCTCTAGGCGAGCCGCCGCCAACGCGCCGATAAACGTATCGCCGGCGGCCGTGGTATCGACTACTGTGCTCGAAAGTGCCGGCATGCGCAGCAGCTCACCGTCATCGCCGAGCGTAACCGAGCCGGCACCACCCAGCGTGATGACCGCAGCTCCGGCGCCCTTGTCGAGCAGCGCATTGAGCGCGGCGACGCAACTCGCATCATCCGTGGGCAGAATGCCCGTCAGCGCCTGGCACTCGGTCTCGTTGAGACAGACCAGGTCGACCGCAGGCCAGACCTCCGCAGGCAGCTCGCAGGCGGGCGCTGGATTAAAGACCGTATAGAACCCCAGCTCGTGAGCGCAAACAAGCGCCTCGGCCGTCGCCGCAAGGTCACATTCGCCCTGGGCGATAAAGACGCTTCCGGCAGCCGGGGCAATCTTGCTGGCGTCGCCGTCGAGCTCATCGGTCACCAGACGCCTCAGAGCGCAGGCGACGTCCTCGCCCGTAAGCGCATGATTGGCTCCCGGCGACAGCACGATGCGGTTGTCGCCCTCACAGCGAATGATGGTCGCCGTTCCCGTCTCCACATCATCGCGACGCGCCACAAAGTCACAGTTCACGCCAGTATCTTGGAGCCCCGCCACGAGCGACATGCCAAATGCGTCACAGCCGACCGCGCCGATCATGTGCGTGCACGCGCCCATACGCGCGGCAGCTACGGCCTGATTGGCGCCCTTGCCGCCGGCGTTGGTGATAAACCCGCTGCCGCCGACGGTCTCGCCCGCGCGCGGCATGCGCTCGCACGCCACCGAAAGGTCCATGTTCATGCTGCCGAACACCGCAACGATGCTGTGATCCGCCATGGAAACCTCCTCATCTGCGGGCCTTATGCCCACCGCCGGCCGTCGATCGTGCACTCTCGCACCCCCTATAACTTTAGTTCACTTTGATGTGGACGCGCGCTTGAGCTTGCGCCAGCAGCAAGCATTCACAGGAGCAGGCAGCTACAATGAAGGCGTGCTGATTATTCTCGTCATTGGATGATGTTTTATGGAACAATTCTCGCAATCGGGCTCGCGCGGTCGACGCCGCACAGGCAACGAGCCGGCGCCGCACGAACGCGTGAAGGGCGAGCGCCGTACCAACGAGCCGCGACGCTCCGCGAGCCCTCATCGCGCTTCTGCCAACAACGCGGGCCGCGCCAACACTCCCGCCGCGGAGCAGACGCCTGCTCGCCCCAAGTCCCGCTACATCCCTGCCCTTGACGGCCTGCGCACGCTTGCCGTCGTCGCGGTGGTGCTCTATCACCTCAACCTCACGTGGGCGCAGGGCGGTCTGCTCGGCGTCACGATCTTCTTTGTGCTTTCGGGCTATCTGATCACACGCCTGCTGCTCAACGAAGTCGCTAAGACCGGCCGCATCGACCTCAAGAGCTTCTGGATCCGCCGCATCCGTCGCCTGGTCCCCGCCGTGGTGACCGTCGTGGTGGTGACCTGCGCGCTGTGCACCATCTTTAACCACGTGATGCTCACCAAGATGCGCCCCGACATCCTGCCGTCGCTGCTGTTCTTCAACAACTGGTGGCAGATTGCCCAAAACGTCTCGTACTTCAATGCTCTGGGCGACCCCTCGCCGCTCACGCACTTTTGGTCGCTTGCCATCGAAGAACAGTTCTACCTGATTTGGCCGCCACTGCTGTTTGCCATGGTATCCATGCATGTGAGCAAGCCCAACACGCGCCGCGTGGTTCTGGGCCTCGCCGCGGTATCCGCCCTTGCCATGATGGTGCTTTACAACCCCGCCGCCGACCCCAGCCGCGTGTACTACGGCACCGACACCCGCGTGTTCTCGCTGCTGCTGGGCGCCTGGATGGCCTTTATCCCCGATCGCGACCTGGCGCCGGTGCGTCTCGCTCGTCGTTTGGGGCTCAATCGCCTAGCTGGCGCCGCCAAGCACGGCAAGAACGCCGAGGGCAAGCCCGACGAGAAGGCCGACGAAGCAGCCGAGACCGCCCCGGCACAGCCGAGCGCCCTCGTGCGTTTTTGGTCCTCGCCCGCATCCATCGATGTGTTGGGCGTCGTGGGTCTGGTTGGCCTTGCCGCCATGGTCGCGCTCACCAACGGCTACACCGCCTTCCAGTATCGCGGAGGCACGCTGCTGTGCTCGATCCTCACGCTCATGGTCATCGCGGCCTGCGTGCAGCCCCAGGGAATGGTCGCACGAGCCTTGGCCGCCGAGCCGCTCGTATGGATTGGCAAACGCTCCTACAGCATCTACCTGTGGCACTATCCCCTGCTGTTGCTCATGAACCCGGTCGCCAACATCAACGACACGCCCTGGTGGCAGTATATCTTGCAGGTACTTGTGGTGGTCGCCGTGGCAGAGTGCTGCTATCGCTTTATCGAGACTCCGTTTAGGAAGGGCGCCTTTGGGCGCACCGTCGGCGAATTCCGCGATGGCACCACCACGCCCGCCAACTGGGTGCGCGCGCACGTCCCTGCCTGCGCAGCCTGCGCTGTCGTGTTGGTCGTTGCACTGGGCGGCCTGATCTTTGTGCCCGAGACGTCTGCGCTGAGCGGCGAGGGCGCCGAAGTCCTGAACAAGGAAGCCAAGAACACCGCGCCCACCGACCAGCAGGCGGCCGACGACACCGACAAGGACAACGACGGCTTCCCCGATGGCTCCTACGATCTGCTTATGATCGGCGACTCCGTGTCGCTGCGTGCCGTGGACACCTTTGACGGCGTGTTCCCGCACAGCCATATCGATGCCGAAAAGGGCCGCCAGTTTGATGCGGGGCGCGCGACATTTGAGGGCTATATCCAGCAGAACCTTGCCGGCAAGATCGTGGTCTTTGCCCTGGGCACCAACGGCTTGGTAACCGACGACCAAATCGACGCCATCATGGCCGATGCAGGAGATAAGCGTATCGTCGTGTTTGTGAACACACGCAGTCCGCAGCCGTGGGTTGGCTCTACTAACCAGGCCATCGCCAACGCCGCTACGCGCTACAAGAACGTGCGCGTTATCGACTGGTACGGATACAGTGCCAACCGCAACGACCTGTTCGATGGCGATGGCACGCACCTTTCGAACACGGGTGTGACCGAGTACCTTAAGCTCATCCACGATGCCGTCAAGAAGGACCTGCCCGTGCATCCCGAGGATCACGTTAATGATCCGCAGCCGGCAGCCGTCAAATCTGCCACCGACGCGCTCGTCAATGCGCTCGCTCTCAAGCCGCACAAGTTGGGCACCGACAAGTAACCTGCAGCAAACAACCCAAAATCACTCTTTTAGAGTCGGCCCCAAGAGGTCGCGGGCAAAAAAACAGGCCGCAGCCCCATGGCAGCGGCCTGTTTAAAGTCCAAAAGAGGCGTTAAGCGCTGTAGCCCATCGCTTGCAGCACAAACATGACGACCGTCAGCACCGTAATCACGGCGATAGTCGCCCAAGTGAGCACGTTCCACACGCGGCCGTTGCGGTTGGCACCCATAATGTGACGGTCAGCGGCGATAACCACCTGGAACACCAGAACCACGGGCAGTAGCACGCCATTGATGACCTGCGAGGTCATCATAATCTGGAACAGGTCGACGCCGGGCATAAGCACCAGCACGGCAGAGATACCAATGATGGCCGTAATGATGCCGCGATAGACCGGGGCCTCGTCCCAGCTGCGGTCGGCACCGCGCTCCCAGCCAAATGCCTCGCAGATAGCGCTCGACGTAACGCCCGGCAGCACGCAGGCAGCCAAGAAACTCGCCGCGACCAGGCCCGAGGCAAACAGTACCGTGGACCACTGACCCGCAATAGGCTCCAGCGCGCGCGCGGCATCGGCAGCATCGCTAATCTGAATACCCGCCGGGAACAACACCGTACCGGTCGTGATGATAATAAAGCCGGCAATGACATCGGCGGCAAGCGAGCCGCTCACGGTATCGATGCGCTGCAGCACGATATCGTCCTCGCCCGCGTTCTTATCGACCACGTTGTTCTGCGCCAAGAAAATCATCCACGGCGCGATGGTGGTACCGATCGTCGCGACCACGAGCGACACGTAGCTGGGGTCATTTTGAATGTTAGGCACGACCAGGTCGACCGCGACCTCACCCCAGTTGGGGCCAGCCATAAACGCGGCGACAATATAGGTCACGAACACGCAGCTCACCAGCAGCAGAATCTTCTCGATGCGCTGGAAACTACCCGACATGGTAAGCATCCACACCAGCAGCGCCACCAACGGCACCGAGATGCTCGCCGGCACGCCAAAGAGAGCAAGGCCGCTGGCGATGCCCGCAAACTCCGAAATGGTCACAGCCGTGTTGGCGATCAACAGCGCCGCCATAGCAAGTACACTCTTGCGCACGCCAAAGCGCTCGCGAATGAGCGATGCCAAGCCCTTGCCCGTGACGCAGCCGCAGCGCGCCGCGGTCTCCTGCGTCACGATGAGCAGCACAGTCATGACGGGAAGCATCCAGAGCATCTTGTAGCCATAGCTGGCGCCCGCGCTGGAATACGTTGCAATGCCGCCGGCGTCATTGCCCGAAAGCGCCGCCAGCAGACCGGGACCCATAGCGCCAAAGATGGCCGCGATGGTCAACTTTTGCTTGGTGCCCGACTTTTGCTTGGTATTTTGCACGCGACCACCTAACCCATGACCGACATGGTGAGCAGCACCGCGGCGGCGCAGTACGCTACGCACGAGATCATGACGGCAATAACGTTCATGGCGGTGCCCGACGTGTTGAGGTCATGCTCGTCACGCCAGAACAGCACCATCAGGTAAATCACGGCGCTCATGTTGCCAATCAGGCAGACGATGGCCGCAATGTTAAAGCAGCCGGTAAAGAGCTGTTCCTCAAACATGGGCGCGTCGGGGAACGCGGCGGTGCGCACCAGCTGGGCGCACAGGTAGGTCACGAGCGACAGGATCAGGCCCATGCCCGTGCTCTGGAAGAAGAACCCCAGATACGGCTTGGGCTCGTCGTCGTGACCGTCATACTCCAGGAAGTAGTTCTTGACGAACGACACCATGCGCGAGGCCGCCAGCAGCACGAGCGGCATGGCGCACATGGGGAACACCACCAGATGCGCGGAGCCGAGCGCCGTCCCCAGCACCGTTGCCATGATGCACGACGCGATGCCCCATACAACAACCCAGTACTGGCGATGCACGAACCAGCTGAGCACGTTCGTCGAGTCGTCCGACGCGCTATCGCCCGAGCCGACACCGGCGATCTGCAGGTCCTCCTGATGCTCCTCGGCGATAACGTCCATGGCGTCGTCGAAGGTTACGATACCCAGGATATGACGGTTCTCGTCGCAGACAGGGATGGCAACCAGGTCGTACTTGGTCATCTCGTCCGTCACGTCTTCCTGGTCCTCGTCAGGCGACACATAGACCAGGTCGCGATGGGCCAGCTGACCCAGCGTGGCGTCGCGGTCGGCTACAATCAGCGTGCGCAGCGAAAGCACGCCGGTCAGCATGCCGCTCGGATCCTCGGTATAGACGTAATAGACACTCTCAAAGTCCTCGTCGAGTATGCGAATCGCCTCGATGGCATCACCGACCGTCGCCGTGGCGGGCAGCGAGACAAACTCCGAGGTCATGATGCGGCCGGCGGTGTTGTCCTCGTAGCCCAACAGATTACGAATCGCCTTCTCCTCCTTGACGCCCATCAGGCGCAGGAGCTTCTCAGCCTTCTCATAATCGAGCTCGTCGATCAGGTCGGCAGCGTCGTCCGGGTCCATCATGGCCAGCATCGACGATGCGTCGGTATCGGACAGGCCCTCGAGCATCTCGGTCATGAGCTCGTCGTCATCGAACTCCGAGATGGCCTCGGCGGCCTGTGCCGTATCGAGCTGCGCGAACACCTGCGCACGTAGGCGCGGGTCGAGCTGCTCGATAATGTCGGCGATGTCGGCAGGGTGCAGCTCGCCGAGCGTCTTGTGCGACACCGAGAGTTGAATGTTCTTGGTCGAGCGGTCGAGCAGGTCCATGTAGGACCAAGCGATGATGTCCTCGCTGAGCGGCTTGCCCAGGTGCTTCATAAAGCCTTCGACGATATGCTCGAGCGCGGGGCTGATGGCGCGTAGCAGACCGCGGGCACCGACCTCGGCGCCCAGCAGGCGCAGCTGGTTTTCGCCCGACATGGAAAACTTGATGTCGTTTACGCGCACGACCTTCATGCCCTGCGTGTCGACGATCTGCTTGTTGAGCACGTCGCGGGCGAGCAGGAGTTCGGTCGGCTGCAGATACGAAAAACGGATTTCGGTGGCCGGCGACTTAAGGTGTACGCCCGTCTCGTCGATACGGTCGACCCATTTGCGCCAGCTGATCATAAACGGCGTCTTGCCGGGGCCGCGGAACGCGAGCGACGTCACGTGTGGAAAAACTTCGCCGGTAGCAATGCCAAAATCGTTCACAACGCCGAGCTTTTCGCCGTCGACGTCCAAGACCGGCAATTTGAGCATCTCACTCAGATAATTCAATGGTGCTCCCCATCATTATTCCTCCGGACGCGACCGCGCGTGCGGCGTCCGGGGGCTTCTGGATATGTATACGCATGCGCGGGCGGCACGCCGCTCGACGCTTACACCCCGTGCATGCGCAAATAGCACCTGCATGGGGTCATCGACTGTATGGTCGAGGTTTGGATTTCACCTGTAACCTTTCTCTTGACCCTCATTAACCGCAGTAACTATAGCATCAGCATCGCCCTGCGGCATCGAATTTATGCGCTGCACATTGCAGGCATACCAAACGCTGACGCATCCGTGACATAGCTGTTGGGGACGTTCTTAAACGACTACCCAATGACTACTCTGTGGTGTCGTCGTCCTCGGCAAGTTGGGGGAACACGGCGTCCTTGGGCATGGTGACCTTCGTCAGCGAGGTGAGCTTTTTGCTCAGCGACGTGTCCGTCTTGACCAGGTCGCTGAGCGTCACGATCTTGTAGCCGTCGGCAATGAGGCCGTCGATAATCTGCGGCAGCGCCTCGAGTGTCTGCTCGGCGCATTCGTCTCTATCGGTGAGCAGCACGATATTGCCCGGCGTCACCGAATCGAGCACCGTCGAGACCTGTTCGTCGGCACCGTTGAGCAGCCAGTCGCCCGAGTCGATATTCCACGAGACCACGGCGGAGACCAGGTCCATCGCATCAATCCAGTTTTGCTCGTCAAAGGCAGCGTAGGGAGCACGCAGCAGCATCGTCTTCACGCCGGTCGCCGACTTAATCGCGTCGGTGCCTTTCGTGATCTGTTCGCGTACCGCCTCACGGTCCTGACCCTTGAGCGAATCGTCGCTGTAGCTGTTGGATCCGATCTCGCACCCGGCATCGACAATCGCCTTGGCCGTGGCAGGCGAGGCCTCGGCCGCATCACCCGAAAGGAAGAACGTCGCGGTGGCACCCTTTTCCTTGAGCACCTGCAAGATCTGTTTGGTGGCGCCGCTCGGACCCTCGTCAAACGTCAGCGCCACGTACTTTTTGTTGCCCTTGGGCGCCACGCTGGCGCACGCAACGACGCAATCGGTGGCGGGCACAACCTCGCCGCGGTCTTGCGTCTTGCCCGACTGCTCACCAATCCACACCTCGGAGCGGCCCTGGACACCCCATGTCTGCACATACTCGATAGCGCCCGTACCCTCGACCTTGAGCTTGGGCTCGATAACCGTAGCCTGAACCTCGTGCTTCTCGTAGGTGTTACGGCCATCCTTGACCGTCACCTTCTCGCCGCCCTCAAGTTCGCGGCTATCCCATTTACCCTGCTTCACGCGCTTGCCGTCGAGCTTCACCGACAGCTTTTCGCCCCCATGGCGCTTGAGCACGCTGTCATCGACGGCCAGCAGGTCGCCTGCGTCGTAGGTGTCAGTCAACTCCTGGTCGTCGATGAGATTCTGCAGCGTAGAGCCCACACGCACCGCGGTCTTCTGGCCGTTGAGCTCCACGTCCACACTGCGGTTGACGTAGCCCACGACGGCAGCGATAAACAGCACGAGTGCGCAACCCACGGCAATGAGCGCATAGGGCAAGCGAGACGAACGACGGGGCGTACGGCTGTTGCCGATGCGAGCGCTGCGGTCGCTAAAGCCGCGGCTATGGTTGAGATACATCGCGCCGGGCTTACGGTGACGCTTGCGCTGACCGCTGGGCAGCTGCCCCAGGTCGCGGCGCGCCGTCGGACGCGCACCCGAACGCCCGTTTAAGTTGGATCCGTTTTGGCGCATGTGCCCTCCCCCATAAACACAGCAAGCCGGAGCAACAGGTCTCCGGCTTGCCTCCCATCATTTGGTACGTCGCTATTTTGTAGCTTTTGACGAGCCTCCGCTCGCCTTTTGGTATTCGTCCTTAAAGGCCTTGAACATGCCGCGCGTCTTGCCGAGCTGCTTGCCCAGTGCGCGACTGCCTTTGTCCACGGCAACCGATCCCTTGTCATCGAGCACCTTGGCGCCCTTCTTGACCTTATCGCCCACCACGACGCTTGCCTCGGCAGCCTTTGCGGCGGCGCCGCCCGAATACCCGAGCGACTTGACCTCGTCCGAAACAATCATCGCGCCGTCCGCATAGCCGCGCAGCATCGTCGGCGGCACCTGCGTGTCACCAACCAAAACACTCGAAGCAGCACCGGCGGTCACATAGAATGCCTGCACGATGCCCGAGCGTGGCTTGAACTCAACGTCCGAGCAATAGCCCACGACGTCGCCTGATTCCGTGCGCACGTCCATACCGACCCAGATGATGCAATCGTCCAGGTTGATGTCGAGGCGCTTGGCAGCGGCGGCATCGTACGTGTCCTTGACGTCATCGACCGCAATGGCGCCCTCGTAGACACCAATGGCGTCGAGCGCTACGAATCGGTCGGGGCGCTCGATCATGCCCGCGATATCGGACTGGCGGACCATAAAGCCGACCACGCGCGTACCGCCCGGAGTAAAGACCGGAAAGTGAATCTTTCCGAGCTTTTTAGGGCTGCGCGGCGTGCCGTCCTTTTTGGTGCGCTTGTCCTCGGTAGGCTTGCGATAGATCTTGGCGCCGACAAAATCCCCGGCGCGCATTATGCCTCGGTCGAGGGCTCCGCAGCCTCGGTATCAGCCTCGACGGCGTTCTCGACCACGACGTCGGCGGCAGGCGTCACGTTGCCGCCCGAAATGGCGTCGTTGAGCTGCTCGCGCAGCTGGTCCATGCGCTCGCGGGCCAGGTCGACCTTGGCGCGCAGATCGTCGGTCTTGGCGTCGACCATCGGGCCAAAGTCATTCACCGCAGCACGGGCCTCCTCGGCGCTGTGCTCGTAGGTGTCGCGCATATTGTCCCAGGCGTCGTTAGCGATATCGGCAGCCATGGCGCGGGTCTCGGCGCCCGAGCGCGGGGCCAGAGCAACGCCGACAATAGCGCCGGCAGCGGCACCAAAAAGTGCGCCGGAGACAAAGCTGAAAGTCTTACCCATGATCATTCCTCTCCTGCGGGCACGTCGGTGCCCACCGTTTGAATGCTGTCCATTATACCCGCAGCGCATCACTTGCCGCTCCGCTCATCTGCGTACGGCAAAGGCGCAGGTACGTGATGGTGATAAACGCGTAGGCCTACTCTTGGGGCATAGCCGGCATGGCCACCGTGGCACCCGGGTCCTCGCCGGCGCCGTCCACGAGCGGCAGGCCGCCCTCATGCGCAGGTCCTGCCGGAACCGTCGCAGCACCGCCAAAGACGGCAGCGGAGGCCTCGTGGTTCTCGGCAACCGCGCCCTCGGTATCAATCGCCACCTGGGGCTCGTCGTCAAAGTTGGGGACGCCCTGGGGCTCGGCGGGAACGGGCTCGGCGGTCGCATCGGCAACGGGCTCGGCGTCGACCGGCACATCGCCCTCGTCAGCGCCCTCGTCCTCGGCAGCATCTTCGCCGTTCGCAGCGGCGACGGCCTCGTGAGGATCCTTGCCCTCGGCCTCGGCGCGCATGCCCAGTACCAGGTTGCGCAGGCCCGCGACCGTGCCCTCCACGTCGGGGGCAGGCTGGTCGGCGTGCAGGTACGCCCAGTCCATCATAAAGGTTGCCGACGACAGCGCACCGATGGCCAGCGCGTCGTCGGGGCACGAAAGCTCAACCTCAAAGACGCGCTCGTCGTGCTCGCTTACGCGCGTGCGGCCGCACGAAATGCTGCCGGCAAGACCGGTCTCGTTCATGAGCTCAACCGTCACGTGCTCCAGCAGGTGGCAGAGCTCGGTCTGGCCCATGCAGTCCTGGAACTCGCGACCGGAATCACCCAGGCACAGGTGCTTGGCAATCGCCGGCACCAGGTAATACACGCGCGCCGTGGCCTCGATATCCTCCGAGGTCATGAGCGGCATGCCGGGGTTCACCAGCACATGCGCGCAGATCTTGTCCTCGCTGACGGTGACCTTAAGGATGTTGAACAGGCCTGCCATAACTCTCCCCTACTCTTCCTTGCCCTACTCGTCGCCATCGTGCGGATCCACAGAGCCCGCACCCGACGTCGCCGGCTTCTCTGCCGAAGACTCGGAATCCTTCTTATCGGTTTCGGCCGGAGCGATCACGCGAATGAGCGAGATGCGCTGGCCACGCATCGACTGCACCTTGAACTTGTACCCTGCAACCTCAAACACCTCTCCGATGTCGGGCACCGAGTCACAAAGCTCCAAGATCCAGCCGGCGATGGTCTCATAATCATCGCTTTCCTCGAGCGGCCAACCAAGCTCAATCGCGTCATCGCACGAAAAACGCCCATCAACGAGCCACTCGCGGCGCGAAAGGCGCGTGAGATACTTGTTGTCGGGGTCGAACTCGTCCTCGATCTCGCCGACGATCTCCTCGACGATGTCCTCGATGGTGATAATGCCGGCCGTGCCGCCGTACTCGTCCACGACCACCACGATCTGGTCGTGAGAGGTCTGCATCTCGGACAGCAGCGGCAGGATGTCCTTGGTGTCGGGCACAAAGGTGGCGTCGCGCAAAAAACCGGCGATGGGCTGGTCGCCCTCGCCGTCGAGCGCGGGCTGAATCAGGTCCTTGATGTGCGCAATGCCGGCGACGTTGTCGGGATCCTCGTGATAGACGGGGATGCGGCTAAAGCCGGTCTGGCGCATGGTGGACAGCACGTCGGCGACCGTCTCGTCGTCCTCGCACATGGTGGTGTCCACGCGCGGCACCATGACCTCGCGGGCAACGGTGTCGCCCAGGTCGAAGATCTCGTGGATCATGCGCTTTTCCTCGTCGAGCAGGTCGTCCTGCTCCGAGACCATGTACTTGATCTCTTCTTCCGAGACGTTCTGGCGGTCGTCGGCACTCTTGATGCGCAGGATGCGGGCCAGGCCATCGGAGCAAGCGCCAGTCAGCCACACGAGCGGACGGGCGATCTTCTGGAACACGGAAAGCGGGCCCACGACCTGCTTGGACACGTCCTCGGCATTGGCCAGGCCGATGCGCTTGGGGACGAGCTCGCCGATCACGATGGATACGAAGGCGACCGCGACGGTGATGATGACCGGCGCCAGGCCGCGCGCGATGGCGGAGAGCGGCGCGATGCCAAAGCTCATGAGCCACGTGGCGAGCGGGTCGGACAGACTCGTCGAGGCGACGGCGGACGAGGCGAAGCCCACGAGCGTAATGGCAACCTGGATGGTGGCGAGCAGCTGGTCGGAGTCGGCAGCCAGCTTAATGGCACGCTCGGCGCGTTTGTCGCCTTCCTCGGCCTCGTGCTCCAGCACGGCGCGCTTGGCCGTGGTGAGCGCCATCTCGGACATAGAGAAGTAGCCGTTGATGAGGGTCAAAACGAGGGTGGTGATAAGGGAGATGGTTATGTCCATCGGGAGTTTCTCGAACCTCCAAGATTCGGGACGTCGGATTAAAACGTTGACGGCGGATACGGCAATTGCGCCGGCGCCCAAACAAGGACGCGAGCGCGCAGGCGTGGTCGCTAGATTACGAAGAGGATCACCGCCATGAACTGGAAGATACTGCCGGCGAGCACCCACAGGTGGAACACGCTGTGCAGGTAGCGCACGTTTTTGGCGATAAAGAACGGCACGCCCGCGGTGTAGCACACGCCGCCGACGGCGAGCAGGGCAAGTGCCACGGGGTTGAGCAGCGCCACAAGTTCGGGCAGCTTAAAGACAACGAGCCAGCCCATCAGCAGGTAGACCAGGCCGCTTACCCAGTGCGGTTGACGCTCGCGTAGGAAGCACTCGAGGGCGATGCCGATGATGGCGATGGCCCATACGGCAAAGAACAGCGCAGGGCCGCCGTCGTTTGCGAGCGTGATAAGGCAAAACGGCGTATAGCTGCCGGCTATGAGCAGGTAGATGCAGCTGTGGTCGATGATGCGAAACACGCGCTTGGCGCGAGCGGGCTGAATCGCGTGGTAGAGCGTGGAGGCCAGATATTCGAGGATGATGCTGACGCCATAGACAATTGCCGCGGCCATGTGGGCCGGGCCTCCGCCGCGCAGGGCAGCGAATACGATCAGGAGCACCAGGCCCGCGATACCCAGCAGGCAGCCGACACCATGGGTGACGGAGTTCATGATCTCCTCGCCCACCGTGTAGTGTGGAACGGCCGCGGTCTTGGGTCGCGGCTTAGAACTGTCGCTCGAATCGGACATGCCGGTTACATCCTCCAACGTAAAGAGTTCTCAACACTATATCAAAGCGTCTGGGTACGCGCGAAATTTGCACCATACGTGACCCTTTGTTTACCCATTCTTTGCTTGTTGACGTATCAACGGCGAACGTCCATAATGCGCTTGCATTAAATGTTGATGTATTAACATCTTATAGGAAAGCTTCTTATGTCTCAAAACGCACGTTCCCATCGAAAGCTCAAGATAGCCGGCGTCGTTGCGCTGGTGCTCGTTGTCGCGCTGCTGGGGTTTGCCGGCAACTTTTTGTTTGACTTTGCCCTGAACCCCCAAGCGCCCTACACCATGAAGATGATGCAGGATGGTAAGGCCGACAAAAAAGGTGAGCAGCCGGATGCCGAGGAAACCGAGGCGCGGGCGTGGTTTAAAGAGAACCGCGAGAGCAGCAGCCTCACCGCAGATGACGGAACCGAGCTCGCCGCCTGGTATTTTGCTGCGTCGGAGAGCACGCACGACTACGCCGTCTGCCTGCATGGATATACCAACGAGCCCATCGGTATGGCCCGATACGTCAAGCGATTCCACGACCGCGGCATGAACGTACTCGCACCCGCCGCCCGCGCCCACGAGCGCTCCGGCGGCGACTATATCGGCATGGGCTGGCCCGAGCGCCTCGACATCGTCGCATGGATCGAGCGAATCGTTCAGGCTGACCCCGAGGCGCGCATCCTGGTCTTTGGCGAGTCGATGGGTGCGGCAACCGCCATGAACGTCGCGGGGGAGTCTCTGCCCGCAAACGTGAAATGCATTATCGAGGACTGCGGTTATACGAGTGTTTGGGACGAGTTTTCCCTGCAGCTCAAGGATGTGTTCGGCCTGCCCAGCTTTCCCTTGCTCGATGTAGCAAACTTGGTGTGCAACGTGCGCGCGGGCTACGACTTTCATAAGGCGAGCAGTGTGGAGCAACTCAAACACGCGACGGTTCCCATGCTGTTTATCCACGGCGGCCAGGACACCTTTGTGCCGTACAGTATGCTCGACCAAAACTACGAGGCGTGCGCCAGCAAGGTCAAGCAAAAGCTCACCATCCATGGCGCCACCCACGCCAAGAGTGCGCAAGTTGACCCCGAGCTCTACTGGAACACAGTCAATAACTTCCTCGACGAGCACTTTTAGGCAAAAAGCAACGTCTGGGGTTTTGTTGCCTAAAACGCCTTGTGGTCGGCGGTATTCGATTTTTCACCTCGCTTCCGAAAAGCCGCCCGTGAGCGCTGTGCTCACGGGCGGCTTTTACTTACGTTGCGCTGCTAAAAGAACGCGATTTGTCCAATAACCGGACGCTACTTGACCTCGATGAGCTCATACTCGCTCGTGCCCAGGCCAATCTTTTCGGCGTGCGCGATGCACGCGCGCCAGTCGGTGTCGGGATGCGTGATGCAGAAGGGGTCGTGTGCCTGCTCGCCCTCCAGGTGCTCGTGATTGTGCTCCATCTTAGCGGCGCTATCGGTGAGCTCGGTGTTGGGCAGCGGCTCGGATGCCATGACGGCGTCGGCGCAAGCCTGGTCGATGGCGACCGGGTCGAAGCTCGCGAACATACCGATATCGTTGACGATGGGCGTGTCGTTTTCGGGATGGCAATCGCAGTTGGGACTAATGTCCATAGCGAGCGAGATGTGGAAACTCGGGCGGCCGTCGACGACAGCCTTCGTGTACTCGGCGATCTTGTAGTTGAGCACATCGGCCGCAGCGTCATAGCCGGGCTTGATGCAGTCCTGGTTGCACGCCGCAATGCAGCGCCCACACCCCACGCAGCGATTGTGGTCGATGGCGGCCACGTGTACCGTGCGAGTACTACCGTTGGCAAGCTCGCGCTCGCGGGTGTCGTCAAACGAGACGGCGTTGTGCGCGCAGATCTTTTCGCAGGCGTGGCAGCCCACGCAGTTGGTGGTATCGACATTCGGCTTGCCGGCGGCGTGCTGCTCCATCTTGCCAGCACGGCTGCCGCCTCCCATGCCCAGGTTCTTCATGGCGCCGCCAAATCCGGCCTGCTCATGGCCCTTAAAGTGGGTGAGGCTGATCACGATGTCGGCGTCCATGAGTGCCTGGCCGATCTTGGCCTCGTGCACGTACTCACCGCCCTCGACCGGAACGAGTGCCTCATCGGTGCCCTTGAGGCCGTCGGCGATGATAATCTGACAGCCCGTGGCATACGGGGTGAAGCCGTTCTGGTAGGCGGTGTCGATGTGCTCGAGCGCGTTTTTGCGGCTACCGACATAGAGCGTGTTGCAGTCGGTGAGGAAGGGCTTACCGCCCAGCTCTTTCACGACATCCGCAACGGCGCGGGCGTAGTTGGGGCGCAAAAAGCTCAGGTTGCCCAGCTCGCCAAAGTGAATCTTGATAGCAACGAACTTGTTCTCAAAGTCGATCTGCTCAATACCGGCGCGGCGAATGAGGCGCTTGAGCTTGTCGAGCTGGCTCTCGCGAGCATGCGTGCGCAGGTTGGTGAAGTACACCTTAGCGGGTGCTGCGGGTGCAGTTACGGTCATAGATATATCCCCTCGGTCTATATGGCGTTACAGACATAGAGGATGGTACCAGTTAAAGCAGAGTTAAAGTCAAGTATGGCACCTAGTCATTGGGGACACTCTTTCGACACTCGGCAGCCGGGAACAGTCCTTGCCAGCCCGGCCGGCGAGCCGGCGAATCGGCAAAGACTGCCCCCGATGACTAGTCGTTTAAGACTGTCCCCAATGACCACTCTTGCTGGGTGCCTGCTGCTGGGTCGCCATCGCCTGCGTGAGCCTGGGCATGCAGCACGTCATCGGCATCTGGTAGGAAAGGCGTCGCGTGGGACGAAATCCCCCGTCCCAAAATGTGGTCGGCCTAGGAGGGCTTGCGCGCAACCAGGTGGGCGCGGAAGCCTTTCTGCGCCTCGAGCTTGAGCAGGAGGAATCCAGCGCTCTCGGCGAGCGCACGAAGCTCGGACACCTTGCAGATCCGGACATCGCCGTGGCCTGCGAGGCGCGCCAACGGCAGCTCAAAGGTGTTCATGAGCCATACCACGAAGTCGCTCGACGTGTAGTCGCGGAGAATCAGGCGCCCGCCGGGGCGCAGGACTCGGGCCGCCTCGGCGAAGAACCTCTCGGGGTGCGGATAGTGATGGAAGCTGTTGGAGCAGAGCACGGCGTCGAAGCTTTGCGGCTCGAAGGGCAGGGCTTCGGCGTCCCCGACGACGAAGCGGACGTTCCCGAGCTGCTTGGCGCGTGCCGCCTCGATCATTTTGGGCGTGAGGTCGAGCCCCGTCAGGTGCTTGCCCGGGTATTCCCCGTGCAGCAGCTCCAGGACTGCTCCGGTTCCGCAGCCCACGTCGAGCACGTCCTCGAACGGCTCGAGCGCGAGCTCCTCGAGCATCTGCGGATAGTCGTCCTTGCACATCTCGTAGATTCCGGCATGGCCGGACTCGTAGATCTTCGCCGCCTCGGTGAACTCTTTGACGGAAAGCTGCTTGAGCTCTTCTGCCGATCTGGCCATGAGCCCTCCTATTCCTGGACCTTGAGCGCCTCGGAGAGGCTCACGCGCTTGATGGAGCGCGTGTGCAGCAGCGCCACGACCAAGTAGGTCACAAAGCCAATGCCCACGCACGCCGCCATGGACCAAGCGGGCACGTAGATCTCGATATTGCCGTTGTAGGCGAGCAGCATCGAACGGAAGATGGCCGTGAGCGAGCCAATAATGACCGGCAGGCTCAGCACGAGCGACGCCGCCACGCACAGCGTGATCGAGCGGATGTACAGATGCGAGATCTCGCTATCTCGATAGCCAAAGACTTTCATATAGCTAATCGAACGGGCGCTGTGGTCGATCACAGCCTTGGTCAGCAGATACATAAACAGCAGGAAGATAAATACCGCGAGGCCAACCATCATGCCGATCATTTTGCTCATCATGCCTATAAACTGGTCACCCACGGCGCGCATGTCGTCGGGCGTGGTGTCGCCGGCAAAGTAACGAGCATCGAGGTCGAGCTTCTCGTCGCTCACATAGCCGTTAAAGTAGGCGGCGTCGTTGTCGAACAGCTCGTTAAAGTCGTCGATGCTCATATAGATATTCATGTCCGACTTGGAGCCCCAGGTGGCATCCTTGCCCGTGTACTCCAGCGAATAGTCCTTGCCCTCGTACTTGTCGCCGAGCGTGACCTTCTGCCCCTCGCTCCAGCCAAACTTGTCGAGCAAGCCACCGCCAAAGACAACGCGCCCATCGCCGACGTTGAGGTCTTTCCAATAGCGCGAATTGGGCGAGATGCCGTAGACGGAAATCGTCTCCTGCCCATTACCATCGCCGCGGTCGTATTGCAGCTGGTAAACGGCGTATTTCTCGGTCTGCGCAATCTTGTCTGCACCGTTATCGGTCGTGTTAACCGGGTGAATGTCGTCGTTGTCAGTGTCGATCTTAGAGGCCTTGTCGATCAGGTCGATAGCCTCGTCGCGGTTGCAGCCGAGGGCATCGGCAAGGTCATCGAGGCGCGCATAAAGCACATCCTTCTTGTCCTGGACGTTTGCAAGCGCATCCTGCGCCGCAGTCAGGCTCTCGGCAGACGGCGAGCTGGTCGCAGCGTCAGCCGCCGACTGGGCAGCATGGGCCGCGTCATCGAGCTCGTCATCGGCATCCTGAGCGGCGGAAAGCAGCGCACCGTCCACCGACTGCAGGCGCTCGAGTGCCGACCACTGCTCGCGCTCCTCGGCAGTGCCCTCGAGCTCCAGCGGCGCCTTGAGCGTGTACTGGTGTTCGGCGACCAGGCTTGTCTCGAGGTTGTCCGCATAGTGCGTCATCGTGGGCAGGATCGCCAGGCCAAAGAGCATCAGCAGCGAGGCAAACGCAATGCCCACGAAGAGCGTGGCGAAGTTGCCCAGATTGCGCAGGAAGATACGCAGGCGGAAGCGGGAAACAAAACCCATGCGCTCCGGCAGTTGCATACCACGCTTGGTGCCCGACTTGCCGCCCGCCTCGTGACGGAGGAACTGCAACGACGTCTTGCCCATCTTGCGAAGCAGACCCACCAGCGTGATGAGGATGAGCGCGGCGGCGGGAACCACGGCGCACTTTACAAAGATCTCCCAGCTCCAGTACACCTGGAAGGGCGGCAGGCTGTACGAACCGTAATAGAGGCTGCGCATGGGCTCGGTAAAGAACACAACGCCGAGCGCAGTGCCCAAAAGCGCCGCGACCACGCCCACGATAGCGGGAAGCGCAAGGTAGTGCAGCACGATCTCGCGACGACGATAGCCGCTGGCGAGCAGCGTGCCAATAATGGCGCTTTCCTCCTCGATGGTGGCGTCGGTAAGGACCACAAAGACAAACGCCATGATCACGATGATGATGTCGAGCAGCGTCGTCCACATCATGGAGTCGCCGTCCACGTCATCGCGCGCATAGCCAATGCCCTGGTTGGAATCGGCGTCGGTCAGGTCGTCCACGCGCGCATCGGCGTCGGTCAGCGCCTCGACCATATCCTGCTCGGCATCGATGCGGTCCGCGGTGGAGAGATCGCGGTCGTTAAAGGTAAAGGAGTAGGTGTAGGCGGGTGCGCCGCCGGCGTCCTCGAGCGCGGCAAAACCGGCGTCGGTGACCTCGGCCACGCCGTAGGTGATGGTGTTGACCGTAAAGTCGGAGTTGTTGAGGAAGAGTGCCTGGCTGTCGGGCTGGGTCATGATGCCGCAGATGGTGTACGTACGACCCTCGAGCGCTACCTCGTCGCCCACGGACAGGTCATTGTTGATGGCAAAGACGCGGTCGATAGCCACCTCGTCGTCCGCGCGGGGCTGCTTTCCCTCGCAATAGGACGCGATGTCAACTTTGGTGCGATGCGCATAGGTGCGCAGGGTGCGTTTGGTGCCGTCGTCGCCGGACGCCTTTTTGATGATGGCGTCGATGGAGAAGTTCTTGTAGAGCGTGACGCCGCCAACGTCACTGGCGGCATCCTCGGCAGCTTTGAGTTGATCGTCGGCAGCCTCGAAGGAGGTGGTCACGCGGCCGTCCTCAATCGTGTACGCATCGCGCATGTCGTCGATAAGGCAGCCGATGGAATGCGCTGCGAGCAAAAAGCCCGAGGTGAGAGCGATGCTTCCGCACATAAGCAAAAAGATGCCCAGGTATTTACCGATATTGCGGCGCAGCTCGCGCGGGAGACGTTTTGCGAGAGGTGACATGGCGCCGCCTACCAATCGAGCTCGGCGGCCGCAACGGGCGACTCGTTGAGCTCATCCTCGACGATGCGCCCGTCGCGCAGGCGCAGCACGCGATTGGCCATGCGGGCGATGGCAGCATTGTGGGTGACGATGATAATGGTGCAGCCGTACTCGCGGTTGACGTCCTCCATGAGCTGCAGGATTTCCTTGGATGTCTTGTAATCGAGCGCGCCCGTGGGCTCGTCGCACAGCAACAGGCCCGGGTTTTTGACGAGCGCGCGACCGATGGCGCAACGCTGCTGCTGGCCGCCCGAGACCTGGCGCGGGAACTTGTTGCGATGTTCATAGAGGCCCAGCGAGCGCAGCAGGTCGTCGACATTGAGCGGGTTTTTGGACAGGTGCGCCGTGACCTCGATGTTCTCCTTGATGGTGAGGTCGGGTACCAGGTTGTAGAACTGGAAGACAAAGCCCAGCTCGCGGCGGCGATACTCGCCCAGGTCGGCGGGCTTGAGTACGGTGAGGTCGCAGCCGTCCACCATAATGGAGCCGCCGTCGGCATCCTCCAGGCCGCCGATCAGGTTAAGAAACGTCGACTTGCCCGAACCCGAGGGCCCCAGCATGACGCAGATCTCGCCGCGATTGATGGACGTGTCGATGCCGTCGAGCACCGTCAGGCGCGCGTCACCGTCGCCGTAGTGCTTTTTGAGATCCTTGACCTGGACATAGGCTTCCTGCGTTGCCATGGTATCCCCCATTGTTAGCCTTCTGCTACTTTAATAGGCTAATAGTAAACCTTGGCGAACTATTTTGGGGCGAGAGTGGGGATTTGTTTCAAGACTAGTCGTTGGGGACGTTCTTGAATGACCGGGTGGTTAGGCGCGGGATTTGGTGCGTGCGAGGGCGAGGCCTACGGCGGCGATGGCTGCGGCGAAGAGCACGGTGACGCCTAGGTCGCAGGCGATGTCGCCCAGTACGGCAGACGTCAGGTCCGAGGCGAGCGCCTTGCTGATCGCGTCGTTCACCCAATACGTCGGCACAAAGTGCGCCACGGTCTGCACGGCCGAACCCATGAGCGACAGCGGCATCCATGCGCCGCCCAAAAACGTCATGAGCATGCCAAGCAGGTTGCCCACACCGTTGAGCAACTCCTCGCGCGCACCCAGGCTCGACAGCGCAAAGCCAACGGCCAGCGGCGTGCACGCCAGGGCAAACGTCGCCGCCAGCGCCAGACACACGCGGCCCACGCCGACCTCGGCAACCGCGCCGGCAAAGCCCACGACGCCCATCATGCTCGACACAAACCAGATGCAGACGGTAATCACGGCGGCGGCCGCGAACACGGCGAGCGAGCGCTGGCGCTCGGAGACCGGACCGGCATCCATGCGGCGCACGCGCTCTGGCTCATTCATGCCCGAGAATACCAGCCCCACCGACACGATGACCGACGAGATGATCGCGTACGCGCCAAAGTTGAAGTACGACTCGAGCGTGGCGGCGGCAGTCGAATCGACCTTGACCTGCTCGATCTCGACCTCCGCGCGCTTGGCGGCGGCATGCTCGGCGGCCTTGGCGACGCTGCCGTTGGAGGCAGCGGGCTCAAGCGCCGCCGCAGTGCCCGCGAGCGAAATCCAACGCGAGGCCTCGGCAGACGAAAGCGCTGCCGCCATGGTGCCGGCACCGTAGGTCACATCGAGCTTGGACAGGGACTTCCCCGCTCGAGCGGCTGCAACGAGGTCGTCCTCGAACCCCTCCGGGATAAAGAACACGCAGTCGGCGCTACCCTTGGCGCTGTTGCTCTTGGAGAGCGCGTCTGCAAGGTCGTACGTATCGTCGCCGATGCCCGTGACCAGGTCAAAGCGCGACCCCAAGTGCTTGGTGAGTGCCCGCGAAAGGTCGCTGTTGTCGTGATCGACCACGATCACGTTGGTGTCGTAGGGCTTGTATTCGGTGAGCTGCGACGAGTTCCAGCTCACCGACGCCGCGATGAACACGCCCATAAGCGAGATGAACACCGTATAGATGAGCAGGTAAAACGGGTGCGCAAGCGCCATGCGAAGCGCAGTCTTAAAGGTGCTCATAGCGGCTCCTTCCAAAGATCAGCGTGGCGGCAGCGACAAACACCAGGGCCATCAGGACAAGCGCGCCTGCGCGAACGGCAAAGGGACCCAAGTCCTCAAAGAAATACAGGCGGTTGAACATGTCGCAGATGAGCTTGACGGGGTTGAGCCAGCACTCGGCCGGGCAGGCGCGAGCGACGTCGTCGGCAAGCGCCATCGCCGGCTCGCCGTAGAGACCGGCGAACAGGGCACACGTGGTGGCAAAGCCTGTGAGGATGCCCGACTTGGACGCCTTTCCGCCCTTAACGGGCAGCGTGCCCACAAAGAGCCCCAGGCCCGTCGCGGCAAGCGCGGAGGCAGCGCCGCCCACCAGGCAGAGCCCCTCGCGCCCGCCAAAGTCGACGCCAACAACCAGACGCACGTAGCCAATCGCGATCGCCATCGAGGCAAAGGAAACCAGCCACGATCCGACAAAAATACCGGCCAGCGACGCCGTCTTGGAAAGGCTGCCCACGCAGCGACGCGCGCCAAGGCCCGACAGATTGGGCTGCAGATCGACGACGCTCAAGGCGGCAAACTCGGCAGACATCATCGCGACCAGGCCAAAGAGCGCGTAATAGTAGATGACCGTGCCATCGGGTGTGGTGCGTGTCAGGCTTACGCGGCGGGTACTGCCCTCGAGCGACAGGGCGCGCGCAACCGCCTCCGGGTCGGCGAGCGTCGCCGGGTTGTCCTGGGCAATCTGGGACATGAGCTCGGCATTTTGTGTATACGAGCTTGCCACCGTCTCCAAAATGCTGCGGTCGGTGAGCACCGACGACGCACGCGAGCTGTCGTAGCTCGACAGCAGCGTGAGCTTGGGTGCGCCCGCGTCGTCGACCGTATAGATGCCCGCGACCTCGCCGGCCTTAAGCGCACGGTTCGCATCGGCTGCGTCGTCGCACTCGTGAATCTCGAGCAGCTGATCGTCGCTCTCCTTGGCAAGCGACGTCGCCACGTCCTTAAAGGTCGAGGCGTCCCAGGCCTCGTCCGCTATGACGGCAACCGGCACCGGGTCGACCGTGCCGTCGGAGCTCAGATTCGCAAATATAAACATGAACATCGTGGAAAGCGCGATGGGAAAGAGAGCGCCCCAGACCCACGTGCTCGGCCGGCGCAGCAGCGTCTTGACCGTAGTGATGATGGTGTTGAACATGACTGCCCCCTAGTCGCGCAGCTCGCGGCCGGTGATCTCGAGGAACACGTCGTTGAGGGTCGGCGGTTCGGAATAAATGCGGCCGAGCGCCACGTCGGCGGCGCGCAGCGTGTCGAGGATGTCGACCAAATTGTGCGGGCTCGCTTCGCAGGTGCAGACGAGCTCGCCGCCGGACAGCTCAACCGAAAGCACGTGCTCGAGGGCGCGCAGCCGCTCGACCGTGGCGGTCTCGACGGCGCCGACCTCGACAGTCACGCGCTCGCCCATCTGAATCATGCGCTTGAGTTCGTCGTTGGTGCCCTGCGCCAGCACGCGCCCGCCGTCCATGATCATGATGCGGCTGCAGATCTGCTCGACTTCCTCCATATAATGGCTGGTATACACCACCGTGGCGCCCTCGTCGCGCAGGCGGCAGATGCCCTCCAGGATGGCGTTGCGACTCTGCGGGTCGACCGCCACCGTGGGCTCGTCAAAGAAGATGAGCTCGGGCTTGTGCGCGATGCCGCAGGCGATGTTGAGGCGACGCGCCAGGCCGCCCGAGAGCTTGCCGGGGCGGAACTTCGTAAAGTCGCCCAAGCCGACAAAGTCGATCGCCTCGTCCACCAGCGCGCGGCGGCGCTTGCGGTCGTTGACGTAGAGACTGCAGAAATAGTCGATGTTCTCGCGCACGGTGAGCTCGTCGAATACCGCCACCTGCTGCGGCACCACACCGATGCGGCGCTTGAGGTCGTAGCGGGCGGGCGTCATGGGCTCGCCAAACAGCTCGATGGTGCCCTTGTCGTAGGCGAGCAGCTGCAGGATGCAGTTGATGGACGTGGTCTTGCCCGAGCCGTTGGGGCCCAGCAGGCCAAAGATCTCGCCGGGGGCGATGCTGAGGTTAAAGTGGTCGAGCGCGATAAGGTCGTCGTAGCGCTTGACGAGGTTTTCGACGCGGACGATATCTGTCATGAGGCGGCCCTTCTGTTGATTGCGGCCCGGTACGATTGCATCATCGCAGGAGCCGCCGGCGCGCACCAGTGAGCTTTGTCACGAGTGTAGGGCTTGGTCGCGCGGCCCGCCGGTGCCCCCGCTTTGCCGCGTGGGAGGAATGTCACGGTTGCTCCGGGTGGCCCCTCCACCACGCGCGGCTTCGCGTACAATACCCGTATGAACAGGCTTTTCGACAAATCGATCGTGCTGGCGTGCTGTATTGCGGCCGCCATGGGTCTTGCCGTGGACGCTCGTCTGGTTGTGGCGTTTTGCCTTGGCATTATTGCCACCTCGCTGGCCGAGGTCACACAGGGGAAACGCACCCGGCGCGCGAGCGAGGCCGCGAGCTGCGCTTACATCATCGCGGCCGTCGTCGTGCCGCCGTTTGTGCCGTTTGCGCCTCTCGCCCTCTATGACATCGCGCGACGCGTGCGCCGTGAACGCATCTGGCCCGCGCTGGCGATTGGCGCCGTGTTTGTCTGCGCGCTTGTCGCGGACCTTCGCGGCGGCGCGCTCACCACCCGAACGCTCCTGCTGACCGCCATCCTTTCGGTTGCCGCCACCTTGCTATCGCTACGTACCGCCCAACTGGAGCGCGAGCAACAGCGCATGCGCCGTACCCGCGACGAGCTGCAAGAACGAGCCCTCGCGCTCGAAGCGCGCAACCGCGACCTCGCCGACCGCCAGGACTACGAAGTCGAGCTCGCGACGCTCGCCGAACGCGCCCGCATCGCGCGCGAGATCCACGATAACGTCGGGCACCAGCTCACGCGCGCTTCACTGCAGGCCGAAGCCCTACGCGTGGTCCACGCCGACGAGCCCAGGGTTGCCGCCGATTTCGCCGACGTCAAACGCACGGTTGACGAGGCGCTCCAGCTTGTGCGCACCAGCGTCCACGCGCTCAACGACAACGCCGTCGACCTTTCCGTGCAGCTCGAACGCATTGTTGAAGGCGCGCGCTCGGACGGCGGCCCGCAGATTGAGCTTGAAGTTTTGGCCGAGCATGCACCCGCCAACGTAGCCAACTGCTTTGCGGCGATTCTACGCGAGGCGCTCTCCAACACCATACGCCACGCCCGTGCTCAGAACGTTACCGTGCGATGCATGGAGCATCCGTCGTTTTACCAGCTCATCGTTACCGACGACGGCGCCGGCGCGACCCCGGTGAACAGCCGCAACGCCGCAGAAGGCATGGGACTCGGCTCCATGCGCGAGCGCGTCGAGGCGCTTGGCGGAACCTTCACCGCCGGCCCACGCGCCGGTGCCCCCGGCTGGCGCGTGTTTGCCACCGTCCCAAAACAGCAAGGAGATGAGGCCCGATGAGGCTCATTGTTGTCGACGACGACCGCTTGGTGGTCGATTCGCTCAAGATTATCCTGGGTGCCCAGCCGCAGATCGAAGTCGTGGGCACCGGCGCCGACGGCAACGACGCGGTCGCGCTCCACACCGAACACGCACCCGATATCGCGCTGCTCGACATCCAGATGCCAGGGCGTGACGGCCTTTCGGCGGCACGCGAGATCCTCGAGCGCGACCCCGCAGCACGCGTGGTGTTCCTGACCACGTTTTCGGATGACGAGTACATTGTGTCGGCGCTCAAACTGGGTGCCCGTGGCTACTTAATCAAGACCGATGTCGCCGCCATCCCACCAGCGTTGGCGCAGGTCATGGATGGCAAACGTGTGCTTGAGGGCAAGGCAATCGAGGATATTGACTTTGACGAAATGGGTGACAAAGCAGGCACGCCCCACCGGCCCGCGGCCTTTGCCGGCCTGACCGACCGCGAGTTCGAGGTCGCCGAGCTCATCGCCCGCGGTCTCGACAACAAGGAGATTGCCGCCACCGCCTACATGGGCGAAGGCACCGTGCGCAACCACATCAGCTCGATCCTGGCCAAAATGGGCCTGCGCAACCGCACCCAAATCGCCATCGCCTACCTGCGAGGGTAATCAACCAACGGCCAACCACTTCGGCATGGCAAAATTGCTGCCACCGATTTAATGCCATTTCAAAACTATGCCGGATTACGGGGCTAAACTAAGGACCTCCATCCATGCCCGCATTTTTCGAAAAATGACAGCCCATCTACCTGCGGTTTTGTTTTCACGAATACCGACATGGTCGGGAGTTCGCGATCCGGCCCCGTAATCCGGCATAGTTTTGTTCGGGCAGCCCCGCACAAGCGCCCCGTAAGTCGCACGAAACCAAAAATGATCCGTTTTCCTCCGTCCCCGGGGGATCAATTGGCGGTGCCCGCCACGAAACCGGCCCATCTACTACGTTTGACTCGACACTTCCAACCATATCCTCGTTTTGAACAAAACCACAAGCGTTCTACCTGCGGTTTTGTTTCCGCGCTTTTCGTCATGGTCGGGGATAGGCAGTTAAACGTAGTAGATGGGCCGGTTTTGTGGCGCGCCCTCCTCCTCCGCGCACAAAAGTGCCGCCACGGAGAAGGGAGACGCCTCCGTGGCGGCTGGGGGTGGGGTGGGGGCTATGTTTTGGCTCCCCGCCAGCGGCCCGGGGCCCTTGGCCCAGGGCGCTGTCAGTTTGCCTAGCGCTTACGGATGCCCCAGATCAGGGCACCGACGCCGGACATGGCGACGACAAACGCCATGAGGAGCGCGGCTGCCTGCTGGTCACCCGTGGTGGGCAGGAAACCCTTGACCGTCTTGACGATGTTCGTCACGGTCTTGGGCGTGCCGGGGTCGGGCGTCGGCACGGGCGTTTCGGGCTTCTTGTACGTGTTGTTGAACACGATGCCCTCGACGCTCTTGTCGCCCTTGGCATAGGCGACGCTCGCCTTGAGGTTGCCCTCGCCGTCGTCGACCACATTGACGGTCGCGGTAAAGACGGACTTGTCGTAGGTCATACCGGCCTCGTCGCCCTTGACCTCGCTGATGGTGTAGGCGTACGTACCGGGCTCGTCGTACTCGAACTTGTCGAAGTTGATCTTGCCGTCGGCATCGTTGGTAACCGTAGACTCGATGTCCTCGCCAACGAGCTTAAAGCTAAACTCGTCCTTCTTGAGCTCGCGTCCCTCGAGCACCTTGATGGCGCCGATGGAAACCTGCGTGGGCATGGCGTGGTACTTGTTGGTAAAGCCGGCCGACTCGGTGGTTCCCTCGAGCTTGTGCGTCGCGGTCAGCGTGCCGTCACCATTGTCGGAGACGGTGGTCACGACGGTGTAGGTCGCGCTGTCATAGGTGACGCCCTTGTACAGGCCGAGCGCGTTGGGGCAAGCCTCGCGCAGCGTGTACGTGTGCGTGCCAGGCGCCTCGTAGCGGATGGGGCTCAGCGCAACGGTGCCGTTGGCGTCGTTGGTGCCGCTAGCGACGACCTTGTCGTCCTCGAGCAGCTCAAACGTGAACTCGCCAGCTGCAAGGTCGCGTCCGGTCAGACGCTTGACGGTCTTGACCTGATCGGTCACGACAGAATCGGTAGGTGCCACGCCGTACGTGTTGGTGAACGTAAAGGCAGCACCGTCGTCGCCTTCACGCACGACGCTCAGATGTCCGGCACCGTCGTCAGTCACGGTGTAGGAAACCTTGCGCGTGGCGTTGGCGTCGTTGGTCACACCAGGGGCGCTACCGGACTCGGTCACCGTGTAGGTAAAGGTGTGCGAGCGCGGAGCGGTGGGGGCTGCGGGCTCGGACTCGTCGCCGGGCTCGCCAGCGTTGGCATCAGCGTCGGCGTCGGCCTCTGCCTCGTCAGCGTCGACGTCGTCAGCCTCGTCTGCCTCGGCCTTATCGGTCGCATCGTCCGTCACGCCCAGAGCGCGGTTGAGGTCCTCGAGCGTAAAGTGGATCTTGCCAAAGTCCACGTTACCGGCTGCGTCGTTGGTTACGGTCGTGCGCTCGGGCATCGGGGCACCTGCCTCGTCGGCGGTCACGGTAAAGGTGAACTTGCCCGTGATGTCAGCCGGGGTCAGGCCCACGGCTGCCTGGAGCTTCTTGGTGCCAGCGAGTGCGGCATCAACGGCATCGGTGCCGTAGACGTTCTTGAACTCGGGCTTGATGCCGTCGTAGACAGACTTCGCCGTCAGGGTACCGTCGCCGTTATCGACGACAATGACCTTAAAGCTGAAGCTCGGCGTTGCGGCCGTGATGCCCTTGGCCGCGAGCTGCGGCGTGAACTCAAAGGCGGTGTAACCGATAGTCCATGCAAGCTTGGCATCCTTATCGGTGCGGATAGCGCGCTTAGCGTTCACCAAGTCGGCGAGCATCTCGGTGGTGTAATGCAGGAAGCCGAAGCTTACCTGGCCATTAACGTTGGTAGTGCACGTGCCCTCGATGGCTTCCTTCTCGCCTGCGTAGGCGATACCAAAGTAGAACTCACCGTCGGCCATCGGGCGACCGGTCAGGGTCTTGGTGGCAACGACCTTAGCGGCTCCACCACCAGTCGTGTTAGTCGTAGCGCTATAGCTGTTGACGAACGGGACCACGGCGCTCTCGACCGCAGCGGCACCGGTCTTGTACTCGGTCACCAGCGTGCCCTCGGAACCACCGGAAACGGTCGTCGTGGCGGTGAGCGTACCGGCGGTGTCGTCGGCGATGGCGATCGTCACGGTGCGGACGGCCTCGTCGTAGGTGTAACCGGGCTGATGGTCGTTCTTCTCGGCCACGGTGTACGTAAAGGTCTTGCCGGCGTCAGCCTGCGTAAACTTGACCTCATGGCCAGCCAGGATGTCGATCAGGCCGACCGTTCCCTCTGCCGTCGCGGGGGACTTGAATTCGTTGACCCCGGGCAGCAGGCCAAGTGCGTTGGCCGAAGCCTCGTCGGCGGGCGTCACGGTAAAGGTGAACTGGCCCTCGGTCATGGGACGTCCGCGGAGGGTCTTGCTGAGCTTGAGGCCGCCGGCCGCGGTGTAGTTGAGCTCAGAGCGATACGTATTGGTAAAACGTCCGTTTTCCTTCTTGGTGACGTTGGCGGTCAGGGTGCCATCGCCGTCCTCGGTCACGGTCACTTCGGCGGTCGCGACATGGGCGTCATACGTCATGCCGACCGTGCTGCCCGCGTTCTCGCGGATCTCGTACTTGTAGGTTCCGGCGGCAGTGTAGTGAATCTTGCCGAACTTGATGGCGGCGATGCCATCCTTCGCGTCGCGCCTGCTCACGGTTACGGTTGCAGGATTGGGCAGCGGGACGCCATCGGGGGCGGCGATAGTAAAGCTGAACTCGTCCCCATCCGTCCACTCGCGACCGTCGATGGCCTTGCTCAGGCCAAAGTCGAGGTCTGCATCGGTCGGGGTCACGCTGTAGGCGTTCTCGAAGGTTGCAGCCGTGGCGTCCTTCGCGTCCTTCAAGACATGCTCCGCCTTGAGGGTACCATCGCCGTTGTCCGTGATGGTGGTCTCGATGGTGTACTTGGCGTCACTGTAGGTGACGCCCTTGCTGGTGGTTCCGCCGTTGACCTCGCGCAGCGTGTAGTTGTGCGTTCCAGCCTTGTCGTACTTCACGGGGCTCATCGCAATCGTGCCGTCGGCGGCGTTCTTGCCGGTGGCAACGACCTTGACGTCCTTGCCCTCGCCCTCGACGAGCTCGAAGGAGAACTCGCCCTCAGCCATGTCGCGGCCGGTCAGAACCTTGGTCGCGGTAATCTGGTCGGTGACGCTCGTCTCGACAGGCTTCACGCTATAGGTGTTGGTGAACGTGAAGGCCGCGTTGCCATCCGGCTTGCGGGACACGTCCAGCTTACCCTTGCCGTTATCGGTCACGGTGAAGGAAACCTCGCGCGACAGCTTGGCGTCGTTGGTCACGCCAGCGACCTCGCCGGACTCGGTCACCGTGTAGGTAAAGGTATGCTCGCGCTTCTCGGGCTTCTCACCCAGGGCCTTGTTAAGGTCGTCGAGCGTAAAGGTGATCTTGCCAAAGTCGACCTTGCCGTCGGCGTCGTTGTGCACGCTCGTGCTCGCAGGCATAGGCGCGCCCTCTTCGCCGGTCACGGTAAAGGTAAACTTGCCGGTGATGTCGGCCGGGGTCAGACCATCGGGAACCTGCAGACTCTTCTTGCCCGCAAGCGATGCCTCGGCAGCATTCGTGGTGTAGACGTTCTTGAACTCGATGCTCTTGACGTCCTTGGCGTCCTTGGCATCCTTCAGCTCGTGCGTAGCAACAAGCTGGCCCTTGCCGTTGTCGGCAATGGTCGTCACGATGGTGTAGACCGTGTCGTCGTAGGCGATGCCGCCGGCGTTGCCCTTGACCTCACGCAGCGTATAGGTGTGCTGGCCGATCTCGGTGTACCTGATGGGGCTGAACGTCACCTTGCCGTCAGCAGCGTTCTTGACGGTCTCGACAGGCTTAACTTCCTTATCCACGATCTCGGCCAGCTCAAAGCTAAACTCGCCGGCCGCAAGGTCGCGCCCGGTCAGGGACTTGGCCACGGCGATCTCGTCGGTAACGCTGGACTCAACAGGCTTCGCAGTGTAAATGTTCTTGAACTCGGTCTCGCCTGCTTCGCTCCAGGCCACCTGCACGTCAGCGCTCAGCTCGCCCTTCTTGTTGGGCGTCACCGTCACGGTGATCTCCGCGACGTTCTTGCTGTAGGCAATGCCGTCAACCGTGGTCCCGGCGTTCTTTTCGCTGACCTTGTAGACATACGTGCCGGGCTCTTTGTATTCGATCGTGCCGAAGTCAATGGCCGCCTTGCCCTTGTCGTCCAGATCGTCCTTGGTCACAGACGCAGTCACGGGCGCCGTCGCGGACTCGGGCATCGGGGCGCCGTCCATGGGCGTCAGCCCAAACTCAAACGTGTCCTCAGCCTTCCAGTTGCGGCCCTCGAGCACCTTGGTCAGGCCAAAGCCGGCCTCGGTATCCTTGGTATCCACCGTTACCGGCGTCATGTCGTACTTATAGCTAATCTTGCCGTTGTTGCCCAGGTAGGAGTTGACATGCGTCGCGGTCGCCTTGGCAGACGTGTTGTTCCACTTGGGGTTGAGCACGTCGGTCGCGGTGCGAGTCTTGTTGTTCTCCTTGATGGTGTGGAGCTCATCGATAAAGGCCAGGCGTGCGGTTCCCACAGTAAACACCAAGTTACCGTTCTCATCGGGAACAATCGCGCCGTCGAACTTCGCGGCGTCGCCGCCGATAAATTCGATGACGTCGGTGGCGGGCTTGGCCTCGTCGTTCTCGCCCTGCTCCTCAAACTCGTCCTTGTAGTAATAGGTAACCTCGCCAGCCAGCGCGGGCCCCTTTGCAGGCTGCGTGCAAGCCTTATCCGTGTAAATGGGCGTCTGCTTCTGGAAATAGTAATAGCGGTTGGTGTCGGCAGGTTCAAAGGTCGCAACCGTATCGCCCAGCGCGCCGGCAGCCCACTTGTTCGCGTAGAAATTCACGGTCTTGGCGCCGTCAACGACGGTCGTATTATGCTCGATGTAGTCCTTGAGCCCCGTGACCTTCTCGGGCGTAAACAGGTTGTCGAGCGCAACCTTCTTCACGCTCGAGGTGTACTTCACGCGGATAGGCTGAGCGCTGTCGACCGAAAGCTTGCCGTCTTCGTTCTTAAAGTGGCTCTGCGGAATCAACGACGCAGGAATCTTGACCGTTACGATATCGCCGGTCTGAGGCTCGCCCTCTTTGGCATGTTGAACGGTGATGACCAGGTTCGCGGCATCACCCGTGAATGTGTAGGTGTCGACGTTGTCCTCGGTCTTTGTCGGCTTGCCAAACGTCGTGCCGTTGTATATAAAACCGTCGACCTGCATAAAGTCGCCCAGCTCATCGGTAAACGTAATGTAGCCGGACTTGGTCGCGTCGTAACCCTTTTCGATTTCGGTCGGGTGAGGCGCTTCCGACGTAATGGCCTGTGAGATGTCGTCGAAGACCTTCTTGAGCTCTTCTGCATTGGTCGCCGACTTGTAGTAGTCGGAGTTTTCTGCGCGCGCACCGTGAGTATCCCATGCCGTGGCATTGGGGTAGTTACTCGATACGGCCTGCATGAACTTGTTCTCTTGGCTTGTCTTCGAATCTTGGACACTGGCATTGGGGTTCGCACCGTTAAAGATGCCAATGGTATAAACGGTGGCCTTGCCGTCCTTCATGTTTTTGGCAGCCGTCACGGCAGTGTTAGCGACGCCCGAATCAAACTCGCTGAAGCTTGTCGGCGTGCCGTCGGTAAAGAACACAACGACCTTCTTGGCGCCCTCGCGTCCAAAAGTTTTAATGTTTTTCTCGGCTTGTTTCATACCATAATCGGCACGCGTAGCGCCAGCAGGCTTGATGGAATCGATCGTTCCCTTAAGACCCTTTGCGCCGCCAACCGTGCACGCCGTCAACTCTTGCATTGTCTGCGAATAGTTGTAGCTATGGCCGCCGGAGCGGTACGTGTCGTTTCCGACCTTATCGGTCTCATCACCCGCAAACTTAACAATGGCAACCTTATGCTGCCTATCGACACCCTCGATACCTTCGTTTTGTTTGGCGATGGTGTCGATAAAGCTGTTCGCAGCGTTCTTCAGTGCATCGATACGCTTGGTGGAATCTCCACCGCCCATAGGATCATTCATCGAGCCAGATGCATCCAGCACCATCACGATGTCAAGCGGCGTGGTAACCGTCACCTTTGAATTAGACGTCGAGGACATCGCCGAAAGCGTAGTCAAGAAATCCGACTCTTCGTTTTCTCCGGTTGCCATGACCGTCTTGTCGGTCCAGATTCGACCGACGTTTTGGGTCGTTACTTTATTACCGCTGTGGCCGGCCGCCCAGATTTCCCAGCGTCCGGTGGTGTCGGGGTCGACAACCGTCGGCCCGCTCACTGTCGGCCCGTCCATTCCCGTACTGGACCTGGCGTTGGCCTCGGGCAGCATGGCGAATGCTGCGGCTGGCAACACCAGCACTACGGCCAGTATCACCGCCAAGAGACCCCTCGTGTACTTACCCATCGCGTCTCCCTTCTCGCAGGATTAGACCTTGCATCAGCCTAAAGTTACGGAATGAGACACAATTAGGGCAGGTGACACACGTTCCAGATTCGGTTTTGGGTGTGAGACAAATGTCTCACCAAAGTTGAGACACAGCGTTTTCGCAGGAAAACGGGTGCGACTCGGAGCCGACGGGCCAAAATGATCCGTTTTCCTCCGTCCCCGGGGGATCAATTGATGGCGCTCGCCACGAAATCGGCCCATCTACTACGTTTGACCCGATACCTCCGACCATACCAGCGTTTTACGAAAAACCGCAGGCCATCTACCTGCGGTTTTCTTTTCTCGCTTTTCGCTGTGGTTGAGGGTGGCCGCCCAAACGTAGTAGATGGGCCCATTTCGTGGCGGACGGGTCGCGCAGACGCCCTTGCAAGGCCAAAATGGTCCGCTTTCCTCCGTCCCCGGGGGATCAGAGGCTGTTACTGATACGGTGCCATTTCAAAAATATGCCGGTTTACTACGATAAATACGAATTCCCCGACCACACTCGCTTTCTTTGCAAAATCGCAAGCCGTCTACCTGCGGTTTTGTTTTTACCAAATGCGGTGTGGTTGGAGATTGGCGATTCGTCGTAGTAAACCGGCATAGTTTTGTTCGCGGCGGCCTAACCGCGCGTCTACGCGCGGGGCCGGTGGGGTATTTTTGCCCCACCGGCCCCTATTCCAGCGCTATTCCGGCTTGGTTTCTACCGTGGGAGTCTTGTCCGCCGCAACCGGGGTGCGGGCGGTGTCCATACTCAGGCAGTGCTTGGGGCAGCTTTCGATGCATTCGCCACACACCACGCAGGCATACGGATCGATCGACCAGGTGCCGCCCTTGCGATCGACCGCCAGCGCACCCGCCGGGCAGCGACGCGCGCACATGCCGCAACAAATGCACACGTCCATATCGTTGACGATATGTCCGCGCAAGCGCTCGGGTGCCGCGAGCTTTTCCTGCGGATAGCACACCGTGACCGGCCGCTTGACCATAGAACCCAAGGCCGTCTTGGCAAATGTCAGCAAACTCATGCCGCGCCTACCTTTCCGTGCAGCTAATGCAGGGGTCAATGGTCAGGATAATCATGGGCACGTTGGCAATGAGCACGCCCTGCAGCGCATGCGTCAGACCCGCCAGGTTTTGCGACGTCGGCGTGCGCACGCGGAAACGGTCCAGATTCTTGGTGCCGTTGCCGCGCACATAGTAATACGCCTCGCCACGCGGCTGTTCAATCACAACCTCGCCGCGCGCACCGTCAGCCGGCGTGAGCTTGGTGCGTCCGCCGATACCGTCGTGCGGAATCTTGCCCACAAGCTCCCTAATGATGTCCATGGCCTGTGTGACCTCGGCGCAACGCACCTGGCAGCGGGCATAGCAGTCGCCGTCGGTCACCACGATGGGCTCAAACGCGGCCAAGTCCGCATAGGCACCGTCGCCGAACATACGCACGTCGTAATCCACGCCCGAGGCGCGACCGAACGGCCCGACCATCGAAAGATCCAGCGCGTCCTTCTTGCTGATCACGCCCACGCCATGCAAGCGCTCGCCGCAGCTGGCATCATCTAAAAACGTATGCACCAGGGCCTCGTAGTCGGGGCGCATGGCATCGAGCGTCTGGACGATTCCCGCCAACTCGGAGTCCTCGATATCGTGCTTAAGGCCGCCGATCTCGTTGATCGACAGGATCACGCGCCCGCCGCAGGTGCTCTCAAAGATCTTGAGAATCTGCTCGCGCAGGGTCCACGAACGATAGAACAGCGCCTCAAAACCAAAGGCATCGGCGAGCAGGCCCAGCCACAGCAAATGCGAGTGGATACGCGACAACTCGTGCAAAATGGTGCGGATATACTGCACGCGGCCAGGAACCTCGATGTCGAGCATACGCTCGCAAGCTGTGGCATAACCGCAGCTGTGGCCCACGGCGCAGATGCCGCAGATGCGCTCGGCGATGTAGCCAAACTGATGCATGTCGCGCTTTTCGGTGAGCTTCTCGAGCCCGCGGTGCACAAAACCGATCTGCGGAATTGCCTCGATAACGCGGTCGTCCTCGATCACCAGGTCCAGGTGGAGTGGTTCGGGCAGCACCGGGTGCTGCGGGCCAAACGGAATAACGGAGCGATGTGCCATGGACCCTACGCCTCCTTTTTCTGCTTGTCGCGGGCGGCCTTGGCGGCAAGCGCCGCGCGGACCTTGGCCGCTTTCTCGGGATCCATGGCAGCGAGCTTTGCCTCCATCTCGGCAGCTTTAAGCGCAGCCTTGGCAGCGGCCTCGTCATGCTGGGCATCGGAGCCGGCAGCCGCAGCGGGCTGGGCAGTGGCAGCGCCCGCGGTGCCACTGCCATCTGCGGCGCCCTCCCCCGCAGTAGCCGCGGCGGCGGCCTTCTCGGCCGCGGCCTTGCACGCCTTGGCCTCGGCAGCAGCGCGGACCTTCATGGCCTTCTCGCGCGCGGCCTTCACCTCGGGCGTGATCACGCTCATGGGCTCGGCGGTCGAGACCTGGTAGAAAAAACCCTTAAAGTCGATCTGCATATCGGTGATGGCAAGGCCAAACAGGTCGTGCGCCTCGTTCTCAAACGGGAACACCGCCGGATAGTACGAGCTGATGGACGGAATCTCCTGGTACTGGTCGATGCCCTCAACCACCAGGTTCTCAATCGCATAGCTGCCGTCCTGCGCAATATGCTCCTGAGCAGCACGAACGTTGATAAACGTATAGACCAAGCGATACGAGCCGTCGTCGACGTTGCGTTCAGCGTGCATTTGCACAAAGCGCGCGCCGACGCCCTTAAGCGCCTGGACATGCGACAGGAGCTCTTCGATCCCGACGGTGGTATAGATAGCCTTTTGCATTACTCGGCCTCCTTTGCAGCGGCGGTCGCGTCGCCGGCCTCCGCAGCAGCCACAAACCCATCCTCGCCCAGCTCAACGCCACCGTCCCAGGTAGCGGCACCGCCCACGGTGAGCGGGTCGCCACCGGCGCGCATCACGGCCTCCTTCTGGTCCAGGATGCCGCACGCCTCCACGATGGCATCGATCACCGTCTCGGGGCGAATGGCGCACCCGGGCGCGTACACGTCCACGGGAATCGCGCGGTCCACGCCGCCGATCACGTTATAGGCATCGCGGAACACGCCGCCCGAACACGCGCAGATGCCGCACGCCACCACGCACTTGGGCTCGAGCATCTGGTTGTAGATCTGACGCACGACGGGCAGGTTCTGAGCATTGACCGAACCCGTCACCAAAAAGATATCCGCATGCTTGGGGTTGCCGGTATTGACCACGCCAAAGCGCTCCGCATCGAACAGCGGTGTGAGCGAGGCCAGCACCTCGATATCGCATCCGTTGCAGCTCGAGCCGTCGTAATGAATAACCCACGGCGAGCGCGACATTTTATGATCCATGAATGCCGCCTCCTAAATAAACACGTCGACGAGGATGGGCATAAGGTTGAGCAGGCCAAACACCAGCGCCACGCCCCAGCCGAGCTTAAAGCAGCTGCGCCAGGTGCTGCGCGCGAAGGTGTTGTCGATCAGGACCTCGACAAAATACGTCGCGGCCATCACGACCAGGGCGACCACCCAGCTCACCGGGTTGTCCCAAACAAAGAACATGCCTACCCACATCAAAAACAGCACGGTCTCGCACCAGTGCATAAGGGTCATCTTGGCCAGCGTGCCGCCGCTCATCTCGGTGGCGACGCCCTGGACGATCTCCTGATGCGCGTGATGCGAGTACGAAAGGTCAAACGGCGACTTGCGCAGCTTGATGGTAAGCACCGCGAGCAACGCGAGGAAAATGGGTGCGCTGTACACGATGATGGGGACCGACTGCCCCGTCACGGCGATGGAATCGAAGCTGTCGGTGGCAAGGTACAGGCCCACGCTCATCAGCAGAACGGCGGGCTCGTAACTCATAACCTGCAGCAGCTCGCGGTCGGCGCCGACCTGCGCAAACGGGCTTTGCGTCGAGGCGGACGCCAGCACCACAAAGATCGCGGCGAGCGTCACCATAAAGGCGCACAGCAGTGTGTTGGAACCCGACACAAAGATGCCGCCGCCCACGACGGTAAAGATGAGCGCGCACGCCATGTAGGTATCATCCATGGTGTTTACGCTGGCAGGGGCTTTGCGCAGCAGCTTGGCAACGTCGTAGAAAGGCTGGAGCAGGCGCGGGCCCACGCGGCCCTGCATACGGGCCGAAAGTTTGCGGTCAACGCCGTCGATCAGGCCACCAACCAAAGGCGCCAGCAGGGCAAACGCCACGGTACCAACAAAAATACCCACGACGCCCGAGCCCTCGAAATACTTGCCGCGCAGCACCGAGGGCGCACTCATGGCAAGTCTCTCGGGCCCAATCCACGCGCAACACAGCAGCGCAAACAAGATAATGCTGCAGCACACGACGCTACCCGCGGGGCCAATACGCTTCTCGCCAAGGGCGTCCTCCGAGTACCAATTGCGCTTTTCGGCCTTCACCTCGTGTCCCATCGAGCCGCGGAAATGGCGATATTTGTCGGTCCCCACGCCCGAAAGGTACACGTTTACGTGCGGTTTGTTGCTCACGCGGAATGAAGTCAGCAGCACCACGGCGATAAACGCCACGATAACCACCATCAGATACATGGCGTCCTTGCCAATAACGCACGGCACGCGGCCAAACACCATGGCCAAGTAAGGCGACACCAGACCGCTCGAGATAACCGGAAACGCCACGCAGCACAGAATCAACAGCGCGGCGATGGTGTTGAGCGCCATCCATTCGGTCTTATGGACATTGACCTCCACGTTTTGAGCCGTGGGGTCGACGCCCGAAAGCTTGGCAAGCCACTTGCCCCAGAAGAAGAACGTCGCGGCCGAGCCAAAGGCCAGCACCATGATCATGAGCACGTTGCCGGTCTGGGCAAACGCCACCAGGGCACCCCACTTGGACACGAGCATGCCAAACGGCGCCACAAACATGCCCATGATGCCCAGCATCATCAGACGCGTTAGGTGCGGCATGCGGCTAAACATACCATCCATGTCCTCGATATCGCGGCTGCCGATATGATGCTCGGCCGTGCCCACGCACAGGAACAGCAGCGACTTGGCCACCGTGTGGAACAGGATCAGGAAGATGGCCGCCCATACGGCCTCGGGCGCGCCGACACCCAGGCAGGCACTGATGAGGCCCAAGTTGGAAATGGTGGAGTACGCGAGCACGCGTTTGGCGTTGCTCTGCGAGATGGCCATGAGGGCAGCGAACAAAAACGTGATGGCACCCACACTCGTGACCATAAAGCCGGTCACGGGATAGATGGCATAGAGCGGGCTCAGCTTGACCATCAGGAACACGCCGGCTTTGACCATGGTTGACGAGTGCAGCAGGGCGCTCGTGGGCGTGGGGGCAACCATGGCACCCAGCAGCCAAGTGTGGAACGGCATCTGTGCGGCCTTGGTGAGCGCGGCGAGCGACAGCAGAACGACCGGCATCACCAGCAGCGCGGACTGCGCGGTTCCGGCGCCGGAAAGCTCGATCATGCCCGAGATGGTCAGCGGCATGCCGTTAACGTGCAGATACATGAGTCCGGCCAAAAACGCGATGCCGCCCAGCATGTTGAGGATGATCTGGGTAAAGGCGTTCTTGATGGCCTCGGGCGTGCGCGTGTAGCCAATCATAAGGAACGAGCACACGGTGGTGATTTCCCAGCCGCAGAACAGCCACTCCAGGTTGTCGCTCGTCACGATGACGAACATGGCCGAGAGGAACAAGAACATAAGCGCCAGGAACTGCGGGCGACGGTCGGGCGCGGCCTGCCCACGCAGCGCGGCCTCGTGCTCATCGTGCGCTTGGAAGTCCTTCATGTAGCCCAGGGCATACACGCAGATTAGGCTGCCGACGATGCCGACGGCGAGGACCATGATCACGCTCATGTAGTCCAGGTAGAGCGGCGTTGCCGTGACGGCTTCGGCCGCGGGCAACGTCATGGCTGCAAAGGCGAGCGAGCCCACCAGCTGGACTATGCCGAGCACCATGGCGAGCGTGCTCTTAAATTTGCGCGCGTTGTACAGGATGACGTCGCACAAGATCACGTCGATGGCGGAGATGATGATCGAGAGCGTAGACGAGGTGCCGGGGGCAACCTCAAAGCTCTGCGGACCCGTGCCAAAAAACATGACGGCGACTACAACTGTCACCGCCATAATAATGCCGGAGCCTATGAGCCCCACCGCATCGCGGGCGCGGTCACCGCGCGCGAGCAGCATTCCCAGCGCCGGTACCAGCGGAAACAGGGTAAGGAAATACAGTAGCGTCATACCATCACTCCCCCATGCAAAAACGCTGCAATTGTTTAACGTTATAGCTCAATTGAGGAGCAGCGGCGGCAGGTTTTCGGTCAACTGGGGAGTTTTAGGCGTACGAGGCAAGGAGCCTGTCCGCATTGGAGTAGAGGGGCGGCAAGAAAAATGCGCCCCCGTGGGCGCACCATCCCGTTTGCTATTCCGCCTTTTTAACGCGCGGCTTGCGACCGCGCGGCTTATCGACCAGTGCGGACTCACCGCTCTCGCGGTACTGACGGCACCAAGCCTTGACCGAAGACTCGCTGGGAATCTTGTGTTTGATCATGGCCTCGCGAACCGTTAAGCCGTTTTCCAAGCGGTCCTTGACCACGGCGAGCTTAACTTCGTACGAATAGGTGTGATGATGCGAACCGGCGTTGAGAACGGCGTCGGCACCGCCCACAGCATACGCGCGGGCCCACTGACGAGCCGTGGCCTGGGGAATGCCAAGCTCCGCGGCGAGGGCGCGATGACCGACCCCCTCTTGGAGGATCTCGACGGCGCGCTGTCTAACCTCGGGCGCATGCGTGCGAGTCCTAGTTGCTTCCGACATACCTGCCACTTCTTAGCCTTAACCGTTAATCTGCTTTCTTACGTGCAAGTTAGATAGTAACATTTTACTGTTTGCTCAAAGCAGTTAATTAAAGTAGACGCGGCGTTATCTGGGCATTTGGCACCAAATTACGACATTTCTTTATCGATTATTTACGCTGGTAGCTGACTCGCAGCTAATCGTCATTCGCTTGTCAACAAAATTGGCATCTCTTTACATCCTTTGGTATAGAGGATATAGTTATTAACCCCTCCCCCAATAATTTTGAGTGATCTGCAAGGCAGTAGACGTCCTCACTCCTCATGATTACCGCGCATTGCCATCCACCGGAGCAAAACAAAAAGGGCGGGACCTGCTGCGCTTGCAGGCCCCGCACCGATTGACACCCGACGGGACACAGCCGGGCGAGACGGATCCGTGCTACCGTCCCGCCTGGCCGCGATGTTCAACTACAGCTCGTTGGCCGCGTGATATGCCGTGCGAATGGCGCTCGCAATGTCGGCGGTGCGCTCGCCCGAGCAGTCGCCCACGCAGGTCACGGGCACCGTCACGCCATCCAGGTCAAACGCGTTGGCCTTGGAGCCCACGGCCATCACCACGTAATCGCAGGCGATCTTCACCGGCTCCTCGGCGCCGTCCTCGGTAGTGCGAATGGCCTCCACGCCCTCGTCGGTAATGGCGGTCAGACGGGTCTTCACGTGCTGCTCCACGTTGTGCTCGGCAAAGTCGCTCATGATCAGCGGCAGAATGGTCTCGGACTCGCCCGCGGCAATCTTGTCGAGCATCTCCACGATCGCCACCTCGCAGCCATGCTGCAGCAGGTACTCGGCAGTCTCGGTGCCCACCAGGCCACCGCCAATGACGGCGACGCGCCCGCTGAGCTCCACCTTGCCGGCCAGCACGTCCCAGCTCGAGACGACCTTCTCCGAGTCGGCGCCCGGAACGGGGATGACCACGTCGTGTGCGCCCACAGCCACAATCGCGGCGTCGGCGGCGTTGAGGTCCTCAGCGGTAGCGGCATGGTTGAGCTCAACCTTCACTCCCAGGCCGGGCAGAATCTTCTCGTAGTACTCAACCGAGCGCATGATCTCGTCCTTGCGCGGAGGCGCGGCCGCCAGCACAATCTGGCCGCCCAGATGATCGCTCGCCTCGTAGACGGTCACACCGTAGCCGCGCTTGGCCGCCACGCGTGCGGCCTCCAGGCCGGCAATACCGCCGCCCACCACGGCGATCTTCTTGTCGCCCTCGCCCGGCTTAATGGCGATGGTCGCCTCATCGCCGTTCTCGGCATTGAGCACGCACGAGATGTACTTGCGATTTTGAATCGCGTCGACGCAGCCCTTGTTGCAGTTGAGGCACTCGCGGATGGGCTCACCCGTAGCGGCCTTCAGCGCAATGTCGGGGTCGCACATGAGCGAGCGGCCATAGGCGATGATGTCGGCCGCGCCGTCTTCCAGAATCTTCTCGCCGGCCTCGACCGAGACAACACGGCCGACGGTTGCCACCGGCACGGAGACCAGGGCCTTGACGCGCTCGGCCACGGGCAGCGTCCAGTTGTAGGGCATGGCGCCCATGGGCGGAATGGTATCGCCCATGTTGCCGGTGTGGTTGGCCTGCGCGACCTGGATCATGTCGATGCCGGCGCCCTCGAGCAGCTTGGCGAACTCGCAGGCCTCGTCGGGCTGCAGGCCGCCCTTGCCGCGCGGCGTGCCGTCGGGGTTCTCCATGATCACGGGGAGCTTGTACTCCACCATCAGCTGCGGCGCGGCTTCCTTAATGGCGGCGACGACCTCCAGCGCGTAGCGGACGCGGTTCTCGAACGAGCCACCGTACTCGTCGGTGCGCTGGTTGAGGATGGCCGAGCACAGCGAACCCACCAAGCGGTCGCCGTGGACCTCGATGGCGTCGATGCCGGCCTGCTGCGCGCGAGCGGCCGAGGCGGCGATGGCCTCCTTGATCTGGGTGAGCTGCTCTACGCTCGCCTCGTTCACAAAGTGCTGCATGTCGTGATGCAGCTTGGCGTAGGCCTGGTTGCGGATCTCGTTGGACTCGGCCATCTTGGCGGCAAAGGTTTCCTCGTCGCCGGCGGCCTTGGCCTCCTGCGCGGCCTTGGCGGCGGCCATGGATCCCATGACCATGCGGCCGACACCGGGCACATCGTACTCGGGGTGGAACAGCTGCAGCGCGACCTTGGCGCCGTGCTTGTGGACGGTGTCGGCCAGGGCCTTAAACGTGGGGATCTGGGCGTCGGTCGCCAGCTTGGGCGTGGGGCTTGCGGTCATAACGGGAGCGACGTCGCCGATGACGATGTAGCTCACGCCGCCACGGGCCAGGCGCTCGTAAAAAGCCAGGCTGCGCTCGCCGATGGAACCGTCGCGCTCCTCGTAGCCGGTGGTCAGCGGCGGGAACATAATGCGGTTTTTGAGCTCAAGGGGGCCAACCGTAATGGGCTGGAGCAGCTTGGATGCAGGTGCGGTCATAGATATTCCTCTCTTGTAGGCGCGGCGGCGATGATGCCGCGTAGTTGTCTAGAGTATATGGCATGGGGATACAACAGCGCAACGGAAATCGGCGGACAGCAGGTAGCGGCAGGTGGATGGGGATGGGCGGGGCGGCCCGTCGGTTTGTCTCAATCTGTAACAGTTACGCGGCAAAACCGGGTCTTACTGTTACAGATCGAGACAAACCAAACCCGCCTGCTAGAAAATCTCAATCTATAACAACAACTCGGCAAAATCCGTCCCTCGTGTTACAGATTTAGACAAACACGACCCAACCCACCGGTATATCTCGGTCTGTAACACCTAGCCGCCCAAATCGGGTCTAGATGTTACAGATCGAGATTTTGTTTGAGAGGCCGAGAATTGGACCGAAAACACGGTCCCGAAATAACAATCAGAACCACCCTTAAAAAGGGTGGTTTGCTCTTAGGGTATAACCCACGGGCCCCGGGCTCGCGTCTAAAGGCGCGGGCCCGG
>NZ_JADMUF010000006.1:0-62500 GCF_015546965.1 Collinsella aerofaciens
CCATCGCGCCGAGAGTACTGCGGGGTCAGCCCGTGGGAGGCCAGGGCGCCGCTGACCGGTGGACGGCACCGAGCCGTCGCAACGGACTGAAGAAGGGGGAGGCCTCGCGGCCTCCCCCTTTTTTGCGTTTACACTTCACAATGTCGTTGCATTTCACCTGTAACCCGGTTGGGCTTATGTGTAATGAGCTTTTATTTAAAGACAATAAATCGAATCACAAGTGCAACTGCTATGACCACAATGATCAAAAGCAGGATTGTCAGTCGATGCTGCTTGCGTCGTTTATTTGACGAAACGAAGATTGATTTTCCCTGTTTTGGCGTTTCGAGATAACGAGCCGAATGCGTTAAGGTTTGCTTAGGTCGGGGACCTCTTTGCTGCCGAGTTATGGGCGTTTTCGTCGGGTCGTCATTGATTGCGCTGTTTTTTGATAACGGTGCATCTTTTAGATATACGGGATCGCCCGATGCGACGCCCATATGCTTACGTCCCGTTTGGGCATCCTCGAGCGTTTGATATCGATTTCTCGTCACATATTCGGGCTCTGCATCATTAATGGGCTCTTGCGAGATGTGGGGTCGATGGAACCGTGGCGGCTGCGTGGAAATATCTTCCCCCTGCGTCGGCATAAACATATTGTTCTGGTTTTGGTCGTCCATGATGCCCTTTAGCTCGTTACCAACAACGTGTACGCGCTCATTGTAAGCCCCTTGTTATTTGTAGCTGTGGACATACTCGTTATTTAAGCTCTGGTTCAAAGAACCTTAACCTTCCTAAAACCTTAGTGCTACACACTTAGATATGCTTATAGTACTGGACTCAAAAAACTTTATAGTCGATGTATATATGAGTATCGGGTGGGCATATATAAGAGCGTCAAAAGAAGTCCCAGTCACCTAGAAGATGACTCGGCAGTCCTATAAAGGAGTGGTAAACATGGCAAGCATGGTTCCTTATCGTTCGGTTTTTGGCGTTCGTCCCTCTGCAAGCTCGCTGTTCGATCTGTTTGATGATATGAGTGACCTAGCGAACGGCTCGATTGCCTCTAAGGCGTTCCCCGTTGACGTTGAGGATAAGGGCGATGGCTATGAGGTCAAGGCTTATCTTACCGGCGTCGCCAAGGACGATATCGATGTCGAGCTTAACGAGGGCCGTCTCTCCATTAGCGTGAATGTCGAGGAAGACGAGGAGAACGAGGGCAAGAACTTCCTGCAGAAGGAGTTCAGCTCGTACAGCGCGACGCGCGGTGTGTATCTCAAGGATGCTTCGAGCGAGGGGCTCTCGGCTAAGTACGCCGACGGCATCCTTACCGTTACGGTTCCCAAGATCGTCGAGAAGAAGAACGTTACGAAGATCTCCATCGACTAACTTCGTTGGTGTTCTGCGCTATTAAAAGATAACAAAAGGGGCTGGGAAGCGATTCCCGGCCCCTTTTGCTGTCTAGGACAGTCTATTGAATGCTTGCTGGCCGATACTGGCTTGCGGGGCGTATCGAGAGTTTTCGCAATCCTTGGAGAAGGGTGGCGGAGCTGCCGACCTCGTCATCTAGGGTTGCGGCTAGAGCTTTGGCATAGCTTTTGACGGTAAGGCTCGGACGATTGTTGTCTTGGCTGATATGCATGGCAATGAGCTGTTCGGTGCGATCGGTAACAAGTTCGCGCGCGGCTTCGGCGGCCTGATCGTTGGACAGATGCCCTTTTGTAGATAGGATGCGCTCCTGAAGAAAGCGGGGATATTCTCCCTCGCGCAGCATGGTCACATCGTGGTTGCTTTCGAGCGCGAGGACTCGACAATCTTTGAGGGTGTTCATAGCCTGGCTCGATAGCTCTCCGGTGTCGGTGGCAAAGCCAATGGAATCTTCGGGGGCGTCGAATCGAAAGCCGACTGGATTGATGACATCGTGTGATGTTGAGTAGGTTTGCACGTGGATGCCGGCAATGGATAGGGTGTCACCGGGATCGAATTCCTCGACAGGCATATGCGAAAGATTTTCTTTGCTCGAAAGTGTGCCCCTGCTGGCAAAGAGGGGGCCGTGCCAATGCTTGCACCAGACATCGAGACCTTTGATGTGATCGCTATGCTCATGCGTAATGAGAAGAGCCGAGACGTTGTCTGCCGAGAGTCCCAGTTCTGCCATGCGCTTTAATGTCTCGCGGCGAGAAAGACCGTCGTCAATCATGATGAGCCCCCGGGGGCCTTCGATGAGCGCGCAGTTGCCTTTTGAGCCGCTGCCAAGGATATGAAGGTGCAGACGAGACATAAGATTCCAAAGGATACAATGGGTGCGAACGAATAGAGGAGGAAGCAAATGCCAACGGTATCTCAGCATTATGGACACCATGCTGCATCGCGGGCTGATGATAAGGCCCTGGCAACGCGGCAGACGGCTGCCCCCGTGGTGCTCATGGTATCAGGTGGTGCGGACTCGACGGCTTTGCTCCTTATGGCGTGCACATCAAAGTTGGATATTCAGGATGGGCGTGGTGTAGCTCCCATCGCGCGCGAGCGACTGCACGTGCTGCATGTGAACCATCATCTGCGCGGTGAGGCATCCGATGGCGACGAGGCCTTTGTGCGCGGCCTATGCGCACAATATGGCTTGCCGCTGTGTGTTGAGCATGCCTATTTTGATGATGAATCGGGCAATATCGAGGCGGCTGCCCGCGAGGTGCGCTATGCCGCGGCGCGGAGGTATGTCCGCGAGCTCTGCGCCCAGACGGGGGCACCGCGAACGGCGGCTCGTATCTGCACCGCGCACACGTCTTCGGATCGCGCGGAAACGTTTTTGATGAACGCGATTAAGGGTTCGGGGCCCGCTGGTCTATCGAGCATTCCTCGCCGGAGGAATATCGTGGTGCGTCCCTTGCTCGACCTGACTCATGATGAGCTCGTGGGCTATCTGCAGGTGCATGGTCAGCCGTGGCGAGAGGACGAGAGCAACGAGGACGTGTCGTACTTGCGTAACTACGTGCGCCATCGGGTGATGCCGGTGGTGGCGCAGCGCAACGCGAGCGTCTGTAAGACGATTGGCGCCGCCTGCGAGATCTTAGGCGATGAGGACGCCTTTCTTTCCCAGCTTTCCGCGCAGGCGTTTCGAAGCTGCCTGCGTAAGGAGGCGGCGGGTGCACTGGTCCTTGACGCTCGCCGACTGGCCGCGGCCGAGGTGGTGATTGCTCGGCGCATGGTGCGACTGGCAATTAAGCGTATCGACCCCGACGCTCGCCCGGAGATGCGGCATGTGGAGCGCGTGCTCGCCTGTGTCGCCGAAGGCTCGGGTTCGGTCACGCTGCCGGCGGGAATCGATGCGCGCGTGGAGTTTGGCATGCTGTCATTCAAGGCCCCGGCGGCGCGCGAGGGGTTAGTTGCCGATTGGGTCACCATTCCCGGTCGATTGCCGCTGGGGGCGGGCCGCATCCTGGTGGCAGAGACGATGGCCGTCGAGCCGGGGTGCGATATTGTGCGCCGTGCCCGTGAACTCGCGGGTGCCGGAGGGGTGGCCGCTATGGTGGATGCCGCGACGCTGGGCTTTGCCGATCGCGATAGCGAACGGATGCTCGCCGGCTCGCGCGGGGAGATTCCCGCCGAGGCGCGTTTGGCGCGTCTGTGGGTAGACGGTCCCGCGCCGGGGGATGTGATGTGTCCGTTGGGCATGAGTGGGCGAAGCAAGAAGGTATCCGACCTGCTCAATGAGGCCCGTATTCCCGTTTCTGAGCGCGCAGGCGTTCCTGTGGTGAGAACGGCTCCGGGAGGTGCCGTGGTATGGGTCGCAGGCGTTCGCACGGACGAGCGTTTTAAATGCACGGCCGCAACGCGCGTGGCGTATCTGCTTCGTGTGGTCGATGCGGAATAGCGTCCCACGCCAGCTATTCTGTGCGACGTTGACGGTATTCCCGCGCTGATGGCGTACGGGCTGGAAAATATACCCCGTGCGCTGCTAGAATGTGAAGTTCGCGTCCATACGGCGGTGTGTGGGCGATAAGCACAAGAAAGGGTTGTCATGGCTTCTCAACATCCGGATATCGAGAAGGTTCTGTTTACGCAGGAGGATATCGACGGTATCGTCTCTCGCCTAGGCGAGCAGATTACTCGCGACTACGCGGGTAAGGATCTGGTGCTGATTGCGGTCCTGCGCGGCGCCGTGGTCTTTATGGGCGACCTGATGCGCAAGATCGAGCTGCCGACCAACATCGATTTCATGGCTGTTTCGAGCTATGGCGACGGCGTGAAGTCCTCGGGTATCGTGCGTATCATTAAGGACCTGGATATCGACATCCGCGGTCGCGACGTGCTGATCGTCGAGGACATTCTGGACTCGGGCCTGACGCTCAAGTATCTGATGAAGAACCTCGAGAGCCGCAAGCCCGCTTCTCTGGAGGTCGCCGCCTTCCTGTGGAAGGACGTTGAGGACCGTACCTCGGCCATCACGCCCAAGTATGTTGGAACCCATTGCCCCGATGCCTTTGTGGTGGGCTACGGCCTCGACTATGCCGAGCGCTATCGTAACCTTCCGTATCTGGGCATTTTGAAACCGGAGGTTTATTCGTAAGATGCCCGACGACCGTAACGATAACAATTCCCAGACTCCCCGGGAGCCTAAGATCCCGGGGATGCCCGGAGGCAAGAAGCCCACGCGTACGGGCTGGCTGTATTTTATTTTGGCTTGCGCGCTCCTGGGCTACGCCTTCTTTAACATGGGCTCCGGCTTTGCCAATTCCAGCAATACCGTTAAGCTCGCGACGAGCGAGATGGTGAGTGCCATCAAGCAGGATCGCGTCGAGGATCTGACCTATACGGTTCAAGACGGAAGCGTGACGGGGCATTACTGGAAGACGAAGAAGGACAAGGGCGATACGAGCGAGCTCAAGAGCTTCTCCTCGACCTATGTCGGCTCCGATTCGCTTGCCGACCTTATGGCGGAGCACCCCGATACCAAGTACATCGTCAACACCAACGATCCCGATTTTTGGGGCGACCTGGCGATGAGCGTGCTGCCGACGATTGCCCTGATTGCCATCATGTTCTACTTTATGCGCCAGATGATGGGCGCCAACAACAGGAACATGCAGTTTGGCAAGACCAACGCCAAGACCAACGAGGCCACGCGCCCCAAGGTCAAGTTTGAAGACGTTGCCGGCGTGGACGAGGCCGTCGAGGAGCTCGAGGAGATCCGTGACTTTTTGAGCGATCCGGATCGCTATCGCAAGCTGGGCGCCAAGATCCCGCGCGGCGTGTTGCTGGTGGGCCCTCCGGGCACCGGTAAAACGCTGTTGGCCAAGGCCGTTGCCGGCGAGGCGGGCGTGCCGTTCTTTAGCATCTCGGGTTCCGACTTTGTCGAGATGTTCGTGGGTGTCGGCGCCAGCCGTGTGCGTGACCTCTTTAAGGAGGCCAAGTCCCAGGCTCCGTCGATTATCTTCATCGATGAGATCGATGCCGTGGGACGTCAGCGCGGAGCCGGCCTGGGCGGCGGCCACGACGAGCGCGAGCAGACGCTCAACCAGCTGCTGGTCGAGATGGACGGTTTTGAGGAGAGCGAGTCGGTCATCCTGATCGCTGCGACCAACCGTCCTGACATCTTGGATCCGGCATTACTGCGTCCCGGTCGTTTTGACCGTCAGGTCACGGTCGACCGTCCGGATGTGAAGGGCCGCGAGCAGATCTTGCGCGTGCATGCCGAGAACAAGCCGATGGACGAGGACGTGAAGTTTGAGAAGCTCGCCCAGATGACCGTTGGCTTCACCGGCGCCGATCTGGCAAATCTGCTCAACGAGTCTGCGCTGCTGGCTGCCCGCCGCCATCGTTCCGTGATCTCGATGGACGAGGTCGAGGAATCGATGGAACGCGTGATTGCCGGTCCGCAGCGCAAGGGTCGCGTGATGACCGAGGCCGAGCGCACCACGATTGCCTACCACGAGAGCGGTCACGCCCTGGTGGGTCACATCCTGGAGCATTCCGATCCGGTTCACAAGATCTCGATTGTCAGCCGCGGCCAGGCGCTGGGCTACACGCTGCAGCTTCCGCAGGAGGACCACTTCCTCAAGACCAAGAATGAGATGCTCGACGAGCTCGCCGTGTTCTTGGGTGGTCGCGTTGCCGAGGAACTCATGTGCGACGACATCACGTCGGGCGCGAGCAACGACCTGGAGCGCGCGACCAAGATGGCGCGCGAGATGGTCACGCGCCTTGGCATGAGCGAGGAGCTTGGAACGCAGGTGTTTGGTGAGGCGCAGCATCAGGTATTCCTGGGCCGCGATTACGCCGATCACCAGGATTACTCTGAGGAGACGGCGCGTCGCATCGACATTGAGGTCCAGCGCATTATGCGTGAGGCCCATCGTCGTGCGGTCGAGATTTTGGATGCCCGTCGCGATCAGCTCGACCTGATGGCCAAGGTGCTGCTTGAGCGCGAGACCGTCGAAGGCGACGCCGTGAACGCCCTGCTCGACAACGAGTGGGATGCCTACCTTGAGCGCGAGGGCGATATCCTGGCAGCCAAGGAGGAGCGCAATGCCAAGGCAGCCGGCATGCCGACCAAGAAGCGCGCGCCTCGTATGAGCGAGGAGGAGCTGGCGGCTGATGCCGCAGCCTTTGCGCAGGCGGCTATGCAGGAGGATGCAGAAGCCGCATCCGAGACTGCCGATGATGCCGGTGCCGACACCGACGCCGACAAATAGTCTTTGTGGTGAAAGCCTCCGCGGGGAAACCTGCGGAGGCTTTTTCTTTTGAGCGATATGGGGCCGTCTGTTGATTGGGGACAGACTTAAATGAGCGTTTTCACGCATTTAAGTCTGTCCCCAATCAACATTGCTGCGGCACTTTGCTCGGCTAAAGCGTACAATAGCGCCTATGCGAAAGGGGAACAGATGATCAACGAAACTATGTATGCTCGCGGTGCGGAAAGCTCCATCATCCGCGAGATCTTTAGCTATGGTCTTGAGCGCAAGGCACAGATCGGTGCGGAGAACGTATTCGATTTTTCGCTGGGCAATCCGAGCGTTCCGGCGCCCGCTGCTGTGGCTGAGTCGATTAAGAAGGCCTTGGGGCTGCCGAGTGACCAGTTGCACGGCTACACCCCCGCTCCGGGCCTGCCGCAATGTCGAGCAGCCGTCGCCGAATCGCTCAACCGCCGCTTTGGAACGAACTATGAGGGCAAAGACGTCTTTATGACGGTGGGTGCCGCGGCTTCGCTCACCTGCACGCTCAACGCCGTTACGAACCCGGGCGACGAGGTTATTGTTATCGCCCCATACTTTCCGGAGTATCGCGTTTGGATTGAGAAGGCCGGCTGCACGTGTGTTGAGTCGCCTGCTGATGAAGACACGTTCCAGCTGAGCGTGGACAACGTGCTCAAGGCGATCACCGACAAGACGGCAGCCGTCATTATCGACTCGCCCAACAACCCGACCGGTGCCGTATATACGCGCGACACGCTGACGCGACTGGCCAATGTTCTGCGCGAGGCCAACGCTCAGCGCGATCCTGAGAATCCGATTATGCTCATCTCGGATGAGCCGTACCGCGAGATCGTGTACGGTGCCGAGGTGCCTTGGGTGCCCTCGATCTACGAGCACACCATCGTGTGCTACTCGTATTCCAAGTCGCTGTCGCTGCCTGGTGAGCGCGTGGGTTGGATCTTGGTTCCCAACACCAATCCGCAGGCTGCCCGTCTGATGCCGGCTGTTGCGGGTGCTGCCCGCACGCTGGGCTTCGTGTGCGCGCCGGCGCTCTTTCAGCGCGTAATTATCGACTGCATCGATGAGCCGAGTGACGTTGAGGCCTATGCACGTAACCGCACCGCGCTTACCGACGCACTAGCGGAGTATGGCTACACCTATGTTGAGCCGGATGGCGCGTTCTACCTATGGGTGAAAGCGTTGGAGTCCGATGCGAATGCGTTTTGCGAGCGCGCAAAGAAGTATGAGTTGCTTGCGGTTCCCTCGGACAGCTTTGGTATGCCGGGTTGGTTCCGCCTGGGCTATTGCGTGAGCTACGAAACGATTGTCAATTCGCTACCCGCTTGGAAACAGTTGGCGGACGAGTATCGTTAAAAGTAAAGCGCTCTGCCTACAATGTTTTACGTGAAACGGGGTTTGGTGTTAAGCCGGACCCCGTTGTCATGGACGTTGTGTCTTTGGGATGGAGTGGTTTTACGACTATCGAAGGCTATGCGTACAATGAATATAAGCGACGGCCGTGCCAGATAAGGAGACCTGATGCCCTACCTGCTTTCTTGTGACATTCATACCCATACGATGTTCTCTGCGCATGCATATTCGACCATTGAGGAGAATGTGTACTGGGCGGCAGAGCGTGGTCTGCAGGTGCTCGGATCTGCCGACCATTTGAGCTCTATGGTTACGGCTTGCCCCAATGACCTGCGCAGTTACCAGTTCTTTATCAACCAGGATATCTGGCCGCGCATTTGGAGCGGCGTGCTGGTGCTGCGTGGTGCCGAGGCCGATATCGTTTCGCTGGACGGAAGCCTGTTTGGCGAGGACACTCCTGTCACGCTCGATATTGCCGGCGATTCGTACAGCCGTCAGCATTCGCTGTTCGATTTGGTTACGCGTAATTTGGATTATTTGGTTGCGAGCGTGCATAATCCGCAGATTGCTGAAGGCGCGACGCTGGCCCAGACGACCGAGATGTATATCAATGCCCTGGAGCACCCCAAGGTGTTCATGCTGGGTCACACGGGGCGTTCGGGCGTGCCGTTCGATATCGACGAGGTGCTGTTGGCGGCTAAGGCCAAGCACAAGATTATCGAGATCAACAACCATAGTCTTGAACACGGTGTCGACACTGAGCATTGGGTCGTATGCCGCAAGATCGCCGAGCGCTGCGCCGAGCTGGGCGTGGGCATTGGCGTTTCGACCGATGCGCACATTGGCATGGCAATTGGTAAGCTCGATTACGCTCGCAAGATGCTCGACGAGATTCACTTCCCGTTGGATCTGATCGTGACGCGCGATCGCGAGACGCTGCTGCGCGAGATGGCGGCAGCCGGCGTGTGCGACCTGCGCAAGGGGATATAGCGGAATTTTTAAACCAAGCGAAGGGGGCGGCCCAGACGGGTCGCCCCCTTTCTTGTCCCAAAAATCTACTGAGGTTGGTTAGCGGCGTTCGAGGACCGCTACGGTTTCGGTGTGGTCGGTATGGGGGAACATGTCGACTGGCGTGATCTTGAGCAGGCGATAGCCTCCGTCGAGGAGCTGGTGCAGGTCGCGCTCTTGGGTCACGGGGTTGCAGCTGATATAGGTGATGCGGCGCGGCTTAAGTGCGCAGGCAGCTTCGAGGAACTCGGGGGTGGAGCCGGCACGCGGCGGGTCGATGGAAAGGACATCGATCTGCTCGTTGTTGTCGGCGGCATCTAGGATGTAATCGGTGGCATCGTCGGCCATAAACCAAGCGCTGCGGGTGAGGCCGTTGAGCTCGGCATTGCGGCGTGCGTCGGCAATGCCCGCCGGGTTGCGCTCCACGCCGAGCAGCATAATGCCGATCCCCTTGTTCTGGGCATCTTTAGCTGCGCAAAGACCGATGGTACCGCTACCGCAGTAAGCATCCATAAGCACATCGCCCTGCTGCAGGTCCATGCCGTCAATCGCGAGCTGATAGAGCTGCTCGGTCTGCTGCGGATTGGTCTGATAGAACGCGGTGGGGGAGATATCGAATTCGCAACCGAGCAGCTGGTCGCGCATGCACTCGGCGCCATAGACGATACGAGTCTCCTCGCCCAAGATGGCGTTACCGGGACGGCCATTGATATTTTGGGCAACGGTGACGATATGCGGATCGAGTGCCGCCACGGCTTCAAAGAACTCCTGTGCATGCGGTAAGTCACGCTGGGCGGTCACGAGCGTAACCATGACCTGGTCGGTACGCCAACCGCAGCGGACGACGGCATAGCGGAGCAAGCCCAGATGCTTGTCCTCGTTAAAGGCGGGAATGTGCAGGCGCTCAGCTTCACGCGCGATGCCGTTAAGAATTTGTCGGGCGCCCGGTGCCTCGACGGGGCATTCGGGTACGGCAACGATCTTGTGCGTGCCGCGCTCAAAGAAACCGCAACGGACGGCGCCCTCCTTACCGGGAGCAAAGGGAGTGGCAGCCTTATGACGAAAGCCACGCGGCGCAGGATATTTGCCCGGGTCGCCCAGGGTGACGCCCATACCGCGAATGGGGTCGACGCTAATACCCTCACGCTCGCAAAGAGCAGCAAAAAGCTCCTCCATAGCAGCCTGCTTGGCGGCGAGCTGCTTCTTATAAGGACGATTGAGCGCCGTACACCCACCGCAAGCTTTCATGATCGAACAGGGAGACTTGGGGTCCACAGCCTTACGCGCAGACGAAACCTGATCTTTATGCGAGCGCTTGGAGCGAGTCTGAGATGCCTTATCCTCGTTCCGACGAGAGCCGGGACGCTTGGCCTTAGCCTTGCCCTTGGCCGACTTACCCTTTGCGCCCTGAGACGACTTGGATTTCTTAGAAGATTTTTTCTCTTCCGACCCCTCAGCTGCCTCGATCAAAGCACGACGAGCCTTACGCTCCGCACGAGATTCTGCCATGAATTAACTCCACTATTAAATAAAAGAAAAGTCCGAAGTAATTGTACCGTGCATTCAACGTGCCCGATTGGAGGGGACGCCTATTTAAGTCCCGAGCACGTTGTCTCCCGGAATGCCGGCAGCCGTCACGGTATTTTATTTGTCGCGAGTTCCGCACGAACAGGAGGCCACTTAATGTGGCCTCCGTCGTGAGCAGGACTGTAGAGCAGCAAATTAAATACCGTGACGGCTGCCGGCATTCCGGGTGCACCAACCTTGTGCTCCATGCGTGCTTTCCGTCTTGCGCAGGACTGTAGAGCAGGAAACTTAATTACGCGCCGCTCCCCGCCCACGCCGGGCAACCTCTCCCTTGTACTTTATCAAGGTAGAGTGTATGATTCTGAACGTTACATGACTCACTTTACCTAACTAAAGTACCATCAAGGGGGAATGCCATGAATACCGATATGTCTCGTCGTCAGTTTGTTGGTCTAGCCGGTTCGCTCGCTACGGTTCTAGGCCTTGGCCTGGTAGGCTGCGGTGGTGGTGCCGGTAAGGGTTCCGCTGCCGGTTCTGCTGCAGCCAAGGACATGAAGGGCGCTGCGGAGTCCAAGAAGCTCGTGGTGGGCTTTGATAAGTCCTATCCTCCGTACGGCTTTGTGGGCGACGATGGCGAGTACACCGGCTTTGATCTCGATCTGGCCAAGGCTGTTGCCGATAAGCAGGGCTGGGAGGTCAAATACGAGGCCATCGACTGGGACGCCAAGGATACGCTGCTCAACTCCGGCGCCATCAACTGCATCTGGAACGGCTTTACCATGGAGGGCCGTGAGGACGACTACACGTTCTCCGAGCCGTACATGCTCAACGAGCAGGTGCTGGTGGTCAAGAAGGATGCGGGCATCAAGGGCTGGGACGATCTTGCCGGCAAGACTGTGATTACCCAGACTGATTCCGCTGCGCAGGACGTGCTTGAGGGTGACCAGAAGGATCTGGCGGCGACGTTTGCCACGCTCGACACGATCGGCGAGTACAACACGGCCTTTATGCAGCTCGAGAGCGGCGCGGTCGATGCCGTGGCTTGCGACCTTTCGATTGCCCAGTATCAGCTTGCCGCCAAGCCCGATGCCTATACGCAGCTTGATGAGCCGCTGTCCAGCGAGCACTACGCCGTCGGCTTTAAGAAGGGCGACACCAAGTCGGCCGACGCCGTGACCGAGTCGCTCAAGGCGCTCTACGAGGACGGCACGGTTAAGGACCTGTGCGACAAGTATTCAAGCTATGGTCTATCTTTCGATAATTGGGTGCTCAAGTAATGTCTATTCAGGTCATGATGCAGATGCTTGGCCAGGGTTTCTTGGTCAGTTTGCAGTTGTTTGTGCTGACGCTGTTGGGGTCGATTCCGCTGGGAATCCCCGTGGCGTTTATGCGCATGAGCAAAATTGCGCCGCTCCGCTGGATTGCGCGCATCTATATCTCGGTCATGCGCGGTACGCCGCTCATGCTGCAGATGTTTGCCATCTACTTTGCCCCGTATTACGTGTTTGGTATTTCGCTCACGCCCGATTCCAAGTGGACGGCGTGCGTTGTGGCGTTCATCATCAACTACGCCGGTTACTTTGCCGAGATCTATCGCTCGGGCCTGCAGTCAATTCCGCGCGGTCAATACGAGGCTGCCGAGGTGCTGGGCTACTCGCGCGTGCAGACGTTTCTGTATATCGTGATGCCGCAGGTCGCCAAGCGTATTCTGCCGGCGATGGGCAACGAGATCATCACGCTGGTCAAGGACACGTCGCTGGCGTTTGCCATTGGCGTGGGCGAGATGTTCTCGACGGCCAAGGCGCTGGTCGCCTCGCAGGTGAGCATGGTGCCGTTTGCGATCGCGGCGCTGATTTACTGGGTCTTTAACTTTGTGGTCGAGATGCTGCTGGGCGCCGCCGAAAAGAAGCTGGACTATTATCATGACTAACTCAGTGATGAAAATCGAAAGCGCACGTAAGGCGTTTGGCGGCAATGAGGTGCTCAAGGATATCTCGCTTGAGGTGAAGCGTGGCGAGGTTGTGGCGATTATCGGACCTTCGGGTGGCGGTAAGTCCACGCTGCTGCGCTGCGCCACGCTGCTCGAGACACTCGACGGAGGCTCACTCTCGTTTGGCGACCTTGCCGTTGCGACGGATGCGGGTTCGGGCGCGGTCTATGCGAAGGGCGATGTGCCCAAGCAAACGCGCTCGCGATTCGGCCTGGTGTTCCAAAATTACAACCTGTTCCCGCACTATACCGTGATGAAAAACATCACCGATGCTCCGATTCGCGTGCTCAAGCGTCCGCGCGAGCAGGCGGAAGCCCGCGCTCACGAGCTGATTGCGCAAATGGGGCTGACGGGAAACGAGAACAAGGTGCCGTGTGAGCTTTCGGGCGGTCAGCAGCAGCGCGTGAGTATTGCCCGCGCCTTGGCGCTCGACCCGGAGATCCTGTTCTTTGACGAGCCGACCTCGGCACTCGATCCCGAGCTGACGGCCGAGGTGCTGCGTGTCATTAAGGACCTTGCCGCGCAGAATATGACGATGGTGATTGTGACCCACGCAATGCAGTTTGCGCGCGATGTTGCCGACCGCGTGGTCTTTATGGATGGCGGTCGTATTGTCGAGGAGGGTCCTGCCGAGCAGGTCATCGACCATCCGCGCGAGCAGCGCACCCGTGAGTTCTTGAGCCGTATCGAGGGATAGGCTCAGGTATTTACTCAACTATTAATTGAGGCGAAGCCGCCGCAGGTCTTACGGTCTGTGGCGGCTTTTTGTTTGCATCGACGGGGTTCAATAATCGCCTCACAAGCTTGTCTCTTCCTCTCGCCGCCTGTATTCATACGTGCGCCGAAAGGTATGCATGGACAGCCGCCCGTGAGGGTAGGGTGGTGGCATAGGACATTTGGAGGGTGAGTCGGCTCGGCTGCCGACCATGCTGCTCCCGGGACGGCACCGACCGCGAACTCTCCCCGTTGGCGTCGCGCAATGCGCGCGGCCCTGCAAGGAGGTCATCATGGGTGCTCCCAAGACCGGTAACGTAAGGAACGTGGTGCTCGTAGGCCAAGGCGGGGTGGGCAAGACTTCACTCGCCGAGGCCATGCTCCACCTTTCCGGCAAGACCGCCCGCCTGGGCGGCCACGACGGCACCAAGCCCACGCTCGACTATGACCCCGAAGAGGTCAAGCGTTCATTTTCTATCTCGACGACCATCGCGCCGATCGATTGGAAGGGCGCCCGCATCAACGTGCTCGATGCCCCGTGCTACCCCGATTTTATCGGCGACGCCTTTGCCGCGATGAGCGTCTGCGAGACGGCGCTGTTCGTGGTCGACGCCGAGGCCGGCCCGCAGCCGACGACGGTTAAGCTTTGGTACGCCGCCGAGGACCTGCGCCTGGCGCGCGCGGTGTTCGTAAACCGCCTGTCGCGTCCCGAGGCCAGCTTTACGACCACGATGGGCCTGCTGCAGGAACGTTTTGGTACGCGTTTGGGTGCCGTGACCCTCCCCTGGGGCGAGGGCGAGGACTTTGACGGCATTATCGACCTGGTGCGTATGAAGGCGCGCCACTGCAACGGCGCCGAGGCAGTTGAGTCGGAGATTCCCGAGGAGTATCGTGCCCAGGCCGAGGAAGCCCACGACCATCTGTGCGAGCTGGTGGCCGAGGCTGACGACGAACTGATGATGAAGTACCTGGAAGGCGAGGAGACGCTGACGCAGGAGGAGCTTGAAGGCCTGCTGTCGAAGGCGATCGCCGAGCGCATCTTTGTGCCGGTTTTTGCGGGCGATTGCATTAAGGAGCAGGGCGTCAACTCGCTGATGGACGACATCGCCACGTACTTCCCGGCGCCGACGGACTACGGCGAGATGCCGCTCATCGACGGCGATTCGCTTAAGATCTCGAGTGACGATGACCGTCCGGTGGCATTTGTGTTTAAGACGCTGGCCGATCCGCAGCAGGGTCGCATCAGCTTTATCAAGGTGCTGACGGGCACGCTTGAGCCGGGTCTTGAGCTGATCAACGCGCGTACCCGCAAGGGCGACCGTCTGGCTCACCTGTATGTGATGTGCGGCCGCGACATGACCGAGGTCGGTCACGCCTATGCCGGCGACATTATCGTGGCACCCAAGCTGGCGGCCGAGACGGGCGATACGCTCTCGATTACCGGCAAGGTCGAGGCTGCGGCGTTTAAGTTCCCCAACTCGCAGTACCGCATTGCCATCGAGGCCGAGAATCGCGGCGACGAAGAGAAGCTCTACACGTTTATCGAGAAGGCCTGCAAGGCCGATCCGACCATGAGCATCGACCGCGACGAGGAGACGGGCCAGACTATCATCTCCGCCGTGGGTGAGGCACAGGTTTCGGTGCTGCTCAACCGTCTGGAGGACCGCACCAAGGTTGCCGCCAAGAGCGTGCCGATCCGTATTCCGTATCGTGAGACCATTCGCCGCACGGCAAGTGCCCAGGGCCGCCACAAGAAGCAGACAGGCGGTGCCGGTCAGTACGGCGACTGCTGGCTGCGCGTGGAGCCGCTCATTGGGCCCGACGGCACGAGCGACGGCTATGAGTTTGTGGACGAGGTCGTGGGCGGCCGCATTCCGCGCTCGCTGATTCCCGCCGTGGACAAGGGCGTCCAGGAGACCATGAAGGACGGTATTATTGCCGGCTATCCGCTCACGGGCATTCGTGTCGCGGTGTATGACGGCTCGTATCACAGCGTCGACTCCAACGAGATGGCGTTCCGCGCGGCGGCTCGCATCGGCCTGCGCAAGGCATGCGCCGATGCCGACCCGGTGGTGCTGGAGCCCATCGAGGAAATCACGGTGACTATCCCCGAGAGCTACGCCGGCGCCGTGATGGGCGACATCTCGGCATCGCGCGGTCGCGTGACGGGCATGGAGACCGATGAGCGCGGCGACACCGTGGTCATCGCCCAGGCACCTCTCGCCGAGCTGACGGATTACTCGACGCGCCTGCGCTCTATCACGCGCGGCACAGGCGACTTTACCATGAAGCCCGCCGGCTACGAGCAGGTACCTTATGACGTTCAGGCCAAGCTGGTCGAGCGCTATGAGGAGGGCCGCGCCAAGTAGCGTGTGGCTTTGCCTGCAACATGCATGCCGATGCAAGGGCTGCTCTGGGCAATCCAGGGCGGCCCTTTTTGGTCCCCGGTGGGGTTGCAAATCGGTTCTTGTCGTGGCTTGGGGCTAGTTCCCCGAGGCCTGGTTGCGGCCGGTGACGTAGTCGATCCGAACGTGCGGCTGTAGGTTATAGCAGTACACGTGGAAGCACAGGGTCTTGCCGTGGTCCTCGACCGATTGCGCCTCAAGGCGCACACCGCGGCAGACAAGTTCCTCTTCGTTATACATGGGCGTGACGCGGTAGAGCACATGGTTGCCCGTGTCGCGGATGTAGCCGAGAATCTGCTCCTCAAACGGCAGCATGCTCGTTTCGTTGAGATAGCGCGTGCCGGTGAGGAGATTTTTGCGGTTGGCGTTTTCGCCGCAGAGCGACCAGGCGATAAGGTGGCAGCGGTTGTAGAGGCTCTGGCCCGGAATAAAGTCGTAGCGCTGCTGGTGCCAACCGGCAGGATGGATACGCGAGATATCGCCGCGCTCGCCTTGACCGAGTGATTCGGGGCCCACGCAGGCGAGTGCTTTGCGGGTGCGGCCCAGGCTGTCGAGCTTGGAGAACTTCTTAAAGCAGCCCTCTTCTGTAGCGCGCTCGTATTCATCGAGCGTGAATGATGGTGTGCCGAGCGGGTGCGTGCTGTCGGCGCGAAGGGCAACGTAGGGGTTGCCGGCATAGTCGGGAATGCTGCTGAGATAAACACCGCGGGCGCGGTTGAGGTCGGGGTTTTCGACCTCGTCGATGGGGGTGGCGGCGCTGTTCTCGGCAACGTTGCCGTTGGTGTTGGTCGTGGTGGATTCGGAGCCATCGCCGGAGTCCTCGGAGCTCGCTGTTCCCGATTCGAGCCGGGCGACCAAGTCCGCTTCGTCGTCGGTGCGGTTGGGGCTCTCGCTTTGCTTCTCGGCCAGAGCCACCGCCTGTTCATCGCTTTGCGGCGACAGCAGCTTGGGCGCTCCGTCGAGTGATCCCGTAAACAGCGCAAACCCCAGCACCACGGCGGTGCCGATGGAAAGTACTTGCTTGTAGGTGGACTTGCGCGACATTGAGGCTCCTGGATGGACGGTTGGGAATCTACCAGTCTAGCAGGAGCCGGCAGGGGTCGTTCTATCGAACAAATACTCAAGATTTGGGATAGACGCTACTGATTCATTTGTCCCGCAGCCTAGATCGAGGTGGAGCCGAGCCAGTTGAGCTTGCACTCGAGAATGCGCTGCTCGCCGGGTTCGCCGCTGCCGTCAAGTAGGGCGAGCAGCATCTCGGCTGCTTCGCGACCTTCCTGGTCGACGGGCTCGATGATGGTGGAGACGGTCGGCGTGGTGAGATTAGTCCAGTCTTCGCAGTTGAGTCCCAAAAGGCCGATTTGCTGCGGAAGCAGATGGGCCATGGGCTGAAGCGCCTTGTAGACGCGGGGGAGCGCCCATTGGTTTTGGACAAAGATGAGCGTACGCTTGGCGGGATTGAACTTGAATTTAAAGTACTCGGTAAGCTCGTTGATTGACGGCTTGTTGTGATCGATGGGAATCGCTTTGTAGAGCTGCCCATTCGCGGCCAGCGCCTCGGCATACCCCTGAAAACGCTCCATGCGGGTGCGCATCTCGGTCATGTTGGCGGCAATGGAAAAGAAATCTTCGTAGCCGGCGTCGAGGAGTGCCTGTGTGGCGTTGTACACGCCGTCGTAAAGGTTGGTTTTGATCCAGCTGGTACCTGGGCTATAGATGGCCGCATCGAAAAAGACGACCGGCTTGCCGGCTCGTCTAATGCGGTCGTGCACGGCTTTGAAGTTTGCCGTGGGCTGGATGATAAAGCCATCGACGCCCAGCGAGAGCATTTTGTCGACGTACATGAGCTCGGTCTCGGGGTTAAAGTTGCTCGTGCAAACGACCGTCTGGTAGCCCGCGGGGAGCATGACCTGCTCCATGCCATTGAGAACGAGCCCCGCCCATTTGTTGGTGTTATCCAAAATGATGATGGCGATGACGTGGGTTTGCTTGCCGGTGAGCGTCTGCGCTTGGGCGTTGGGAACGTATCCGAGTTCCTTAATGACGCGCGCGATTTTGTTCTGCGTCTTCTCGCTAAGCTTTTCTCGTTTGTCGTTGAGGTAATACGAGACGCTTGCCGTCGAGGTTCCCGCCTCTCGAGCGACGTCTGCGATCGTAACGCGCTGTTTTGCCACAGCGACTCCTTCCGACAGATGAGCATTTTCCAACATGATGACTTTGAGTCTTGGTGAGGGATGCGCTTCGGTGAGCGGTTTTATCCTTTCATATGAGTATGCAACAAATGCGGCATACGGGTGGGGTCGAAATTTGTGACCGGCATGCGCATCTGCCGTCTACCGAGAAAATCAAATACTTCTTGACTTTTGAAATCGAGGGTAAAATCGCAGGATTCATTTTTGGTTAAACGCATAACTAAATCGCATAACCAACGCTCTGACCTGCGCGTTTACCGAAATAAGCTGGCATTAAGAAAAACGAGCACCTATATTGGTCTTGTCGAAAAGACAGCAAGTCCAAACGGCAGGGGATGCTCCGGAGGCCTCCGCAAACGGTGTCTTGCGCACGCAACTCTATGAAAAGAGGGAAGCAATGAAGATCGTAGGCGTTGCCGCCTGTACTGTGGGTATCGCCCACACGTATATGGCCCAGAAGGCGATTCAGGATGAATGCGCCGCCCGTGGCATCGAGTGCAAGGTCGAGGCTCAGGGTGGCCTGGGTATCGAGAATGAGCTCACGCAGGAAGACGTGGACTCCGCCGACCTGGTCCTGGAGTCCGTCGACGTGGGTGTCGAGAACGAGGACCGTTTTGAGCAGAAGATGGCCGAGGGCAAGTTCCTGAAGGTCGGCACCTCGGATGTAATCGCCGATCCGGTAAAGATCATCGACCAGGCCATTGAGATCATCAAGGCGACGGGTGGCGCCGTTGACGCGCCCAAGGCCGAGGCCAAGGCAGAGAAGAAGGCCGTCTCCGCTGCCCCGCAGGCCCCGACACCGGCGTCCAAGCAGTCTATCTTTGCCGATCCTGGCAAGACGCTGCTCAATGCATTCAATACCGGCGTTTCCTATTTTATCCCCATCGTCGTTATCGGCGGCGTGTTTCTTGCCTTCTCGCTGGCATCCGGTACCGCCGGCGCCAACGGCATGGAGGTTACGAACCCGCTGATGGTGAGCCTTAACACCATCGGCATGGCCGGCATCTCCATGATGATCCCGGTGCTTGCGGCATACATCTCCTACTCGATGGCCGGCAAGCCCGCGCTCGCCCCCGGTTTTGTCCTGGGCTACCTGGTCAACAACGCTGTCGTTACCCCTAACGGCAACAGCGTTTCGACCGGCTTCTTGGGCGCCATGATCATGGCGGTCATCTGCGGCTACTTTGTCCGCTGGATGAAGACCTGGAAGGTCAACAACACCATCCAGACCATCATGCCCATCCTGATCATCCCGATTCTGACCTCGCTTGTCCTGGGCATGGCCTATATCTACATCCTGGCCACGCCGCTTGGCTTTGTGATGGACTGGCTCACCGGCGTGCTCGGCAGCCTGCAGGGCGGTTCCGCAGTTGTCCTGGGTCTGGTCATTGGCGTTATGACCGCCTTCGATATGGGTGGCCCCATCAACAAGACCGCCTCGACCTTCACCATGGCCATCATGGCCTCCGGTATCTACGGTCCTAACGGTATGTTCCGCGTCGCCGTCGCCGTTCCCCCGATCGCCTGTGGCCTCGCTGCGCTCATCGCCAAGAACAAGTTCGATGACGCTGACCGCCAGATGGGCATCTCCGCGCTGTTCATGGGCTGCATCGGTATTACCGAGGGCGCTATCCCCTTCGCGGTCAAGGACCTCGGTCACACCCTGCCCGGCATTTGCATCGGCTCTGCCGTGGGTGCGGCACTTGCCGCCTTCCAGGGCATCGACTGCTACGTCCCGCACGGTGGCTTTATCGTCGCCCTTGCCACCAACAACGTCGCGCTGTTCTGCCTGGACATCGTGATTGGCGCCGTGGTCGCCGCTGCAATCCTGATTGCCATGAAGCCCACGCTCGATAAGCAGGCCAAGTAAACCTTTAAGGACTCCGGTTGTGCGGAGGGATGGATTTGACTCCGCACAACCGCCCCTACACAACAAAATCCATCCGTACTGATAGGGCCCACATCTGGGTCCCAGGGAACTTTTGTCAAAAATCCTCTGGAGAAGGAGAACAAAATGTCCAACCTCACCATCCGCCAGGCCGTTCAGGGCATGCTCAAGCTGCAGGATAGCGGCGATCACGCAACCATGGTCGGCATTGGCCCCATGAGCCCCAACCTGATTCAGGCCGTGTTCGAGCTTGCCAAGGACGAGGATTTCCCGCCCATGTTTATCGCCAGCCGCAACCAGGTCGATATGGACGAGATGGGCGCCGGCTACGTCAACGGTTGGGACCAGACGCGCTTTGCCGCCGACATCAAGAAGGTTGCCGACGAGGTGGGTTACACCGGCCCGTACTACCTGTGCCGCGATCACGGCGGTCCGTGGCAGCGCGACGAGGAGCGTAACGCCCACCTGCCCGAGGACGAGGCCATGGAGCTCGCTCGCAAGTCCTTCGTCGCCGACATGGAGGCAGGCTTTGACCTGCTGATGGTCGACCCCACCAAGGACCCCTATCAGATCGGCAAGGTTATTCCGCTCGACGTGGTGCTTCGCCGCACGATCGATCTTATCGACTACCTTGAGCAGTACCGTCGCGAGCATAACCTGCCCGAGGTCGCCTATGAGGTCGGTACCGAGGAGACCAATGGCGGCTTGACCTCTACCGATAAGTACGAGGAGTTCATTTCTCAGCTGCAGCCCGAGCTCGAGAAGCGCGGCTGCCCCATGCCCACCTTTATCGTCGGTCAGACCGGTACGCTCACCCGTTGGACCGAGCAGGTTGGCCATTACAACTTTAAGAACGCCCGCGAGCTCGCCGACATGGCAAAGCGCTACGGCGTGGGCCTGAAGGAGCACAACGCCGACTACCTGGACGACGCGACGCTGCTCGAGCACATCCCGGCTCACGTGACGGCCTCCAATGTCGCCCCTCAGTACGGCACCGAGGAGACCCGCGCCTACCTCAAGCTCTGCGCTACCGAGCAGATCCTGGTCGACAACGGCCTGTGTGACGATCCCTCCGACCTGTATCACACGCTGTTGGTCAAGGCCATCAAGACCGAGCGCTGGCGCAAGTGGATGACTGGCGACGACGTCAACCTGCAGGTCGACGACATTCTTGCCGACGATGAGCTCAGCCTGAAGATCCTGGATGTCTCCGGTCACTATGCGTTCAACGATCCTGAGGTCAAGGAGCAGGTCGAGAAGCTCTACCGCAACCTCGCCGCTCAGGACATCGACGGCAAGCGCTTTGTCATCGAGCACATCAAGCGCCCGATCAAGCAGTACGTCGTCGGTCTTAACCTCAAGGGCGTCACGACCCGCATCGAGGCCGCTCTTGCCGAGTAAGTAGCTTTTCCTACGCGACGCCGGGCCTGGGGCATGTCCCAGCTGCAGGCCCGGTACATGGGACAAAGGGGCAGTCCCTTTGTCCCATTCTTTTGAGTTTTAGCTTCCTTTGAAGGGGTTCACCATGAAGTTCTTTATCGATACCGCCAATCTGGACGAGATTGCCGAGGCCAAGAGCTGGGGCTGCCTGGCCGGTGTTACCACCAACCCGTCCCTGTACGCCAAGACCGGCGGCAAGCTTGCCGACTTTGAGCCGCATATGCTCAAGATTGCCGAGCTCTGCGAGGGCCTGCCCGTGTCCGCCGAGTCTACCGCGACCACTGCCGAGGGTATGATCGAGGAGGGCAAGCGCCTTGCCGCCCTCGCCCCCAACATCGTGGTCAAGCTTCCCGTGTGCGAGGCCGGCCTTGCCGCCTGCCGTGCGCTGGCCGATGCTGGCGTGCGCGTCAACATGACGCTCGTCTTCTCGCCGACGCAGGCCCTTATGGCCGCCAACGCCGGTGCTCGCTACATCAGCCCGTTTGTCGGTCGTTTCGACGACATCGCCGAGGACGGTATCTCGCAGCTCGACAACGTCGTGACCTGCATTAAGAACTACGACTGGACGGGCAAGAACGTCGACGACACCGTCGAGATCATCACCGCCTCGGTTCGTACGCCCAACCACGTAACCCAGGCCGCGCTGCTTGGCGCCGATATCGCGACCGTGCCCATGGCAGCCCTTAAGAAGTGCCTGCACCATCCGCTGACCGATCAGGGCCTTGCCTCGTTCGAGGCCGACTGGCAGAAGGTCGTCGCTCAGGCTTAACGAGTGGATTGCCCCGGCATCGTGTCATCCGGTGCCGGGGTTGTTCTCAAGAGAGGAATTCGTATGACCAACCAGGAGCTGGCGAAGGTCGCCAATGAGGTCAGGAAGGGTGTCGTGACTGCGGTTCACGCGGCCAAGTCGGGACACCCGGGTGGATCGCTCGGTGCTGCCGACATCATGACGTATCTGTACTTTGAGGAAATGAATATCGATCCTGCCGACCCTCACAAGGCCGATCGCGATCGCTTTGTGCTCTCCAAGGGTCACGCGGCGCCGGGCCTGTATTCGGTGTTGGCAAATCGCGGCTATTTTCCCGTCGAAGAGCTCGAGACGCTCCGCCATATTGGCAGCCGACTGCAGGGCCATCCCAACATGAACGACGCCCCTGGCATCGATATGTCCACCGGATCGCTCGGTCAGGGCATCTCTGCTGCAGTTGGAATGGCGCTTGCCGCTAAGCACTGGGGCGACGGCTACCGTGTCTACACGTTGCTGGGCGACGGTGAGTGCGAGGAAGGCCAGGTGTGGGAGGCGGCCATGTTCGCCGGCAACCATGCACTCGACAATCTTGTTGCCGTCGTCGACCACAACGGCTTGCAGATTGACGGCACGATCGATGAGGTCAACTCGGCCATGCCGCTCGCTGACAAGTTCCGCGCCTTTAAGTGGCATGTGATCGAGCTCGCCGACGGTAACGACATGGCGCAGATTGCCGCCGCCTTTGCCGAGGCCCGCAAAGTGAGCGACTCGCCCGTGGCCATTATCGCCGAGACGGTGAAGGGCAAGGGCGTCTCCTTTATGGAAAACCAGGTGGGCTGGCACGGCAAGGCACCCAACGATGAACAGTTTGAGCAGGCCATGGCCGAGCTCGCAGCAGCAGGGGAGGAGCTCTAATGGCAGACGTCAAGAAAGTCGCCACGCGCGTTAGCTATGGCGAGGCACTTGTCGAGCTGGGCAATGAGCGCGATGACTTTGTGGTTCTCGATGCCGACCTGGCCGCCGCCACGCAGACCGGTAAGTTTAAGGCTGCGCACCCTGAGCGCTTCTACGACGCCGGCATCGCCGAGAGCAACCTGATGGGTCTTGCCGCCGGCATCGCGACCACGGGCCGCGTTGCTTTTGCGAGCACCTTTGCGATGTTTGCCGCCGGTCGCGCCTACGAGCAGGTCCGCAATTCCATTGGCTACCCGCACCTCAACGTCAAGATTGGCGCTACCCATGCCGGCATTTCGGTGGGCGAGGACGGCGCCACGCACCAGTGCTGCGAGGATATCGCACTCATGCGCACGATTCCGGGTATGACGGTGGTCGTTCCCGCCGACGACGTCGAGGCTCGTGCCTGTGTGCGCGCCGCCTATGAGTTTGAGGGCCCGGTTTACATGCGCTTCGGCCGCCTGGCAACACCGGTCATTAACGATCGCGAGGACTATGAGTTCAAGATTGGTCGCGGCGTGGTCGTGCGCGAGGGGTCCGATGTGACCATCATCGCTTGTGGCCTTATGGTCGCCGAGGCGCTTGAGGCTGCCGAGGCGCTCGCTGCCGATGGCATCGAAGCCGAGGTCATCAATATGCATACGATCAAGCCGCTCGATGAACGCCTGGTTGTAGCCAGCGCCAAGAAGACCGGTCGCGTGGTTACCGCCGAGGAGCATTCGATTATCGGCGGTCTTGGCGAGGCAGTTGCCGGCGTGCTCGCGGAGCAGCATCCAGTGCCGATGCGTCGCGTCGGCGTGCGCGATGTGTACGGTGAATCCGGCCCTGCGGTTGATCTGCTGCACAAGTACGGTTTGGACGCCGGCGGCATCGAAGCTGCGGTCAGGTCCGTGTTGTAAGGAAGGTTTTCATGGGATTTGTATCTGCCAACCAAGTGACGATAGGGTATACCGCCGCCTCGCGCGAGGACGCCCTGCATTATTTGTCCGAGCAGGCAATCGAACTCGGCTTTGCCGATGACGCATCTGCCGTAGAGGCTGCCTTTATTGCTCGCGAGAACGAGGCCGAGACCGGGCTTGTCGCCGGTTTTGCCGTTCCGCATGCCAAGAGCGATGCGATCCATACGCCGGGTGTGGCCGTGCTCAAGCTGTCCGAGCCTGTTGAGTGGCCGAGCTTTGATGGCGTACCCGTCGATGTGGCGCTCGCGCTGTACGTGCCCGCCGGCGAGGCCGGAACCACGCATCTGCGCCTGCTCTCCAAAGCTGCCGTGATGCTGATGGACGCAGGCTTCCGTGACAAAGTGCGTGCGAGCACCGATCCTGTTGAGATTGCGGAGCTCATCAATAGCGGACTCGAAGACTAGAACAGTCATCCCGTTCAATCAATTGATCCTTCTCCAAGGAAAAGGGCCGCGACGCCGTATGGGTGTCACGGCCCTATTTGCGTTTCCCCAGATAAAACCTGCCAAAATAAACCTGTCCCTTATTGACAGGTCAGTTAACGCAGTCCAGGTTGAGCATATGCGAGCGAGCGGGCTCCGGGTGCGGTAAGGTGACGTGAAACAAGCGGGCGCTGACCTTTTGGTCGCGCCCGTGAAGTTGAACGTCAGATTGCCGTGCCCGGAGCCCGCGCAGCGCCGAGCAGTTACGCCGTTTGTAAAACGGCGTAACCTAAAGGTTCATGTTGCCGTGGATGTAGGGGGTGACCTCGGGGGAGATATGGCCGCAGCCCAGCTCGCGCAGCGCGGACTCGATAATGGCGGGCAGCGGGGTCTTGCCCTTGTCGTCGACGGCGGCACCGCCGAGGGTGGCAATCTTGGCAACATCTGCGGGTGCGGCCTCGATATGCATGCAGCCGCCGACCAGGCGTGCGCGTACCTGTGCCAGATCAAGATCGTGCAGGTAATCCTCGCAGGCGCGGATTAAATCGACTTTCTCGCGCGTAAGCTCCTCGCCCGTGGGGACGCGGGTGGCAAGACATGCTCCCGCCGGTAGGTTCCAAACGGGATAGCCCCATGCGCGCAGCAGCTCGCGCTCTTCGTCCTTGGTAAAGCCGACCTCCATAAGGGGTGAGCGTACGCCGAGCTCTTCTGCCGCACGCATGCCGGGGCGGTAGTCACCGCGATCGCTTGCATTGCTGCCATCGATGACGGTGGGAAAGCCGAGCGACTTGGCGTGGTTGACGATGGCGGTAAAGCCGGCGTGCTTGCAGTGGTAGCAGCGATTGGCATCGTTGCAGGCTACTTGGGGGAGCTGCAACTGATCCACCGAAAGATTGAGCACGGGGAGCTTAAAATGCGGCCCCTCATTGGCCTGCCCATCAACGGACTGCTCAAACGAAGCCTGCTCGGGCGTGCCGATGAGCGGCGTGGTGAGATGGACGAGGAGGGTATTGGTAGGCATGATGCGGGCGCATACGGCGGCCAAAAAGCTGCTGTCAACGCCGCCGGAAAACCCGATAGCCACGCGTCCGTATGCCAAAAGCAGCTGTTCGAGCGCCGATAGCTTGTCTTGAAGCTCCTCTGCGGGTGCCGTGGTGTCTAAAATCATGAAACGATCCTTATCGTTGAGTACTCGATCGAAAACTATAATCCTAATGCGTTACTTGTCATAAGACTTCTATCTGTGTACGAAAGTGCAATATGGTATATACGTTATATACAAGTTGCCAAATGCGGTAGAGTTGCAGCAACGTGACAGCGAGAGTCGATGGGGGACCGATATGATCAAGGCTGTTATTTTTGACATGGATGGAACGCTGGTCGATACCGAGCGTTTGGGGATTAAGGCCTGGAAGGCAGGCGCCGCTGAGCTGGGGCTCGCGATTGATGAAGCGCTGATCCATCAGTTTATCGGCCGCACGCTGCCCGATGTTATGGATATCCTCGATAAGCATTATGGCAGCCACGAAACCACCGAGGCGATCTATCGTCGCCACAAGGAGATTCGCGACGAGATGGTCAAGACCGAACTGGAACTTAAGGCCGGCGCCGCCGAGTGCCTAGACGAGCTGCTGGCTGCGGGCTATCACGTTGGTCTAGCGACGTCGTCGCGCCTCGTTACGGCCGAGCGCAACCTTAAGATGGTTGGCCTCTTTGACAAGTTTGAAACGGTAACGTGTGGCGAGGACGTCGTGCACGGCAAGCCCGACCCCGAGATGTATCTGCTCGCCTGCGAGCGCGCGGGCTTTGCTCCCGAGGAATGTGCCGTGGTCGAGGATTCGCGCAACGGCTGCGTCTCGGGCATTACGGCCGGCTGCCATGTCTTTGCCGTCCCCGATATCGTGCCGCTGCCGCAGGACGTGGTGGATGGCTGCGAGGCCGTGCTCGATACGCTGTTCGATCTGGCGGCGGCAATCAAGGCTGTGCGCTAGAAAATTGCGGCGTTAAAACGAGCGATTGCTCACGTTTGCGCTTAAGCAAAAGGGGCCCGGCAATGGTCGGGCCCCTTTTGCTTGAGCGGCGACTTAGCATACTTGCGGGCGTGCTATAGATACGCACCGAGGTTGATGGCCGTGGCGTCGGTCTGGCTGCTTGCCTGGGTGCTGGCGCGTTCCAGCAGGAACGGCCGCACGAGTTCTTGGCGGTTGATGTCCTCGATGGCCGTGACCGCGGTGACGGTGCGCGCGGCAGAGCCGATGTGGACGTGCTTGGTCTTTGCCGGGGCCTTGTTCTCAATTTGCTCCATGAGCAATTGAACGCCCTTGCGGCCAATCTCGTAGCCCGGGGGCGCTACCGTAGTGAGCGGGACCGATCCGCTCCAAGCGAGTGGGTTGCCATCGCAGCCTGCTACGCGTACTTGCCCGGGGACAGAGATGCCCTTGTCGACCAGTGCCGAAACGACGCCCGAGGCCAGCACATCGGTCAGGCCGACGACAAAATCGGGACGTTCGTCCGCGGGGCGCTCGGCGATTTGGGCACCGATGCCGTAGCCGTCGGCAGCGGTATTCCATTCGCCGGCGTCGATGACTTCGATCTTGATATCGGGGTGCAGGGCGAGCGCCTTATGAATGCCAAGGACGCGCAGGGTGAGTTGCATAAATGCTGCTCGGCCGACGACGGCAATATGGTGCGCGCCGCGGGCGATGGCAAGTTCGGCAATGATGCGACCCTGGGCCTCGTTGTCGGCCGCTACGTAGTAGCCGGGCTCGGAGCAATGGATGTCCAGATGGACGATCGGCACGGGCATCTTGGCCATGGCGGGGTGCCAGTCGGGGGACGCCATGGACTGAACCATGACGCCGGACATCTGCGTGCCCATAAAATAGCGCAGGTAATGGTCCTCGAGAATGTCGTCGTTATCGGCGTTGGCGATGAGCAGGTCGTAGCCGTGCTTGCGGGCCTCGTTGTGGGCGCCGCTGGCGATTTGGAGCGAAAAGCCGTGGTCGAGACGGGGGAGCACCAGGCCAAAGGACTTGGTGGCGCCGCCCGCGAGCTGACGGGCGCTTTGGTTGGGCAGGTAGCCAAGGCGATTGATGGTCTCGTCGATGAGCTTGAGGGTCTCGGGGCGCAGCTTTTCGGGGTGGTTGAGCGCGTTGGAGACCGTGCCCAACGAAACTCCGGCCTCGCGCGCGACGTCGCTGATTTTTACCTTTGCCATAGCGGCCCCTTTGATGCGTTTCAAGTACAAGCCAGATTGTAGCATCCCAAACCTACCAAAAAGGGACAGGTTTATTTTGGCAGGTTTTATCTGGGGAAACGCTGTTGCCAACGCGACCACCACGAAGGGGACGGGCACCTTTGTGGTGGTTTGGACCGGCTGGACGTGTGTACATCGGGTGGTATCTAAGTTGAGATACCACTTCTGGTATATCAGCTTGTGCTTGCGTGAGTACAATACTCGAACGTTATACGTCTCAGCGCCCCTTGAGCGTGGACGTCTTGCAGTCACGCGAACGAAGGGATTTATCCTATGTGTGGAATTGTCGGCTACACCGGCTCTGATATTGCAAAGAACATCCTGGTCACAGGCCTTAAGCGCATGGAGTATCGCGGCTATGACTCCTCGGGCGTCGCACTCGAGGTGGGCGAGGGCGCTGCAGCGCACCTCGACGTCATCCGCCGCGTGGGCAAGGTTGCAGGCCTGGAGAGCGAGCTTTCCAATATCGACAGCGACGCTACCTGCGGTATCGGCCACACCCGCTGGGCTACCCACGGCAAGCCTTCCGTCGTTAACGCTCACCCCCACACCAGCTGCGATGGCCGCATCGCCATCGTCCACAACGGCATCATCGAGAACTTCGCCGAGCTGCGCGAGGAGCTGGAGGGCCGCGGCCATCACTTTAAGAGCGAGACCGATACCGAGGTCTTCGCGCATCTGATCGAAGAGGCCTATGCCGAGACGCACGACCTGATGGCCTCCGTGCGCGAGGCCTGCACCCACGTGGTGGGCGCCTATGGCCTGGCTGCCGTGTGCGCCGACGAGCCCGGCGTGATCGCTGTTGCCCGCAAGGATTCCCCGATCGTGGTCGGCGCGGGCGAGACCGGCGCCTATGTCGCCTCCGATGTCATCGCGCTCATCGATGCAACCCGCGACGTGGTAGTGCTCGAGGACGGTCAGTTTGCCAAGCTCGCGCCCGCGGGCGTCGAGTACACCGACGAGGCCGGCAACGTGATCGAGCCCAAGGTCACCCATATCGACTGGGATCTGGACATGGCCGAAAAGGGCGGTTATCCCGACTTTATGCTCAAGGAGATCCACGAGCAGCCGCGCGTCGTGCGTGACACGCTGGTTGGCCGTATGACGCCTGCCGGCGAGCTCGACATCGATGAGCTGGGTCTGTCCCTCGAGGAGCTCAACGACATCGACCGCGTCTACGTGATCGCCTGCGGTACCAGCTATCACGCCGGCCTTATTGCCAAGAACCTTATTGAGGGCTGGTCTCGCATCCCCACCGAGGTCGAGGCGGCCAGCGAGTTTCGCTACCGCAACCCCATCATCACGCCGACGACGCTCGTCGTGGCCGTGTCCCAGTCGGGTGAGACGGCCGACACGCTGGCGGCCATCCGCGATGCGCGCATCAAGGGCGCCAAGGTCTTCGGCATCACCAACGTGGTGGGCAGCCCCGTGGCGCGTGAAAGCGACGGCGTCATCTACACCAAAGCCAACAAGGAGATCGCAGTCGCCTCGACCAAGAGCTTTATCGGCCAGGTTGTGAGCCTGACGCTTTTGGCCCTGCTGCTGGCACAGGTCAAGTACCGCCTGACCACTAAGCAGACGCGCATGATGTTCCGCGAGCTTTCCGACACCGCCGAGCAGATCCAGTGGATTTTGGACACGCAGACCGATGCCGTGCACGAGGCCGCCCTGCTGTGCAAGGACGCACAGTCGGCACTGTTCGTCGGCCGCGGTATGGGCGCTGCTATTTCCTACGAGGGTGCGCTCAAGCTCAAGGAGGTCAGCTATCTGCATGCCGAGGCCTACGCTGCCGGCGAGATGAAGCACGGCCCCATCGCTCTGATCGATCCGGGTTTCCCCGTTATCGCCGTGGCCACCAAGAGCGCCACCTATGACAAGACGGTGTCGAACCTTATGGAGTGCAAGGCCCGCGGTGCCAAGGTGATCGTCGTTGCCACCGAGGGCGACGAGGAGATCAACAAGATCGCCGATTGCGTCATCCGCGTGCCTGCCGTCCGCGACGTGTTCAGCCCCATTACGGCGAGCGTCCCGCTGCAGCTGCTCGCCCGTGAGGTGGCAATCCTGCGCGGCTGCGACGTCGACCAGCCCCGAAACCTCGCCAAGAGCGTGACCGTGGAATAACTAATATTCCGCCGTCCTAACGACTAAGGCCCGGCTCCGCATCAAGACGGAGCCGGGCCTTGTTGCATTTGCCCGGATAAAACCTGCCAAAATGAACCTGTCCCTTTTTGGCAGGTTAGCGGAGCTTGCTGGTCTCGAAGTACTCGGGGAACTGGTCCAGAACCTCGGTTTGGTTGCGGAACATCATGTGCAGGTGCTTGCTGACCAAAAAGCTCGCTTCGATGGGGTCGCGACCGGCGATAGCGCGGCGAATCTGCTTGTGCTCGTTCACGATGTCCTGATTGTCGAGAACCTGCGTGGCAGCGCGCAGCCAGCGGAAGCGCTCCAAGTCGGCATTGGTCTCTTCGAGCCACGACCACACGGTGCTGCGACATGCGATGCTAAAAATCATGTGGTGCATGAGGTTGTCGCTCAAAAAGAAGCCGATGCGATCCTCTTCGGCCATGGCCTTTTCCTGCAGCGCGATGGCGCGGTCGAGCTGCTCGATGCCGGCCGACGTGGCGCGCGCACAGCATTCCACGATCACCTGCTTTTCCAGATGTTCGCGGATGTAACAGGCACTCTCGGCAAGGGTGAGGTTGATGGGTGAGACGTAGGTGCCGCTCTGGGGCACGGTGCGCACCAGGCCCTCTTGCGCCAGACGCACCAGTGCCTCGCGCACAGGGGTGCGCCCCATATCCAGGTCGTCGCAAAGTTGCTTGACGCCCAGCTTTTCGCCCGGCTTGTAGTCCAGGTAGACGATTTTGCGTCGAATGGTGTGGTAGGACTGGTCCTGTAGGCTCGTTTCCTGCTCGCCGACGTGCATCGATTCTTCCATAGCGCCTCGCAACTGTTCTATCAAACTCATATGTCAGTTGTTAATTATGCCGCGAATCAGCTCTCCACGGTGGGTAATTCGGCTGTTGCCTGAGAACTATTGCGGCATCTTAGTCTGTGTTTGCGCAAGGCTGCGCTCAATGTTGCCGTATCATAAGCCGTCGAAAACGTGAAATAGAAAGAAGGAATCCCATATGCAACTGGCAAATATCGTACGCGAGCGCTGGAAAGGCGTTTTGTTCTGCCTGATCATCGCCATTCCCGCGACGTTGCTCGGCAAACAAATTGAGGTGGTCGGCGGTCCGGTATTTGCCATCCTCTTTGGCATGGTCCTGGCGCTCGTCTTTCCCAAGAATCGTCGCGAACAGCTCGCCGCCGGCGTTACCTATACGTCCAAAAAAGTCTTGCAGTACGCGGTTATCCTGCTTGGCTTTGGCATGAACCTCTCCCAGATCCTGTCCAAGGGCGCCCAGTCGCTGCCCATTATCGTGGCGACAATCTCGACCTCGCTTGTCATCGCCTTTGTGCTCTGCCGCGTCATGAATGTGCCGGGTAAGATCGCGACGCTTGTGGGTGTGGGTTCGTCGATTTGCGGCGGTTCTGCTATCGCCGCGACCGCACCCGTCATCGATGCCGACGATCGCGAGATTGCCCAGGCCATTTCGGTCATCTTCCTGTTTAACGTTATCGCGGCGCTCGTGTTTCCAACGCTCGGCGGCATGCTCGGGCTGACCAACGAGGGCTTTGGCCTGCTTGCCGGCACCGCCATCAACGACACCTCGTCCGTAACGGCTGCGGCGAGCGCCTGGGACAGCATGCATCCCGGCGCCAATGTGCTCGAGAGCGCCACAGTGGTCAAGCTCACCAGGACGCTGGCCATCATTCCCATCACGCTGGCGCTTGCTTGCTGGCAGATGCATCTGGCGCGCAAGGCCGGCGGCGACGCCAAAAGCACGTTCTCCCTCAAACGCGCGTTTCCCCTGTTTGTGCTGTTCTTTGTGCTGGCGAGCGTGATCACTACGGTGTTTCAGCTTCCCGCGTCCTTTACGGCGCCCATCAAGGAGCTGTCGAAGTTCTTTATTGTGATGGCCATGGCGGCTATTGGTTTTAATACCGATATCGTCGAGCTGGTCAAAAAGGGCGGCAAGCCCATCGCATTGGGCTTTTGCTGCTGGATTGGCATCGCGTGCATGAGTTTGGGAATGCAGCACGTACTGGGAATCTGGTAGAGAAGTAGCTTGTTTGCGTGCTGCGTGCTGCGTGCTGGCGAGCGCAAGCCTGCGGTGGAGCGATAGGAGCTCTTGCGGGTATGGCTTGTCCGCAGGTTTATAAGTCCCGAAGAGCTCTTATCGCCCCGCCAGGATGGCGATGCGGGGCAACACCTATACTCGCAGGACGGCGCTTTCTGCCCTATAGTGTTTGGTGAGCAATATCGTTCAATTTTGAAACACTCGGTCGTGCGACCGTCGGCGGCTGCATGTCGCCGCGGACAGGGGCAAATCATGGATAGCGATGCCAAGCTGAACATCTTGACCGAGGCCCTGGCTGCTGCCGGGGCCTCGGCATTGGCAATCGATGCGCGTGGGGACGTCGCGATCTCGACCATGAATGACGCGGCTCTTGAGCGGGATGTGGCGGCTTTTGTTGCCGAGCGCCTCGACCGTATAGGAGACGGCGCGCGTCTGGTTATGGGGCGTGCGGGTACGCGCCTGAGCCTGACCGTTCGCCCCACCGACAAAGAGGGCGGGGGCCTTTGGGTCGTCGTGGTCCGCGAGGTGCGCGGCGCCGCGGCGCATGCGGGCATCGAGTGGCTCAACGCCGACGAAGTTGAGGCCCGCTATGAATCGAGCGCGTACGGCATCGTTGAGGGTGCCGCTGCGGTAGCTGCACCGGTTTCCGAGAGCTATGTGCGCGGCGTGCCCCTTATGCTCGAGGGCGAATTGGGCGCGGGGCAGGCCGAGATTGCCAAGCGCCTCTACTTGGACGGCCCGTTTGTCGACCAGCCCTTTGTTTCCATTGCGCTCGATGAGCTCGCGGATCGTGGCTGGCGCCATGTGCTCAAAAGCTCCGAATCGCCGTTGTTCCAAACGGGGCTGACCCTTTGCATTGAGGGCTGGAACGCGGTTGGTCCCCAGCGCCTCCGCGAGCTCGTTTCCACGATGTCCGACACCGCGTTGGCGACGCGCTGCCACGTGGTGCTGACAGCAAATGATATGCCGGGCGGTAGTGAAAGCGATCAGGCTGCCTTTGTGTCCGATCGTTTTGCCTGCGCGGTGAGCGTGGCGCCGGCGATTGCCGAGCAGGGCGGCACATCGACAAAGGTCGCGCGCTATCTGGAGTATCTCGCTGATGCGTTTGGAACGGCAGCGCCCACGCTGTCCGCCGCGGCGGCGAAGATGCTCGATGCTTACCGCTGGCCGCGCAACTATCTGCAGCTTCGCGAGGTCTCGGAACGACTCTATATATTGGTGGGGGCAGGCGTGGTCGAACGTGCCGCGGCGGAGGAAGTGCTCGCCCAAGAGGACGTGATCAAAACCGCGACCTTTGGCGCTCCGACGCTCGACAGCGATCTGTATATCCTGCGACCCCTGGCCGATACCGAACGAGATGTCGCACGGCTGGTCGTAGACCATCTCCACGGCAACCGAACCCGTGCGGCGGAGGTGCTGGGCATAAGCCGTACAACGCTGTGGCGCTTGCTGAAGGACGGTGACCGTTGAGCGAGGCGCCCGTGACCGCGCGCGATGCGTGTGCTACAGTCCAAAGCGTTATTGTTTCGATTTGGTTACGGCGTGCGGGGGCGTATGGCTGAGACTACAAAACCGAGCCGCAGAAGGCAGAGTGCCGCGCCGGTCAACCGACGCACAACATCGGTGACGTGGGGCAAGCATGCCTCTGGGTTCGATGGCTCATTTAAGCGTACGAAATATGGTTATCCTTCGGCAAGCGCCCGCTTGGCCATGCAGGCCGAGTCGTCGCTGTGGGGCCGTAAGCGCGTGGTGGGCTCCAAGCTCAAACACGACGGCACGCTCGGCTACATCAGCCGCGGGGCGGCCCGCCGCAGCGGGCTCAATCCGGCTGGCTGGCATCGTTATGTTCCGATCGCGGTCGTCGTTGCAGCGATTGTCATCGCGCTCGCTGCGCTCGGCTACGCCGGTGGCGGCGCCAACTTGGACGCAGTGTTTAAATCGCCCGAGCTCGCGCATGCAGGTGCAGAAGTTGTCGAGGGCGCACAGACCCAGACGGGCGTCGCGCCCCAGCGCGGTATCGTCGCGGCGGCCTCCACCATCGCCGATGCTCAAAAGGACGAAGACAAGCAAGGCGACGACGCCGAAACGGCCCAGACGAACGAAACGACGACAACTCCATCGGCGGGATAAGTTGCGAGTGGGGCAGCTAATTTGGGACGGGGCCTTTCAGCTGCCCAAGTGCCGAATGCCAACAGTAACTCATCCGATGTCAGTCGCCAGCAGCGAGCGGCCGCCGTTCGGTAGAACGGCGGAACTGTCTACTTCACGTACACCACGTTGTCGCGGCGCGGCTTTGCCTCGGGTAGCGTGTCCTCGGCATAGCCCAGAATGCAGTGACCGACACCGCGCAGACTGCCGTCGGCGGGCAGGCCCCAGCTGGCCAACAGCTCCAGGCCCTCGGGCGAGTCAAAGACCTCATGCGCGCGGTGAATCCAGCACGAATCGACACCCAGTGCATAGGCGGCGTTGAGCAGGTTGCCCATGGCGAGCGAGCCGTCTTCCAGATGTGTGGGCACGCTGCGGTCAACCAGCACCACCACAACGGTCTTGGCGCCATAGAAGGGGTCGCTGTTGCTGCCCATGACCTGGGCGTTGAGCTGCGAGAGACGCTCGACGGTCGCGGGGTCGGTGACGGCGACAAACGTCACCGGCTGGCGGCCCATGCCGCTCGGTGCATATTGGCCGGCTTCGATAATACGTGCAAGCTTTTCGGCCTCGACGGGACGATTGCTGTAGTTGCGGCAGCTGCGGCGGTGAATGAGTGCTTCGATAGTCTCCATGGTGTCTCCTTGCGGTGGCGTTGCAGATGCCCCGTTCATACCCGTCGGGCTTAAACGATAGACGGTCAATTGCCCGGCCAAAAGGATAGATTCCAATTGGGAAAGTAGGTTTGCATAAAAGTACCTTCAGAATGTGACAAACAAATGGGATGGTTAAACGTTTTATCCCGTCTACCCTGCGGTTTTTTACCACTTGCCTAAATGACGAACGCATAACCTCTGATAAAGGTTTTACTAAAGGAGTGCCAACGTTTATCAATGCGCCGTGGTGGCGCCGGGCCAGGAGGTAACATCATGTTCCAGGCTGGAGATGTCGTCGAGACCGACTTCGAAGGATTTCTGAAGCTGCTGCGTTCCAAGACGCGCGCTTTCGTGTCGATCAACGATCACGAGTACTACATCACGCACACCGATGGCTATTGGCGTGTTCAGGATTGCGAGGCCCTCAACGACAAGGGCCACTTTACTGACTGCTCCGAGCTGGTCAACACGGTCTGCGAGGTCGTCGAGCTGCCGTGGATTGCCGGCAAGAGCCTGCATGACAGCTTCTCGGGCGCTACGGTCTATGAGGCCGTCGCCGCTTAACAGGCAATAAAACTCGATTTTCACGTGACCGCTGGCGCCGCCCCCGCGCCGGTGGTCTTTTTCTGCCGATAGGCCATAAAAGTGCACGCATTTGCGGAGAGCCTGTTGACGATAGTCAAAACTCGGACTAATCTAGAGACACAAAATTGGTCAAAAATCGGACAATGAATGGTGGGATAGATGAATAGTGCGGTTGCGCTGGTCGACTTCGACCGGTTGCTCAATGGACTCGACCATATCTATTCGGAGTTCTCGCGCGCCTGCGGCCTTTCGGACTGCGCTTACTGGATGCTCGTCGATACCAGCACGGCGGGCGGCAGTATTGCCGTAAGCCGTCTGACAAGCGAATGGTTCTACAGCAAGCAGACCATCAACTCGGCAATTAAAACCTTGACGGCGCGGGGCTTCGCAACGTTGGAGTTTGCCGAAGGCAGCCGTAAGAACAAGGTTGTGAGCCTGACCGAAGAGGGCAGGCGATTTGCCGAGCGGCGTTATGCGCTGCCGGCACTCAAGGCCGAGCAGCGAGCCTTTGGCGCGCTTGAGCCGTGTGAGCAACGCGAGATTATGCGCTTGATCGGCAAATTCTCTCAGGTGCTCGGCGAGGAGTGCAATGCCTTTAAGCAGCATATCGCTGCCGAGAGCCAAGCCGAGAATCAAGGTGAGGGGGAGTCGTGCGACTGCTAATGAGGTTTTTGAAGCCCTATCGAGGGCTTGTCGCAGTGACGCTGCTGGTGCTGCTGGTGGATAACGTCGGTACGCTGCTGGTTCCCACGATGCTGGCGAACATGGTCAACACCGGTATTACCACGGGCGATGTCGACTACATTTTACGCAACGGCCTATACATGTTTATCGCGACCAGCATGTCTAGCGGCGGCACGGTGCTGGGCTGCTATCTTTCGGCGCGCCTGGCCGCCAACGTGGCTTGCGATATCCGCAATGCCGTGTACGACAAATCGCTCGAGCTCGCGGCCAGCGATTTTGAGCGCTTTGGCACCGGATCGATGATCACGCGCTCGCTCAACGACATCAACGTGATTCAGCAGGCGATTCTGCAGACGATTCAGCTGGTGCTGCCCGTGCCGTTTTTGGCTGTGGCGGGCATCATCTTTGCCTGGTTTATCGATCCTGCCATGGGCACGCTTCTGGGCGTAGTCGTTGCGATTGTGCTGGTGGCGGCGGTCTTTACGGTTGCCAACGCGGCTCCGATCTTTATGCGCTTGCAGAGCTTTATCGACCGCATGAACGTGGTGCTGCGCGAAAACATCGTGGGCGTGCGCGTCATCCGTGCGTTTAACAAGGAGCGCCACGAGGAACGGCGTCTGGACGAGGTGTTTAGCGAATACGCCGCCAACGCCATCAAAGTCAACCACCTGTTTGTGGGCCTCGACAGCTCAAGCTTCTTTTTGATGAACATCGCCGAGGTGGCGGTGCTGTGGGTGGGCGGCAACCGCGTAGGCGCCCACGCCATGCAGATTGCGAGTATCTCGGCGGTGCTGGAGTATGCAATTCTGATCCTGTTCTTTGTGATGATGGCCCAGATGGTGGTGCTGACGCTTCCGCGTGCTGCCGCGTGCCTGAACCGTGCGCAGCAGGTGCTGGAGATTGAGCCGAGCATCGTCGATGGCGGGCGTACGCTTGATGCGGCCGCGTCCGACTCAAAGGACGGGGCCGATGTGGTCGCCGTGTTCGATCATATGTCGTTTCGCTTTGACGACGCCGACGAGGACACCCTGTGCGACCTGAGCTTTGCCTGCCGTCGCGGTCAGACGACTGCGATCGTTGGCTCGACAGGCTCGGGCAAATCGACGGTGGCAAAGCTTCTGCTGCGCTTCCACGATGCCACCAAGGGCTCCATTCGCCTGAATGGTGTGGACCTGCGCGAGCTTACGCAAGACGAAATCCGCGGGCGCATTGCCTATGTGCCGCAGAAGGCGTGGCTGTTCTCGGGCACGGTGGCGAGCAACCTTCGCTTTGGTAACGAAGGCGCGACCGAGGGCGACATGCTTCACGCGCTTGAGGTTGCCCAGAGCACCTTTGTACTCGACCAACCGCAGGGGCTCGATACCCCGGTGGCGCAGGGCGGTACGAACTTCTCGGGCGGTCAGCGCCAGCGCCTGGCCATCGCCCGTGCGCTCATGAAGCACGCTGATCTGTATATCTTCGACGATAGCTTTTCGGCCCTGGACTTTAAGACCGATGCCGCCCTGCGCCATGCACTGCAGGACGAAACGCGCGATGCCGCGGTGCTCATCATCGCGCAGCGTATCTCGACCATTCTGCATGCCGACCAGATCGTGGTGCTCAAGGATGGCGAGGCCGTGGGCTTGGGCACGCACGACGAGTTGATGGAGACCTGCGAGGTGTATCGCGCCATCGCGGAATCGCAGATGAAGGGAGGTGAGTAGCATGACCGAGGAGCTCAAGAAGCAGGGCGTCGTTGATGACGTCGTAGCAGCAGGGACGGCTGAGGAGACGGCGGTCGCGCCCGGTCTGGACGATGCCGCCAAGGCTGCAGCCGAACGCGAGGCTCGCCGTCAAGCGCTCTACGAGGAAAACGAGCGCGCCGAGGACGAGCGCGCCCGCGCTGAGGCAGAGCGCATGCGCGATGTGGACGACGAGGACGAGGACGAGAAACCCCGTGACACCTGGGCGACGGTACGCCGTCTGTGGAGTGAGGCTGCCGGCGACCATTGGCGCTTCTATATCGTGTTCGCGAGCATTGTGTTCTATGTCATCTTTAACACCGCGGCGCCGGCGTACAGCGCCCGCGTCATCGATGAGTTGTGGGGACATGTAAAGCTGGCGTTTGCCAACGACGCTACCTTCAGCATCACCTGGGAGAACTGCGGCAGGACTATCTTCATCTACTTTATGATCTGGACGGCCGCTACCTCGTTCTACGCGCTCCAGAGCTTTTTGATGTCGAGCGTGGCCGAACGCCTCAACCTGCGTCTGCGTAACCGCATCGCGCAAAAGCTCAACCGTCTGCCGCTTGCCTACTTTGACGCGCATCGTCCCGGCGAGGTCGTTAGCCGCGCGACCAACGACCTGGACAAGATGTCCGAAAGCATGCAGCGCGGACTGCTGCAGCTGCTGGTGTCGATCGGCACCGTGGTGGGCGCCGTGGGCGTGATGTTCGTGTTTAGCGTGCCGCTCACGCTGGTCTTTTTGTTCTTTACGGCGTTGTCGCTGCTGGTGACCAAAGTGGTCTCGCGCCGCACACATGACGTGACCGGCGAGCGCCAGGAGTGGGTGTCCAAGATTACGAGCGCGGTCGAGGAAGGCTACTCGGGACGTCTGGTGATTCGCGCGTTCAATCGCGAGCGTCAGAGCTCTGCCGAAGTGCATGAGGCCTCGAGGGAGCTAGCGCGCGTGAGTACCAAGGCCGACTTTATGATCAATGCCGTCGGCCCTGCGGTGCGCTTTATCGGCCGTTTGGCGCAGATCGTGATCGCGCTGGTTGGCTGCAGCATGCTGGTCGCCGGTCACATGACCGTCGGCGTGTTCCAGGCGTTCTTCCAGTTTATCTACGAGGCGTCCGAACCCATGACGCAACTGTCGTTTACCTTTAACTCGCTGCAGAGCGCGCTGGCGAGTGCGGAGCGTGTGTTCGACCTGCTCGACGAGCCCGAGATGGAGGCCGATCCGCTGCCGGACGAGGCTGTCAAGCTGCCGGGTCGCGTTGAGGGCCGCGTCGCTTTTGAGCACGTGCGCTTTGGTTATTCGCCCGACAAGCCGCTTATGCGCGACGTGTCGTTTACCGCCGAGCCGGGTCAGAAGATTGCGGTGGTGGGAACCACGGGTGCGGGCAAGACCACGCTCATCAACCTGCTCATGCGCTTTTACGAGATTGACGGCGGGCGCATTACGCTCGACGGTGTGGACACGAGCCGCATGGACCGTGGCGAGCTGCGCCAGCAGTTTGGCATGGTGTTGCAGGACGCCTGGTTGTTCGATGGCACCATTGCCGAGAACATTGCCTATGGCTGTCCCGAGGCGACGCGCGAGGAGATCGTGGCAGCCGCACGCGCCGCGCAGGTCGACTTCTTTGTGCGCACCATGCCGCAGGGTTATGACACGCGGGTGGCCAACGATGCCGAGAGCATTAGCCAGGGCCAGCGCCAGCTGCTGACCATTGCGCGCGTGCTGCTCAACAACCCGGCGATTCTCATCCTGGACGAGGCGACCTCAAGCGTGGACACGCGCACCGAGCTTGCTATCGGCCGCGCCATGGACGCGCTCATGCGCGGGCGCACCAGCTTTGTGATCGCGCATCGCCTGTCGACGATTGTGGATGCCGACCTGATCTTGGTCATGGATCATGGCAATATCATCGAGCAGGGTACGCACAAGGAGCTGCTGGCTGCCGAGGGCGTTTATGCCGACCTCTACCTAAGCCAGTTCGCATAAGGTGGCAAAGGGACAGTCCCGCATGTCACATCGAAAAGAAGGCGCGCCGGGAGCGGATTCCCTGGCGCGCCTTTTGTGCTGGCGTTAAAGTTGTCGGTGGCCGTCCGCTTCTAGCGTTCGTCCACAAGTTTGGCGACGAGGGCCTTGAGCTCGGCCACCTCTTGCTCGAGTTCCTTGACGCGGCGGGCGTTCTCGGTGATGCCTTGACGGTTGAGCGCGGACTGCTCGGCGGCGGCGTCAGGCATGTACTCGCGATGCTGCTTGGCGTCGAAGCTCTCCTCGAACACGCGGCAGCCGTTGCGCTTGATGATGCGTCCCGGCACGCCAACGACGGTGCAGTTGTCGGGCACGTCCTTAACGACGACCGAGTTGCCGCCAATCTTGACGTTGTTGCCGATGCGAATGTTGCCGAGCACCTTGGCGCCCGTGCCCACGGTGACGTTGTTGCCCAGGGTGGGGTGGCGCTTGCCGGTCTCGTTGCCGGTGCCGCCGAGCGTGACACCCTGGTAGAGCACGCAGTTGTCGCCCACGATGGTGGTTTCGCCGATGACGACGCCCATGGCGTGGTCGATAAAGAAGTGCTTGCCAATCTGCGCGGCAGGATGAATTTCGACGCCGGTGATGTGGCGGGTGATTTGCGAGAGCACGCGGGCGAGCGAGCGATGACCGTGCTCCCAGAGCCAGTGCTCGGGCACGTGGTTCCACTTGGCGTGCAGGCCAGGATAGGAAAGGAAGATGACCAGACCGTTTTGCGCGGCGGGGTCCTGCGCCTGGACGGTCTTGATGTCCTCGCGAATGGTGTTGATGAAGCTCACCGGCTGCCCTCCCTTAGCGCCATGGCAATGCGATTCAGTAAAGTATAGCGATTCGCTAGGGATTAGGAAGGACAATCTTGGCGGCTTTGCACGACAAGTGTCAGTTATGCAAACTTGCTGGTAATGGAGTCATGCTTTTGTGGGGTTGCGCACGAGGGAGCACCGCAACCGTATACTGGTCAACTTGGACGTATCCGCGCCCACAACTGAGAGGTTTTACTTCATGGGTTTCATCAATTTTATCGCCGAGCTGCTCAAAGACCCGCGCACCGCGATTGCCAGCTGGATCGCCGCCGGCCCACTTATGGCCTACGGCTGCGTGTTCCTCATTATCTTCATTGAGACAGGCGTGGTGTTCTTCCCGTTTCTCCCTGGCGATTCACTACTCTTTGCTTCGGGCTTCTTTGCCCATAACGGTGGCTTTAACATCGTGGCCCTGCTGGCCGTCGCATGGGCTGCTGCCATCCTGGGCGATCAGTGCAACTTTATGATCGGTCACTTCTTTGGCAAAAAGATTATCGCTTCGGGCAAGGTCAAGGCCATGACGCCCGAGCGCATCGAGAAGTCCGAGGCGTTTCTCGATAAATGGGGCCACCTGGCCATCTTCCTGGGCCGCTTCTTCCCGTTTATCCGCACCTTTGTGCCCTTCATCGCCGGCATGGGTGGCATGCACTGGCGCAACTTTGTCATCTTTAACGTACTGGGTGGCATTACCTGGTCGACGCTCTTTACGCTGCTGGGCTACTTCTTTGGCGGTATCCCCTTTGTGCAGGAGCACTTTGAGCTGCTGATCGTCGGCATCGTTGCCGTATCGATCATCCCGACCGTGGTCGGTTTGGTCAAGGCCAAGCTGGGCAAAAAGAACGCCTAACTCGAGCCGGCGCGAATAATAGTGTCGTTGAGGTCCGTCACCGCTTACGGTGGCGGACCTCTTTAGTTTCGGGCAAATGAAAATACTTTACTTAGTTAAAGAAAAGCGTTTTATCAGACGCGTGCGGGGAGTACAATCTCCTGCATGCGAATCGACGTGCCATGGGCTTTGGTGTTGCCCGCGTGTCCCGTCCGGCTCTACGCTCCGGGCGTGCGACGTTGCGACGCGGTCGGCCTCGGTCCTTGCGTGCGAGTTCGCGAGTATGCAACTGTGTATGTAAGGAGCGACATATGACTGTCGAGAAGAAGGATATCGATTGGGGTAGCCTCGGCTTTGGCTACATGAAGACCGACTACAGCTACGAGGCCCATTGGAAGGACGGCGAGTGGGACGAGGGCGGCCTGACCACCGACCACACCCTGCATGTCTCCGAGTGCGGCGGCATCTTCCATTACTGCCAGGAGGTCTTTGAGGGCCTGAAGGCCTACACTGCCGAGGACGGCAGCATCGTCTGCTTCCGCCCCGACATGAACGCCGAGCGCATGTATAACTCCGCCCAGCGCCTCGAGATGCCCCCGTTCCCCAAGGATAAGTTTGTCGAGGCCGTCAAGCAGGTCGTTTCTGCCAACGCCGCATGGGTTCCGCCCTTCGGCTCCGGCGCGACCCTGTACGTGCGTCCGTTTATGATCGGCTCCGGTGACGTGATCGGCGTGGCTCCCGCTCCTGAGTACACGTTCCGCATTCTCGTGACCCCGGTCGGTCCGTACTTTAAGGGTGGCCTCAAGCCCGTCAAGCTGCGCGTTTCCGAGTATGACCGCGCCGCACCGCACGGCACCGGCAACATCAAGGCCGGCCTCAACTACGCCATGTCCCTCAAGCCCACGATGGAGGCTCACCGCGAGGGCTATGCCGAGAACCTGTATCTCGACTCCGAGTCCCGCACCTATGTCGAGGAGACCGGCGGCGCGAACGTCCTGTTCGTGAAGGAGGACGGCATCCTCGTCGTTCCCCAGTCGCACACCGACTCCATCCTGCCCTCCATCACCCGTCGTTCGCTCGTTCAGGTCGCCCAGGACCTGGGCATGACCGTTGACCAGCGTCCCGTCGAGTGGGCCGAGGTCAAGGCCGGCACCTTCGTTGAGTGCGGCCTGTGCGGCACCGCTGCCGTCATCTCCCCGGTTGGCGAGATCGACAACAAGGTCTACGGCGCCGACGAGACCGTGACCTTCCCGGCTGGCTGCACTGAGATCGGCCCTGTGATGAAGAAGCTCCGCGAGACCCTGACTGGTATCCAGTCCGGTGCTGTCGAGGATAAGCACAACTGGGTTTACACCGTCGCGTAATCTGCTTTTACCTGTCCGGGCGGAGAGCAAGTTCCCTCCCGGCGCGTCCTCGGACATGCAAGAAGCCCTCGCTGCGCACTTCGTGCGACGAGGGCTTCTTGCGTCCTGCGGAGTGCGCCGGGAGGGAACTTGCTCCCCGCCCTGCGTGAACTCGGCATTGCCGTACGGGCAATTATTAATCTGAATAAAAGATGGTGCGCGGCCTTTTGGCCGCGCGTTTTTAAGGAAAAGGAGGTCCAAGGCGTGTGCCTTGGACCCCCTTAAAGGAATGATGTGCTGGCGGAAGCTCGGCCGTGCCTATTAGAACTTGACGGTCGGGGCCTGGCGGGCTGCTTCGGCGGCCTCGAAGCCCTGGCGCTCCTTAAACTGAAAGATGCCGGCAAAGATGACAGCCGGGAACGTCTGAATGGCGTTGTTGTAGCTGAGCACGCAATCGTTGTAGCTCTGGCGTGCATAGCTAATCTTGTTCTCGGTATCCTCGAGCGATGCCTGCAGCTGCGTAAAGTTGGTGTTTGCCTTAAGATCGGGATAGGCCTCGGCCACGGCGAAGAGCTGGCGCAACGCACCGGTCAGCACGTTGTCGGCTTCCATCTTGGCCTCGGGCGTGGTGGCCTTGACGGCGGTGTTACGCGCGCTGATCACGGCGGAGAGCGTCTCCTGCTCGTGCTTGGCGTAGCCCTTGACGGTCTCGACCAGGTTGGGGATCAGGTCGTTGCGGCGCTGCAGCTGCGTATCGATGTTCTGCCAGGCGTTATCGATGCGGTTACGCTTGGTGACCATGTTGTTGTAGATGCCGGCGATGGCGCAGACAATCACAATGACAACAACGATGCCGATGATGACGGTAATCATGATGTCTCCGTTTCGAATGGCCGCGGCGGCATGCGCCAGCTGCCGTTGGTATAACGCTACTAGTATACCCGCAACGTTTTGCCGTGCCGAACTTTCCGGCAAGCGTTATGTTTTCGGCGGGGTCGGCACCGGGGCAAAGCGCGCGAGGTACAGGTGTAAGATATGCGACAGATTGACGAGTGTTGTCTTTGCCCTGAGGATGGCGATACCAGTGGACCTTCGCATTAAGAAAACCTACCGCGCCCTGTTCGATGCCTTCACCGAGCTTCTCGAGGAGCATCGTTTTGAGGACCTGACGGTTGCCATGCTGTGCGACCGCGCCATGATTCGCCGCACGACGTTCTACAAGCACTTTCGCGACAAGAACGATTACTTTGCCTTTTATATCGATGAGCTCATGTCGGGCTTGCCGCAAAAACAGCCCGATGAGGCCGGCGCGGTATCTGCCGAGGACGTGCGCGCGCTTCGGCACGCGATTTTGGACGATGCTATGGATTTGATTCTGACGCACGAGCGGCTCATGGATAACATTTTGGCAAGCAGCATGTCGGGCATGTTGACCAACGTTATTTGCGACCGCATTGCTCGCTCCATCCGCGAGCGTGTGATGAACGTGCTTGCCGAGGATGCCCTGGCCCCCGTGTCACTTGAGACGACGTCTGAGTTTGTCGCCGGCGGTATTATTCGACTTTTCACGATATGGTGGGAATCGGGCCACGATCTTGAGCGTCGACCCGAGATAGCCGACGTGGTCGATGCGCTGTTTGAGCGGACCATGACACCGGTGAATCACTAAAGTGGCGGAGAGAGGGGGATTCGAACCCCCGGAACGCTCTCGCGCTCAACGGTTTTCAAGACCGCCGCATTCAACCGCTCTGCCATCTCTCCGTGAGTCGTAATGATAGCATCGTTTTGAATTTGCAACAGGGAAGGCGAACGATGACGATCACCGAAATCGACGAGAAGTTCATGCGCGAGGCGCTGGCGGAGGCGCGCGCCGCCGCGGCGGTGGGCGAGGTGCCCATCGGTGCCATAGTGGTGCGCGACGGCGAGATCGTCGCGAGGGCGCACAATCGGCGCGAGCTCGATCAGGATCCTTCGGCTCATGCAGAGTTCGCGGCCCTGTGCGCTGCCGCTCGGTCGCTCGGTCGCTGGCGCCTTTCCGATTGCACGGTCTACGTGACGCTCGAGCCCTGCTGCATGTGTGCGGGGCTTATGGTCAACGCGCGCGTGGGGCGCTGCGTGTATGGCGCGGCTGATGCCAAGGCGGGCGCGCTGGGATCCCTATACGATTTGAATGCCGACTCGCGCCTGAATCATCGGTTTAACGTGACGGCTGGGGTCCTGGCGGACGAATGCCGCGAGCTGCTGAGTAACTATTTTGGCGGTCTGCGCGGAGCGGGCGGCGCTGATTGCGGTTGTGGGGCCGATCTTGACGCACACGCCGCTCACGCCGCAGCGCTTGCAGGTGCCGGTGAGGATGCTGACACGGCGGTTGACTTTGGTCCTGCGTGCCGCCGACCCCGCCGTGTGCTGTTGGCGATTGACTCCTTTAAGGGCAGCGTGTCGAGCGCGCAGGCGGAGGCGGCGGTTGCCGAAGGCGTGCGCCGCGTTTGGCCCGATGCCGAGGTGCGCGCATTGCCGCTGGCAGATGGTGGCGAGGGAACGCTTGATGCCATCGCCGCATGCGGTGGCGAGCTCTCAACCTGTGATGTCGCAGGCCCCTTGGGCGACCGCGTGTCTGCCCGGATGCTGGTGGACGGCGAGCACGAGTCGGCTGTAATTGAGATGGCCGAGGCGGCCGGCATTGGGTATTCGCCTTGCACGGAGTCGGCGGCGTTGGCGGCCACAACCTATGGCGTGGGCGAGCTTATGCTTCGCGCAGTTCGCACGGGCGCAAGGACACTCTATATTGGCTTGGGCGGCAGCGCCACCAACGACGGTGGCGCCGGCATGCTGCGGGCGCTGGGCGCGCGTGTGGTCGATGATCAGGGCTGCGAGGTCGTCCCCGGTCTTGCCGGCCTTGAGCGGGTGACGAGCGTTGATTTGGCGCCAGCGCTACAGGCTTTGGATGGCGCTCGTATCGTTGTGCTTTCGGATGTCGAGAATCCACTCGTGGGGCGTCGCGGCGCGCTGACAGTGTTTGGTGGGCAGAAGGGTCTGCCGAGAGATGACGCCGAGGCACTTCACAGGTACGATAGTTGGATGGTCGGCTACGGCCGCCTGCTCGATACGGCGATTGCTAGGGCGCGGGTTCAGGGGTTGCTGCGCGTGTCCGAGGGTGCACGGACATTTGGCTCGGTGCTCGGCGTGCCCGGCGCGGGCGCTGCCGGTGGCTTGGGCGCGGCGTTACTGGCGCTCGGTGCGGAGCTGCGCTCGGGCGTGGAGACGGTGCTCGATCTGATTGGCTTTGACGAGCGCGTGCGCGATGTCGATCTGGTCATAACGGGTGAGGGCAATATGGATGAGCAATCCGCCGCTGGAAAGGCGCCGGTTGGTGTGGCTCGCCGCGCCAAGCGATATGGCAAGCCGGTGGTCGCCGTTGTGGGCGGTCGCGCCGTCAACCTGGATGCGGTGTGTGAGCATGGCATCGACTTGGTGCTTCCGATCTGCCGCAAGCCCATGCCCCTCGACCAGGCGCTCAACCCTCAGGAAGCCACAACCAACCTCATCTGCGCCGGCGAAGCAGCCGCCCAATCCTACGACCTCGCTCGCCTCTAGAACTTATTTCCCCGGGAGTCCGGTTTGGCCGAGTAGTCAAAATAGCCCCGTCCCAAACTAGCTACTTTGTGGGATGTGGGGGGATATAGATTGCCGGTCGATTTGTCCTACTGGGGTATGTCGATGGCGCGAATGGTTCGATTTGGTACCTGAGTGGTAATCCGAAGAGAAATTTCGGGTCACCCAAATTGCTACAATTTTAAGTATATAGCGATGCTCCGCCTTGCGTTTCTGCGCGGGGGGGGGCGTATATTTGCATCGATGGGGACGACGACACATATATAATGAGCCGCTGCTTGCCGTCCTCATGGATTGGGGAGGGCCTTCATGAATCGCGTATATGCGAAAGCTCGAGAAATGCTGAAGCCTTTGGGCACAAAAACCAATACAGCCAAGCGTGCTCTAAAGGTTTTGACCGTCCCGCTGGCGGCGTGTGCGCTCTTGTTTGGTGCAACGAGTGCGTTGGCCGAGCAGACGGTTCCCTTCAGCAACCATATCGTGAAGACGGTAAACCCTACCGGCACCACGGTCAACCTGTTTGACTACTGGGTCGTGAATGGCGATAACGACAATTCTGCCAACATAAACAACGACAACAGCAATAACAACACCGGCATCAATAAAGACCACCAGCTCAAATTCAATGGTGGTGCCGGTACGGGCATTAACAAATGGACGGGCAAGAGTACCACCGGTGGCTTTGGACGCCTTCCATTTGTGAAGAACACGCTGGTAAAGGGCTATCCGGAGATCAAAAATGGCACCTACCAGGGCGTTAACTACAACGATGAGTCGCTCGATTACCTCTTTAACAATGACAGCCAGGCAAATAAAAAGCAGAACGGTAAAGCCGTTTACAACAGCGTGCAGGGCCTCTTCCAGCTCAAGGATGGCTATTACGTTTACGACTCCTACGGCTCCAAAGAAGGCAACTATGCCGTGTATAACTCCACGACGAACTCCTTTGACGTCTACGATAAGGCGGGCGTATATAAGGAGAGCGTGTCAGAAGAGAATCGGGGTCAGTTCTTTCCCTTTGACTCGGCTAAAAAGGTTTTTACCGAGTCGGGTAAAAACCTCTCCCCTATAGGAATAAAGGACGGAGAGAACGATAAGCTCAACCATCACTTTGGCATGTCCATGACCACGGAGTTTGTCCAGCCCGCAAACGGCAAGACCAACAAGAACGAGGACATGATCTTTGAGTTCTCGGGCGACGATGACGTCTGGGTGTATATCGATGGCGTGCTCGTGGGCGATCTGGGCGGCATCCACGAGAAGGCAACGCTTGATATTAACTTTGCTACCGGCGAAGTGAAAGTCGGTCATATTGATGGCGCGAATGGAACCGAGAGGGAAATCGAAAAAACCACTATCAAGGCGAAGTTCGACGCCGCCGGCGCGGACACCACCAACTTCTCCGGTGATACATTCAATTCTAGCACCAAGCACAAGCTGAGCTTCTTCTATCTGGAGCGCGGTGCGGGTGCATCGAACATGTCACTTAAGTTCAACCTCACCACCCTGCCGTCATCCGAGGTCCAGAAGGTCGACCAGAACGGCGAGGCGGTCCAGGGCGCCACGTTTGCGCTGTATCAGTCCGGTGAAAGCTGGAAGACGCAGGGCGATCCCATCGCTCAAGGCACGACGGACGATAAGGGTCAGCTGGTGCTTTTGGAGTCGGACGGCTCTGTCCTTTCGTTCGATAACCAGCATGCCGCGGGGCATGACTTCTTTGTACTCAAGGAGATGGGCCTGCCCGAGGGATATCGTTCGAGTCTGACTTCATCGACTTCCGCAACGCCAGGCGAGCTGCATCTGCAGTACAAGCCAGCTGCGGCGAGTGGCACGGGCGGCGTGGTCGTCGCACCGCAAACGACGGTCAAAACAGCGGATGATAGCACATGGAAGGGCAGCCGCATGTGGCTGAACGGCGGCTATCTGGCCGCCAAGGAGACCATCTTCTTGTCCAAAGACATAAAAGACAACAAGGACAACCCCATTAGCTCGGGTACGACCTTTGCCGTCGTGCTCAAACGCACCAATGAGAACTTGGACCAGGCAAAAGAAGACGCCTGGACGGCAGTCACGGGCAATCCGCTCGATGGCTACAAACTGTGCTCCGCGCACGGCATTGCCGGTGCCGTCGAGGCTGCCAAATCGGCGGACACGAGCGTTTTTGCCGTTAACACCAAGGGCGACTATGAGGTAACGGTTAGGTCGCTGCCCGGCGATATCGAGAAGTACGCTGCCATGATGGAGGACAAGTCGAATGCCGACTATACCGTGGCGGTGTATCACACCACGGCGTCGTCTCTGGCAGAGGCAACCATGGAGAACACCTCCATGGTTGAATACCTGTCGACAAACAGGCAGTTCTCAACCGTGATCCACCTCACGAACGTACAGAACCGTCTGTTTGTACAGAAGGTCGATGACTTGGGCGAGCCTGTGAACGGCGCGACGTTTGATCTGTACAAGGCCGAGGACGTTACCGGCAATAGCCCCAGCACGTATGCCATCAAGTCCGGCGCCACGCCGTATGACACCGTGCAGGCAAATGGCATGACCTATCCGTATGAGATTAAGGGTGCAGCATGCTTCCCGCTCAATTCCGCAAAGCATGCGCCCCTTATCAAGGGCACGTACTACCTGCGTGAATCGATGAGCCCGGATGGCTACGAGATAAATTCCACCATCACCAAGGTGATCGTGGACGATTCGGGCGTGTACGTAGACGCCGGCATAGAGAGCGACGGCGTGCGCAGTATGAGCGGCCCGGGCTCGCTCATTGCCTCCCTTGCGCAGTTTGGCTCTCCCGACTCCATCGATAACACGCTTACGCACATCAAGGGCAAACTGCAGAGCGCGACTGGTGCAGATGCCAAGGGTAACCTGACGTGGGGCCAGGAGTGCACCGCCGATGGCGTGACGCCTTCTCTGACGGACCACCTGATGCACATGCGCTATGACAAGACACCGCAAAGTGCCAAGACCGTCTTGCGCTATGTCGAGGACGGTGGCACCCGCAACGGCCAGCTGGCGATTATCTATGCCGATACGGGTATCAACCGTATGGCTCTTTACCAAGACGGTCGGCCCACCAATGGCACCGACCTCGGCACGCTCCAGCTCAACCATCTCTTTACCACGGCAACGGCCGTGCAGTATACCGATCGTCGCGTGGCGCGCCTGCAGGTGACTAAGACCGTGACGGCGGACAGTGGCCTTACCGCGCCTACCAAGGATGCGAACGGCAAGGACCTGACCTTTACGTTTAAGTTCACCCTGCCGAATTCCGAGAAGGGCTACGAGGCGCACGTGTTCGATGCGAACGGCGAGGCCGTGGGCGATTCCTTTACGCTCAAGAACGGCTATACCCATTCCATCAAGGCTGGCGAGACCATCCGCGTGTACGACCTTAAGAAGGGCGACAGCTATAGCGTGAGCGAGCTCACCACCAAGGGTGAGTCGGCGAGTGGCAATGTGCTGGCGAACATCGTCAATACCGTGACCGGTTCTGCCGATGAGTCGGTGCTTCCGGCCGGCTTTAGCCTCGTGAGCCGCAAGGCCGGCGGTCAGGAGCAGTCGGGAACCGGCAACGCGATCGCGGGTTCGATCGCCGCACTCGTGGACGGAAAGATTCCCGATAGCAACACGCTCGTGTTCACCAACAAATACAGCGCCAGCTCCGTGACGCTCGATGCCCAGAATCGTCTGAGCGCCACGAAGGTGCTCGAGGGCCGTGGCTGGACTGATGACGACACCTTTACCGCGCAGCTTACGGCCGAGGACGGCGTCCCCATGCCCAATGGCGCCAAGAGCAAAGTGTCTACGGTCGAGCTCACCAAGAAAGCCCCGAAGGCAACGTTTGGAGATATCACCTATACCAAGCCCGGCACGTACACCTATACCATCTCTGAGGTCATCCCCGGCTCCGATGCCGGGGCAGACGGCATAAGCTATTCTGCCGCCTCTTATACCGCGACGGTCGTGGTGGAGGACAACCATGCCGGTGCTCTGGTCGTTAAGAGCGTGAAGATGACGCAGGTACGCGACGATGCGGGCAAACCGGCTACAGCTGAGGTTGCCGTCGAGACCGCGACCTTCACCAATCACTACGACGAGTGTGAGAAGGACATCATCATCCATGCCCAAAAGAACCTGACCGACAACGCGGGGACCTTCACGCTTGCCCAGAACGCCTTTAGCTTTAAGCTCGAGGGCGTGGGCGGATATGCGGATGCTAGCGCAGTGTTTAGTCCCGATACGGTCGACGCAAACGTGACGGCTCCCATGCCCGAGGGTACCGAGGACAACACCGCCACCGTGGGCAACAACGCCGACGGCACGGTGACGTGGCCGGCAATCTCCTATACCGCCAAGGCGGATGCGGGGCGTGCCTACGTATACAAGTTTGCCGAGAAGTTGCCCGAGAAACCCGACAGGGTCGCGGGCATGACCTACGACGGGTCGGTCTATTACGCCGTGGTTCGCAACGCCAAGAATGGCGCCGGCATCCTGACCTCGATCGAGTACTACAAGGTCGCAGAAGACGGCTCGGTAAGGCAACTGGACAACAAGGCCACGCCTTCCTTTACCAATAAATATAGCGTGGAGCCCACGAGCGTGGCCCTGCAAGGTCAGAAGGCCGTGAGCGGTCGCGACTGGAACCAGGGCGAGAGCTACACCTTTAACCTTGCCGCCGCTGCGGATGATGCCAGCACGACCGGTTTGAGCAAGACCACAAAGCAGGCGGTGAAGGATGGGGCAGTTGCCATTGGCACCAACCAGGCCGTCGCCAGCGCACCCGAGTCGGGACGCGTGGCATCCTTCGCCTTTGGCGCCGAGGCCGCCCCGACCGTGACGTTCAACCGCGCGGGCACCTTTAGCTTCAATATCACTGAGAACGCCGCGCAAGATGGCCAGGCGGGCATGTCCATGGACAAGCACACCGCGCGTGCGACCGTTGTGGCGACCGATCTGGACAAGTCGGGCAACCACACGGGCAAGCTGCACGTGTCGAGTGTGACCTACGCCAACGCCGGCGCGTCCGATGCGGACAAGGCCATAACCGATAAGGCTGCCTTCACCAATGCATACCATGCGTCGGGCACCTTTGGCGGCGTGACGGTGAGCAAGACCCTTGAGGGTCGCGCCTCTACCGCGGGGCAGTTTACCTTTGCCGTGACGGGTCTTTGGTACGACGGAATTCAGGCTTCGGTCGATGGCGCCGAGGCTACCCTGTCCAACAAGGCGGCGAAGGCCGGCGTGTCCGGTGCCGTGGTGGGCGCGAGCGGGAAAAAGGAGCTCTTTGTCCGTAAGCTCACGGAACAGGACCTGGGTCGTACGTTTGCCTATCGCATTCACGAGAACCAGCCTGCTGCTGCCGGCTACACCTATGACACCGGCTACACTGGTGACGCTGAGAACCAGCCTGCTGCTGCCGGCTACACCTATGACACCGGCTACACTGGTGACGCTATCGTGCTCGTCAAGGTTCTTGCACACAAGGACGACCCCGCTAAGCTCTATACCGTGACGACCGTGCTCAAGGGTGCGGGTGTGACGGAGCTGCTGGGCGACGGCGCCGACGCGAGCGCGCTGACGGACGAAAAGATCGTCCAGCTCAAGCAAGATTCGACTACCTACGTGCAGCAGTACGATGCAAGTGAGGTCGGCGCCACGCCTGCCGTCTCGTTTGTGAACCGTTACACGGCAAGTCTCGACTATGGCGCTGCTGGCGGTTTGCAGATTGAGAAGACGTTGACGTATCCCAAGGACGCGACCATTTTTGGCTCGCCTAAGAGCACGTTCCGTTATATCGTCAAGCCTGCTGACGAGACATCTGCCAGCAAGGTCGGCATTTCCACGGACGGCAAAGTCTTTGAGACCGCAAATGTCGAGGCCAATGCTCTCAAGACCGTGAGTTTGATACCTGCGGGTGGGTTGACCTTCACTCAGGATGATGCCGGCAAGACGTTCACCTATACGGTGAGTGAGATTGACGACAAGGCGACGGGCTATACGTACGACAAGACGGTCCATACGGTTAAGGCTGTCGTGGCGGATAACGGCGACGGTACGCTTAGAGTCACGACAGCGGTAAGCAAGCAGGTCGATGGCAAGGACGAGCTCGAGGGCCAGTGGATCTATCCGTCGGGTGCAACGTCCACCGGTGTCGCGACGGTCAAATTCAAGAACACCTATACGGTCACCGAGGCGGCAACCTACACCCCGTCCGTGACGAAGGTGGTTGCCGGTGCCGATGCTCCGGGCAAGTTCACCTTTGCTATGACCGCGGCTGACGATGCTACCAAGACTGCCATCGATGGCAAGCTCATCACGGGCTCTTCGATGAGCGCGGAGAACGGCTACGCTGAGGAGAAGCAAACGACGACGGCCCTCAAGGACGGGGAGCACGAAAAGATTGACTTTTCGAAGCTCACCTTCAACAAGCCGGGCACGTATAAGTTCGCTATTAACGAGCTGGCCCCGAATGGCGGCCTCGGCGAGTGGACGTATGACGCGCACATCTATACCTTGACCATTACCGTAACCGATGAGGGCGGCAAGCTTGTGACCCGCGCCGATGGCGCGACCGGCTCGGAAGGCTTCATCTTCACCAATAGGTATCGCACCTCGACGAGCTACGAGCTCCAGGGCGGTCTGGAGATCGTCAAGACGCTCAACGGGCACGACCTGCATGCCGGCATGTTTGGCTTTACGGTAACGGGCGAAGACGCCGCCTCCACCGATAAGCTCAACAAGCTGCTGCGCGCAGATGAGGGCAAGCTCACCGTGACAAACGATGAGCCGCAGGCCGATGGCACGTCCCATACCGGCATTTTGGGTGGCCTGACCTTTGCGACGGAAGATGCGGGTAAGACGTTTACTTACAAGGTTGTCGAGAATGGCGGCGGCAAGGGCGGCTATACATACGACTCCACCTATTGGATGGTAGAGATTGCGGTTAAGAAGCGCGATAACGGTTCGCTCTATACCGTGACCACGGCCAAGCACTATGACGCCAAGAACGTCGAGCTTTCCGCGAAGACCTTTAGCTCCGAGAGCGGTACCGCCAAGGCCCAGGTGTCCTTCACCAACAGCTATGTCGCGACTGGAACATTCGACGGTCTTGCTGCCGAGAAGGTAATGGACTCCGGCGACAAGATCGAGGCTGGCCAGTATACGTTTGACCTGTATGCCGAGAAGGCCGATGGCTCGCTCGAAAAGATGGATGAGGGTAAGACCAAGACGGGTGAGAACGGCACCGCTACGGTCGACTTCGGTAAGGTTCACTTTAAGCTTGGCAATGCTACCAGTGGAACTCAAGAGCAGACGATTGACCTTGCCGGTGCCGTCAACGATGGCGTTGCCACCAAGCGGCACAATGCCGACCACACCACTACCTACAGCTTTAACCTGGTGGCAAAGGAGCGCTTGGCCAACCTGCCCGAGGGCGTCCGCCCCGTGGATACATCCGCGACGTGCCGCGTGCTGCTCGAGGTGACCGACAACAACGATGGCACGCTGACGCCTAAGGTGACCTATCGCGATGGTACCGAGAACGGCAAGATCGTCTTCCACAATACGCGTGATAGGGTCAAGACGATTGGCGCGGTCGCGAAGCCCGACGTGGACATCGACGGGCAGCTGCTCTCCGTGGGCGACTCCTACGTCTACACCATTAACTGGGTCAACACCGAGGCCGATGCCAATGGCAACTTGGTCCCGGCCAGCGTGACCGTGACCGACGAGCTTCCTGCCGGCGTTGTGTTCGAGGCCTTTGAGGGCGAGTATGCCGATAAGGGCGCTGCGAGCGGTCAGTCGCTTTCCTGGAATCTGGGTGAGCAGCCCGCAGGCAGCCACGGTTCGGTGCGCGTGCGCGTCAAGATTACCGAGGACGCTGTGAAGGACGCCCAAAGCGCTGTCGACACCATCAATAACACAGCCACCGTTTGGGTTGGCAACAAGAGCTATACCGGTACCACGACCAACTACGTGCCCAAGAAGTCCGAGAGTGATGCTCAGGATTCGAGTGGCTCGGGCATTAAGCTGGGCGATGAGCTCACCTACACCATCGGCTACAAGAACACCGAGGGCGCGTCTGCCACGGTGAAGATCACCGATGCCGTTCCCGCGGGAACCGAGTTCGTGGAGTTCGCGGGTGACCATGCGAATGTCGCATCCAAGGACAACGACGGCAATCTCACCTGGACGCTGGCGGGCGTTCCCGCAGGCAAGGAGGGCACGGTTCAGTTTAAGGTTCGCGTGACCGAGGACGCGTTTAAGAGCGGTGGCGCTTCGGGCGACATCTCCAATCAGGCGTCGGTGGCGGTCGGCAATAACCCTGCCGTCAAGACCAACACCACCACCGATCAGGTTTCTGACGGGCGCCTGACGTTGAGCAAGACGGTCACGGCCGCCGAAGGCATCACCGCGCCCAACAAGGCATTTACCTTTAAGGTGCTGCTCTACCAGGCCGATGGCACAACGCCTCTGGCCGGCACCTTTGCGTACGCCGGTCGCCCCGATGGCACCAACGGCACTTATGTAAGCGGACAGATCAAGAGCGGTGACACCATCGCGCTTAAGGCCGGCGGCTCCGTTACGGTTACCTTGCCCATAGGTGCGCACTACGAGGTGCAGGAGCTCGACTCCAAGGGTGAGCTCATGACGAGCGAGGACGGCTTTGCGGTTGTCGATAAGGCGAACCCCCAGAAGGGTACCGTCGGACAGGCGACGAAGGTGGGCTTCACCAACGTCTACAGCGTGGAGTCCACAAAGGTGGAGAACGCTTTTAAGGTTCAAAAGAAGATCTCCGGTCGCAACTGGACTAAGGCGGATGCCTTTACCATGATGCTGACTGCCCAGGGTGAGGCACCCATGCCCAAGGGCGCCAAGGAGGGCGTGTCGACGATTGAGTTGCACAAGGATGCCCAGGTCGGCAACTTCGGTACCATCGAGTACACCAAGCCCGGTACCTATACCTATGTGATTACCGAGCCGTCGGGTGACGAGACGTCGCTCATCTTCTCGAAGGCCACCTATCGTGCCACCGTCACGGTGGCCGACGATGGCGCCGGTAAGCTGTCTGCCAAGACCAAGATTGCACAGCTGACCGACGATGCGGGCGACGCTGCTGAGCGCACGGTCGAGGCGGCGGTCTTTACCAACACCGCCAAGACCGGCAGCCTCACCGTCAAGAAGACGGTCGTCGGCGGTGACAGCCAGCGCGAGTTCGGCTTCACGGTCGCGCTGACCGACGGGGACGGCGAGCCCGTCTCCGGCACCTTCGGCAAGGGCAAGAACGCCGTGACGTTCGCGGACGGCAAGGCGACCTTCACGCTCAGGGACGGCGGGGAGAAGACCATCGCCGGCCTGCCCGTGGGCGTGCACTACACCGTGACCGAGGACGCCGCCGAGGGCTACACGACTGCGGTCAACGGGGCTGACGGCTCCAAGGCCGAAGGCGCCGTGACCGAGGACGGCGCGACCGTCGCGTTCACCAACACCGTGAAGACGGGCGAGCTCGACGTCTCCAAGACCGTCGTGGCGCGCGAGGGCCTGGCGGTCGATGCGGACAAGACATTTGAGTTTGCGGTCGAGGCCACCGATGCCGCGGGCCACGGCGTGTCCGGCGCCTACGGTGACGCGACGTTCGAGGACGGCAAGGCGGCCCTCAGGCTCAAAGATGGCCAGACGGCGAGGATCACGGGGCTGCCCGCGGGAACCGCCTACACGGTGACCGAACGTGCCGCCGATGGCTACAAGGCCGCGGTGAACGGAGCCGAGGGATCCAAGGCCGATGGCTCCATCGCGGCAGACCAGGTCTCCTCCGCCGCCTTCACCAACACCTTCGACCCCGCCCCCGCCACGGCGTCCGTCCCCGAGTTCACCAAGGTGCTCGCGGGCGGCCGCAAGCCCGGCCTCCAGGAGGGGGAGTTCGCCTTTGAGCTCTCCCTCGCCGACGGCGCGGGCATTGTGCTCGAGGGCTACCCGATCGAGGCGAAGAATGACAAGGATGGCAAGGTTTCCTTTGGCGAGCTCAGCTTCACCAATCCGGGTACCTACCACGCGACCGTGACCGAGAAAGCAAGCGGCGATGTCCTGATTGAGGACGATGCGCATGTCTACACCTTCGACATCACAGTGGCTCAGGCTGGCGCCGGCCTTAAGGCCGAGATCTCCAACGAGCGGGGCAAGAAGACTTTCACCAACACCTTCACGCCGCACGACAACACAAAGACCGTCACCAAGGCGGGCGCCTCGGGCGCCAAGGTCGATGTGGACGGTAAGCCCGTGAGTGTGGGCGATACCCTCACCTACACCATTAACTGGGCCAACAACAGCGTCGACGACAGGGGTGCCGCGCGGGCAGCCGACGTGACGGTGACCGATGCGCTGCCCAAGGGCGTTGGCTACGTCGAGGGCTCTGCCGACGGCGCCGCCTACGACGCCGCGACGCGCACCCTTACCTGGTCGCTCGGCGAGCAGGCTGCGGGCGCCACGGGCACGCTCAGCTTCGACGTGAAGGTCTCCGCCGATGCCGCCACGGTCGATGACATCGCCAATACCGCAACGGTCAAGGTGGGCGAGAACCGGGCCCAGACCAACACGACCCACAACAGCGTGTCCCGCGAGGGCAGCCTCACCGTCAAGAAGACGGTCGTCGGCGGCGACAGCCAGCGCGAGTTCGGCTTCACGGTCGCGCTGACCGACGGGGACGGCGAGTCCGTCTCCGGCACCTTCGGCAAGGGCGAGCACGCCGTGACGTTCGCGGGCGGCAAGGCGACCTTCACGCTCAGGGACGGCGGGGAGAAGACCGTCGCCGGCCTGCCCGTGGGCGCGCACTACACCGTGACCGAGGACGCCGCCGAGGGCTACACGACCACGGCCGAGGGGGCCGAGGGCACCGTGACCGATGCCGGCGCGACCGCAGCGTTCACCAACACGTACGGAACGGCCACCGAGGGCAGGGACGTCTCCACCGCGGGGCTCTTCACCAAGACACTCAAGGGCCGCGACTGGGCAGAGGGCGACAGCTTCCAGTTCACGCTCACGGCCGAGGGCGGCGCGCCCATGCCCGAGGGTTCCGCCGGCGGCTCCAAGACCGTCAGCGTGACGGCCGCCGCCGGCACCAAGGCGGGCACTAAGGTCGCCTTCGACTTCGGCTCTATCCGCTACACGCTTAACGACATCAAGGACGCCGGGTTCGCGGAGGTCGGCGGCAAGCGCGTGCGCGCCAAGACCTTCACCTACGCGGTGAGCGAGGTCAGGCCCGATGACGGCCCGGCTATCGCCGGCGTGTCCTACGACGGCCACGTCGCCACGATGACGGTGACCGTGACCGACGACGGCTCCGGCAACCTCACGGCCTCGACGCCCGCGATCGCGCAGGCGAGCGGCGGCGACTTCGTCAACACCTACACGACCGGGCTCGACTACTCGGCCCGCGCAGGCGTGCTCCTGTCCAAGACGCTCTCCGGCCGCGCGATGGAGGCAGGGCAGTTCGCCTTCACCGTGACCGCCGACGCCGAGACGGCCGCCAAGCTCGGCCTCAAGACCGGCAAGGACGCCTACGCCGTTTCCGCAGCTGGTGACGGGGAAACCGACCTGATCGACCTCATCGGCGGCGCCGCAAAGGGCGACGTGACGTTCACCGACGCCGACGCGGGCAAGACCTACAGCTTCACCGTCACCGAGACCAAGCTCGGCGGCGAGGGCTACGCCAACGACGCCGAGCCGCGCACGGTGGCCATCGCGCCCGCCTACGACGCCGCGACGGGCGAGCTCACGGTCACGACCACGGTCGTCAAGGACGGCATCGAGGTCGCCCGCAGCGAGGTCTCGACGGCCGATGACGCCACGGCGGCGCCCGCGCCCGTGACGGTCGCGTTCCAGAACTCCTATGAGGCCACTGGCACGCTCGGCGGCGAGGGTAGCGCGTCCATCGAGGCCACCAAGACGCTGACGGGCCGCGCCGCGGCGGCGGGCGAGTTCTCGTTCTCCGTCCGCGATGCCCACGGTAACGTGGTCGCGACCGCGTCCAACCGCGCTTCCGACGACGGCGAGGTCGCGGGGCTCGCGTTCTCGCCCATCGCCTACACCACCGGCTCGCTCGAGCAGATGGCGGCGGACGGTACCGCCACCAAGGCGGCCGACGGCTCCTGGTCCATCCCCTATACCGTGTCCGAGGGCACGGCGGCACTGCCCGCCGGCGTGACGGCGACCGCCTCGAGCTTCGACATCACCGTCAAGGTGACCGATAACGGCAAGGGCGGGCTGGATGTGGTCGTGACCTATCCCAAGGGCTGCGACGGCAAGCTGTCGTTCGTGAACGGCTACGGCACCAACGAGGCGACGGTCGACCTCGCGGGCACCAAGACGCTGGCGCTCGGCCAGGCCGGACTCGGCCTGACGCAGGCCGACATCGAGGGCAAGTACACCTTCAAGATTGAGCCGCTGGACGGCGCGCCCGCACCGGTCGACGCCTCCGGCAAGACGGTGACCGAGGCGGTCAACGATGCCGCCGGCAACGTCGAGCTGGGCCACGTCACGTTCAAGCAGCCGAGTGACCTCGACGATGCCGCGATCGACGGCGATGGCATGCGCACCAAGACGTTCGCCTACCGGGTGAGCGAGTCCGGCTCGGTCGACGGCGTGGTCAATGACGCGGTGGCGTCCAGGACCTTCACGGTCAAGGTGGTCGAGGACACCAACGCGGGCACGCTTTTCGCGGAGGTCCTGCCCGCCGAGGGCACGCCCGAGGGTAAGGGCGCGTTCGAGTTCACCAATACCTACGGCGTCGGCCCCGCCCCGAGCACCGTCACCGACCAGATCAAGGTGAGCAAGAAGCTCAAGGGCCGCGACCTGGTCGAGGGCGAGTTCGAGTTCCAGTTGATCGAGATCAACGCCGACGGCAGCGAGAGTATTGCGGTGACGGGCAAGAACGCCGCGGACGGCACGGTGGCGCTCAACCCCATCACCTATACCGCGCCCGGCACGCATAGCTACGAGCTGCGCGAGGTCGCCGGCGCGGCGGGCGGCGTGACGTACGACAGGGCGGTGCACCGCGTGCGCACGACGGTCACCGATGCCGGCAACGGCAAGCTCACCGTCAAGCACGACCTTGTGGATGCCGAGGGCAATCCCACGGGCGATGGCTCGGTGACGTTCACCAACGGCTACGAGGCTGCGCCCGTCACCCTCAAGCTGGGCGCCGCCAAGGTGCTCAAGGGCGCCGAGCTCAAGGCGGGGCAGTTTAGCTTTGAGCTCAAGAGCCGGGACGGCAAGGTCATGTCGACCGCCAAGAACGCCGCCGACGGCAGCGTCACGTTCGACGCGCTGACCTTCAAGCAGGCCGGTACCTACACCTTCACGGTGAGCGAGGTCGACGATGGCCAGGCACACGTGACCTACGACAAGGCCGTGCACAAGATTGTCGTCACGGTGAGCGACGAGGCGGCCGACGGCTCCAAGACGGGCTACCTGTCGGCGAAGGTCTCCTACGAGGGCGACGCCAACCTGCCGCCGGTCTTCACCAACAGCTACGCCGAGGAACCCGGGACCCCCGGCACCCCGGAGAACCCCGGCACGCCGGGCGGCGGTTCGGGCGGCGGTTCCGATAGCGGCTCCGGCGACAGCTCCGGCGGCGGCTCCAAGGGCGGCATGCCCGACACCGGCGACCGCAGCCTGCCGGCGGCGGCACTCGGTGCCATGGCCGGCATCGGCGCGCTGGCCGTCGCGGGCGGCGCGGCCCTGTACCGCAGGCGCCGCTAGCGATATGCACGAGTGGGGCGAATCCATCCGATGGGTTCGCCCCACTTGCCCTGCTGGGCGGGAGCGGGTAAGATATACCGAGCGCCTAGCGCGTTCGATGGGTTCGGATGACGACATGTTCCGAATCTGGTCAGGTCCGGAAGGAAGCAGCCATAAGGAGCCTCTGTCGGGCATCCGAATCCATCGAGCGCACGGGCGCTTTTTGGTGCCGCGATTTGGCCCGGCCGGCGGCGAGATATTTGGTGTCTCGCTGGTCCTCGGCTGCGCCTGCGGGATCGCTCGACTACCAAATATCTCGCCGCCGGCCGGGCCACTTCGTCCAAAAATCACCCGTAAAGGCGCATTTATCTGAAGAATTGAATCCCGTGTTTTGTGCTGCTTGTTGGCGTTGCCTGGGCATTGATAGTTGCGCGCTTCAAGAGACGGCGGCATTACCATCTGTTTTTACAAGTAAGAAAAGAGGCCCGTTTCCCTGGGTTTGGTTGGGGAAACGGGCCTCTTTTGTCTATGGGCTTGAAGATTGGTGGGAACGATATGCTCTGGCGGCTATTTTGAGTTCTTGAGGCGGCGTGTGGCTGTGGCGGTTATTCCGAGTCCTGCGACGGCGATTCCTGCTAGTGCGATTGCGCTCGGCGTTGTGTCGCCTGTGTTTGCGAGCTTGCCGGCGGTCGTATTCGCTTGCTTGCCGTTGCCCGTGTTCGCCTGCTTGGAGGAGCTCGGTGCGGTGTCTTTGCCGGTCGCGGGCGAGCTGGCGGGCTGTGTCGTCTCGGCCGGTTGCGTCGAGCCGGAGGGAGGCGTCGTCTCGGTGGGTTGCGTTATCTCGGGCGAGGTGGCCTTGTCTGCCGCGGCCTTTGCCTCTTCGTATGCCTTGCAGGCGTCGTCATAGGCCGCTTGTGCCTTTTCCAAATCGCCGAGGAGCGCATCTCGCTTGGCTTTGGCCTCGTCGATCTTGGCTTTCATTCCCTCCGCCTCGGTTTCGTAACGCTTAAACCGTTCTTCCTGACGTTCGAGCTCGCTTCGCCGGTGCCTAAGCTCAATTTCCCAAGGTTCTACTTCCGCTTGCGCCATGCTGATCTCCCGACGCAACTGACTAAGAGTTTCGTAGGAAGCCCCGTCGCTGCGTGCCTTTTCATATTTTGCCTTAACCTCGCTTACGCGATTGTTGGCCTCGTCGTATTTGGCTTGGGCTGCATCGACGTTTGCTTGCATGGCGGGAAGGGGCTCCCTCCATTTGGCGGCTTCTGCCGAATATCTATCGTAGAACGGTTGAAGAAAGGCAATGTTATCATCAATTTTCGCAATTATCTCGGGACTGGCGGCGGCTTTTGCGGCTTCGAGGTTTTTGAGCGCTTCCTGCATGGCTGCATACGCTTTTTCTTTTTCGGCTGCCGCATCTTCCGTCTGCAAGGCGACCGCATCGACGGGGGAGCTGGTTTCTGCCGCGATCGCCGTTGCGGGGACAATTCCCGCGGCAAGTGCCACGGAAAGGGCGATGCCCATGGTTGCTCGTCTTGCTCTTCTTGCGAGAATGTCGTTCATCTCGGCACCTCATTTCAAGGGTCGGAGGCTATTTTGAGTTCTTGATGCGGCGGGTGGCTGTGGCGGTTATTCCGAGTCCCATGGCGGCGATTCCTGCTAGTGCGATTGCGCTTGGCGTTGTGTCGCCTGTGTTTGCGAGCTTGCCGGCGGTCGTATTCGCTTGCTTGCTGTTGCCCGTGTTCGCCTGCTTGGAGGAGCTCGGTGCGGTGTCTTTGCCGGTCGCGGGCGAGCTGGCGGGCTGTGCCGTCTCGGCCGGTTGCGTCGAGCCGGAGGGAGGCGTTGTCTCGGTCGGTTGCGTTATCTCGGGCGAGGTGGCCTTATCTGCTGCGGCTTTCGCCTCTTCGTATGCCTTGCAGGCGTCGTCATAGGCCGCCTGTGCCTTTTCCAAATCGTCGGTGAGCGCATTTCGCTTGGCTATGTCCTCGTCGATGTGGGCTTTGGCTTCCTCCGCCGCACTTTCGAAATGCTCAACCTGTCCTTCCTGGATCTCGAGCCTACGCCGATAGCTGTCAAGGTCCGATTTGCAAGATTTTTCTTGCCTTTCTGCCGACATGATCTCCGAACGCAACTGTTGAGCAGCTGCGTAATCTCCGTTGTCGTATGCCTTTTTTAATTCTGCCTGAAGCTCGCTTACCCGGTTGTGGGCCTCGTCGTATTTGGCTTGGGCTGCATCGACGTTCGCTTGCATGGCGGGAAGGGGTACCCTCCATTTGGCGGCTTCCGCCACCACCATGTCGTAGAGTTCTTGAAATGCGGCAATGTCATCATCGATTTCCGCAAGTTTCTCGGGACTTGCGGCGTCTTTTGCGGCTTCGAGGTTTTTGAGCGCTTCCTGCATGGCTGCATACGCTTTATCTTTTTCGGTGGTCGCGGTTTCGCTCGAGTTCGCGGTCGCTGTCTGCAAGGCAGCTGCATCGATGGGGGAGCTGGTTTCTGCCGCGATCGCCGTTACGGGGGCGATTCCCGCGGCAAGTGCCAGGGAAAGGGCGATGCCCATGGTTGCTCGTCTTGCTCTTCTTGCGAGAATGTCGTTCATCTCGGCACCTCATTTCAAGGGTCGGCGG
>NZ_JADMUF010000006.1:62596-119727 GCF_015546965.1 Collinsella aerofaciens
AGGGCGATGCCCATGGTTGCTCGTCTTGCTCTTCTTGCGAGAATGTCGTTCATCTCGGCACCTCATTTCAAGGGTCGGCGGCTATTTTGAGTTCTTGATGCGGCGGGTGGCTGCGGCGGTTATTCCGAGGCCTGCGGCGGCGATTCCTGCTAGGGCGATTGCGCTTGGCGTTGTGTCGCCTGTGTTTGCGAGCTTGCCGGCGGTCGTATTCGCTTGTTTGCCGTTGCCCGTGTTCGCCTGCTTGGAGGAGATCGGTGCGGTGTCTTTGCCGGTCGCGGGCGAGCTGGCGGGCTGTGTCGTCTCGGCCGGTTGCGTCGAGCCGGAGGGAGGCGTCGTCTCGGTGGGTTGCGTTATCTCGGGCGAGGTGGCCTTGTCTGCTGCGGCCTTTGCCTCTTCGTATGCCTTGCAGGCGTCGTCATAGGCCGCTTGCGCCTTTTTCAAATTGTCGAGGAGCGCATCTCGCCAGGCTATGAACTGGTCGATGTTGGCTTTATATTTCTCTGCAGAACTTTCACAGTCATTAACTCGTCTTTCCTGACTTTTGAGGCGGCGCTGGAACTCGTCAAGCTCCGTTTCACAATGATCTACATACGCTTTTGCCCCTACGATCTCATTTTGCAACTGCCTTATTTGCTGTTTAACAGTTTTGACAAGCTCCTCGTCGCCGAGTGCTTCGAGTGCCTTAAGCACCTCAAGTTTGTTGTCTAATTTTGCCTGGAGCTCGCTTACCCGGTTGCCAGCCTCGTCGTATTTGGCTTGGGCTGCATCGATGTCCGCTTGCATGGCAGGAAGGGATTCTTTCGATTCGGCGGCTTGCGCCAACATCTCGTCGCGGTACTTTTGAAAACGGGCAATGTCATTATTAAAGCGCGCAATTTTCTCGGAACTCGCGGCCTTTTTTGCGGCTTCGAGGTTTTTGAGCGCTTCCTGCATGGCTGCATACGCTTTTTCTTTTTCGGTGGCCGCGTCTTCCGTCTGCAAGGCAACTGCACCGATGGGGGAGCTGGTTTCTGCCGCGATCGCCGTTACGGGGGCGATTCCCGCGGCAAGTGCCACGGAAAGGGCGATGCCCATAGTTGCTCGTCTTGCTCTTCTTGCTCTTCTTGCGAGAATGTCGTTCATCTCGGCACCTCATTTCAAGGGTTGGCGACTCACTTGGTAGCACTAATGTAAGTATATCAGGCGATTAACCCGCTCTTGAATCTCGCCAGAAATGACGAGTTGTTTACGCTTCTTTTGGGCTCACCGTACTATCATGATTCGAATTGAGTGTGAATGATGATAGGGAGCGCCTATACATGATTGAGCTGCTCAGGCGTTTTGGTGGTAAGTTTCGCCGATATATGGTGATCGGCCCTGCGTGCAAGCTGATCGAAGTGATCTTTGACCTGCTTACGCCGCTGGTGATTGCCCAGATGATCGATAAGGGCATCGGGGCGCACGACGTGAACGCCGTTATCCACTACGGTATGCTGCTTGCCGCCATGGCTGTGATCGGCATCTCGTTTACGCTCGTCTGCCAAAAGATGGCGGCGCTGACCTCGCAGGGCATGGGCACCGACATTCGCGGCGCGCTCTACGAGCACATCAACAAGCTGAGCTATGCCGAACTCGACCGCTTTGGCACGCCGTCGCTTATCACGCGCATCACCAACGATGTCAACCAGGTGCAGCTTGCCGTGGCGCTGGGCGTGCGCATGCTCATCCGCTGGCCCTTCCTGGCGGTGGGCTCCATGTGCGCGGCCCTTGCCATCGACCTTAAGCTCGGCATTATCTTTTTAATCTGCACGCCCGCCATCGGCCTGGTGTTTTGGTTTGTCATGGCGCGCTGCATTCCGTACTACAAGCAGCTGCAGGCAAAGCTCGACCGCATTGCGCTCATTTGCCGCGAGGGGCTTTCGGGCGCTCGTGTGGTCCGCGCGTTTGTGCGCGAGGATCACGAGCGCGAGCGTTTTGCCCAGGCTGCCGATGACCAGGCACATGTCGCCATCGCGGTGGGCAAGCTCTCCTCGATTCTCAACCCCGTCACGTTTTTGGTGATGAACCTGGGCGTGTGCACCATCTTGTGGGTGGGCGGCATCCAGGTCAACGTGGGCGAACTCACGCAGGGCCAGGTTATGGCGTTCGTCAACTACATGACGCAGACCCTCACCTCCATTGTCTATGTCGCCAACCTGGTCGTGGTCTTTACCAAGGCGAGCGCCAGCGCGTCGCGTATCAACGAGGTGCTCAACTGCGTGCCGAGCATTACCGACGAGGGCAACCAGCCGGTCGCGCTGCCCGAGCCGAGCGAACTGGCGGGTGGTGCTGCTCCGGTCCCCGCGCTGAGCTTTGACCATGCGAGCTTTTCGTTTGGCGCGGGCGCGGCAAATGCCGTGAGCGATGTGACCCTGGCGCTCCCGCTGGGCAAGACGCTTGGCATTATCGGCGGCACGGGCAGCGGCAAGTCCACGCTCGTCTCGCTTATTCCGCGCCTATACGATGCGAGTGCCGGCAGCGTGAGCGTGATGGGCGCCGACGTGCGCACCTGGCCGCTCGACCAGTTGCGCCGTGTGGTCGCGACTGTTCCGCAGCGCGCGTCGCTGGTGAGCGGCACCATCCGCAGCAACCTGACCTGGCGCGACGAGTCGGCAACCGATGAAGAGCTGTGGACGGCGCTCGATATGGCGCAGGCCAGCGAGTTCGTGCGCAACAAGCCGCAGGGGCTCGACGCCCCGGTCGAGGCGGGCGGCAAGAACTTCAGCGGCGGTCAGCGCCAGCGCCTGACCATTGCGCGTGCTCTGGTGGGCTCGCCGCAGATCCTGATTATGGATGATTCCGCCTCGGCGCTCGACTTTAAGACCGACACGGCGCTTCGCCACGCCATTCGCGAGCGCAGCGTGCGCGGCGCCGCCGAGGGCGGGTTGCCGCTGACGACTGTCATCGTGAGCCAGCGCGTCTCGACCGTGCGCGATGCCGACATGATCTGTGTGCTCGATCACGGTTCGGTTGCGGGCCTGGGTACGCACGACGAGCTGTACGCAAGCTGCCAGCTCTACCGCGAGATTTGCCAGTCGCAGCTCCGCCGTGAGGAGCTCGAGGGCCAGCAGGGGAGTGCGACGCCCGCTTCGGACTCCGCCCCTGCATCCACCCGCGCAAAGGAGGGCTGCTAAATGAATCCGTATACTTCTTCCGGTTCGGTCGCCACGATGACGGCCAATGTGTCCGGCAACGATAACCTCAACGACCTGGGCGACGGCCCGCGCCAGCCCGGCGATCCCGAGCGCTATCCCGTGGGCGCGGTGACCCGTCGCCTGATGGGCTATGTCCGCCCGCATTGCATTTCGTTTGCGGCGTCGTTTGTGAGCGCCGCCATCTCGGTGATCTTGCAGCTCTACACGCCCATCCTCATCGGCGAGGGCATCGACCTCATCGTTGCCGCCGGACGGGTGGACTTTGACGCGCTGTTGCCGCTCGTCACCAGGCTCGCGATCGTCGTGGTTGGTGCCGCGGCCTTCCAGTGGCTGCAGGGCTATTGCGTCAACCGCCTGTCCTACGAGACGGTGCGCGACATGCGCGTGGAGGCGAGCGACAAGCTCAGTCGCATGCCGCTCAGCTTTATCGACAGTCATGCCCACGGCGACCTTATGAGCCGCGTGGTCAACGACGTCGACCAGGTGGGCGACGGCCTGCTGCAGGGCTTCACCCAGCTCTTTACCGGCGTCATCACTATCGTGGGCACGCTCGCGTTTATGCTCTCCATCAACCTGACCATGACGCTCGTGGTGGTGCTCGTCACGCCGCTTTCCATCTTTGCGGCCGGCGCCATCGCCAAGCTCTCCAACAAGAGCTTTACGGCTCAGCAGCGCATTCAGGGCCAGCTTGGCGGCCATATCGAGGAGTATGTGGGCGAGCAAAAACTCGTGGACGCGTTTGCCTATGGCTCGCGCGCTCAGCAGCGCTTCGATGCCTTCAACGCCGAGCTCTATACGGCGGGCGAGCGTGCGCAGTTTATGGGTTCGCTCTCCAATCCTGGCACACGCTTTATCAACAATATCATCTACGCCGTGGTGGCCGTGATCGGCTGCGTGGGCGTGATCACGGGCGTGCCCGCGGCACTCACGGTGGGCGGCGTGCAGATCTTCCTGTCCTACGCCAACCAGTACACCAAGCCGTTCAACGAGGTCACCAACGTCATTACGCAGATCCAGACGGCCTATGCCTCGGCGCGCCGTATGTTTGCGCTGCTCGATGCGCGCGAGCAAGAGCCCGATGCAGCGGATGCCGTTGAGCTCGCAGCTCCGAAAGGCGAGGTCGCCTTTGAGCATGTGGACTTTAGCTATGTGCCCGACCGCAAACTGCTACAGGACATCTGCATCGATGCTAAGCCCGGCATGCGCTTTGCCCTGGTCGGTCCCACGGGCTGCGGCAAGACGACGCTCATCAACCTGCTGCTGCGCTTTTACGATATCGATGCGGGGCGCATCGTGGTCGACGGGCATTCCTCGCGCGACTACACGCGTGAGAGCCTGCGCCGCGCCTTTGGCATGGTGCTGCAGGACACCTGGCTGTTCGAGGGCACGGTGGCCCAGAACATTGCCTACGGTTGCCCCGATGCCACGCGCGAGCAGATTGTCGAGGCCGCCAAGCGCGCGCACGCGCACAAGTTTATCGTGCAGCTGCCAGGCGGCTACGATACGGTGATCGGCGAGGACGGCGGCACGTTTAGCCAGGGTCAAAAGCAGCTGCTGTGCATCGCGCGCGTCATGCTCACCGATCCGGCGATTCTGCTGCTGGACGAGGCAACGTCGAGCATCGATACACGTACCGAGCTGCAGGTGCAGGCGGCATTCGACGAGCTCATGGCCGGTCGCACGAGCTTTGTCGTGGCGCACCGCCTATCGACGATCCGTAACGCCGATTGCATCCTAGTCATGCGCGACGGGCAGATTATCGAGCGTGGCACGCACGACGAGCTGCTAGCGGCAGGCGGCTTCTACGCCGAGCTCTACCGCAGCCAATTCGCCCAGTGAGCAAGCCCGCGGGACAAATTAATCAGAAGTGTTTGTCCCAAGATTATGCATTCTATCTGCGGCGTGGTGACGATTGACGAAATAATGTGGTGACGATTGATCTCGATTGGGGGCGCTGGGAAACTTAACTGTTTCAAAGCGTATACCTTTTGAGACGTCGTGGCCTTGAATATGAACAATAAGATGCGTATCAGCTCTCGATTTGTCGCGAATCTCCGCGAAAGCTTGCGAACCATCGCGAAATCCTGTGGCCCATTCGCGATGGTTCGATGATGGGACCGGCTATACCGGTTTTTCGATATGGCTATGGCAGTTTTTATATATCGAGTGAGCACGAAGGGCCAGAAACTCGACTCGCGGAGGGGGCGGCGGCAACCCGCTGGTGAAGGGAGTTAAGTTGGCGGGTTCGATCTCCCGGTTCTAAAAATACTCAGTATACTGAGTGATTTTACTCAGTATACTGAGTATTTAAGAAACAAGGAGGTAGATTGACATGTTTGAGCGCCATCAAGTTGCCGTGATAGCCCAGAGGATGCGGGAAACGAATAATCCGTTGATGCAATTTATAATCGGGCCCCGCCAAACGGGAAAGTCGACCATGTTCGTGCAGGCGTTGCACCATGCAGACATGCCCTGTCACGTGGCCAATGCGGACGATGTTGTGAATCCCGATGCCAGCTGGCTGCAAATCGAGTGGCAACAGGCAAGAAACCTCACGTCTGGAGGTAAGGTCCCGGCCGTCTTCGTTGTTGATGAGATTCAAAAGGTGCAGAGTTGGTCCACGGTCGTCAAGGGATTGTACGACCGGGATCGCCGGGAGGGGACGCCGCTCAAGGTCATTTTGACCGGATCGTCGTCGCTGCTGCTGCATAAGGGCTTGGAAGAATCCCTTATGGGCCGTTACGAGCTCATTCGGTCGCCGCATTGGTCCTATCGCGAGTGCAGCGAGGCCTTTGGCTTTTCTTTTGAAGACTATCTCTATCACGGTGGATATCCGGGTGCGGCGCCGCTGGTTTCCGATGACGCCCGTTGGCGAAACTATATCCGAGATGCGATCGTCGAGCCGGCGATCTCGCGCGATGTTCTCTCGTTGGAGAATATCCGCAAACCGGCGCTGATGCGCGCGCTCTTTTGGCTCGCGGCAAGCTATTCGGGGCAGGAGCTTTCGTATTCAAAAATGGTAGGCCAGCTGCAGGATGCCGGTAACACGGTCACGGTCGCCGGGTATTTGGACCTGCTGGGCAAGGCCGGTTTGGTTACGGCGATTCCCAAGTTCAGTGACAAGGAGCTCGCAAAGCGCCGAAGCACCCCGCGGCTCATGGTTTATGACACGGCGTTTATGACGGCGCTCGGCGATAAGGGCCGAGCAGAATGGCTGGAGGATTCGGCGCGGCGGGGTCATTTGGTGGAATCGGCAGTGGGTGCACGACTGCTTGCGCGCGCGCCGGAAGAGGGTTTTGAGGTCATGTGGTGGCGTGAAGGCGTCAAAGAGGTCGACTTTGTGCTGCGAAGGGATGATGCGCTGAGCGCCATCGAGGTCAAAAGCGGTGGAGAGTCCGGCCAGAGTGGCATGTCGACGCTCCTAAAAAAGTATCCGCGAGCCAAGCGGATCGTCGTGGGAGGGGCGGCGGCCGGGGCGTGCGCCGTGGAGGATTTTCTGCTCGATAAGGTGACGCTGTTTAACTAGCCTGAGCAAATTGAGAAAATACTCAGTACACTGAGTGAAATTACTCAGTGTACTGAGTATTTTGACTTGGGCGTTGGATGGGTGCTCGGCCGCCGCGTGCGATGGCGAAAACCGGGCCAGGCCTTACCAGCGGATATGCATGCAGGAGGGGCTCCAATTTTCATGTCCCACTCGTATCGTCTGTCAGAAACCTGACGAATGACCTGTCTCCCTGTCATGCCCTTGTCACAAATCTATTAACGGGACCGTCAAATTTCCTCCTGAATTTTCTGACGGTACCGCGGTTCCCGCATGATTTTAGGGACTTGCGCTTCAGGCGGCTTTATCCATTGATGTCAGCTGTGCCGTCAATCAGCAGAAGTTGGTTTACATCTGTGGTTTTAGTACTAAGATATGCTTCTAATAAATTGCATTAGTGGCTTTAGTTTTGGGGGAAACGAGGCAACGTGACTATGACGTGCTCTTTGGTGGTTAACAGCAAGAGCGGTAATACCAGGATGGTTTCGGGCGCGATCAAGCGCGCTCTGCAGGCTGCGGGCGTTGAGTTTGTCCACGCCGCGGCGTTGAGTGACGATGCGGACGCAGATCAGGTTGCGCGCGAGGCGCAGGGCGCCTGCGCGGCCGACACGGTGCTCGTCGGTTTTTGGTGCGACAAGGGCGCATGCACGCCTTCGGTCGCGGCGTTGCTCTCCGCTCTGCACGGCAAGCGCGTTTTCCTCTTTGGTACCTGCGGCTTTGGCGCTAGCGAGGATTACTTTAGGCAGATTATCGACCGCGTGACGTCCAATTTGGCCGGAGATGCCGAGCTTGTGGGCTGGGCCATGTGCCAGGGCAAGATGGGCCCCGCGGTCAAGCAGCGCTACGAGGCCATGCTCGAGCAAGATCCCGACAATACCCGCTTTAAGATGCTGCTCGACAACTGGGTTGCCGCAAAGGATCACCCCACCAAGGAGGATCTGGACAACATGGCTGCAGCCGCCAAAAAGGCCGTGCTGGGGGAGTAACTCCGGCGCTGACGGCGGTCGGTCCATCTTTCTAAATGTAACGTCCTCCCGGGCGTCGGGGCACGAAGTTCCCTGCTCTGCAGTCCTGCGCAAGACGAAGGCCACATTAAGTGGCCTTCTTTGCGTGCGGAACTCGCGATGAACTTCGTGCCCCGCCGTCCGGGAGGACGCCTCTTTATTGATGGGAGGCCTGATAGGTCGATGGTTCCGTGCCCGGATGCGTCCAAAGTGAGACGGGCTTTCCGGATGGGCAGGCTTTCGGAAAATGCGTCCCGGAATTTGCCTTTGGAATGGGACGCCGTTTCCCAATGAGGCTCAAGCGGAAAATGCGTCCCGGAATTTGCGCTCAAAGTGGGATGCGGTTTCCGGTTGAGGGTCTAAGGGGAAAGTGCGTCCCAGAATCGACGCTTGAAATGGGATGCAGTTTCCCGATGAGGCACTCGACGGAAAATACATCCCAGAAATGGCCTTTGAGCTGGGATAAGATTTCCGCGGCATCTCGGATTCTCAAAAATGAGACACGCCGTTGGCGAAAATGAGACACGTGATATCGGGCGTCGGACGTATCATTTGCAAAAATGAGCAGACTCCACTCGAGTAAAGCGAGGTCCCCCATGCACGTTCCACACCCCCACATTCGCCGGTTGTCGAAAATCCCGCTTGTTGGGACGGCGGCGCTTGCTGCGCTGATCGCCACGAGCGTCGCCTGTTTCACGGCGGCTCCCAACGTCGCCCAGGCGGCAGACACGCCTGAGATCACCGATATGACCGAGCAGGACTATAGCGACCTGGGCCTGGGCACGAGCGAGGACATTCCGGCCGATACCGTTGGCCCCTATTCCACCGATACCCCCACGACGTTTGCCACGCGCAGCGAGGTCTATATGGCAGCTAACGGTAGCCATGGCAATCGCTACACTCTGCGCGACAAGCTCGAGAACGTCGAGCGCGGCGATATTGGCGGCAGCAGCAAACTCACCGATGGCTATGGAAGTGTGTGGGGCGCCGCAAAGTTCTGGCAAAACGTCAACAATTTCGATACGAACAGCGACCTCTACAAGCATAGCGACTACGGTGGCGGCACCTGGTCGTATCTGAGCAACAATGAGTCCTCGACGGTACTTGCCAACGACAACAACGGCTTCTCGGGCATTCACGCCACAAGCGTTGAGTTCTGCGGCGATGCCAGTACAGGCAAAAAGAGCCGCGTTGCCGAGCTTCGTGCCTACGGCGACAGTTCTTCCACGACGATCGACGGCAAGTCGTACGCCGGAAAGGTTGAGCTGGTCCTCTATTCGTTTAGCAACGGGCGCACGCGCAGCCTTGATACGCGCCTGCCGGTGACGGTCAACACCAATATGATGGACGGAGGCCGTTTTAAGTATCTGAACGCCGGCTACCTGCAAGAGCACGACGCCGTCTTTGATGTCGAGGCGGGCGATGTCGATGGTGACGGCGTGGACGAGCTTTTTGTCTATGCGGGCTGCTATGTCGACGAGAGCGGCGTGCGTAAGGCTGTAGTCGATATGTACGACCTGGAGGGCGGCAACTGGAGGCAGAGTGTCGTCAAAATCGACGCCGGTAACGCCGCGGACTACACCACGCACAACGAGGGCGGGAACGACTCTTGGACGCAGCTGCAGTCAGCTCCTGTCGTTTCGCTGGCTGCCGGAGACCTCGACCGCGATTTTTGCGATGACCTCGCCATCGTGGTCTCGGCACCCTACGGCAAAAAGAATATCGCCAAGTCGACGCATTGCGAGCTGTTCTCGTGGGATGCATCCAAGGGTGCACTCGTCCATGTCGATGCTCTGGGTGACGCGGGCGCAATCTCCCTCTCCTCGAACGGCAAGACCATGGTCGCTGCGAATGCGACGTTCGGCACGTTTGCCGCCTACGATGAAGAAGGAAAGAAGACGGGTGAAACCGTCACGGGCCTTATTCTTGCGGGCTATGACTGGCAACGCAGTGCTTTTGATTACGACGCCTATGACGGCAGCAAGGGGCTGTACGGCGCGCTGTACCGCTATGCGTATTTTGACTCGGAGTCTGGCGAGTTCAAACTATCCGATTGCAAGGAATACAGAGACGGGCTCCTTGCCTCCTATGGACTGATGCATGTGCCCAGCAGCGCATGGAAGGATAGTGCTCAGGATAAGCGTTATCCGTGCACCTTGGCGCCTATTGCCCTTGCCACTGCCAACCTTGACGGTCTGTCTGAGCAGCCGGCGGTCGACGAGGTGCTCGTGGGCGGCGATGTGTTCCGCGACTTTGCCTGCAACACGGCGCAGAGCGGGGCCCAGGGCTTGGGTTCCATGGTCGGAACCATGAGCATGAGCGGCCAGCAATACAACAGTAGCAACAAGCATGACCACAAGGGTATCGAGCAGGTGTGGATCAGCGACGTTAAGGCGGGCAGCGTCTCGGGTTCGGACCGCTATAACGAGAGCTTTATCGCCGTGGTGGGCAAGCACCGCGACGAGGACCTGCGCAAGAACGATGACTACTATTGGATGACCGCCTCGCATTTTTCGCTCGACGAGAACGGAAAGGTGCGCCGCGGCGAGGAGCAGGTGATCAGCGAGAGCAACCGTCGCGGCACTACCTACGGCACGTTTATCTCGCTCGCGCTGCCCGATGTCGACAACGACAGCGTCAAGATTACGTACAAGGACCGCTACAAGGTCTATACCAACCCGCGCGTGCTCGCCGTGCTGCAGGATGCTCCCTATGTTGAGGATCTGGAGCAGGCATACGGCTATCTGGTGTTGGGCGGTACGGAATATGGCGAGGGCACGAGCACAGGGCAGATTCACGGCGGCACTATTGGCGCCGAGTTGGGCGTTGCCGTCGAGGTGCAGACCGGTCCGCCCCTGGTCGCGATGAATGCTTCAGTCGATTTTGCCGCCGAGGGATGCTATGACTACCGGAGCGAGCGCACGGTCAGCGCAAGCGTAAGCTATGAGTCGCATGCCGGCGAGGGTGACAAGGCCGTGCTCTACACGATTCCGATGGTCTATTACGAGTATGAGATCGAAAATGAGGAAACTGGTGGCAAGGGCGTGATGGCGGCGCCCGTGTCGCTCGGCGCGCAGACCTCGGTCGTTAATGTCGAGGCCTATGACCGCATTGCCAAACAGCACAATATGACGCCGCTCAGCTACTTTTTGACCAACCGGTCGGGAGAACCCGGAACCTATCAAACGACGCTCAACGGCGAGACTCCCGTTGGGGATTCCTTTGGCCTGGGCAAGCCTGGCGTAACGCGCGCCTACACGCACGATGGGTTTAACGGCGCCGCCGCGCAGTCGGGGGCGAGCATTGAGCAGACCATCGAAGTCGAGGAGGGCAAGGAGCAGGAGCTCGAGCTCGGCTTGACGCTGAACGGCAGCGTTGTCATGGGCGCGAAGCTCGCAAAGCACGAGTTGTTTGGCGGCCTGTGCTTTGGTGCCAACGCCGGCTTTACTACGGGTAACTCCTCGAGTGAATCGACCGAATACGGCGGCACCGTCGACAACCTGCCCGAGGCCGCGCAGGGCAAGTACGGTTTTGTGTGGCGTCTGGGCGTCAACGCGGTGGATGTTGACAAGTTCGAGGCAGACTCGGGCGACAAGCTCGGCACCAAGGATACCGACCAGTTCTGGATCGTGGGCTATGACGTTAAGGACGTCGAGATGCCCGACGCGCCGGCCGTGACGGGCTTTACGGCAAACGCCGTCGATTCGACCAGCGTTACGTTTAGCTGGGACGATGTACTCGCAAACAAGAGTGGCTTTAGCTACGGCGTGGGCATGCTGCAGAGCAATGCGGCGGATGCGGTCGTCAATAGTTGGAAGATTGCCGACAACACGCAGACCTCGCTCAAGTGGGATGGGCTGCAGCCCAATACGGAGTATCGATTCGCCATCGCCGCCGTTAAGAATGGATCCACGACCGAAACAGGTATTCGCTCGGCAATCATCACGGTCAAGACCATGCCCGATGGCATGACGATGACCGTGAGCGGACCTGCGGCGGAGGGGTCGAGCAAAGAATACGATTCCTCGGTCGAGCGCGCGGCGGGAAACCACCTGACGCTCTCGGCGATCGGCCATGTGAAGCAACTCGGTGCCGACGATAGCGAAACAGGGCTGGCACCGACCTATATGTGGTACCGCAAGGGCCGCGGCGAGACAGAGTTTAAGCTCGTGGGTGCCGATGGCAACCTCGCGGCTGGAACGGCCTCAAAGCTCGAGATTGACCTGACCGCAGACGATGACGGTGCGCAGTATTACTGCCACGTGGGATACAACGACGTGGGCCTCGACACCGGCACGACGCTCGTGAATATCGAGGCCGAGGAGACGGCGCCCACAACGGTGAACGCCACCCCGATCCGCACGCGCCGCCTGTTCTCGCAGGCGAGCGAGGGAGCCAAGAAGTTCCTGGACCATACGCTGGTGAACACCGCCGGCCCAACCGATTCCGAAGGCTCAAAGGACCCCGAGACTCCGACGACTCCGGAGACGCCTGAGACCCCGACGAACCAGGACAAGCCCAAGTCCGACAACGGAGCTAAGACCGACACCAAGGTCAAGACTACGACCACAGCGAAGAACCTCGCAAACACCGGCGACCAAACATTCGCCATGGTCGCCACCGCAGCAGCAGCGGGTGTAACGCTCGTAGTAATAGCCCTCATCATGCTGATCAAACGCCGCAAGACCCACTAGTAGCCAGTCGAACATATCGACAACCCAAAAACCCGGGTAGCCAAAAACAGGCCACCCGGGTTTTCTGTTGAGTGGAGACTCCGCAAGCGGAAACTGCATCCCATTCCAGACAAGAATTCCGGGACACACTTTCCGCAAACAAAGAAGGCCACAAGACGTGGCCTTCGACTTATATATGTTCAGCGGATACCCCTATGACAAGCTGCGCTCCAACAACAGGGCGTCTGTCCGGGCGGAGGCATATAAGGTTCATCGCGAGTTCCGCACGCAAAGGGGGCCACTTAATGTGGCCCCCGTCTTGCGCAGGACTGTCCGAGCAGGGAACCTTATATGCTTCCGCCTGGACAGACGTTTCAGTTGTGGCTCAGCAGCGACCCGCTACTTGATCTTGGTCGTACCCGGTGCCAGGTTGGGGTCGGTCTCGTTGGCCTCGGTCTGGAAGTGCTCGGTGTAGACGTTCTTGCCGTCGCGGAACATCTCGTAGTACTGCATCTTGGCGTAATCCTCGCGCGCCTTGGTGGCGGCTGCTGCTGCGGCGTCGTCACCGGTGACGTTGGAGGAGAGCGCCCAGCGCAGGCTGGCGTCCTCGTAGCCGACGGAGTTAATGGCGGGCAGCGACTCGCGCAGCGTCATGTGCGCCTTCTGGTAGTCGGTCAGCGGTGCGCCGATCAGTTGCATCAGCTGGGCCGACAGGTAGTTGGTGGACAGGTCGTCGACCTCGCTCGTCTGGTCGCAGCCGGCAACGTCGTAGTTGGCCCAGATGATGTAGTCGGTCTGCCACAGGCGCTCCTGGTGCGTAGCGTCGTCCTCGTCGGTAAACCACTTGTCGTTGAACTTGGACGGGAAGAACGGCTGGTGGTCGCCCCAGAACACCACGACCACCTTACGGTCGAGCTTACTCAGGGCGTTGAGGAAGTAGCGAAGCGCCTGGTCGGACTGCTCGATGCACGAGACATACTCGTCGACATCGGAGAGCGTGCCGTCCTCGACGGTCTTGGTGTCCAGGTCGGTCGTGTCGATGTTCAGGTGCATCTGCTTGTCGACCGGCAGCAGGCCCGTATCGTAGCCCGAGTGGTTCTGCATGGTCACGTCGAAGATAAACTGCGGATCGGCGTTCTGGTCGAGCAGCTCAAGAATCTTGTCGTAGGTAGCCTGGTCGGTCACCATGCCGCGCAGGGTGTCGGCTCCCTGGAAATCGTTGATGGACAGGAACTGGTCAAAGCCAAAGTCCTTGTAGACGTTCTCGCGGTTCCAGTTGGTGGCGTGGTTGGGGTGCATGGCCGTGGTGGAGTATCCGAGCGACTTGAACTGCTCTGCCAGGTTCCCGGTCGTTTCCATGTTGTAGATGGTGTAGGGGTACACGCCCGAGCCCAGGTTGGCCATGGAGTTGCCGGTCATAAACTCAAACTCGGTATTGGCGGTGCCGCCGCCGTAGGCGCTCACGTAGAGCTTGCCGCGGCTGAGGCAGTTGGACAGGCTCTTAAAGTACTGCGGGCCTTCGTAGCCGGCGCGCATGTTCTGGTAGATCGACAGATCCGAGAACGTCTCGTTCATGATGGCGATGACCGTGGGCTTCTCGCTGTCGAACTGCTCCTTTGCGGCGGCGCGCTCGTCGCTCTTGGCGGCGTCGGACTTGTCGTAGGCCTTGGCGTACTTTTTGAGCGTGGCCTTGGCATCGTCGACGGAGTAGTCGGCGGGTTTGGGCGGCTTGATGGACTGCGCTGCGCTAATGAAAGCGGGCAGGTAGCCCTCGCGCCAGTAGCTCTCGAGCGGGCGCCAGGTGTAGACGGTGATGCCGAGGGTGTTGTAGTAGTCGATGAGCGTGACATGCGCGGTCACACCGCCCAGGCACAGCACGGCGACGAGCAGGTTGGTGAGCAGGATGCGCTTGGCGTTGGCGGCGCTCTTCTGGCGATGCGGCGCGACCAGGCCGGCGTACTCGCACAGCAGCATGGCGATGGCGGTAAAGCCCATGGACAGCACACAGAATAGCGAGATCGAGAAGGTGTAGCCGTTGCCGGCGACCGCGGCGGCGGTGGAGATGGCCGAAAGGTCGCCCGGCTGGATGGGCATGGATTTAAACGTGATGACGAAGAACTCGGCAATGCCCAGGACAAAGAGGGCAAAGGCCAGGACCGCGGGAGCTGCGCCATGGCGCTGGAACAGGAAGAACAGGCCGACCATGAGCGTGGTGATGATGGCCCACTCGAGCAGGATGCACAGGGGGTAGACCCAGGTAAAGTCGTGGTTGGACGAGACCTCCATGCCCAGCAGCGCAAAGACGCCGGCGAGCAGCAGGCACAGGACGGCGGCGACGAGTGGTTTGCCCACAAAGGCGCCGCGCAGGCGGGCGAGCTTGCCGGTGGGGGCGGGGGCGTCGGCCGAGGCGAACGCAAAGACGCGCGGGGCGATGCGGTCGCGGGCGATGCTGGCCCAAGCGCAGCCGGTGAGGATGGCGTTGGTCAGGATGAGCATCACAAAGGCGAGCGGCTCGTTTTGGGCGACGAGGCCAATGGCGCCCCAAATGGTCAAAAAGAGCTGGAACAGGCCGAAGGCGACGCTCCACCCAAGAGCGCTTTTGGCAACGGTGCCCGACTGGGCGCGAACGGCCTTGGCCTCGCGCAAGACAAGGTAGACGGTCGCCGCAAGACCGACGAGCGAGATGGCGGCAGCGAACATGCTGAGACTCCTCACAAACTAAAACCTACGAAAGCGGGGGTTTACCCGATTGTTACCAAGATATGCGCTGCAACTGGTGGCTGCGCACAACAACCAGCCATATTAACGCGCACGTGTGGCGGTGTGGCGCAATGGAGTGGCGACCTGCGCGATAATAGACGGGAATTACACGGAAACGTAAAGGCTTCTTAAAGAATTAGCGAGGATGAGGCGATGAACGAGCAGGTTTGCACCAAGGCTGTGGATGCGTGTGGCTATCCGGTCGAGACGACGGGCAATGCGGTGCTGGACACGTTGGAGCACCGTTCCTCCACGCGTGCCTTCGCGCGTGATGACGACGACCGTCCCGTGGCGGTGACCGACGAGCAGCGTGCGGCGATTTTGCATGCGGCGAGTCGCGCGCCGTCGGCGGGCGCCATGATGATGTATTCCATCGTGAGCATCCGCGAGCAGGCAACGCTCGACCGCCTGGCCGACCTGTGCGACCACCAGCCCATGATCGCCAAGGCGCCCTGGGCACTTATATTTGTGGTCGATTATGCCAAGTGGATCGATCTGTTTGAGCATGCGGGCTGCTTTGAGCCCGAGTTTGTCGAGCGCACGGGCAAGGCGCCCCGCCGCGCGCCAGGTTTGGGCGACTTTGCCATCGCGGCCCAGGACGCCGTGATCGCCGCGCAAAACGCCGTGGTTGCCGCCGAGGCCCTGGGCCTGGGGAGCTGCTACATCGGTGATATCGTCGAGAATGCCGAGGAAGTGGCCGAGCTGCTGGATCTGCCTCCGTATACCATGCCGCTGTCGATGCTCATCATCGGCACGCCCCGTAAGGAGCGCCCGGCAATCGCGCACCCCGTGGTGAACCTGGTGCACGAGGAGCGCTACTGCCGTGCGGATGCCGCGACTATGGATGCGCAGGTGGCCGAGATGGATGCGATGTTTCGCCCACACGCCCGCGAGGTGGGGGAGCGCGTCGTGGATATCTACACCCGCAAGCACACGAGCCCCTTTATGGCCGAGATGAGCCGCTCCATGGAGTGGTGGTTCAAAAACTGGCTCGGAAAATGACGAATGTGACAAGGGGACAGCCCCTTTGTCACATTCCATATCGCCGCGGTGGCCTAAAGACTGTATAAATCTTTATCTAGCTGGGAAAACAGTGCATTCAAACATGGGCCGATTACCTATAATCCCTTCGAACATTAAAGTTGGGAGGAAACCGGCTTATGGAACAAAAGGCCAAGGAGGCAGCCTCGCACGCTGCGATTCCTGTGAGCATCTCGGCGATGCTCGTCACGCTGGGCGTGGTGTACGGCGATATCGGCACCAGCCCTATGTATGTAACCAAGGCGCTCGTTGCCGGCAACGGCGGCATCGGAAGCGTCACGGAGGAGTTCGTACTCGGCGCGCTCTCCCTTGTCGTGTGGACGGTCACGCTGCTGACCACCATCAAGTATGTGCTCATCTCGCTGCGCGCCGATAACCATGGTGAGGGCGGCATCTTTGCCCTGTACAGCCTGGTCAAGCGCTGCGGCAAGTGGCTTATCATCCCCGCCATGCTGGGCGGCGCCGCGCTGCTCGCCGACGGCATCCTGACGCCGGCCGTTACCGTCACCACGGCCATCGAGGGCCTGCGCACCATCCCGGCGGTCCATGCCGTGCTGGGCGATGACCAGGGCCGCGTCGTGGCCATCACGCTCGCCATCATCATCGTGCTCTTCTTGGTACAGCGCATCGGTACGGCCAAGATCGGTCACGCCTTTGGCCCCATCATGACGCTGTGGTTCCTGTTCCTGGGCGGCACGGGTCTGTTCTTTGTCTTTCAGTACCCCGCCGTGCTGCTGTGCCTCAACCCGGTGCGCGGCATCGCCTTTTTGCTGAGCCCCAACAACCACGCGGGCATCATGATTCTGGGCAGCTGCTTCCTCGCCACCACCGGTGCCGAGGCGCTCTACTCCGACATGGGCCACGTCGGCCGCGGCAACATCTACGCCACCTGGCCGTTCGTTAAGTGCTGCCTGCTGCTGTCCTACATGGGCCAGGGCGCTTGGCTTATCAACAACGCTGCCAGCCCCGAGCTCATGGGCATTGCCGACCTCAACCCCTTCTACCAGATGCTCGCCCCGGGCCTGCGTCCCTTTGCCGTCGGCCTTTCCGCCGTCGCGGCCATCATTGCCTCGCAGGCGCTCATCACCGGCGCATTCTCGCTGGTGTCCGAGGCCAGCCGTCTGGACCTCATGCCGCACATGCAGGTCTTCTACCCTGCCGAGACCAAAGGCCAGCTCTACATCCCCATGGTCAACAACGTCATGCTCGTGGGCTGCGTCATCGTGGTGCTGCTGTTCCAGAACTCGGCGCATATGGAAGCCGCCTACGGCCTTGCCATTACGCTGACTATGATGTGCACCACGCTGCTGCTCTTCTTCTACCTGCACGAGGAGCGCAAGCTCAAGGTTGCTCCGTGGATCTTCGCGGCCTTCTTCCTTTTGCTCGAAGGATTCTTCTTCGTGAGCTCGCTCACCAAGTTCTTCCACGGCGGCTATTTCACCATCCTCATGGCTGCACTCATCATGGGTGTTATGGTGTGCTGGTACAACGGTACGGCTGTTGAGCAGCGCCAGTTTACGCTGCTGCCGCTGCGCAGCTACCTGCCGCAGCTCAAGCGCCTGCGCGACGACGACCGTTACGAGCGCATGAGCGACAACGTCGTGTACCTGACCAAGGACACCCATACCGATTACATCGACCGCGACATCGTCTACTCGATTCTGGACAAGCATCCCAAGCGTGCCCGCGCCTGGTGGTTTGTGAACGTCGAGACCATGGACGAGCCGTATACGTTTGCCTATTCGGTCGAGACGTTCGATACCGACTACGTGTTCCGTGTGCACCTGTACCTGGGCTACAAGATCAACCAGCGCGTCAATGCCTACCTGCGTCAGGTTGTTCAGGACCTGGCTGCCACCGGCGAGCTGCCGCCGCAGACGCATGACTACTCGGTCTACAAGGATCCGGGTAACATCGGCACGTTCAAGTTCATCCTGATCCGTAAGCTTCTGGCGCCCGAGAGCGACGTGGAGCCCAGCGAGCGCACGGCCATCACGCTCAAGTACATCATCCGCCGCGCCGCCGGCACGCCCGCGCGTTGGTATGGCCTGGAGAACTCCAACGTGAGCTTTGAGTACGTGCCGCTGTTCACCAAGTTCAAAGCCGTGAACAAGATGCAGCGCCTGGCTCCCAACGAGCGGCCGTAGGCGCCGACGGGTTGCACGGAGTTGGTTTTCGATGGACAAGATTGAGGCCGGGGAGGTAAGCATGGATACAAGGATGCTTGATGGCCGCGAGGTGGTTGCCGAGCTGGTGCGTGAGGCGCGTGTCGACGCCGCCGAAGATCGGTTCTTTACGAATCGTGCCAACATGGACATGGCCGACCGCGTGATCTCGATCGTGGCGCTGGTATTTGGAGCGGTGTGCGTGTGTGCCCTGCTCGCGCACGTGCTGTTTGTCTAGCGACCGCCGGTTGCAAAGGCTATACACTTGGAACCACCACAAGGGAAACCACCACAAAGGTGCCTGTCCCTTTGTGGTGGTTTTTGTTTTTGAGAGAGGGGCGGGGCGCTGATGGACGTCCGTACGGATGGCGATATTGCCGATAGCTTTTGGTGGCGGCGCACAACGCTGACGCGCCGCACTCCTCTGTATGACGCCTGCGTGTCGGTGGGGCTGCTGGTCGCGGCGACGATTGTGGGCGCGCTGCTCGACCATCCGGGTCTCGCGCCGAGCATCATGATCGTCTATGTGTTCGCCGTTCAGCTGTGCGCATTCTTTACCTGGAGTCGCCTGTATTGCTTGCTGAGCTCGGCTGCCGCCGTGGCGCTCTACAACTTCTTGTTTGTCGACCCGCGCTACTCGCTGTCGCTTATCGACCGCGGCTATCCCGGCATGTTCTTCATCATGTTTGTGGTCTCGCTTGTGTCGAGCTCGATTGCGTTGGCCCTGCGCCGCGCCTTGGCACAGGCTGCCGCCAGCGACCGCCGCACGCATATGGTGCTCGAGACCAACCGCATGCTGCAGCGGTGCGCCGATCAGCAGCAGATTGTCCATGCTATGTCAACGCAGCTGGCGCGTCTTTCGGGCTGTCCGGTCGTGTGGTACAGCGCTGACGCCGAGGGCGATGACCTGCTGCCGCGTGCGACATACACGGCCGTGGGCGATGCCGCGCCGGTGCACGAACTGGCGCCTCAGATGCCGCCGCGGCTCTCGGCGTCCGCCTATGTGGGAACGCCGCTCGATGCCACCTATGGTGGCTCGGCGTTTTATGGCATCTACCTGACGGTTCGCACGGGCGACGGCTTCGTGCGCTCGGGCGACCCCGCCTCGGTGGTGGGCGTGCTGGCTATCGTTGCCGAGCCCGACGTGCTGACGCACGAGGAGCGGACACTTGCCGATGCCATCGTGAGCGAAGGCGAGCTGGCACTCGATCGCGCCCGCGCCATGGAGGCCCGCGAGGAGGCGGCGGTGCTCGCCAAAAACGAGCAGCTGCGCGCCAACCTGCTGCGCTCCATCTCGCACGACCTGCGCACGCCGCTCACCAGTATTTCGGGCAATGCCGATGTGCTGCTCGACCAGGGCTCGACCGGCACCGCGGTGCTCGATGCCCAGACGCGCCGCGGCCTGCTCCTGTCCATTCGCTCGGATGCGCAATGGCTCAACGCTACCGTCGAGAACCTACTTGCCATCACCAAGCTCGAGGGCGACGGTATGCATCTGTCGACTACGCTCGAGCTCATGGACGATATCGTCGAGGAGGCGCTGCGCCACGTAAGTCCGGCCGTGCGCGAGCACGACCTTAAGGTGGTGGCGTGCGATGAGCCGGCGCTCGTCAACGTCGATGCGCGCCTGATGGTGCAGCTAGTGGTCAATCTGGTGAACAACGCCATCACCTATACGCCCGCAGGCTCGCATATCATGATTTCGATTAGCGTCGACGATGGACGCGTGGCGTGCTCGGTGGCCGATGATGGTCCGGGCATCGCACCCGAGGATCGCGAGCGCATCTTTGAGTCGTTCTACACCGCCAACCACGGTCTGGCTGACAGTCACCGCAGCGTGGGCCTGGGTCTTTCGCTCTGCCGCTCCATTGCGCTGGCGCATGGCGGTAGCATAGAGGTTGCCGCGGCGGACCCGCACGGCTCGGTCTTTACGATTGAGCTTCCTGCCGCCGACGTTTCGTTTGATAAGGAGTAGCGCTGTGCCGAACTCTGCCGTAAAACCGCTCATCTTGGTCGTTGAGGACGACCCTGCCGTCCGCAATCTTATTGTTGCCGCGCTCGAGGCGCACGGCTTGCGCCATATGGCTGTGGAGACCGCCCATGCCGCCATCGCCGCCGCCTCGTCGCAGACGCCGAGCATTGTGCTGCTCGATCTGGGCCTGCCCGATATGGACGGCGTCAAGGTGGTGGAGTCGGTGCGCGCATGGTCGGGCATGCCGATTATCGTGGTCTCGGCGCGCAGCGAGGATGCGGACAAAATCCGCGCGCTCGATGCCGGTGCCGACGACTATCTGACCAAGCCGTTTTCGGTCGAGGAGCTGCTCGCGCGCATTCGCACGACGCTCAGGCGCCTTTCGTATGCGCAAACGGGCGGCGTTGTCTCCGAGGGCTCGTTCGATACCGGCGAGCTGCATATCGATTTTGATGCCGGCATCGCCACGATGGATGGCGAGGAACTGCATCTGACGCCGATCGAGTATAAGCTCCTGTGCCTGCTGGCACACAACGCCGACAAGGTACTGACGCACCAGTTTATCCTGCACGAGATTTGGGGCACGGCAACTAAGAGCGACCTGGCGAGCCTGCGCGTCTTTATGGGCACGCTGCGCAAGAAGATTGAGTCCGACCCCGCGCATCCGCGCTATATCCAAACGCACGTGGGTATCGGCTATCGCCTGGTCACCCAAGGGTAGGACGGCGTCCGCCATTCCACTATGAGTTGCGGTGAAATACGGTCTAAATTTGCCTAATTCCAGGCAAAACAGTCCGTATTCCACCGCAACTTTGTTATTTGCCTTTGGGCTTGCTGGCGTAGAACTTCTTCTTTTTGGACTTGCCGGCAGGGGAAGGTTTGCCGGCAAAGTTGGACTTGCCGTTGCCGGTCTGCGCGTGCGCGGGCACTGCCGCACGGGGTTTGCGGGCCTCGGGGTTGCGCAGCTCCTCGGTTCGCTCGGCAATCTCCTCGGCGCTAAAGCCTGCCTCGGCCATGGCGTCCTCGATGGGCAGGCGGCGCACGATATAGCAATGGTGCACCTTCTGGTTGCGCGCGAAGTCCTCGGGGATGGTCTGTGCCGTAATGTCCTCCAGCACCACGCCCGCACGCGCGAGCTTGCGCGTCTCGGGACGGAAGCCGCGCAGGTTGCAGCTAAAGATGGTATGTCCGCCCTGTGCGAGCAGGCGCGATACGCCGGCCAAAAGCTCAACATGGTCGCGCTGGACGTCCCAGGTGCGGCGGCCCATCTTGGACGAGTTCGAAAACGTGGGTGGGTCGACAAAGATCAGGTCCCAGCGGTTGCGCGTCTGGCGCTGGTCGCGAATCCAGGCAAGCACGTCGTCGCGCACAAAGTGATGCTGCGGACCCACAAAGCCGTTCTGGCGCATGTTGCGCTCGGCCCAGTCCAGGTAGGTGTTGGAAAGGTCGACCGTCACAGTTTCCTCGACGCCGCCGTCTGCCGCATAGCAGGTGGCGGTACCGGTGTAGGCGAACAGGTTGAGGAAGCGGCGCGCCTGTTTGGCGTGCTCGCGCACCAGGTTGCGGGTGACGCGGTGGTCCAGGAAGATGCCCACATCCAGATAATCGTCAAAGTTGACGGCAAAGGTAAGGCCGCCCTCTTCGATGAGCGGCAGACGACGGCGCGCGATGTTGGCGCGCTCGCCCGATGCGCCCTTGCCGGCGCCCTGTTTGCCGTACTGCGAGCCGCCGCGCGAACGCATGCGGGCCTTGGCGTGCACGTGCTCGGCCGGAACATCAAGAATACGCGGCGCGATGGCCAAGATGTCGAGCATACGGGCCTGAGCCAGCGCGGGGTCGATGGTCTTGGGCGCAGCGTATTCGGCGATGACGAGCCAGCGGCCCGGCGTCTGCGGGCAGCCCTCGTACAGGTCGATGGCAGCGGAGTAATCGGGCAGGTCGGCGTCGTAGACGCGGTAGCAGCTCACACCCTCGCGCTTAGCCCACTTGCGGCGCAGGCGGGCGTTCTTGCGCAGACGGTTGGCGAACTGCTCGGACTCGGGGATGAGCACGGGCAGCGGCTTGCCGTCGCCCAGGTCGAGCGTGGCGGCGGGCTCGGGCATGAGGGTGTCGGCGGCTTCGTCTTCGGCGTCCGCGGTCTGCTCCTCGGTGTTTGCGCTGGTCGCAGCCTCAAACGCTGCGGCGGCGTGGTCGAGCGAGGGCCAGACTTCGACGGTTGCCTCCTCGTTGTTGGGCATGATGGCGATCGAACGCTCGGGCTCGGCGTGGAGCGCGCGGGCCAGCAATCCGTCGCGGGTGAGCGCGGCGACCGGCGCGGCGGTGAGCTCAGGCGCGCGGCGCAGTTCGCCGATCAGCGTCATGGCGTCGTGCATGAGCGAAAGCGGGGTCTCGGTTGTGTCCGCGACCAGGGCGGCACCGGCAACGGCACCTGCGTGGTCCAGCACGGTGGCGGACTTGGCGGCGCAAAAATCGACAAAGCGCTTGTAGCCGGCACACTTAACCATGCGCTCGGCGGTCTTGCGGGCGGCAGGGTCGATGTCCGCGGCCACGATGCGTGCCTGGCGCTCGCGTGCTGCCGCCTCGCGTTCGCGCGCCTCGGCAAGCAGCTGCTCCCACAGAGCGGCGTCGTGCAGCTGCCAGCCCTCAAAGCCCCAGCGCTCGCGTGCGGCGCCCGGGGCGCGGTCGGTCAGAATGTTCACGGCCTCTAGCAGCAGACCGCCGCCGGCGCACGAAGCATCGATCAGCGTGGGAAGGGCTTCATTCTCGTAATCGTCGGCCGTCAACTCGCGCTCGCACAGTGCGGTCCAGCCGACCTGCGCCAGCACCAGGGCGGCGTAGTCGGGGCGCAGCACGTGCGCGCCCTCGCCGGCACGGGTCGCCGCGGGCGGCAGGCGCTTGAACAGCGGGTCGCCCGAAAGGTCCAGGCTTATGCTCGCGCGGCGCTGGCGCAGCGAAAGCAGTAGGTGAATATCGGGGTCGGCGGCATCGACGTCGGCGCGACGGCCCGTGGTCTCGGCCAGACGGTCGCACAGCGCGTCCTTGGCGCGCAGGGCCGAGAAGCGCGTGTTGCGCAGCTGCTCGGTCACGCCGCGGGCGGTGATGGCGATGGTGGCGCCGGGGCGGATGATGGTCTCCCAGGCGATGTCGTAAACGCTATCGTACAGTTCATCGGCATTCTGCGCCTCAAAGCGCCCGAGTACCACGAACACACGGCTCGCCAGGCGTGACCACAGACAGGCGCGGTAGCCTTCTTCGAGCTCGCCCTCAAATGTAGCGCGGCCCTTCAGCCGGCGAACATGCGAAAGTCCGAGGCGTTTAAGCTCATCGGCGAGTGCGGACTCAAAGCCCTCGGGGCAGCTTGCGTAAAATTCCATGGGTGACCTCTCTGGTTGCGTTGCTCCATTATATGATGGATACTTCGTTTACTCTCGCCCCCGAAAGGAACCCATATGATTGATGCGTGCCCCGATTCCGCCGTGCTCTTTTTTGACGTGGACGGCACGCTGACGTCGTTCGATCCCGACAACATGACCGACAAGGACTTTTCGGCGGTTCACCCCTCGCAGGCGGTCGTCGAGGCGTTTCATCGTCTGCGCGACGCGGGACACAAGGCGTTTATCTGCACGGGTCGCCCCCTGTGGCTCATCGCCGATAGCTTGCGTGCGCTCGACCTCGCGGGCGTCGTTGCCATGGCGGGCGCCACGCTCGAGGTCGAGGGCCGCGTGGTGTATGAGGACTGCTTTGACGAAGACATTGTTGAGGAGCTTGCACGCCGTATGGCCGCGGCAGGGATTGAAGCCTTTTTCGAGACCAACGTGGCTACTTTTGCCCTGGAACCCGCGGGTGTTGAGCAGTCATCTCTGATCGGCACTTCTGTGGTGCACAGCACCGAGGAAATGCGCGTCGACGGCCGTCTACGCGTGGGCAAGGTAGGCCTCAGTGTGCCCAGTTTGGCTCGCGTAGCCGGCGATGACGGCTTTATCGAGCGCTATTTTGAGGTCTGCAACACCGGTGGTCAGAATCGCGAGCTGAGCCCCAAGGGCATCGACAAGGGCGTGGGCGTGGCGCGAGCGCTGGAATACCTGGGTCGCACCGGCAACGCGCGCACCTTTGGCTTTGGTGATTCCGGCAACGATCTGGGTATGCTCGCTGCCGTGGAGACGGCCGTTGCTATGGGCAACGCCATGCCCGAGGTCAAGGCGGTCGCCGACTACGTGACCGACGATGTCGCACACGACGGCACCGTCACGGCGATGCAGCATTTCGGCCTCATCTAATGAATCCCGCGTTCTGACGTTTGCTCAAACTGCGACTCTTTGCTTTTGCATGCTCAATCGATTTATCAATCCAAACACTGAGGTGTTCATACCGTTCGCCGAGAAGATAAAAAACCGCAGTTCACGCCTTGATAAACGTAGGTAAAGTGTTTAGCAGTTTATCGGCCGTATGCTAACGAAAGGAATCAGGCAGATGGCAATCAAGGTGTTCGCTGACGGTGCAAACCTCGAGGGCATGCTCGACATGTACGAGAACGGCAACGTTCAGGGTTTCACGACCAACCCGTCCCTTATGAAGAAGGGCGGCGTGACGGATTACCGCGCGTTTGCCAAGGAGGTCCTGGCCCACATCACCGATGTATCCGTCTCGTTTGAGGTCTTTGCCGACGACGTCGAGACCATGGAGGTCGAGGCCCACGAGATCGCTACCTGGGCCGAGAACGTCTACGTCAAGATTCCGTGCGTGACCACCAAGGGCGAGTCCACCGCCGAGCTGGTGCGCAAGCTTTCGGCCGACGGCATCAAGGTCAACGTCACCACCATCTTTACGCCTAAGCAGGTTGACGAGATGGTCGAGGCCGTTGACGCCGAGACGCCGTCCATCATCTCGCTCTTTGCCGGCCGCATCGCCGACACCGGCGTCGATCCCATTCCGTTTATGACGGAGTCGGTCAAGAAGGCCGCCGCAAAGCCCAACTGCGAGGTCCTGTGGGCGTCCACGCGCGAGCTCATCAATATTTACCAGGCCGAGGCCTGCGGTTGCCAGATCATCACGGTGCCCAACAGCATCCTGGCCAAGCGCAAGAACATCGGTCGCGACCCGTACGAGGTCTCGCTCGACACCGTCCGCGGCTTTGCCAAGGATATCGCCTCGCTCGGCTTTCATATTCTGCCGTAAGCAAGGGTACCCCCTGTAGCGACGTGCAAAATCGCGAGTATTCAGCAAGGTAAAGGCTTTTACCAGTTTACCGAAGCATGGAACAGCCCCCGTTTTGGCTCTGACGACGCTAAAACGGGGGCTGTTTTTGTTTTTTCGTCTCTGAGGGGCATCCGGAACGGCGGAATTTGCAGAATACTCGCGATTTTGCACGTCGCTGCAGGGGGTACCCCTGCTTTGGCGGTTTACTTCCCCTGCACCATGGTGAGGGAGATCTTCTTGCGGTCGCGATCGACCTTTTCGACCCACACCTTGACCGTGTCGCCGACGCGCACCACGTCGCTGGGGTGCTTGACGAAGCGGTTGGCCAGCTTGGAGATGTGCACGAGGCCGTCCTGGTGCACGCCCACGTCGACGAAGGCGCCAAAGTCCACAACGTTGCGCACCGTCCCCTTGAGCTCCATGCCGGGCTCCAGGTCGTCGATGGAAAGCGCTGAGCGGCTAAAGACCACCTCGGGCGCGTCGTCGCGCGGGTCGCGACCGGGCTTCTTGAGCTCGTTGACAATGTCGATGAGCGTCAGGGTGCCGCAGTCCAGGTCGCTTGCCAGCGCCGAGATGCTGCCCAGACGGCGCTCGATATCGGGCACGCCGCCACGGCTGAGTTCACTGGCCGCCACACCGGCGCGCTCCAAGACGGATGTGGCCACCTCGTAGCTCTCGGGGTGGACGCTTGTCGCGTCAAGCGGGTTCTTGCCGCCACTGATGCGCAAAAAGCCCGCGGCGTTGAGATATGCCTTGGGTCCCAGCTTGGGGACCTTCTTGAGCTGGCGACGATCGGTAAAGGCGCCGTTTTCCTCGCGGTAGGCCACGATGTTTTTGGCCACGCTTGGCGTGATGCCCGATACGTATCCCAGCAGGCTCGCGCTCGCGGTGTTTACGTCGACGCCTACGCGGTTGACGACGTCCTCCACCACGTGGCCCAGAGTGCGCGAAAGCTCGGCCTGGTCAAGGTCGTGCTGGTACTGGCCCACGCCGATGGACTGGGGCGGAATCTTGACGAGCTCTGCCAGCGGGTCCTGCAGGCGGCGGCCCAGGCTCATGGCGCCACGCACGGTGACGTCCAAGTCGGGATACTCCTGGCTGGCGAGCTCGGAAGCCGAGTACACCGACGCGCCGGCTTCGTTGACGATGGTGTAGCGAAGGCCGGGTGCCTGCTCGGCAATGAACTCCGAGACGACTTCCTCGGTCTCGCGGCTGGCGGTGCCGTTGCCGATGACGATGGTGTTGACGCCGTCCTTCTTGACGAGGCGGGCAAGCTCGCGCTTGGTGCCGGCGACGTCGTGGCGCGGCTTGGTGGGGTAGACCACACCGTGGTCGAGCAGCTTGCCGGTCTCGTCCATGACGGCCACCTTGCAGCCGGTGCGGTAGCCCGGGTCAAGTGCGAGCACGCGGGCGCCGCGCACGGGGCGTGCCGAGAGCAGGCCCTCGAGATTCTTGGCAAAGACGTTGATGGCCTCGGTCTGGGCGCGTACGGTGAGCTTGGCGCGGGCCTCGCGCTCCAGCGAGGGGGCCATCAGGCGCTTGTAGCCGTCGGCGATGGCGGCGTCAAAGACGGGCGCGAAGACGCCCTGGCGACGGGGCCAACGGCTGCCGAGGCGTGCCGTGGCAGCGGCGCCGTCGACGTTCACGCGCACGCGGAGCTTGCCCTCGCGCTCACCGCGGTCGATAGCCAGCACACGGTGGTTGGGGATGCGGCGCAGCGGCTCATCATAGCTGTAGTACGGCTCGTAGGGGGTCTTCTCAGCGGGGTCGGTGGCCTCGACGATGATGTCGGCGGTGCTCTGCGTAAAGGCGCGCAGGTCGGCGACGTTCTCGGGGTCCTCGGCCACCGTCTCGGCCACGATGTCCGCCGCACCGGCGAGCGCCTTCTCGGGTGTGTCGAAGCCAGCCTCCTCGTTGACGTAGGCCGCGGCGGCGTCGAGTGCGCTGCCCTTGGCCGAGGCCTGCATGATGATCATGTTGGCGAGTGGCTCCAGGCCCGCCTCGCGGGCCTTCTGCGCGCGGGTCATGCGCTTTTTACGGTAGGGCTTGTAGAGGTCCTCGACACGCTGGAGCTGCGTGGCCTCGCGAATCTGCTGCTCGAGTTCGGGCGTGAGTTTGCCCTGGGCATCGATGAGCAGGATGACGTCCTCTTTGCGCTGCTCAAGATTGCGCAGGTAAGACAGGCGCTCGTCGAGTGTGCGCAGGGCGACGTCGTCCATGCCGCCCGTGGCTTCCTTGCGGTAGCGCGAGATAAAGGGGATGGTGTTGCCCTCGTCGATGAGTTTGACGGCCGCCTCGATGTTGGCGGCCTTAAGGTTGAGCTCGCGGGCGAGCTGGGCGATAAGATCCATGGAACTCCTTGCGTTTAAGGTGCGTTTGCAGCACAGGGCTACCAAGGATACCACCCGCCCCAAAAGACTGTTTTGGGGCCGCGCCACGAAAACGGCCTATCTACTACGTTTGAACCGCATGGGTCGACCATACCTGGTTTTTCCGAAAATACGCAACCCGTCTACCTGCACTGATAATTGTCCTTGGGGGAAGCGGGCACTGCGGGGGCGCGTCAACGGCGCGCGATTTCCGCGTCGCAGCGCTACCCTGATGCCGAACGCCGGGACGATGACCCACTGACCTGCTGACGCCTCTTCGGCCGTCCTCAAATCCGACCTGTCTCGCCCCGGCTTCCGCGACCCGGAGTCCTGCCATGACCTAATAGGGGCATGAGCGCGGACAATCGGACAAGCCAACTTGATTGTAGCGCTCCCGTCAGTGCAATGTCTGGGAGGCTCGGGCGCGGAGCAGGCGGCAGACCGAGGGGAGCGAAAATGGAAGGCGAAACGGTCATCGCGGGCGTCGACACGCACAAGGACGTGCATGTCCTGTGCCTGCTCGACGGCCTCGGGAGGAAGATCTGGAGCGGGAGCTTCAGGGCCGACCCCGAGGGCTACGACAGGCTGGCGGAGGCGATAGGCGACCCGGGGAGCTGCGCGGTCGTCGGCGTCGAGGGCACGGCGTCGTACGGGGCCGGGCTGACGAGGAGGCTCGTGGAGCTCGGGTACAACGTGGTCGAGGTGCTCAGGCCCAAGAGGGACAAGGCGAGGCCCGGCGAGGGGAAGAGCGACCCGCTGGACGCCGAGCGCGCGGCGCGCAAGGCGGCGTCCGGGAGGGGCTGCTCCGTGCCGAAGTCGCAGGACGGCTGGGTCGAGGCGGTGCGCCAGCTCTACGTCGCGCGCAGGCTGGCCGTCGCGACGTCCACGTCCTGCGTGGCCTGCGCGAAGTCGATGCTCACGACGGCCCCGGGCGCCCTGAGGGAGCGGTTCAGGGGCCGCGAGCGGCCGAAGGACCTCATGCCGCTGCTCGCGCGCAGGAGAAAGGCCGGCGACGCGCTCGAGGAGAGCGTGCTGGCCTCGCTGCGGTCCGTCGCGGCGGTCTGGAAGGAGGCCCGCAGCCAGGTCGAGTCCTGCGACGAGCGCATCCGCGCGCTGCTGGAGGCGAACGCGCCCGCGCTGCTCGGCGTCGAGGGCTGCGGCACGACGACCGCCGCCGCCCTGGTCGTGGCCGCCGGCGACAACCCCGGCAGGCTGAAGGGCGAGGCGGCGTTCTCGATGCTGTGCGGCGTCTCCCCGATTCCCGCGTCGAGCGGGAAGACGGAGCGGCACAGGCTCAACCGCGGCGGCAACCGGCAGGCGAACTGGGCGCTCTACGAGATCGCGATCAAGCGCATGGCATACGACGAGAGGACGAAGAGGTACGTGGCGAGGCGAACCTCCGAGGGGAAGTCCCGGAGGGAGGCGATCCGCTGCCTGAAGCGCTACATAGCGCGGGAGGTGTACCGCGTGCTCATGGACCCGAACCCCGACGGCGCCGCGCCGGAAGGCCCCGAGCTCGCGAAGATGCGCAAGGCGATGCGGGTGACCCAGAGGCAGGCCGCCGAAGGGCTCGGCCTGTCCGCAGCCACACTCGGGCACCTGGAACATGGGAGACGGCGGTCGACGAAACTGGAGAGAAGGTATTACGAGCTCCTGTGCGAATTGAAGGGAGCGCTCCCGCAAACTGCCTCTTGACAACTTATAGGAGCGTCGGTTTTTATTTCGCGAAATTCTGTATGGTTAAGGGTGGTCGGTTAAACGTAGTAGATAGGCCCATTTCGTGGCGAACGAATCAAGCCGAGGTGCAAAATAGCCCCCGCCCCAGAAAAATCATCGGCAAGGTAGCAAAATGCCCCGCGGGCAGGAGGCTGCTCGCGGGGCAAAGAAGAGGGGCTTGTTGGTGGCGGGCCGAGGCGCTCGGCGGGGAGTTTGCCGCGGCCCGCTCTTAAGGCATTACAGCTCGACGAGCTGGCCGGTCTCGGCGGCCTCCTTGATGGCGTTGAGAAGCGTGAGCGTCTTGACGTTGTCGGCGGGGGTCACGACGGGCTCGACCTCGCGGCGGACGACCTTCACAAAGTGTTTGAGCTGCATCTTGTGCGGCAGCGCCGGGTCCACAGCCGGGATCTCCATCTGCAGCGGCTTGTGCCAGTTAGAGGCGCCGTCGTAGGAGAACTGGTGCAGGCGGGGCAGCGACAGGGCGCCCTTAGTGCCGCCGATAAAGTAGGCGTCGGCGTCGAAGGGACGGTACTGCGGATCCTCGCGAGCGGTCGCCTCCCAGTTCCAGGGGCTGGCGGTAGCGTCAGAGATGGTCATGCTCGCGAGCGCGCCGTCGGCAAAACGGACGTTGACCACGGCGGAGTCCTCGGTCTCAAAACCGCGGGCGGCGCTGGACTGCATACCCTGGACGGCAACGGGCTCGCCCAGCAGGTAGCGGAGCAGGTCGACGTCGTGCACCAGGTTGACCAGGATCGGGCCGGCACCCTTCTTGCGGCGCCACTCGACGTCGAAATACTCGTCATTCTTATAGATCATGTAGTGGAAGCTCGACACGGTGAGCTTGCCCAGCTCGCCGGACTCGATGATCTCCTTGGCCTTGTTGACGAAGGGGTTGTGGCGACGGTGCTGACCCACGAGCACGGGCACGCCGGCGGTCTCGGCCTCGGTGGCGAAGGCCTGGGCATCCTCGAGGTCGTTGGAAATCGGCTTTTCGACCAACGGCACGATGTTGCGCTTGATGGCCTCGCGGGCAACGCCCAGGTGCAGGTCGTTGGGGGTGGCGATGATGACGGCCTCGGGCTTGACCTCGTCCATCATCTGGGCGGGATCGGTGTAAAACGGCACGCCGGCGGCCTCGGCCGTGGCGCGGGCGCCCTCAAAGGCGTCGGCGATGGCGACGAGCTCGGCCTCGGGCTCCTCGGTGACAAAGCGGATGTGGTTGCGGCCCATGGCGCCGGCGCCGATAACGGCAATGCGGACGGGGTTGAGCTCAGACATTTCGACTCCTTAATACTGGTGGCCGGTGGAATGCGACAAAGGGGCTGTCCCTTTGTCGCATCGGTAAAACTAGGCGGACTTCTTCTTGCTGTCGGAGACCATCATGTAGACGGTGAGCACGACGGCGATGGCGGCGATCACAATGGCGCCGTAGAAGGACTGCTGGTAGGCGGCGCTGCCAGCCTCGGCGTGATACAGCACGGCGGTGATGGGCTGGCTGATCCAGGTGGAAGCGGCATAGCCCAAAAACATGATGCCGTAGTTGACGCCGATGTTGCTGGTGCCGAAGGCGCCACCGGTGAGCGGCGGGTAGATGACGAGCAGGGCGCCAAAGCTAAAGCCGAGCAGGGCGAGCGCCACAAAGAACATACTCTGCGTAAAGCTCATCGACATGATGACGAGTGCGACGATGGTGACGACAAGGCTGATGAGCAGCGACTTATAGGCGCCGAGCTTGTCGATGATCTGGCCAAAGGACAGACGACCAACCAGGTTGGCGCAGGTGTTGACGGAGACCACTACCCCGCCGAGGGCGACGGCCGCGGCGCTCGTGGGGTCGGCGAAAAGCTGGACGGCGGCGATGGAGGCAACCTTGCCCACGAGCAGGGTGCCCGCGGTGGCGGCAAAGGCGAAGGTGACGATGAGGACCCAGAAGCGCGGGGTCTTGACCATCTCGCCCGGGGTGAGGTCGCCGAAGGTGCCGGCATGCGCGCCGCCCTTGGGGGCCTCGAAGCCCTCGGGCAGCCAGCCGGCCTCGGGGGCCTTCAGGAACAGGGCGGAGGCGGCGATCGTCACAAAGAAGATGACGCCGAGTGCCTTGAGGGCGCCAAAGATGCCCAGGCTCGGGATGAGCAGCGAGGCGAGCACCGGGGACAGCACGGCGGGGCCGGCGGTCGAAGCGGCCAGGGTGATGCCGGAGGCGAGGCCCTTCTTGTCAATGAACCACTTTTGGCCGGTGGTGAGCGCCGGGTTGTAGCCCAGACCGTTGCCAATGGCGGCGACGAGCGAGAACCACAGGTAGAACTGCCACGGCTCGGTGACGGTGCCGGACATGAACCAGCCCAGGCCGTAGCACACGGCGGCAGCGATCACGACGTTGCGCGGACCGATCTTGTCGGAGATGCGGCCGGCGAAGATGCCCGTCACGGCCATGATGGTCTGGAAGACGGGGAAAGCCCAGGTAAGGGCGCTGGACCACTCGGGGTAGACGGCGAGCAGGTTCTTGCTCACGACGGAATACAGCGCGATGGAGCTGATGAAGAACATGGTGACGCACGCGGCGGAAAGCACGACGGCGCGACCCTTGTTGGAGTTGGTGGAAGCCATTGGACTCTTTCTAATCGATACGGGGGAGGAGCGGGCGTGTCCGCGGGACCTCCCTGCCAGGTTGGTTTACTGGTCGGTCGGCTTGGCGACACCGGACTCATCGGACCAAAGCTCGACACCCTTGTTCTTAAGGTAGTTGTCGGCATAGGCGCGACGGCCGCCGGGCTTGGCGGTGAGGTCGCCCATCATGTTGGAGAAGCCGCCGTCGACCTTGATGGCGTCGCCGGTGGTAAAGTCCGAGCGTGTGGACGCCAGGAACATGACGGCGTTGGCGATATCGCTGACCTCGCCGATGCGGCGCGTGGCGATCAGACGGCTGCGGTTCTTTTCGACCTCGGGGTCGGCGTAGAAGTTGGCCGACATCGGGGTCTTAACGAAGCAGGGCTCGACGCAGTTGGAGCGGACGCCGTAGGGGCCCCACTCGGCGGCGAGCATCTTGGACATCATGTTGACGCCGGCCTTGGTGGAGCTGTACACGCCCGAGAACGTCTCGGGGGAGTGGCTGGCGACGGTCGAGATGTGCACCAGGCGACCCTGGCCGGCCTTGATCATCTCGCGACCAAAGCGCTGCGAGGTGATGAAGTAACCGGTGAGGTTGACGTTGAGCACCTGCTCCCAGTCGCTCAGCGGCAGGTCCTCCATGGCGGCGAAGCGCAGGATACCGGCGGTGTTGACGAGGACGTCGACGCGGCCGAAGTTGGCGATGGTTGCGTCGACGGCAGCCTGAACCTCGGCCTCGTCGGTGGCGTTCATCTTGTAGCCCTCGGCGTGGATGCCAAATTCGACAGCGAGGTCGGCGGCAGCGGCCTTGACCTTCTCCTCGTCCAGGTCGAGCATGACGACGTTGGCGCCATTGCGGGCGAACTCGCGGCAGATCTCGGCGCCCATACCGCCGAGCGCGCCGGTCACGGCGCAGACATCGCCCTCGAGCTTAAGCCAATTGCTCATAGGAACTTCCCTTCTTGTGCCTCCCGGTGGGTCGCTCCCATTAACCGACCCACGTGGTTTTCGCTGGTTATCGTATGCTTTGCATTTGCGCAGGTGAATTGCATATTTGTTAGAATGGCGTTAACCGTAGGTTTACACTGTGCGATGCAGCTTATTCTCAATTGAGCGCGTGACCTGCGAAAACAACCCCCTGTGGCACCATGCGGTCACGGGCGCGAAAACGGGAGATTGACGTGTACGATCGACGACTTGAGGCCATATCGGCCGCCGCGGAGCTGGGAAGCTTCTCGCGTGCGGCGGCAAGATTGCGTGTGTCGACTCCGGCGCTCGTCAAGCAGGTGTCGGGATTTGAGGCCGAGTTTGGCATCACGTTGTTCGAGCGCTCGCACTCGGGCGTCAAGGTGACGCCGGCGGGCGCGCTGCTGGTGGACGATGCGCGCTCGATCATGCGGCAGTCCGAGGACGCGCTGCGCCGTGCCCGACGCGCGGCGGGCGATGGCGGGGCCGTGCGTCTGGGCGTGTCGATGATGTGCCCGGGGCGCCAAACGCTGTCGATGTGGACGGGTGTGCACGAGCTGGAGCCATCGCTGCGATTTGAGATCGTGCCGGTAAGCGATCTCTATGACGAGCGCGAATCCGTCATGCGCAGCCTTGGTCGCGAGGTAGATGTGGTGCAGTCGAGTTTTTCGACCCCGCGCTGGGGCGACACTTGCCAAAAGCTCCGCATCGTCAACGTGCCGTTTTATATCGACCTACCGCGCACGAGCCCGCTGGCGCGCAAGACGCGCATCACGGTTGCCGACTTGGAGGGCATGCGTCTGCGCGTGCTGCGTCACGGCAACGATGCCATGGACAGCCTGCGCATCGACCTGTTGGCCGACGGCGGCGTGGACGTGATCGATGTGGATAGCTTTGACTTCGCGCTCTTTAACGAGGCGGAGGAAAAGGGCGACGCGGTGCTCACTTGCGGCGCATGGTCGGGGGTGCACCCGGCCTTTGTAGGCGTGCCGTTCCTATGCGGACGCGAGGTGCCGGTCTTTCTGCACTACCCGCTCGAGCCCACCCTCCAAGTCCAAAAATTCGTCAACGCCATGGCCCAGCTCCTCAACCAGCTCATTTGAGACGGGCTTTTTTGACTCCTTACAAAATGAGGCCCTGGCCAAACGGCCAGGGCCTCACAAACTTTTATTCCGTTCTAAATGACGGGCTGATCGCGCGCAGGAGGGCGCCCCGGGGGCGGGCGGGGTATTTCCTCCGCGCGCAGTTTCGCAGCGAAGCGAGAATGTTTGAGCATGGAGGAATTACCCCGCCCGCCCCCGGGGCGCCCTCCGTCAGTAACCGGTCCTACTCCAGCTCAAACGCTCCGGTGTAGAGCTGGTAGTAGTACCCGCGCTTGGCGATCAACTCGTCGTGGTTGCCGCGCTCGATGATGCGGCCGTGGTCCAGGCAGATGATCGCGTCGGAGTTGCGCACGGTGCTCAGACGGTGTGCGATGACGAATGTCGTGCGACCCTCCATGAGCTTGTCCATGCCTGCCTGCACGATAGCCTCGGTGCGGGTGTCGATGGAGCTCGTGGCCTCGTCCAGAATCATCGCCGGCGGATCGGCGACGGCGGCGCGCGCGATCGAGATCAGCTGGCGCTGGCCCTGCGACAGCTGCGCGCCGTTACCGGTGAGCATGGTGTCGTAGGCGTCGGGCAGGCGGGTGATAAAGTCGTCCGCCCCCGCGAGCTTGGCCGCCTTGATGCACTCCTCGTCGGTGGCGTCCAGGTTGCCGTAGCGGATGTTGTCCATGACGGTGCCGGTGAACAGGTTCACATCCTGCAGCACTACGCCCAGCGAGCGACGCAGATCGGACTTGCGAATCTTGTTGACGTTGATGCCGTCGTAGCGGATCTTGCCGTCGGCAATGTCGTAGAAGCGGTTGATGAGGTTGGTGATGGTCGTCTTGCCGGCACCGGTGGCGCCGACAAACGCGACCTTCTGGCCCGGCTTGGCGTACACAGACACGCCGTGCAGCACCTCGTGGTCGGGCGTATAGCCAAAGTCCACGTTGTCCATGACCAGGTCGCCACGCAGCGGCACGTACTCGATCTCGCCGGTCGCGCGGTGCGGGTGCTTCCAAGCCCACATGCCGGTGTGGTGGTCGGCCTCCTCGAGCTGCCAGGTGTCGGGATTCACCTGTGCGTTGACAAGCGTCACGTAGCCCTCGTCGGCCTCGGGCTCCTCGTCGAGCAGCTCAAAGATGCGCTCGGCGCCGGCAAGGCCCATGACCACGGCGTTGATCTGCTGCGAGATCTGGCCGATCTGGCCGCAGAACTGCTTGGTCATGTTGAGGAACGGCACCACGACGGCGATGGAGAGCGCCATGCCCGAGAGGCTCAGGTTGGGCACGCCCAGCGCCAGGAAGATGCCGCCGGTCAGCGCGACCAGCACGTAGAGCAAGTCGCCCAGGTTCCCGAGGATCGGCATGAGGATGTTGGCGTACATGTTGGCCTTCTGCGAGACCTCGAAGAGCTTCTCGTTGCGCTCGTCAAAATCGGCCTCGGCGGCTGCCTCGTGGCAGAACGCCTTGACGACCTTCTGGCCGTTCATGACCTCCTCGATATGGCCCTCGACCACGCCGAGCTCGGTCTGCTGCGCGATAAAGAAGCGCGCGGAGTTGGAGCCGAGCAGCTTGGTCATAAAGGTCATAAAGGCGACGCCGGCGATGATGACCAGGCACATCCACATGCTGTAGTACAGCATGATGAAGAACACGGTGACGATGACGATGATCGTCATGAGCAGGTTGGGCAGCGACTGGCTGATCATCTGGCGCAGCGTGTCGATGTCGTTGGTGTAGTGGCTCATGATGTCGCCGCGCTGGTGCGTGTCGAAGTAGCGAATCGGCAGGTCCTGCATGCGGTTGAACATCTTTTCGCGCAGCTTCTCGAGCGAGCCCTGCGTGATGACGGCCATGGCGCGGTTCCAGAAGAGCGAGGAGGCGACGCCCACGGCGTAGATGCAGCCGAGGGTGGTCACGAGCTTCAGAATCTTGGGCTGCGCGGCCGTCCAGTCGCCCGACTGCCACGATTCGCTAATGACCTGCAGCGCGCTCTGGAGAAACGTCGCGCCGATGGAGTTGATGATGGCGCAGAGCACAACGCCGGCGACGACGAGGGGCAAAAGCACCGGGTAGAAGCCAAAGAGCATCTTGATCAGGCGCGTCATGGTGCCGCCCTTGCGGTTGCGCGCGCGCTCGGCGGTAGCTGCCTTACTCATGTGCCTCGCCTCCTTCCTGGGTCTGAGCTTGCGGTGCGGATGCCTCGGTGTCGGCTGCGGCGGTCTCGCCCGCGTCCTCGCCTTCGGCACTCATCTTATTTTGCGAGGTAAAGGTCTCGCGGTAGATCTCGCTCGTCTTGAGCAGCTCGTCATGGTTGCCGATGTCCTTGATGCGGCCGCCCTCCATGACGATGATGCGGTCGGCGTCCTGCACGGAGCTGATGCGCTGGGCGATGATGAGCTTGGTCGTGTTGGGCAGGTAGCTCGCCAGGCCCTCGCGGATCTTGGCGTCGGTCTTGGTGTCGACGGCGCTCGTGGAGTCGTCCAGGATCAGAATCTTGGGGCGACGCAGCAGGGCGCGCGCGATACACAGGCGCTGCTTCTGGCCGCCGGAGACGTTGGAGCCGCCCTGCTCAATCCAGGTGTCGTAGCCCTTGGGGAAGCCGTCGACAAACTCGTCGGCGCAGGCCAGATGTGCGGCCTCGCGGACCTCCTCGTCGGTGGCGTTTGGGTCGCCCCAGCGCAGGTTCTCGGCGATGGTGCCGCTAAACAGCACGTTTTTCTGCAGGACCATGGCTACCTGGTGGCGCAGCGTGTCCAGGTCGTAGTCGCGCACGTCCACGCCGCCGACGCGCACGGTGCCCTCCGTGACATCGTACAGGCGGGCGATCAGGTTCACGAGCGTCGACTTGGCCGAGCCGGTGCCGCCGATAATACCGATGGTCTCGCCGCTCTTAATATGCAGGTCGATATCGTCGAGCGCCTGGCGGCGGGCATGCTCGGAATACTTAAAGCTCACGTGATCGAAGTCGATGGAGCCGTCGGCAACCTCGTGCACGGGCTCGGTCGGGTTGGCGATCGTGGGCTCGGCGGCCAGCACCTCGGTAATGCGGTGCGCCGACTCGTCTGCCATGGTTACCATGACAAAGATCATCGACAGCTGCATTAGGCTCATCAGAATCTGGAAGCCGTAGGTAAAGATGGAGGAGAGCTGGCCCACGTCGAACAGGGTGCCCTGGCTCGTGATGATGAGCTTGGAACCCAGGTAGATGATGACGACGAACGCGCCGTTGACGCAGATGTTCATCATGGGGTTGTTGAAGGCGAGCAGCTTCTCGGCGCGGGTGAAGTCCATCTGGACGTCGCGCGCGGCGGTGGCGAACTTCTCCTTCTCGTAGTCCTGGCGCACGTAGCTCTTGACCACGCGCATGCCGGTGACGTTTTCCTCGACCGACTCGTTGAGCGCGTCGTACTTGCGGAACACGCGGGCAAAGATCGGGCGCACCTTATAGATGATAAAGAACAGGCCAAAGCCCAGCAGCGGAATGATGACCAGGTAGACCATGGCGACGCTGCCGCCCATGGCGTATGCCATGGTAAAGGCAAAGACTAGCACCAGCGGCGAGCGCACGGCGATGCGGATGAGCATCATAAAGGCCTGCTGCACGTTGTTGATGTCGGTGGTGAGGCGGGTGACGAGCGAGGAGCTCGAGAACTCGTCGATGTTGGCGAAGCTGAACGTCTGGATCTTGTAGAACAGGTCGCGACGCAGGTTCTTGGCAAAGCCGCAGCTAGCATGGCTGCAGGTGATGCCCGCGGCGGCGCCAAAGGCGAGTGACGTCAGCGCGATGAGTACGAGAAGGCCGGCGGTGGGCAGCATCTCGGTAACGGCGGTGCCGTCCTTGATGGCGTCGATCATGTCGGCGGTGATAAACGGGATCATCATCTGGCAGATTACCTCGCCAAGCACCAGCAGCGGCGTGGCGATCGTGACCTTCTTGTAATCGCGGATGCTGCCCATAAGGGTTTTAATCATCCAATCCCTCCCAGGTTTCGCGGATTTTATCGAGCATATCGGCGAGGTTCTTACGCTCATCGGGCGTGAGTGCACTAAATGCCTGCTCCCTAAAATGGATGCGGGCTGCCTGATCGATGCGGGCCTTTTTCCAGCCGATCTCGGTCAGGTGGATGGTGAGCTGTCGCCGATCCTTGGGATTGCGGCTGCGCTCGATAAGACCGTTGACCTCGAGTTTGGATAGGATTTCGGAAAGCGATCCCGGCTTAAGGTCAAAGTGCATGCCGAGCTCTTGCTGCGACATCTCGCCGCCGGGCTGTTTGGCGAGCAGGCAGATGATGGGTGCCTTGCCGGACACACCTCCACCGTGAAAGTGCAAGTAATGGCCGAAAAAGCCCAGGTTATTGAGGATGTGCTTGGCTAGCCGGTCGTCTTCGTTGAACGCCTCGGGTGCGTCTGCCGGCTCCGCCGGGTCACCGCCGGGCTCGTGCGGGCGAAGGGTGATGGTTTCATCGCACATGGATTCGTGCTGCTCCTTTCTTTAGTTAGGTAGTGGGACTGTTTTGTACCTAACTAATCTATGAGCGCAAGAAATAATTGTCAAGGTACCAAATTAATTAGTTACGGCGTTTTCCCAAACGCCGTAACCGGCCGACGCTGCATTTTCGAAACCTTTCCGCAACAATGCGCTCTTCGCGGCCCTGGCGCCTGCTCGCAACGGTCCCTGCGCTACACTTAGTCGCACTGTGGCGACTTTGCGCCGCTCCCGACCCAAGGGGGGACTCTCATGAAGAACACTCAGCTGCTGCTGATCAACGATATGTGCGGCTACGGCAAGGTCGCGCTCTCGGCCATGCTACCGGTGCTGTCGCACATGGGCTACCGTATTCACAACCTGCCGACGGCCCTCGTGTCCGATACGCTCAACTATCCCAAGTTCTACATCCACGACACCACGGAGTACGTGCGCCAGAGCCTTGCCATCTGGGAGGAGCTCGGCTTTGAATTCGACGCCATCTCCACCGGCTTTATTGTGACCGAGGAAGAGACGCGCATCATTTCGGACTTCTGCCACCGTCGCGCGCAAAAGGGCACCAAAGTGTTTGTCGATCCCATCATGGGTGATAACGGCAAGCTCTACGCCGGCGTGCCCGAGTCCACGATCGGCCTCATGCGCAGCCTGCTCGAGTGCGCCGACTACGCGGTGCCCAACTACACCGAGGCATGCCTGCTCACCGATACGCCCATGGCCGAGCAGATGACGGCCGATGAGGCTCGCATCCTTGTGGACGCCGTGCGCGAGCTGGGTGCCAAGTCTGTGGTCATTACGAGCGCCGTAGTCAATGGCACGAACGCCGTCATCGGTTACGACCACGTGGCGGGGGAGTACTTCACGATTCCCTTCGACCTGATCCCGGTTTACTTCCCGGGTACGGGCGATACGTTCTCGGCGGTGCTCGTCGGTCGCGTGATGGCCGGCTGGAGTCTGCAGCGTGCAACGGCCGATGCCATGCGCGTAGTGGCCGAGCTTATCGAGCGCAATGCCGATCAGGAGGACAAGTCTGCCGGCCTGCCCATCGAGGCCTGCCTGGACGTGATCGACCATGAGTAGCGCCGACGAGGGCGCCAAGCCCGCGGGCGAAGGTAAACCGCTCGGCGCGCCGCGTGGCAAGCGTCCGCGTATCCGCGTGAGCTGCGTGGACCAGCTGGGTGCGTGCCTCTGCCACCATGGTCACAAGCCCGGCGACGTCTTCGACTTCGACCGAGACCGCGGCAAGATGTGCGCCATGGCCTGCCATGTGGGCTTTCCCTATATCGACATCCTGCGCTATGGCGGTACCGTGCCCGGCAACGAGCCAGGCACGGCAAAGTTCTGCTGCCCCGAAGTCGATACGTTGAACGTCTGGCTCGCCGAGATCGTCGACGAGTAATCGAGCGTGGATTTTCTCCCACTTTGAGCGCCGTTTCGCGCTCAAAGTGGGAGATTATCCACGCTCGATTTGTATACGGGAGAAAATCCACGCTCGTTTTATGCCGATGGTATGGCTCGTGAGCCCGCGCGTCCGTGTGGTTACAGCTGCTCGAGCATGGCCGTGCAGCCGGCGAGCACGTCGCGGTACGTGGCATCAAAGTTGCCCGTGTACCAGGGGTCGGCCACGTCGCCGGGGCGGTCGGTCCAATCGAGCAGGCGCGAAATCTTGCCGTCGGGGTCATCGCCAAAAATGCGACAAAGACCGCGCGCGTTCTCGGCATCCATATAGACAATGTGGTCCCAGTCGCCATACTCCGCGCGACGCACCTGGCGCGCGCGGTGGGCAACGACGGGAATCCCGACCTCGCGCAGCTTGGCAACCGTGCCATGATGCGGCGGATTGCCAATCTCCTCGGTCGAGGTCGCGGCGGAATCAATAACGAATTCCGCCTCGCGCCCAGCACGGCGCACCAGCTCGGTAAACACGGACTCAGCCATCGTCGAGCGACAGATATTCCCGTGGCAAATAAACAGAATGCGTTGCATGAGCGGTTTCCTTTCAGGGCGGTTGCGCGGGGCTTACAGACTGGCCTTGAGACAGTTTGCTCCGATAAAGCCCGCTGCGTACAAGGGGAGGTGGCGCAGCTCGCGTCCGTCATCGGTTTCGCTGCGGGCAAAATTGTTCTCGGACAATATGTAGGCGTACGGCGACCGGGCTTTTTCCATAAACGACCCGAGGGTTCTCGCGCGCACGTTGCGTGCGGATTTTACCTCGACGGGAACGATCTCCATACGGTCGGTCTGAAGTAGAAAATCGAGCTCGCCGTTCGTCTTCCAAGACGACGGTGGCATCCAGTAATACGTCTGCAAACCATTGCCCGAAAATGCCTGCATGACCGAGTTCTCCGCCAAGGCACCTCGAAAGTCGGAAGACAGCGCAATGGCGGAATCCTCTTTGAGGTCGAGCCAGAGTCGCGGGTTGATACCGAGTTTGTAGAACATGAGGCCCGTATCGAGAAGATAGACTTTAAAGAAGCTCCCGTCTTCGTCGTCGAAGGGGACGAGGGGAGGTTCGATGCCTTCGGTCAGGTTGTTGACCGATATGATGCCGGCGCCCTCGAGCCAGTCGAGTGGCTCGATGAGCTTTGCGCGTCGGCCTCCGCGTTCGACCTCGGAGTACTTGAATTTCTTGGTTGAGGATCGTAGCAGCTGGGATGGAATGGAGCGCCAGACCTTGCGCGCTGCCACGCCGCTGATCCCGTTTTCGGGGTCGGTCATATCGGCGGTGTAGGTCTCGTCGATTTCGCGCTGCTCGACGCGCGCGTCTTCGATGGATAGTGTCTTGCGATATGCGTTGACGGCGGCGGGCATGCCGCCCACGATCTGGTATCGATGAAACAGGCTGAGCGTGGCTTGATGCGCGACGTAGGCCTCAAGCGTGCCGGCGTGGGCGCGAATGGCATCCGCCATCTGCTCCTCACCGAGCGCCCAGAGAAACTCCTCGAACGACATAGGATGCATGGTCTCTTGACGGACGCCGCTGGGAAAAGGCAACTTGCGCTTGCGCGTGGCGACGCCGAGCTGGCTGCCGGTCGCGCATATGCGCCAGCCCGAACCCGAGAAAAAGCGAAGCGAGTTGAGCGCGCGTTCGCAGAGCTGCACCTCGTCAAACAGGATGAATGCGGTTTCCTTGCGAATGGGGGTGCGCTTATAGTCTGAGATTCGTGCCACGATGGTGTCTACGTCGTCGGTGGGGCAGTCGAACAGTGGGGCAATCAGCTCAAGATCGGTCTGAAAGTCGAGTTTGACAAATGCATCGCCGGCGATTCGTCTGCCGATTTCCTCGGCAGCGTACGTTTTGCCCACGCGTCGCGCACCACGGATGAGGAGGGGGCGCGACGCGTCCTCTGTCGCCCATGATTCGATGACGGATTCGATTGATCTGCGCATGGAGCCGCCTTTCCAATTCCGTGTATTTCAAATACATAGTTTAGTACGATTTCGTGTACTTAAAATACACGAAATTGTGGAAAAGCGTGTATCTGAAGTACACGAAATTGCACTGCTGGAGCTTGCGGGCGGATAAACACCACTTGTATGGGACGGTTTCACCGGTCGCTCGCCACCTTGGGCTATGTTTGCCCCTATGCCTGCATCGAAGATTGTGCTGCCCGCTTGCGCTCCCAGCGGGCGAGCTTGATCGTCACTAGCGTGAGTACCCAGGCCACGAGCGAGAACGCGGCGCCAACGGCGCCCACGTAGGCAATGCCAATTCCGCTTACCACGGCGCCGCCCACCGCGGTGCCAAACGAGATGCCGACGTTAAACGCCATGGGCTCCACCGAGCTCGCGAGCACCATCGATTTGGGGTGACGGCTGCGGGCCACGTCCATAAAGTGCGTGATGCACGAGACCGAGAACAGATACATGAGCATCGCCAGACTAAAGACAAAAACGAGTGCGAGGGGCATGGCGGCGCCCACGGCAAACAGTCCAAACAGTGCCGCTGCCTGCAGCGTAAACGTCACGAGCAGCGCCTTCATGCCAAAACGCGCGTCGATCCATCCGCCCAAGATGTTCGAGATCAGGCAAAACACGCCGTAGGCCATGAGTGTAGTGCTTGCCTGGACGGTGCCCATGCCCAACACCTGCTCCAGATAGGGCGTCACGTAGCCGTAAAACACGTAGACCGACCCCACGCCAAACAAAAAGATGAGCATGCCGGTGATAATGCTCGGCTCGCGCAGAAGCCCCGCCTGCTCGCGGAATGTGGCAGGCTCATCGGTCTGTCCGGCACGCGGCATAAACGCCACGAGCGCAGTACAGATCAGAACGGCGAAGGCGAGCGTACCGTACATGGCAACGTGCCAGTCGAGCGTATCGGCCACAAACTTGCCGATCGAGGTCACAAAGACCATCGCCACGGAGAAAGCGCCGTACACCACCGAGATGGCGAGCGAGGTCTGCTGCGGAGACAGCAGCTCGGGGATATACGTCACGCCTACGGCGAGCAGTGCGCCCGAGACGGAGCCCAAGATGATGCGCGAGGCAAACAGCACTTGGAAGTTGGGCGCCAACGCCATGACAAGATTGCCGAGCACAAAGACAATGCTGTAGCACACGAGCAGCTGGTAGCGGCGGAAGCGTCCCGTGCTGAGCGCAAGCACCGGCGTCGCGATGGCGTAGACGAGCGCGAACACGCTGATGAGCTGGCCTGCGGTGGCAAGTGAGATGCCGAGTTCCGTCGCCAGGTCGCTCTCGATGCCGATAACCACGAACTCCGAGCAGCCGAGCGAAAAGCCCAACAACACGAGCAGCGCCAGGCAAAGGTTGGTGCGCGCGGGTGAAAGCGCGGCAGCGGTTGATGCTGTTGTGGACGAGGTTGCGGTGGTCAAGGCAGTTGCTCCCATGTTGCGTTATATGAGCTAGATTCAGTCTCTGCAACTCTAGCAGAATACGACAAAAAGCAGCGCCTTTGTCACATTCTGCGCTTGCCTGTATAGTCGCAATACAGGCGAAGATGGTCTCGAGTAAACCGCGGGCGACAGGAGATCCCATGGGTATGCACACGACAAAGGTTGCAGTGGGCGAGGGCAAGTTTACGCTCGAGGCCCAGTTGACGGTGACGCCGCGAGGCATGGTGGTGTACGCCTGCTCGCCGGAGTTCGCACATCTGGGCGCCACGGCGCAGGCCATTCCGCGACCCGAGCCCGGACGCACGGCGACCGTGAGCATCTTGGCCGTTCCGTGCCATCGCGACGAGATCCCGGCGCACGACATTGCAGCGGCACTGGCCACGCGTTTTGGCGTGCCGGTGACCGCAAGCACGGGTTTTCATGTTGAGCAGGCGAGCAAGGACGATCTGCAGCGCGTGCTCAACACCACCAAGGAGCTCATCGCCGCGCTCGAAGAAACCGCAGCCCGCATATTGCGTGCCGGCTGGGACGAGGGCGGTGCGGGCGCCGAGGTCGTGGCGGTCGATGCCGCGACCGGCGAGGTGCTCACTCCTGTCGATCGCATCAAAGCCCATACCGGCGAGGGCATTCTGCACCAAGCATTCCTGACGCTTCTGGTCGAGGGCCAGGGCGAAGACACTCGTCTGCTGCTCTGCCGCCGCAGTCCGCTCAAGCGCCTGTGGGGTGGGGTGCTGGCCGATAGCTGCGCCGGCCATCCGCTCCCGGGGGAGGACGTCGCCGCTGCGACGGTGCGTCGCATCAACGAAGAGCTTGGCATCACGCGCGAGCCCGGCGAGCTCAAGCACCTGGGGCACGTGGTGTACCGCGAGGATCACGGCGACGGCCGCTGCGAGTGCGAATGGTGCGAGGTCTATCTGGCTCGCGTCGAGCCGGGCGAGCTACATATCAACCAAGAGGAAATCTCGGAAGTACGCCGCGTGGCGCCCTCCGAGCTCGATGGCTACCTGCAAGGTCATCCCGAGCAGCTAGCCCCCTGGCTCCGCGAGGCTCTCAACGACCCAACCATCCGCACGGCCCTCGCGATGTGACAAAGGGACTGTTCCTTTGTCACATGGCACGGTTGACCGGCTGCCCAAACCGTCCCAACATTCGATGAAAATCTCGAAATCGAGGAAAACCGTCGAATGTTGGGACGGTTTTCTGTCCAGGGAATCGCTTCCCATCCAAAAAATCTCGCTTGACTGTATTGTCACAACACAGCGCAACGTAAGGGGTGTCCAATAACGGGCGCCCCTTTTTAGCGGCAAGGCCGCTGTGAGTCCGGAGCGCCCCCAACAAGAAAGGTGGGGAGATGGAAGCGGAAAAGAAGGCGTTTAAGATCACCAAGCGCGAAATTGGCTTTGTGCTGGGTATCGTTGTCTTTTTGCTGGTGAAGTTTCTTCCTTTGGCGGAGCTGAGCTCGACGGTCGAGCTCACGGTCGGCGGTCAGACCTGTCTGGCGCTGACGCTCGCCACGGTGGTGTTTTGGGCATGTGGCGTGGCACAGCCGGGCTTTGTGGGCCTGCTCTACTGCGCGCTGCTCGTCCTGTTTAAGGTGTGCGTGGACGACACGGGCGCCGCGAGCATTTCGGCGACGGTCGCCTCCACGTTTAGCTCGTGGACCAAGGCCACCATGTGGCTCGTCATCGGCGCCTACCTCATCGCCAGCGCGGTTAAGGAGTCGGGCCTGGGCGAGCGCATCGCCTACGCGTTCATGCTCAAGTTCGTGCGCGACGCCAAGTCGCTCATCATCTCGATCTTCGCGCTCACCTTTGTGCTGTCGCTGCTGATCCCGCACCCGTTCCCCCGCGCCTTCCTCATCCTGGCCGTCGTCTCGGTCATCGCCGAGTCCGCCGGCTACGGTGATGACGACAAGGGCAAGCTCGGCTTCCTCGTGTTTGCCGCTGCCGCCCCGGGTTCCATGTTCTTCCTGACGGGCGACTCCACGCTCAACCCGCTCGTTGCGCAGTACAGCGCCGAGGCCGGCGGCATGAGCCCGTCCTTCGTCGACTGGTTCCTGTACATGAGCGTGCCTATGCTGGTCGCGCTGCTGTGCACCCTGTTCCTGGGCCTCTTCCTCTTTAAGCCCAGCAAGGAGCTCGTCTACGATCGCGAGCAGATCGTGGCCAAGCAGGCCGCGCTCGGCAAGCTCTCCGTCAAGGAGATCCGCACCATCGTGTGGCTTGTCATCGCCATCGCGCTGTGGCTCACCGTCTCGGGCGACTACATCGGCTGGGTTACCCTGGCCATCGGCGTCGCGCTCGCCATGCCCCTCGTCGGTGAGGTCCTCACCCCCGCCAGCTGGAACGCCGTCGACATCAAGTCCCTCATGTTCCTGACGGCTGCCATGGCCGTGGGCTCCGTGGGCGGTGCCACCGGCATGAACGCCTGGATCGCTGACGTCGTGCTCCCCAGCTCCGTGCCCGAGAACATCTTCCTGTTCGCCCTGCTCGTCGCCGCGCTCTCCATGATCATCCACATGTTCATGGGCTCGGTTATGGCTGTGCTCGGCGTGTGCGTACCGGCGTTCATCAGCTTTGCCGCTGGCTCCAGCGTGAGCCCGCTCGCCGTGGCGCTCATCGTCTTCACGTCCATCAACATCCACTACATCCTGCCGTTCCACAACCTGCCGATCCTCATTGGCGAGGGCAAGGACGCCGGTGGCTACACCTCCAAAGAGGCCATGCGCATGGGCATCCCGCTGACCGCGGTCGTCTTTATCGTCGTGCTGGTCGAGGCCGCCTGGTTCCACGTCTTCGGCCTGATGTAAGCAGCCGAGCGCTTTGGCTTGGACCATCACTCGGGCTTAGTTGAATGCTCGATTTGAGCCGGGCGCTCAATCAGTGAGCGCTCCGCCCCCAAACATAAACCAACCCGGCGGCACTCCGTCGCCGGGCTCTCTCCCGAAAGGAGCACGCTATGTCCACTACCGATGCTTCCCAGATCCACGACCTGCGTTCCGCGCTCGACTTCCTGCGCGAGATGCCGGGCCAGCTGCTCGAGACCGACACCCAGGTCGATCCCGATGCCGAGGTCTCGGGCGTCTACCGTCACGTCGGCGCCGGCGGCACCGTCATGCGCCCGACCAAAGAGGGTCCGGCCATGGTCTTCAACAACGTCAAGGGCTTTGACGACGCAAAGGTCTGCATCGGCATGCTTGCCAGCCGCAAGCGCGTTGCCGCCCTGCTCGACCTGGACGAGGAGCACCTGGGCCTCGAGATCGGCAGGCGCTTCGAGAACCTGATCGCCCCCGAGCAGATCGCCGAGGGCAAGCACGTCGACTGCCAGGAGGTCGTGTACAAGGCGACCGACGAGGGCTTCGACCTGCGCAGGATCGTTCCCGCCCCCACCAACACACCCGTCGATGGCGGCCCCTACATCACCATGGGCCTCGCCTACGGCACGAGCCCCGACGGCTCCCAGTCCGACGTGACCATCCACCGCTTCTCCTGCGTCGACAAGGACAAGCTCGCCATGTGGATCACCCCGGGCAGCCGTCACCTGGGTGCGTTCTTTGACGAGTACTGCCAGCGCGGCGAGGATATGCCCATCTCCATCTCCATCGGCTTGGACCCCGCCGTGTACATGTGCTGCGGCTTCGAGGCTCCCACCACGCCGCTCGGCTTTAACGAGCTGCAGATCGCCGGCGCCCTGCGCGGCCATGCCGTCGAGCTCGCCGACTGCGTCACCGTTCCGCAGAAGTGCATCGCCAATGCCGAGTACGTGCTCGAGGGCTACCTCATGCACGACGAGACCATCAACGAGGACGTCAACGGCCACGGCTATGCCATGCCCGAGTTCCCCGGCTACACCGGTGGCGCCAAGGTCTGCCCGGTGATCAAGATCACCGCCGTCACCACGCGCGTCAACCCCATCATGGAGAGCTGCATCGGTCCTTCGCACGAGCACGTGTCCATGGCCGGCATCCCCACCGAGGCTTCCATCTACAAGATGGTCGAGACCGCTATCCCGGGTCGTCTGCTCAACGTTCACGCTGCTCCCTGCGGTGGCGGCAAGTTCGTTGCCATCATGCAGTTCAAGAAGTCGAGCAAGAATGACGAGGGCCGCCAGCGCAACGCCGCCATGCTCGCCTTCTCGGCCTTCTCCGAGCTCAAGCATGTGATCCTGGTCGACGAGGATGTCGACATCTTCGACATGAGCGACGTGATGTGGGCCATGACCACGCGTTTCCAGGCCGACGTCGACCTCATCACCATCCCCGGCTGCCACTGCCACGTGCTCGATCCGTCCAACGACCCCGCGTTCGATCCTTCGATCCGCGAGCACGGCATCGCCTGCAAGGCCATCTTCGACTGCACGGTTCCGTTCAACCTCAAGAAGAACTTCATCCGTTCGCAGTTCATGGAGATCGACATGGACAAGTGGGCCGCCGAGCTTGCTTTCTAGTAAGTAGCCCTGCCAAGTAACAAAGGAGTTGTCATGTCCGAGTCTTCTGCCCGCCCCCGTCGCATTGTCGTTGGAGTTTCTGGTGCCAGTGGTGCCGCGCTGGGCCTCGAGTGCCTCAAGTGCCTGCGCCAGGTCGGCGCCGAGTCGGCGCTTGTCGTCACGCGCGGGGGAGAGATCACCATCGAGCAGGAGCTCGGCATGACGATCGACGAGTTTGCCGCTCACGCCGATGTGGTCTACGACAACAAGAACATCGGCGCCGCCATCGCAAGCGGTACCTATCCGGTCGACGGCATGATTGTGGCGCCTTGCTCCATGAAGACGCTTGCCGGCATCGCGAGCGGCTACAGCGAAAACCTGTTGCTGCGCGCGGCCGACGTGCAGATGAAAGAGCAGCGCCGCCTGGTGCTTATGGTGCGCGAGACGCCCTTTAGCGCCATTCATGTCGACAACATGGCGCGCCTGGCGCGCGTGCCGGGCGTCATGCTCATGCCGCCCATGCTCACGTTTTACAACGGCCCCGCCACGCTCGACGACGCGGTGCATCATATCGCCGCCAAGGCGCTCGAGGCCGTCGGCGTGACGTGCAAAAACTATAAGCGCTGGTCATAGGCGTATTTAGGGTAGGATACGAGTAGTGTTTGAGCCCGCTGCCCTTGTGGGCGGCGGGCTTTGGTGCGTCGGGAGGACCTATGCAGACGGGCATGTATGCGATCAGCGAGATGGCGAGCTTGTTTAACGTTTCTCGCCAAACGCTCATCTATTACGACAAGATCGGCTTGTTTAAGCCCGCCGTGGTCAACGAAAAGGGCTATCGGTTCTATTCGCCTACGCAGATTCCGCTCATGCGTCTCATCTGCATGTTGCGCGACCTGGGGCTGGAGCTCGACGAGATTGACCGCCTGACTTCGACGTTCGACATCGGCGAGATGACCGAGCACCTGCGCTCGCGAGTGCAGGCGCTCGACGAGCAGATTGCCAGCCTTAAGGCCGAGCGCGCTAGCGTTCAGGAGCGTCTGAGCTTTTACGACGAGGCGGTTTACTGGCGCGAGCGCGAGGGCAAGCCGGAGCTCAAGCAGTTCGAGCGTCGCTACGTGGTCTTTGAGGAGTTCCCTGCCGATATCGAGCGCGGCCGCTCGATGCTCCACCCCACGCTCATGCGGGCGATCTTATGCATGCGTGCGCTCACGGGCACACGCCCCATGCGCGGTTGGGGCGCCATGCTGCGTCGCGAGGCACTGCATTCCGATGACCCTATCGCCGGTGCCGGCTCCTTTGCCGTGTTGCCACGCGGTGTCGAGCAGATGCTGCCGAGCGACCCTGACGAGCTGTCGGAAATTGGCGTGGAGGTGCTGCCCGAGTGCACATACCTGTGCATGAGCCGCTGGGGCATGCCGTACGAACCCGAGGGCATCCGCGCCATCGTCGCCTGCATGGACGAGCATGCGCTCCAGCCCATCGGCAACGCCTTCGACTTTTGCTACCTGGACACCACGAGCTACGACGAATCCCATCAAGAGGACTTCTGCTGCATCCAAATCCCCGTCGCCCTCCAAATGTGACAAAGGGACAGTCCCTTTGTCACATTCGCGGTGTGGATGCTGCCCAAACCGTCCCAACATTCGATGAAAATCTCAAAAACGAGAAAAACCGTCGAATGTTGTGATGGTTTTCCTGTCTGTGCCGGCGAGCTCCAGCGCCGTCTGGGGGTATAAGGCTAGCAAGTGTTTATTTGCGAGGCCTAAGGGGCGCCCCGTATGGATATCGATAACTTTGAATGGTGGTATAGCGAGGGCGAAGCTCCGGACGAGGAGTGGGACGAGCCCGCGCCGCCTGACGTGTCGAGCGACGAGGACGAGACCGGCAACGATGCCGTCGAGACGGACGCCGCTTCCGACTCCGCCGAACCCCTGACCTTTGAACAGGCCTGGGCCCAGGCCGAGGCCGACGAGGCTAAGGCCGATGCCACGGCCACACTGGGCGAGCCGGCGGACATGTCCATCTCGCCGGCCAAGACCCCGCAGCCGCGCCATAACATCGACCCCGGCAGCACGGCATCCTTCAGCATACTCGACGTGCCCGCGCAGGGTGCTCAGGCGCCTGCGCCCACGCATCGCCCCGACCTAGCTCGCGAGGAAGACGCGGGCCGCCGCTCCCCGCTCGGCCCCATCCTCATCGCCTTCATGGCCGGCGTCATCGCTTGCTCGGCGATCGGAAATGTCTGGAGCCATGTGGAACAACAGCGCGAAGATGCCGCCAAGGTCGAGATGTCTGTCGAGCAATCGCTCAGCCGCACGCGCTCGGTGCATGTGTCGGTCGAGGTTAAGGACGGTGCGACATGGGATACCGCCCGCGGCGACAGCCAGATGCTCATCCACATCGTGGGCCGCACGCTCAAGGGGCAGGCGGTCGACGAGTATCAGTACGTCAACTCCGACGGCGATGGCATCGAGCTCAAGCCCGGCGACTATGAGCTCACCGTCGATGAGCCTCCCGTCGCCACCGATGGCACGCGCTTCCGTGCCTCAAAGCGCATGGTGCCCGTGAGCTTTAACTCCCAAGCGCCCAATACGGTCGATTCCACGCCACAGGGTGGGTTCGATCTCTATGTGATCGCCCAATAGCTGCGCCGCCGCCCCGCACTGCTCCCAAGAGTGGGACAATGGCCCTCGGTATTATTGTTTACTTTTGGAGGAAGTAGCATGTCCACCGTCACCACCATCAAGCGCGGCGGCCTCACCGCGGCCATCGATTCCATGGGTGCCCAGCTCACGAGCCTTGCCCTCAACGGCAACGAGTATCTGTGGCAGGGCGATCCCGCCTTTTGGGGCAAGCATGCGCCCATCCTGTTCCCCATCGTGGGCTCGCTGCGCAACAACACGGCGACATCTGCCGCCGGCACCTGCGAGATGGCGCGCCATGGCATCGCGCGCATCGTTGAGCACAAGCTGGTCGAGGTTTCGGAGGACGGCTCCTCGGTAACGTACGAGATCACCGATACGCCTGAGTCGCTCAAGGCTTTCCCCTACCACTTTAAGCTCAACATGACCTATGCCCTGACCGGCGACGCCACGCTCACGCAGACCTTTGCCGTCACCAACACCGGCGACGTGGACCTGCCGTTCTCGGTGGGCGGCCACCCTGCATTTAACGTGCCCGCCCCCGGTGCCGAGGACGAGGCATTCGAGGATTACGAGCTGGCATTTACCGAGGCATGGACCAACGAGGCGCCCGTCATTACGCCCGATGGCCTCATGACGTTCGAGGGCAGCTACAAGGCTCCCGACAACTCGGACGTGCTGCCTATCACGCACCGCAGCTTCGATAACGACGCCATCATGTTCACCGACGTTCCCGGCTCCACGCTCACCCTGCGCGGACGCAAGTCGGGTCACGGCGTCAAGATCGACTTTGAGGGCTTTAAGTACATCGGCGTGTGGTCTGCCGCCAACGACGCCCCGTTTGTGGCGCTCGAGCCCTGGACCGGCCACACCACCATGGACACCGAGGACGACGTCTTTGAGCACAAGGTCAACACCATTACTTTGGCACCGGGTGCCACCGATAAACGCAGCTTTAGCGTCACCCTGCTGTAGGGGTTCCGCGCCGCCCAGGGTGACATTTGTCATTCTGGGCGGCACCCGCTGACGGGGGGAGCTAATTTGGGACGGGGCTTTTTTGACTAGCATAAAAAGTAGTCAAAAAAGCCCCGTCCCAAATTAGCTACTCTGCACCCCATTGGCGCAAAGGGAACAGGGTAGTTCTGCTGCATCCAGATTCCCGTAGAGCTGCAGTCGCCTTTCATGATTTGTGGTGCTAGGAAAAAAATACCTGATTCGTACGAGAAGATTCTGATTGTCGGGGATGGTGACCATCCAACGGCCGTCTATGACATCAAAATCGTAGGGGCTGTCGATTTCATGTTGGGAAACAAGATTGCCAGCGGCTAAACGCAAGGCTTTCCGTTGAGGTCAGGTGATATTGGAAGGCCAATCGTCTGGCTTTTCAATATCACCTGACTCCAAACGGGAGATTTTATCGTCGCACCCCCTGTTTTCGAGTGAGCGGTAAAACCTATTCAAATTTGGAATGGGCGAGCGGTCGAAAAAAGTCGGCGAACGGTAGTCGGTAACCATAAAATTAAAATGCTACATAAAAAGGCTAAGATATCCTGAGAGACATATGCGGGGGTTGGTATTTCTTGAACGACTGCGGGCATGTGCCAGACTGCCTCGGCCCCCGGGGAGCACCCGGGCAGGTCGCCGTGTGACTGGGGAGGAAATAATGCAGGAGCTCAGAGAGACGACGTCTCTACTCATGAATATTGTTACCGGGGGGGGGTGTCCCAGCAGGGAACTTCTTGGTGGGCACCGGCCGCGCGAGCGGTGGTCCGTCATGTCTTATGGCCGCCGTCGTGGGCTGCGCCCGGTCTCGCCATATGTGATTGTTCTGGCCCTCGCCGTCGCGCTGACAGCGAGTTTCTTCCTTCCGACCCGTGCGGAAGCGGCGGTTTCGGACCACACGGTTCCGACGATTTCGCCTTCGGGGACAACAATCAACCTGTTTGATTACTGGGTGAATCCCGATAACCATCTGTCGGTTTCCGGCAGCGGCGGCGTCAACGCAGGCCACAAGTTCCAGTTTAACGACGGCCAGGGTGATGGGCCGCTCAACCATTGGACGGGCGGCACGAGACCAGAGCAAAACATTGTCAACAACACGCTTTTCGGCGGCTACCCGAAGCTTTCCGAAACCTGGGACGGCGAGTCCCTCCGCTACCTGTTCGATTCCTCTGCCCAGACCGGCAAGACGTCCTATTTTGGCGTGACGGGCCTCCTCAAGGTTCAGGACGGCTACTACGTCTATGACAGCTCCAAAAACTACGCAGCCTACAATGCTGACAAGAATGCCTTCGACGTCTATGACACCTGGGGCATTGACAAAGTGGGCGATTCGTCCCACCAGGGTCAGTTCTTCCCGTTCGACGCGGCAGACAAGGTGTTCAAAGAGGAAAACGGCCAGCTCGTCCAAAACGGCATCAAGGCAGACAACACCGGTGATTCGCGCTACAACGGCGGCAAACCCGTCAACCACCACTTCGGTCTCTCAATGTCCACGCGATTCGTGCAGCCCAACGACGGCCTGACGAACAATAATAATGAGATGAATAATAATGAGATGACCTTCGAGTTCGCCGGCGATGATGACGTCTGGGTGTTCATCGATGATGTCCTCGTGGGTGATATCGGCGGTATTCACAACCGCGCGAGTCTGAGCATCAACTTTCATACGGGCGACATTAAGGTAAACGACAATTACAACGACACGCTGAAGGGCAAGTACCAGAAGGCGGGCAAGGCCGGCGACACGAGCTGGAACGGCAGCACCTTCGCCAAAGACACCAAACACACCCTCAAGTTCTTCTACCTGGAGCGCGGCGCCACCGACTCCAACATGGAGCTCAAGTTCAACCTCGTGACGGTGCCCGAGTCCGACATCATCAAGTTCGACCAGGACGGCAAGTTCGTACAGGGTGCCGAGTTCAAGCTCTATAAGACCGACAAGGACTTTCAGACAAAGGGCGAGCCCCTCGGCTCCGGCACCACGGACGAGGCCGGCCGTCTAACGCTCACGAATGACGTGGACAACGGCGTCATCAACTTCGACGATCTCTACGGGAAGGATCACGGCAACAGGTACTACCTCCTGAAGGAGACGGGCGTGCCCAAGGGATACCGCTCGTGTCTCACGGCGACGGGCGGTAGCATGCAGCTCGAGTACGTGCCCACGAGCGACAAGGACGGCGCGGGCGGCGTCATCATCAACCGCGGCGGTATGGACGCGGACAGCTCCGTTTGGCAGAGCGGTGCGTTCGCCGGCTCGAAGGAGACCATCACCGCGCCGTCGACCGTGTACAAGGCGAATGATGACCTGACGAAGTCCAACGAGACCGTTAGCCCGGGCTCCGGCATACTGTTCGCTGTGGTGCTCAAGCGCGATAAAAGCGCGAGCACGGGTATCGAAGATCAGGGCAATTGGTATGCCGTGTCGGGCGATCCATCGACGGGAGGGGGATACACCCTCGCCAAGGAGCCGAGCATGGCCGGCGCCATCGAGGCGGCGAAGAAGGACCTGCATGCCTTCACGCTCAACACAAGCGGCCAATATCAGGTGGAGATTCCATACCTGCCCGGTGACATCTCCAAGTACTACTACCTGCTGAGCGGTGATGCCCGCAAGGATGCCGAGTACACGGTGGCCATCTACCACACAACGGCGAGCTCGATCGGCGACGCGACGCCTGAGAACACCGTCCACGTGTACAGCGACGACATCGCAGACGGCACGAACTTCAAGCGGCAGTTCGCCACGCGCCTGCTCGTCACGAACATCCAGAATCGCCTGTTCGTGCAGAAAACCGATACCGAGGGCAACCCCGTAGACGGCGCGACGTTCGGCTTGTACGAGGCGACAACGGACGCGAACGGCAAGGTTGTGCCCAAGGACGACCAGGGCCCCTATGACACCCTGACGACGGGGTCGGTCGACAACCCGGTCCGGCTCGAAGGGGCGGGCATATTCCCGTGTACGAGCGACGGCAACAAGCCGCTCAAGAATGGCACCTACTTCCTAAAGGAGGTCTCGGCGCCCGAGGGCTTCCTGCTTAACGACACGCTCACCAAGGTGATTGTGGACGATTACGGCGTCCATGCCGATGCTGGTACGGCCGATGACGACGTCTCGACGTTCGTGGGGCCGGGCACGCTCATGAAGAGCCTGGGCCAGTTTGGCGCAGAGGGCGACATCGACAACACGCTCACGTGGATCAAGGGCCAGCGCCAGACGTCCGACGGGACGCTCGACGGCAACGGCAACCTTTCCTGGAACAATGACGCCAAGGGCGGCGAGGATGAGGTACATCTCAAGTACGGCGCCAATGGACGTGTCTACCAGTATGGGCCCACCAAAGAGGGCGAACCCTACCGCCTGGAGACCGAGACGGGCTGGATACGTATGGGCATCACGCAGGATAAGCCTGGTGTCACTAATGCGAAGGGCGCCCGCACCGACCTGGGCGACATGAATCTGAACGCCCTGTTCACCGGCGCCACCTGCGTGCGCGTGGCGAACGAACGCGAGGCGAGCCTCGAGGTGACGAAGAAGGTTGACGTGTCCGGTGGCCTGACGGGCAATAAGGACGCGGGGTTCACCTTCAAGTTCACCGTGCCCGAGGGGCAGACCTACAAGGCTGCAGTGTTCAAGAACGCTGGGGCCGGAAAGCAAGCCGGCGACGTGTTCGATTTGAAGAACGGCGACACCCATGCTATCAAGGCCGACGAGACGATTCGCGTGTACGGCCTTGCCAAGGGTGACAATTACACGGTGCAGGAGCTGACCGGCAAGGACGAGATGCCCGCGGGCTATAAGCTGACCGGCCGCAAGCAGGGTGACAAGAATCTGACTGAAGAAGGCGATAGCATCTCGGGCAAGATTGCCCCGCAGAATTCCAACGGCACGCTGGCCGAAGACAACAAGCTGGTGTTCACCAACACTTACACGGCGGAAGCCAGCGACAAACTGACCCCACAGGTAACGAAGAAGATCTCCGGCACCGAGAGCACGGACAAGGAGTTCTCGTTCACGCTGGCTGCCACGTCGGACATGCAGGCGAAGATCGCTGCCGGCGACCTGACGGTGTCGGATGACCTGGCGGGCGACGCGCATGCGGAGTCCCGGGCCACGAAGGACGCGATCACAGGTAAGGACGGCCAGACGGTCGACTTCTCCGGCATGAAGTTCAACAAGGCCGGTACATACACGTTCACGCTTTCCGAGGCGCACGACGCCGATGACGACGCGGTGGTGGACGGCGTGCAGAACGCCGGCTGGACGATGGACGCCTCCGCTTACACCGCCACGGTGACGGTGGAGGACGTGGACGCCAAGCTGACCGTCACGGGCGTGACGGTGAAGAAGGATGGTGACGCTGAGGCCAAGCCCATCAAGGCTGAGGTCAAGGATGGCAAGGTGAACCTCGCCACCTTTACCAACAGCTATGCTGCGAAGGGTTCCGTGACCCTGGCGGCGAAGAAGCACTTCACGGGCGGTGAGCTCGCAGGGGGCGACTTCTCGTTCGCTCTGTACAAGGGTGACAAGGCGGAAGGCACGCCCATTGAGACCGTCACGAATGACAAGGACGGCAACATTACCTTCCAGGCAATCGGCTACGACACTCCGGGCGATCACGACTACACCATCAAGGAGGTTGCCGGCAACGACTCGACCGTCGTGTACGACGGCAAGACGGTGAACGTGCACGTTAGGGTCACTGATAACAAGAACGGCACGCTAAAGGCGGTCGCCACCTACGGCGGCGATAAGGCCGTGCCGACCTTCACCAACGCGAAGCCGACGGCCGGTGCAACCGTCGAGGCGACGAAGACCCTCACGGGCAAGGCGCTGACGGGCGGCGCGTTCGCCTTCGGCCTGTACCAAGGCGACACGTCCACGAGTAATCCCGTCCAGACCGTCCAGAACGACAAGGAGGGCAAGATCAATCTTGCCCTCACCGGTCTGACCATCGGCGAGTACGACTACATGCTCAAGGAGGAGAACGTCGGTGCCGATCCGACTATCACTTACGACACCAAGGTGGTGAAGGTTCACGTCTCGGTGAAGGCGGAGGGCGACAAGGCGAAGGCGACCGTCACCTATGACGGCAAGAACGATATCCCGACCTTCACGAACGCGTACCACCCGAAGGGGACCTCGGTAACGCTCAAGGCGAAGAAGCACTTCACGGGCGGTGAGCTCGCAGGGGGCGACTTCTCGTTCGCTCTGTACAAGGGTGACAAGGCGGAAGGCACGCCCATTGAGACCGTCACGAATGACAAGGACGGCAACATTACCTTCCAGGCAATCGGCTACGACACTCCGGGCGACCATGACTACACCATCAAGGAGGTTGCCGGCAACGACTCGACCGTCGTGTACGACGGCAAGACGGTGAACGTGCACGTTAGGGTCACTGATAACAAGAACGGCACGCTAAAGGCGGTCGCCACCTACGACG
>NZ_JADMUF010000006.1:119824-151802 GCF_015546965.1 Collinsella aerofaciens
CGACGGCAAGACGGTGAACGTGCACGTTAGGGTCACTGATAACAAGAACGGCACGCTAAAGGCGGTCGCCACCTACGACGGTGAGAAGGCCGTGCCGACCTTCACCAACACGAAGCCGACGGCGGACGTCACCGTCGAGGCCACGAAAGTTCTCGCGGGCAAGGCGCTGACGGACGGCGCGTTCACCTTCGGCCTGTACGACCAGGCCGGCAACGAGGTTGCCAAGGGCACCAACCACCAGGACGGCAAGGTCAAGCTGACCGTCAAGGGCCTGAACCTGGGCGAGTACGACTACACCCTGAAAGAGGAGAGCGCGGGCCAGACCGTCGACGGCGTGGTCTACGACTCCAAGACGGTGCAGGTCCACGTTAAGGTGGAGCAAGACGGTGACAACAACACGAAGGCGACCGTCACCTACGACGGTGCTGCTGCGGTGCCCGCCTTCAACAACACCTACGACGCGACGGGTTCTGCGACCCTGTCGGCGACCAAGACCATCAAGGTCGCGGACGGCTTCGACCACGCGACCGCGCCCGCGGACGGCGAGTTCACCTTCGACCTGAAGGATGCCGCCGGCAACGTGCTCGACACCGCGAAGAACGATGCAAACGGCAAGGTCAGCTTCACGCGCGAGTTCCAGCTCTCCGACTTGGACGGCGCCGCGAGCAAGGACTTCACCTACACCATCGTGGAGCAGCTGGGCGCGGAGCCGGGCATGGTCTACGACACCCATGCGCTCACCTACACGGTGAAGGTCACAGACGGCGGGAACGGAGCACTGAATGCGAAGGCGATCGTGACGAGCACATCCGGCCCGGAGACCTTCACCAACACCTACCAGCCGGTCGCGACCGGCCTGGCCCTCGGTGCGCAGAAGAGTTACGTGAAGAAGGACGACAACACGCCGATTGTACTCAAGGGCGGCGAGTTTACCTTCGATGTGTACGAGGGCAACCTGACGGCTGAGCAGCTTGCCGGGGCCAAGCCCGTCCGGACCGCGACCAACGACGCGAACGGAAGCGTCGGCTTCGACGCCTTCTCCTACGCGAAGCCGGGCACGCACGAGTACACCATCGTTGAGCGGAAGGGCGATCTGGCCTACGTGAACTACGACACCGCGGTGCACCATGCCGTGGTGACGGTTGCGGACAATGCCGGCACGCTGCAGGCGAGCGTCGCCTACGACGGTACGGACGCCACGAAGCCCACCTTCACCAACGCCTACGAGGCACAGGCGACGGACTCCGGTGCGATCGCCCTCACCAAGAGCGTTAACGTGCACGACGGCAGCTATCAGCTAAAGGCGGGAGATTTCGCCTTCGAGCTGATGGGGTCTGACGGCTCGGTGATCCAGACCCAGAAGAACGATGCCGACGGTATGGTTGCCTTCGACAAGCTGACCTTCGACCATGCGGGCACCTTTACCTACACGGTCCGCGAGGTGCAGCCGACGGACGACGCGCCGGGCGTGCCGGGCGTGACCTACACCGGCAAGACGTACACCCTGACCTACGTGGTGAAGGACAACAACGACGGCAAGCTGGTGGTAAAGAGCTCCACGGTGAAGCCGAGCGAGGGTACCGAGAACGGCGTCTCGCCCGAAACCATGGCGTTTACGAACAGCTACCAGCCGGGACAGACCTCCTACCAGATTTCTGGCACCAAGGTGCTTAAGAATGCCGACCCGGCCACCACGCGGACGCCCGCCGATGGCGAGTTCACGTTCGCGCTGATTGACGTGGCCACGGGGCAGGAGATCGACCGGACCACGAACGTAGGTAACGCGTTTACCTTTAAGGCCATCTCGTACACCGCGACTGGTTCGCATGCGTACCAGGTGAAGGAGGTTGCGGGCCATGATGGCACCATCACTTACAGCGATGCGGTGTTGGATGTGAAGGTGAGCGTGACCGACGACGGCAGCGGTCAGCTGACCGCGGCGGCGAACAAGACGGCTGCGGATCTGACCTTCACCAACACCTACACGCCGACGGCAACGACGGCGACGATTACCGGAACGAAGGCTCTGACCGGCCGCAACCTGGCCGAGGGTGAGTTCTCCTTCGACCTGAAGGACTCTGACGGTAACGTGGTGCAGACGGTGCAGAACGGCGCCGACGGCACGTTCGGCTTTACGCCGCTGCAGCTGGACAAGGTGGGGACGTACGTCTACACCTTGTCCGAGCGGGCAGGGGCGACGGCGAACGGCGTCACCTACGACACGACGGTCTTTACCGCGACGGTGACGGTGACGGAGAATGCGGAGACGCACGCGCTGGAGACGCAGGTTGCCTACAGCAAGGGCGGCAAGGCTGCGGATGCGGTGGCATTCAGCAACAGCTACGCGCCGGCCGCGACTGAGGTGAAGCTGGGGGCCTCCAAGGTGCTGAGCGGCGAAGACCTGAAGGAAGGGCAGTTCTCCTTCCAGCTGAAGGATGCCGACGGCAAGGTGCTGCAGACCGCCAAGAACGCGGCGGACGGCACGGTGGGCTTCGAGGCGATCTCGTACGACAAGCCCGGGACGTACACCTACAGCATCTCCGAGGTGGACGACGGTCAGAAGAACGTGACGTACGACGCGACCGAACACCAGGTAACGGTGACGGTGACGGACGACGGCGCGGGCCATCTGGTGGCGACGGTAGCCTATGGCGGTGACGTGGCGCCAGTGTTCAAGAACACGTACACGCCGCCGACCACCCCGCCGGTCAACCCGCCGACGAACCCGCCGAGCAAGCCGCCGGTGCTGAAGAAGGAGAAGCCGGGTCTGCCGGAGATGGGCGATACCAGCTTGTCGCCGATGGCCCTGGGCGGAATCGCGGGCGGCGCGGTGGTGCTGATCGCCGCAGGCGTGATTCTGCGGCGCCGGAACCGGTAGCTGCGGCGGCCGAGAGGGGCTTTAATTGAGGGCGGGTGGTCGCAGGGCGCGGCCGCCCGCCCTTTTTGGTGGAAGGCTATGCTAACCCGCCGTTTGCACGTCCAGCTCCGGATGGAACTCGTAGTCCGGCTCCACCATCTTCTTCCAGGTCTTCCTGTAGCGCCCGTCCTCGAGCTGCTCGCGCATGGGTGTCTGGCTGCGAAGGCTGTCCCCGACGGCTGGTCGTTTAAGAGCCTCCCCAGCGGCTACCTTAGGACGGTTTTCCCCTCCGAGAGTCAAGTCGCTAGCCCGAACCCGGGGCCGTCGTCGGAAACAGACAGCTTAACGCCTTCAGAGCCCGGCACCAGCACGCTTCAAAAAGCATCAGCGCATCTTCTTGCGCACGAAAAGGGCAGCCACGATCGCGGCCAAGAAGAGCACCGGCGCGACCCTGACGAAGACCCATTCGAATCCATGGTAGAGGGTGCCCGCGACGGCAAGCTCGGGATCGTCGAAGTCCCACTGCAGATACGGGCTCCCCAGCGCGGCCACGCATGTGAACGCCAGCGCGATAGCCGCGCAAACGGCGACGGAAACGCCGCACAGGACCTTCCTTTTCAGCTGCTGCTTGCGCGCGAGCTGGAGGTTGACGACCTCGAGCCTCTCGGCGATCGCCCTCAAGGCGTCCGCCTCCGGCTCCGAAACGGCCTCCCCGAGCAGGGTCGCAACGGGCACATCGAGCGTATCCGACAGCGAGACGAGCATGTCGGAGTCGGGAACCGAAAGCCCGCGCTCCCATTTCGAAACCGTCCGCCGCACCACGTTCAGCTTTATTGCCAGCTCTTCTTGCGAGAGGCCTCGCGATTTCCGGATCGCGCGGATGTTCTCGTTCAGCATGGGCTCCTCCTTCCCTCTTTGCTGAGCCAATTGTTGCCCGCAACGAGGCGTTGCGGCAAGCAACGGAAAGCGACATCGGAGCAAAAGCGGACGAAATCGCATCGAACTCCCAGTCTTTAGTCATCGGGGACGTTCTTTAGCGACTAGTCAAAAGGGACACTCTTTCGGCACTTAGGGACGTTCCTTTCCTGCCGGCACTTGGGGACAGTCCTTCACCTACACTCATATTGACGTTCGCCCTCGCGCTGCTGTACGCGGTCCCGGTCGCGCGCGTCGCGGATCGGTTTGAGGCGTAGGGGAGCAGGCTTGCCGCGTCTGGGCGAATGCATCTCAGATGCGGCCTTCGATATTGCCAGGGCGCCCTCTCCACCTTGCGGACGGCTCCTAGCAGTGCCCCGGTGCACCGCTGGAGAAGAGCCCCCATGCCTTCCGAAACGACACGAGCCCGCCGCGCTGCGTCTTGGCATTTTCATTCCCGCCGTAGACCACGGCGCGAGCAGAGGGGTCCAGACCGAGGTCGCGCTCCGATATGCCGGCCAGCGCGTCGAAGTACTTCGGCTTGTACGTGGCGGAGGATTTGATCTCCACGGCCTTCACGGCCCTGAGACCGCGCTGGACGAGGAGGTCGATCTCGTTCTTATTGCCGTCCCGCCAGAAGATCTCCAAGGATCTCACGACTTCTGGTCGCAAAATCTCGACCGTCACCGTGGGTGGCTACATTGGCGTGCCACGCGCAAGCCATCTCTTGTATGAGGCGCCTCGTTACGATATCCAGGGAAGGGGATGCCTCAACACGCTTGAGAAGTACTACTTGGGCGACCTTGGTTTGCGCTATTGGCTGCTTGGGCGCGATCAAGGTGACGTAGGGCATCGCGTTGAGGACGCCGTGTACCTTGAGCTGCGTCGCCGTTATAGGGATGTGATCGTGAGCGTTCTTCGCAAGGGCGAGATAGTCTTTGTGGTCCAAAGCGATGGCACAGTCTCACCTGCTTGGAAAGCGAGATAAAGTAGGGATTGGTCTTTCTAGCAGCAGGCCACTACGGGCGGCAGTTTGCTCGAGTCGAAGGTCTTGATCTGGTAGGTCATTTCCAGGTTGAGCCAGAACTCCGGGGTGGTCCCAAGGGCCTGCGAAAGAAGCCATGCCATTTCGGTCGTAATGGAGCGACGACCGTGAACGATGTCCGAAATCGCGGACTGTGGCTTATGGATGGCCTTGGCCAGACGGTATTGAGAGATCCCCATGGGCTCGAGGAACTCCTCGACGAGTATCTCGCCAGGTGTGGAGATGTAGCTATTGATGGTAATCACAGAACTCAATCCTCTCGGGTCCTTTATTGGTCCAAGCAAAACAGAGACGCCATTGAGAGTTGACCCTGATGCTGTATTGTCCCGCCCGGTCGCCCTTCAGCTTCTCCAGTCTGTTATTCGGAGGAATTCGGAGATCCCTAAGATCGCAGGCGGCGTCAAGGATCTGGAGTTTCCTGTACAGAGCTTTCCGGCAGTTTGGCGGAACGCGACGAGGAGTAAAGCGTTCGGGATCTATCCAAAAGAGCTCGATGTCGGAGTCTTTGAATTTCATAGCGTCTGATACTTCTGTTAAGCAGAAGTATACTCCTTTCCCTGGCGGTTTCAAAGAGGCGGGAGAGTATTTGCGTTTCCTTAGATCGAAGATGATTCCTATTTCGAGTGTAACGCCAAACGGGGAGAAACACAAACACATGTTCGTATTTATGATGAATTGGACAACCCTGACGTGATCCCCCCGGGCTCAAAAGCTATTAGTCATCAGGGGCGTTCTTTAACGACTAGTCAAAAGGGACACTCTCTCGGCACTTAGGGACGTTCCTTTCCTGCCGGCACTTGTGGACAGTCCTTCTCGTCTGGCAGCTGAAGACTGTCCCCGACGGCTAGTCGTTTAAGAACGTTCCCAACGACCACCTTGCACCAATCGCTCCGTTAAATCTTCTCCGTACGCTGCATCGCTGCCATCACTGCACTATCCTGTTATTCTGTTTTCCTTATCCGAACAGATACGACACAGGGGAGGCACCAGATGCAACCTCGACAACAGCGTGACGCGCGGCCCCAACCGGTGTGCAGCCGTCGCATCTTCCTAGGTAGTGCTCTTGCCGCGAGCGCTACCGTCGTCGCCGGCGCGCTCGCCGGCTGCCAGCGTCCGTCCACGCTTAAGGTGGTCCAGCCCACGACGGGCGGCGGTCGCGACGATCTGTCCGATTCCGTGATTGGCAAGGACAAGATCCGCATTGGCATGGAGGCCGCCTACGCCCCGTACAACTGGCAGGTTTCCGAGGCCAGCGAGTTCACCATCCCCATCGATAACGTGCAGGGCGCCTATGCCGACGGCTACGACGTGCAGATCGCCAAGGTCGTCTGCAAGGCCCTCGGCGGCGAGCCCGTCGCCGTTAAGCAGAGTTTCTCGGGTCTTATCGATTCGCTCAACAACGGCCAGATCGACCTCATCATCGCCGGCATGAGCGCCACGCCCGAGCGCGAGGAGTCGGTCGGCTTCTCCGACCCCTACTTCATCGGCTACTTTGGCCTGTTCGTAAAAGAGGGCTCGCCCTACCAAAACGCCACCAAGCTCAGCGATTTTAGCGGCGCCACGGTTCTAGGCCAAAAAGACACCATGCTCGATACCGTCATCGACGAGATCCCGGGCGTCGTGCACAAAAACCCGGTCGATTCCGTCCCTACGGTGTTCTCGAACCTGCTGCAGGGCACCTGCGACGCCGTGACGTACAACACCGAGAACGAGAAGGGCTATATGGCCCAAAATCCCGGTATCGTTCCCATTCATTTTGCCGAAGGCGAGGGCTTTAAGCAGGAGGTCGCGGCAAACGTCGGCTGCCGCAAGGGCTCAAAGAAGCTCCTCAAGCTTATTGACAAGGCCCTCAAGGGCATTAGCCAGGAGGAGCGCGACCAGATGTGGGACGCGTGCCTCGACCGTCAGCCGGCATAGGGAGGCAGCGTGAAGACCATCAATCGCCTGGCCTCCTTTATCAAGGCCGACCACCGTTATGTCTACTTGGGCACGAGCGTTATCGCGGCACTCGGCCTGGCCGCGAGCCAGCGCAACCCCACGCCGCTGAGCTTTTTGGCACCCACGGGCGTGTTCCAGGATTGCCTCTGGGCGATCCTGTGGGCTTGGATCGTCGTGTCGGCGGCGGCACTCGTCACCAAGCTCATGCATTGGAACGACTATCGCGAGAAGTCGCCGTTCGCGTCCGATCGCTTCCGCCGCGGCGCGCGTATGGGCAGCTACGCCGTGGTTGCCATCGCGGCGATCTTCTTTATCGACCGCTGCGTTATGTCGTTTATCGATCTGGTGCGGGTGAGCATTGTCTCGGACTCCAATCCCAGCGACTTTCTGTCGAGTCTGGTCTACATGACCTACAAGAGTGGCGACTTCTTTATCCGCGGCATTCAGATCACCATCGCGCTTGCCACCTTCGGCACCGTCATCGCATTCTTCCTGGCGCTGTTGCTGGTGTTCCTGCGTATCCAGACGTTCGATCGCGTGGACAATGACCTCACGCGCTTCTTTAAGAGCATTGGCCGAGGCTTTGCGACCGTCTACTCCACCATCGTGCGTGGCACGCCCATGATGGTGCAGGGCCTGCTCATCTACTACGCGGGCTTTACCGTTCTGCGCGGCATGGGCTTCGAGACGGCGCAGGCCAACCAGATCTGGAGCACCTTTACCGCGGGTCTCGTCACCATTTCGCTCAACTCCACCGCCTATATGATGGAGGTCCTGCGCGGCGGCATCGAGTCCATCGACCCCGGCCAGGCCGAGGCGGCGCGCTCGCTGGGTCTGTCGCAATGGCAGGCCATGCGCAAGGTCGTGTTCCCGCAGGGCATTAAGAACGCGATCCCTGCGCTCACCAACGAGCTCATCATCAACATCAAGGACTCGTCAGTGCTTTCGGTCATCGGCGTGTTCGACCTCATGTACGCCACTACCACCGTCGCCGGCGTGTACTACCGCCAGATGGAGGTCTACTGCGTGGCGCTCGTGGTCTACCTGATCCTGACGCTCGTGGCGAGCCGCCTGCTCGAGGCCTTTGGCAAAAAGCTCGGCGCCGAGGCTCCGGCCACGCTGCCAAGCTCCAACTAGGCGCAAGACGAGGAGATTCATCATGGCAGATACCGCCACTACCGGCGTTGCGGCCGCGCAAACCAAAGAGCCGCTCATCCGCGTTGAGGGCCTGCACAAGAGCTTTGGCTCGCTCGAGGTGCTCAAGGGCATCGACCTGGCCGTTAACCCCGGCGAGGTCGTCACCATCATCGGCGCCTCGGGCTCGGGTAAGTCGACACTGCTGCGTTGCCTCAACCTGCTCGAGACTCCGGACACGGGCCACATCTGGTTCCACGGCCAGGACCTCACGGCCGAGCGCTGCAACATCAACAAGCTGCGCGAGGACATCGGCATGGTGTTCCAGGGCTTTAACCTGTTCAACAACATGGATGTGCTCGACAACTGCACGCTCGCGCCCGTCACGCTCAAAAAGATGAGCAAGGCCGAGGCTGAAAAAATTGCGATGGAGCATCTGACGAGTGTGGGACTCGAAAAATTCGCGCACGCCGCCGTGGGTCGCCTGTCCGGTGGTCAAAAGCAGCGCGTGGCCATCGCTCGTGCTCTATGCATGAACCCGCAGATCATGCTGTTCGACGAGCCGACCTCCGCACTCGACCCCGAGATCGTGGGCGAGGTGCTCGAGGTCATGCGCAAGCTCGCTGCCGACGGCATGACTATGGTCGTCGTCACGCACGAGATGGCCTTTGCCCGCACGGTGTCCGACCGCGTGGTCTTCATGGACAAGGGCGTGGTGCTCGAGGATGCCGCGCCGGTCGAGCTCTTCGGCAACCCTAAGCACCAGCGCACCCGCGAGTTCCTCTCGCGTTATCTCGAGGACAAATAACCGACCGCAAACGCGTACGTGGCAGGGCCGCTCCGGTGGGGCGGCCCTCGTCATCACAATCGAAAGGATGTCATGGCCGAGGTTTGGCGCTTCTTTGCGCATGAGGATGATTTTGCCGATTTGGACAAGGCCGGCGCATGCGAGCGCCTGGGCCGTGTGCTGTCGTTTCCGACCATTTCGAGTATGGATGCCGAGGCGGTGGACTGGCAGCCGTTCGACGACCTGCGCGCGTATATGCAGCAGGCTTGGCCGAATGTATTTGCGGCGGGTAAGGCCGAGCTCATCGATCATTCGTTGCTGGTGACGCTTTCCGGCTCCGACCCCGCACTCAAGCCCGTTTTGCTCATGGGTCACATGGACGTGGTCCCCGTGGTGCCGGGCACCGAGGACGATTGGACGCATGCCCCCTTTAGCGGACATGTGGACGACACCTACATTTGGGGTCGCGGCGCCATCGATATGAAAGACCAGGTCGCAGGCATTCTCGAGGCGGTTGAGTATGCGCTGGCGCACGGTTGGCAGCACGAGCGCACGCTGCTCCTGGCCTTTGGCCAGGACGAGGAGACTACGCAGTACGGCGCAGGCGCCATTGGCCGCGTGCTCGAGGAGCGCGGCATTGAACTTGAATACCTGATCGATGAGGGTGACTACCGCATCGTTTCGGCTGCCGAGTACGGCGCGGGCGAGGACTGGCTCATGCACGCTGACCTTGCCGAGAAGGGCTACGCCGATATCGTGCTCAAGACGAAGAGTGAGGGTGGGCATTCCTCCAACCCCTACGGTGGCACTTCACTCGAGGTGCTCAGCCGTGCCATCACCGCAATCTGCGATACCGAGTGGCCGACGCGCGTCACGGGCCTGCTTGCCGCACAGCTCGTCGAGCTGGGGCTCTACACGGCGGATGAGATTGCCATCAACAAGGATGCCATTGTCCGCGATTGCCTCGCCAGCAAAAAGCTCTATCCGCTCGTGACCACCACCTGTGCACCGACCCAAATCGAGGGCGGCAGCACCGGCGCCAACGTAATGCCGCAGGATATGTGGGCCAATATCAACTTCCGCATGCTCGAGGGCACGAGCGTGGCCGACGTTGTGGCGCGCTGCCGCGAGGCGGTTGCCGCGGCGGGCCTTGTCGGACGTGTGGAGGTCGAACTCGGCCCCGGCAGCTCTGAGCCCTCGCCGTCCCCGCGTGTCGGTGGACCGGGACTCGAGGCCGTTCGCGCCATTGCCGCCCGCTACTTCCGTGATCCAAAGGGGACGGATGAAAACGGATCATTCGAGCCAGTGGCAATTGTGCCCTCGACCGTGATCGGTGCGACCGACGCAGCCAACTACCAGCACATTTGCCCTGAGTGCATTCGCTTCTCGGCCTTTGTGGTTGATGACGACGAGTGTGATCGCGGCGTCCACGGCACCAACGAGCGCATCACCCGCCGCGCCTACCTCCAGGGCATTCGCTTCCTCGTCGCTCTACTCCAAACGCTCTAGAATGCGACAAGGCGATAGTCCCTTTGTTAGCCGTTGGGGACGTCCACTCATTCCGTGCGGGTTATATGCAGGTTTGCCTGCGCACGCTATCATGTATGGGTTAGACCGCAATTATGTACCCCATACGCGAAGGGATGCGCATGTATCTGAAGATCGACATGTTCTAGCCGGGCTTACCCCCGCAGCGGCGCCCCGCGCCCCATCAACTCTGCCGATTTTCACCTTCACGCATATAAAGGAGTCCCGCCATGCGCGACAAGCTCGAAAAGATCATCAAGGCCTACGAGGAGCTCGAGAAGAAGCTTTCCGACCCGGCCGTCGCCTCCGATATCAAGGAGTTCACGCGTCTCAACAAGGAGTACGCGCACCAGTCCGACCTCATCGCCGCCTCGCGCGAGTACATCGGCGCGCTCGATGACATCGAGGCTGCCAAGGAAATGCTGCACGATACCACCGATGCCGATGAGAAGGAGATGCTCCAGATGGACATCTCCGAAAACGAGGCCAAGCTCCCCCAGCTCGAGGAAGACATCAAGTACATGCTCATCCCGAGCGACCCCAACGACGACAAGAACACCATCGTCGAGATTCGCTCCGCCGCCGGTGGCGACGAGGCGGCCATCTTTGCCGGCGACCTCTACAAAATGTACCAGCGCTTTTGCGAGTCGCGTGGCTGGAAGACTACCGTGCTCGATTCCAGCCCCAGCGAGGCCGGCGGCTTTAAGTCCATTGAGTTCAAGGTCGAGGGCGACCGCGTCTACTCCGTCATGAAGTTCGAGTCCGGCGTGCACCGCGTCCAGCGCGTTCCCAAGACCGAGTCCCAGGGCCGTATCCAGACCTCCACGGCAACTGTCGCCGTGCTTCCCGAGGCCGAGGAGATCGACGTCCAGATCAACCAGTCCGACCTGCGCATTGACACCTACTGCGCCTCCGGCCCTGGCGGTCAGTGCGTTAACACCACTTATTCTGCCGTGCGCATCACCCACCTGCCCACCAACACCGTGGTGCAGTCGCAGGAACAGCGCTCCCAGATTCAGAACCGCGAAGTCTGCATGCAGATGCTGCGCGCTCGTCTGTACGAGATGGAGCTCGAGAAGCAGCAGGCAGAGCTCGGTGCCGAGCGCCAGAGCCAGATCGGCCACGGCAACCGTTCCGAGAAGATCCGTACCTATAACCAGCCCCAGGACCGCGTGACCGATCACCGCATCGGTTTCAACTCCACCTACAACGGCGTCCTTCTGGGCGATCAGCTCGGCATCGTCATCGAGGCGCTCGCCGCCGCCGAGCGAGCCGAGAAGCTGGCACAGGCTGTTTAGTGGGTTACGCGGTTTTGCCAAACCGCGTAACGGCTTGACGCTGCGCGCCGCCCAGAGCGACAATTTGTCATTCAAAAGGCAAGGCATGACCAGAAGGTCTATGCCTTGCCTTTTTCATGCCAACTTGTTCGCTCTGGACGTCGCTCGCTGTCCGTCCTCTACCTGCGGCGTTGCCTTGCTCCGGATGCGGTATGCTCAACCTGCGGCGCCTTAGAGGTAGTCATTGGGGACGTTCTTAAATGACTAGGTTGGGTAAATTACTTTTCGAGTTTATTTAATCTGTTTTGTTAGAAATTAAGCTGCCTACCTGTTCAAAGTAATTAACAGCCTTCATCTGCTATTGAAAATATTGCTCGAATAATCGTCCAAGAAGACGCGGTGCATTTTTTGATGCGTCGCGCGTCAAGCGATGTGGCAAGTTCTTGGTTAGATATTGGTCAGTTTTGGGTCAACCTTGCCAAAAGCTTGACGGATGCAGATTTAGACGTCGACGAATGGGCACTTCAGATGGGTTCCAAGCAAAATTCTGGGCTGATTCTCGATAATTGCCTTCAATCGTCCCTTGCCAAGCGCTGGCCTCGCGTACAATCTGCTCCGACATTCGCGCGCCGTCCGGCGCTTAAGAGGGGAGGGCCCCATGGCAAACGAGATTTGGACCATCAAGCGTTGTCTCGAGTGGACCAAGGAGTACCTGGCCGAGCGCGGCGAGGAGCACCCCCGTCTTTCTGCCGAGTGGCTGCTGTGCGCAGCTACGGGTCTGGCGCGTATCGACTTATATATGCGCATGGACGAGACGCTCGACGCAGCGCAGCTCGAGACCATGCACGCGGCGGTCGTCCGTCGCGCGAAGGGCGAGCCGCTGCAGTACATCACCGGTAGCACGCAGTTTCGCATGATCGACGTCGCGTGCGCCCCCGGTGTGCTCATCCCGCGCCCCGAGACCGAGATGCTCGTCGAAGAAGTTCTGAACTATCTGGATGCCGAGGTGCTGAGCCCCGAGGCCGCTGCCCGCCAGCGCGTGGAGCTGCCTTGGAACGATGAGGTCGAGCAGGCCCGCAAAGCCGAGGCGGCGCTGGCTGACGAACGCGCGGCCGCCGAGCGCCGTGCCGCCAACCTGACGGCCGCCGATGAGGCTGCGCTGGGTAGCGACGTGCTCGGTAGCCGCGCCTATGCCGAGGAACTGGCCGACCGCGAGGCCGAGGAAGCCGCCGCGCAGGCAGCAGAAGCCGAAGCGGCAGAAGCAGAGGCCATGGAAACCCCCGAGCCCGAGCTCGACGAATACGGCATCGCCATTGAGGACAACGACCAACAGGCGACTCCCGCGCAAGATGCCGCCGAGGCCAACGTATCTGCCCCAGCCGAGCCCCGCACTGCCCGCGTTCTCGAGGTCGGCTGCGGCACGGGCTGCATTTCGCTCTCCCTTGCCTGGGAGCGCCGCGGGCACGTTACCTGCACTGCTACCGATATCGAGCCGCGCGCCATCGACCTTGCTACCAAAAACCGCGATGCGCTTGGCCTCACGTCCGACGAGGTCGCCTTCAGCCTCACAAACCTGGTGAGCTCCATTCCCCGCGAAGAGTGGGGCACCTTTGACGTACTCGTCTCCAACCCGCCCTACATCCCCACCGATGTCATGCGCTCGCTGCCGCATGAGGTCAAGGACTTTGAGCCCGATCTGGCGCTCGAGGGCGGTGCCGACGGTCTCGATATCTTCCGCCGCCTGCTCAACGCGGCGCCCTACATGCTGCGTGCCGGCGGCCTGTTTGCCTGCGAGCTCTACGAGGGCGCGCTCGACGCCGCGGCCGAGCTCTGTCGTCAAGCAGGCCTTTCGGACGTGCGTATCGTCCACGACCTCACCGATCGTCCCCGCATCGTTCGAGCCATCGTCACCGAGCCCAAACAGCGTATTTAAGCTGAATAAATAGACATTTGCGCAAGTTTGTCCTTGCAATATACCGTAAAACTTCTACTATAGAAGGAGAAAGGTATGTCAAATCAGCTGCATCGGTACCGTATCGTGCTTGATTACATTGAACCTTGGCTTGATGAGCAGGATGAAGCTACGCTGAAGCAGATTTATGCAGACCTTTTGGTGCTCGAGAAGGAAGGTCCCAGCCTTGGTCGTCCGCTGGTTGACCGCGTAAAGGGCTCGAAGCTTCATCATTTAAAGGAGTTGAGAGTGACGTCGTGTGGTGGGCAGGTGATTCGCATCCTCTTCGCCTTTGACCCCAAGCGCCAGGCGGTATTGCTATTGGCGGGTGATAAGTCGCGAGCGGGATCGTCAAGGGCAAAATGGAACGGTTGGTATGCGATCAACATTCCAAGGGCCGAGCAAATATACCGTCGCCACGTAAGGAGGCTCGATCGAGATGGAATTGCATGAGTATATGGAATCTCGCGGGATAACACGCGACTCCATTACCGCCGAGCAGGAGAGGACTCGCGATCGTATCGAAGCCTATAAGCTTGCTCAGATTCGCAGGTTAAAAGATCTAACACAGGCGTCGGTCGCCCAGTCGATGGGCGTTTCTCAAAAACGTGTATCCGAGCTCGAGCGTGGGGAGTTGGGTTCGATGAGGCTCGACACGCTGAGCAGGTACGCAGAGAGCCTCGGCGGAAAACTGGTTGCAAGCATCGAGTTTCCCGATCGCACCGTTACGCTTGCTCGCTAAAAATCTTCAATTAACCCCCTCACTTTCACCGACTACTAGAGCCGCTCACCAAACCAACATGCGCTCTGGGCAAATAGGTTGAACGTTTCGTGCGAGAATGCCCCACAGTAAACAAACTTGCACCAGAGCGTAAGGGGCTGGCATACACATGCAGACGGTCTATCGGGTATACGAGGGAGCGCGCGAGCCGCATCGGCTTGCAGTCGAGCGCACGGCCGAGCTACTCGGTCGCGGCGGCCTGGCGCTTATTCCAACCGAGACGGTCTACGGTGTCGCCGTGGCGGTCAACGCTTTCTCGGATGCCGTTCCACAAGATACAAGTGAGCCTCTGCCGTGGCCGCGCGATCCGCAGGCCACCGTCAACGGCGCCGCGGTCCCTGCACTCGGTACCGGCTATCGTCGTATCTTTACTCTCAAGCAGCGCGAGCTCACCCAAACGGTTGCCTGGCTGGTCGATGATGCCGAGGCACTCGACCGCTATGGCGTGGATATTCCCAATGAGGCCCGCGTGCTCGCCCGACGATGCTGGCCGGGCGCCCTGACTATCGTGGTCAAGGCGGCCCCCTGCGTGCCGACCTTTATGCGCGCCGCCGACGACACGGTGGCACTTCGCGCTTCGGCCTCGCCCGTGGTGCAAGCGCTCATCCGCACCTGCGGCAGCCCTCTTGCCTGCACCAGCGCCAACACGCATGGCGCGCCCGCGCCGGCAAGTTTTGTCACGGTGGAGGAGCGCATCCTGGAGGGGGTCGATGTGGCTGTCGACGCCGGTGAGACCCCGTGTCGCGACGCCTCAACCATCGCGTCGTTTCAGCACGGCGAGCTCCGGATCCTGCGCCAAGGCGCGCTTCCCGCATCAGAGATCGAACGGGTCCTGTCCGACCCGATGCAATAGAAAGGTGTAAGCGATGTCGTTGAATCTAGGTAGCCTGGGTATGGAAGACGCCTCGTTTAGCTTTGGCGGTTCCTACATCATGGCGCTCGACTGCGGCACCACCTCGGTACTCGCGACCATCGTCGACGAGTACGGCTGCATCGTCGCCCAGGCGCGCCGTAGCGTCAAAACCAGCTTCCCGCGCCCCGGCTGGGTGGAGCAGGATCCCACGGAGGTGCTTGCCAGCCAGATCGGCGTGATGATGGAGGTCCAGTTTAAGAGCGGCATCCATTCTGACCGCATCGCCGCCATCGGTATCTCCAACCAGCGCGAGACCACGGTGGTGTGGGACCGCATAAGCGGCCAACCCATCTATAACGCCATCGTGTGGCAATGCCGTCGCACCGCACCTCTGATCGACGATCTGGTCGAGCAGGGCGCAGAAGAACTGGTGCGCTCCCGCACGGGACTCACGCTCGATCCGTATTTCTCGGCCTCCAAGGTGCAGTGGATCCTCGACAACGTCGATGGTGCGCGTGAGAGCGCGGCGGCGGGCGACCTCATGTTCGGCACCATCGACACCTGGCTCATCTACAACCTCACCGGCGGTCAGGTCTTTGCCACCGACTACACCAATGCCAGCCGCACCGCGCTCTTTAATATCCATACGCTCGATTGGGACGACGATCTGCTGGCGCTTTTCGACGTCCCGCGTTCCATGATGCCCGAGGTTCGTTGGAGCTCGGGCGACTACGGCCGCGTTGCGAGCGACATCATGACCAACATGCCACCCATCATGGGCGTGGCGGGCGACCAGCAGGCGTCGCTGTTCGGCCACTGCTGCTTCCATCCCGGCCAGACCAAAAACACCTATGGCACGGGCTGCTTTATGCTCATGAACACCGGCGACGAGATCGTCGAATCCAAGAACGGTTTGGTCTCCACGATCGGTATCGCCGCGGACGGCAAGATCAGCTATGCGCTCGAGGGTTCTATCTTTGCCGCCGGCTCAACCATGAACTGGCTGCGCAACAACATGGGCATCATCTCGAGCGTGAGCGAGTCCGCGCAACTCGCCACTTCGATTAACGACAACGAGGGCTGCTACTTCGTTCCCGCCTTCGCAGGCCTGGGCGCTCCCTGGTGGGACCCGCATGCTCGCGGTATCGTGTGCGGCCTGACCGGCGCCTCGAGTCGCGCGACCATTGTGCGTGCGGCTTGCGAGTCCATGGCCTACCAGAGCTATGACGTGCTGCGCGCCATGGAGCAGGACGTGGGACTTTCGATTGAGCGCCTGTCCGTCGATGGCGGTGCCTCGCGCAACGAGTTCATCATGCAATTCCAGGCCGATCTGCTGGATATCCCCGTGCTGCAGTGCGAGACGGTGGAGACCACGGCGATCGGCGCCGCGTACTTGGCGGGCCTTGCTGTCGGCTATTGGGAGGATTTGGAGGAGCTGGAGCAAAACGCTCAGATCGTCAAAGTCTTCCATCCTCACATGTCCGCCGAGCGCCGTGAGAGCAACCTCGCTGGTTGGCGTGATGCCGTCAAGCGTTCGCTCAACACCGCTCAGTAGGGTTGCGACGAGCTGCTCGATACAACAAACCGTTAAACTTATGCACGGCGCGCGACAACAACGTCGCCATGCGTCTTGTCAGCAAGGCCATCTTCCGGCCGCAATGAAAGGGGCATCAACCCATGACCGTCACCTACGATACGTCCCGTGTGACCCTTGTCGATCACCCACTCGTCCAGCACAAGCTGTCGATCTTGCGCGACAAGAGCACTGGCACCAACCAGTTCCGCCAGCTTGTGCGCGAGCTTGCGCTCTTTGACGGCTACGAGGCCATGCGCGACCTGCCCATGGAAGACGTCGAGGTCGAGACCCCCATCACCACCGCAACGTTTAAGCAGCTTGCCGGCAAGAAGCTCGCCATCGTTCCCATCCTGCGCGCAGGCCTTGGCATGGTCGATGGCATCCTCGACTTGGTACCCTCCGCTCGCGTGGGCCACATCGGTATGGAGCGCGACGAGGTTACTCACGAGCCGCATGAGTATTACTGCAAGATGCCCAAGGATATCGACCAGCGCATCTGCCTGGTTGTCGACCCCATGCTCGCCACGGGCGGTTCGGCCGAGATGGCCATCAGCTACCTGCGCGAGCGCGGTGTCAAGGATATCCGCATGCTGTGTATCGTCGCCGCGCCCGAGGGCCTCAAGTCGCTGACCGAAAAGGACCCCGACGTACATATTTATACGTGTGCCATCGACGACCATCTCAACGAGGCCGCCTACATCGTTCCCGGCCTGGGCGACGCCGGAGACCGCATCTACGGCACGCTGTAATCTCTGGGCCATACCGGCTAACGTCGAAAATACGAAGAAATGGTGCGCGCGGGCGAGCAAAAGTCGTCCACGCGCACTTCTGTTAACGGACGTTTTGCGCTGAGGGGTTCGAAAAAACGTATTACCGTACCTGCGGCATAAAGAAGGCCTTAAGAAAACGTACAGGTGCGTATTAACCGTTTGTTTTACGGTTGTACTTTAGCGATTGGCTCGTACAATAGTCACCAATGTTTGGCTGGGACTGTGCTGTGAGGCGTTAAAAAAGGAAAGTGAGGACGCCAGTGTTTCAGATAGCCGATCTGCTCGCTATCGTTGCAGGCGCCATCGCGGGCGCAATTGCCTTCCTTCCCTTTGTTTTTACGCTCAAGCCGGTTCTTGACGATAAACAGAATGCGGACATGCTCAAGGGCATGGTGAGCCTGGCGGTCTCGGCAGTCGCCCTGCTCGTCTTTACCTTGGTTGTGTTTGCGTTGTTCGGAGAGGCATTTCGCATGTTCCTCCTGGGCGAGGCGATCGGCTTCGTGGCCTTTATGGCCGCCTGCACGGTTCGCGTCGCCAAGGCGCTGCGAGATCCTCATGAGGTCGAAAGGTAAGTCGTGGAAATTTTTGAAAAGCTGCCTGATGAGATTAATCATCTGGTCAGCGAGTTCAGCTCCACCCCTGTCGTGGGCGATCTGAGCTGCGGCATCACGCAGTACTCGTTTTGGCTGATCGTCTCCACGATCGTGCTCCTGATCGTCCTGGCCGTGTTCAAGAAGAAGCAGACCCTGGTTCCCAAGGGCTTCTTCGTCAACGGTTTCGAGTACATCATCGAGTACGTCGAGAACGATATCGGCAAGGGCGTCGTGGGTGAGAACTGGAAGAAGCACTTCCCGTTCCTGTGCTCGCTTTTCCTGTTCATCCTGATCAATAACATGATCGGCCTGATCCCGGGAATGAAGCCCGGCACCGGCGCAATCGGCTCCACCGCCGCGCTCGCCATCTTCGCCTTCGTGTACTTCATCTACTACGGATGCAAGGCTCACGGCGTGATCGGCTACATCAAGAGCCTCGCCCCGCAGGGCGTGAGCTTCCCGATGAACGTGCTCGTGTGGGTCGTCGAGCTCTTCTCGACCTTCCTGCGCCTCATCACGCTCGCCGTCCGTCTGTTCTGCAACATGTTCGCAGGACACGTGGTCATGGGATCGTTCGCCATCATGGCGAGCATGTTCATGCAACCGCTGCTTCAGCAGGTTTCCGCGGCCCACGCCGTCGGCGCCCTGCCTTCGCTGGCCTGGCTTGCCATCCTCATCCTGATCTATGCGATCGAGCTTGTGGTCGGCGCCATCCAGGCTTACGTCTTCACGGTCCTTACCGCCGTGTATGTCTCCGAGGCAGAGGAGGTCGCGGAGGAGGAGTAATCTTCCGTTCGCGCCTTAATGGTAAGGCAATTCGTTAAACCGCCGGTGCCCGTACCCATGGAGCCCGGCAGTTATAAAAAGGTTATCCTGCGTGAAATAAGACACGCACGACAAAGGAGGAATCGTGGGAGTTATCGGTTACGGTCTCGGTGTTATCGGCGCTGGTCTTGCTATCGGCCTGTCTGCTCTGGGTGCTACGGGTGCTATGGCCCGTCAGCCTGAGGTCCAGGGCCGCGTGTTCACCGTCTTCATCATGGGCTCCGCCTTCGGCGAGGCTCTGGCTCTGATCGGCTTCGTTGTCGCGCTGATCGTTAAATAGCACGGAGCGTCAAGTATGAATCTTTCATCCCAGAAGAGCGCGATCGCACTCTCCGCGTCCGCGGCCGCGCTGCTCATGCCGGTTTCCGCGTTCGCCGAGGACGGCGCTGCCGGTGCGGACATCCTCATCCCTAAGATGGCGGAGTTCATCCCGGCGCTTATCGCCTTCCTGATCATCTGGATCGTGCTGGCCAAGGTCGCCCTGCCGGGCATCATGAAAACCATGGAGGAGCGCGGCAAGAAGATCGAGGAGAGCCTCGACGAGGCCGAGAAGACCAAGCAGGAGGCTATCGCCAAGCGCGCTGAGTCCGACTCGATCGTCACCGACGCCCGTCGTCAGGCTGCCGACATCGTTCTCGAGGCCCGTAAGGACGCTGAGTCCGAGCGCGCCCGTATCATCGAGGCTGCCCACAAGGAGGCCGAGGAGATCATCGCCAAGGCTCACACGACCGTCGAGGACGAGCGCAAGTCCATCTACGCCGGTGCCGCGAGCTCCATCGCCGACCTGTCCGTTGCTGTCGCCACCAAGATCGTGGGCGAGGCACTCGAGGACGAGGGCGAGCAGAAGAAGCTCATCGAGCGCTACATCCAGGAAGCAGGTAGCCTGAATGCCGACTAGCCGCTATCAGGACAAGGTGCTCGAGACCTACGCGCGCTCCCTTTTGGAAGCCGCCAAGGCCGAGAACCATGTGTTCGAGGACCTCGAGATGATCGAGCGTCTGGCTAGCGCCAGCCCCGAGATCATCGCCGTGCTCGACACCATGTCCAAGCGCGACCAGCTCGACCTTCTTCCCAAGGTGGCAGCTGCCTTTAAGTATGTTGCCGAGGAAGACGAGGATGTAGTGGGCGTGACCGTCACCACGGCGATCCCGCTCGACGACGAGCTGCGTCAAACCATCACTAAGAAATGCGAGCAGGACTTCGGCCGCAAGGTATTCCTTATCGAGCAGGTCGACCCGTCTATTGTGGGCGGCCTGGTGCTCGAGGCCCGCGGCGAGCGTCGTGACATTTCCGTCAAGACGCAGCTGCGCATCGCGCAGGAGACCCTCGCAAACTCTGCTAATTCGTACGGAGGTGAAGCCTAATGTCCGAAACCCTCAATGCCCAGGATATCGCCAAGAAACTGCAGGAGCAGCTCACGAGCCTCTCCGCGACGGTCGATACGCATGAGGTTTCAACGGTCGACGAGGTAGGCGACGGCATCGCGCGCGTCTCCGGCCTCAAGAGCGCCATGGCAGGCGAGCTTCTGGAGTTCAAGAGCTCCGATACCGGTGAGACCGTCTTCGGCCTTGCCCAGAACCTTGACCGTGACGAGGTCGGCGCCGTTCTGTTCGGTGCCGTCGACTCCATCAAGGAAGGCGACGAGTGCCGCACCACTGGCCGCATTATGGATATCCCCGTGAGCCGCGCCATGCTCGGCCGCGTCGTCAATCCGCTCGGCCAGCCCATCGACGGTCTGGGCGACATCGTCGCCACGCACCGTCGCCCCATCGAGTTCAAGGCCCCCGGCGTCATCGACCGTACCCCGGTGTGCGAGCCGGTTCAGACCGGCTTGTTGGCCATCGACTCCATGGTGCCTATCGGCCGTGGTCAGCGTGAGCTCATCATCGGCGACCGTAAGACCGGTAAGACTGCCATTGCCATCGACGCTATCCTCAATCAGCGCGGCAAGGGCATGGTCTGCATCTATGTCGCCATCGGCCAGAAGGCCTCCACGGTTGCCAACATCCGCGAGACCCTCGCTCAGCACGGTGCGCTCGACTACACCATCATCGTTTCGGCCACCGCTGCCGATTCCGCCCCTATGCAGTACATCGCGCCTATGGCCGGTGCCGCTATCGGCGAGTTCTTCATGTACAACGGCGAGGACGGCAAGCCCGCCAGCGAGACCAACCCCGGCGGTCACGTGCTCGTCATCTACGACGACCTGTCCAAGCAGGCTGTGGCCTACCGTCAGATGTCGCTGACGCTGCATCGTCCGCCCGGACGCGAGGCCTATCCTGGCGACATCTTCTACTTGCACTCTCGTCTGCTCGAGCGTGCCGTCAAGATGTCCAAGAAGAACGGCTACGGCTCCATGACGGCACTGCCGATTATCGAGACCCAGGACGGCGACGTCTCGGCCTACATTCCGACCAACGTCATTTCCATTACCGATGGTCAGATCTACCTGCAGTCCGAGCTCTTCTTCCAGGGTCAGCGCCCGGCAGTCGACGTGGGTATCTCCGTGTCCCGCGTCGGTGGCGATGCTCAGACCAAGGCCATGAAGCAGGTCGCCGGCAACCTTCGTCTGGACCTCGCTTCGTACCAGGAGCTCGCCGGCTTTACGCAGTTCGGCTCCGACCTTGACGAGGCTACTCAGAAGCAGCTGACCCACGGCGCTCGCATGACCGAGCTCCTGAAGCAGCCGCGCTACAAGCCGTTCGAGGTTGGTGAGCAGATTGTTACGCTGTTCGCTGGCAACGAGGGCTTCCTGGATGACCTGGAGATCGCCGACGTGCTGCCTTTCCGTGCCGAGCTCATCGAGTACATGGACAATGGTTTTGGCTCGTTGCTCGACAAGGTTCGCGCCAAGAAGATCGACGACGACACCAAGGCCGAGCTCTTGCGTGTCATCGGTGACTTCAAGCAGCAGTTCATGGCCAAGCACCATGCCGATACGACTGGATCAGAGGAGAACTAAGCCCTATGGCCAACCTTCGCGACATTAAGAAGCGAATCTCCTCGGTTACCACGACCAAGCAGATCACGCGCACGATGGAGATGGTCTCTACGGCCAAGATCCGTCGTGCCCTCGATCGCTCCAAGCAGGCCGAGCCCTATAAGGAGGCGCTGACCGACGTCATGTTGACGGTCGCCGGCGACGCCTCCTGCTCGGGCACCGATCCCATGCTGCAGAAGCATGAGAGCGTCAAGCATGGCCTGATTGTCGTCATTGCCTCGGACCGCGGCCTTGCCGGCGGTTTCAATACGACGGTGGAGCGCACGGCCGAAAAGCTCGCCGCTTCTTGGGCGAACGACGGCATCGAGTGCGAGATCATCGCGTGTGGGCGTAAGCCGGCCACGTATTTCCGCGACCGCGCAAACGTCGCCATGCACTTTGAGGGCAATTCCTCCGAGCCCGATTTCAATCAGGCCCGCATGATCTCCTCTCATATCTGCGATGCGTATCGAGCCGGTGAGCTTGACCGCGTCGAGCTTGTCTACCACCACGCCAAGAACCGCGTGGATCAGGAGCTTCGCGTCGAGCATTTGCTGCCGCTCGACCCCGAGATGATCGCTATGGCCCACGGTCCGCGTAAGAACGAGACCGACGCCCCTAAGCGCATCTCGTCCACGTTCGAGTTCGTGCCCTCTCCCGAGCATGTTCTCGGCAAGCTTGTGCCGTCATATATCCTGACGGTCATCTACCAGGCCCTGATCGATTCGGCGGCCGCCGAGCAGGGTGCGCGCCGCAAGGCCATGCACTCCGCAACGGAAAACGCCACCGCGATCATCTCGACCCTTACCCGCACGTATAGTCGCGTGCGCCAGGCTTCGATCACGACCGAGATCAACGAGATCGTCGGCGGAGCCTCAGCATTGGAGGAACAGTAATGGCTAATAACACCGTAAAGCTTGCGGTCGAGGAAGCCACCAAGAAGACGACTGCCGGTGATGGTCGCATCGTGCGTATCATCGGCCCTGTCGTCGACGTCAAGTTTGACGGTGCGGTGCCCCCGATCTACAACGCGCTCACGGTCGAGGCCGAGACCCCGATCGGTCACCTGAGCACGATTCTCGAGGTTGAGAGCCAGCTTCCGGGCGGCGTCGTCCGCACGGTCGCCATGTCCTCGACCGACGGTCTGCAGCGTGGTCTAACCGCCACCGATACCGGTGAGCCCATGAAGATGCCCGTTGGCCCCAAGACGCTCGGCCGAATTTGGAACGTCATGGGCAAGCCTGTCGACGGTAAGCCCATGCCCGAGGTGGAGGAGTTCTATCCCATCCACCACGCAGCGCCCCGCTTCGACGAGCTCACCACCAAGACCGAAATCTTCGAAACCGGCATCAAGGCCGTTGACCTGCTCGAGCCCTACATCCGTGGCGGCAAAACGGGTCTGTTCGGCGGCGCCGGCGTCGGCAAGACCGTTCTGATTCAGGAGCTCATCAACAACCTCGCCCAGGAGCACGGCGGCACCTCGGTGTTCACCGGTGTCGGCGAGCGTACTCGTGAGGGCACCGACCTGTTCCTCGAGATGAGCGAGTCTGGCGTTATCGACAAGACCTGCTTGGTCTATGGTCAGATGAACGAGCCGCCTGGAGCGCGTCTGCGCATCGGTCTGGCCGGCCTTACCACCGCTGAGTACTTCCGCGATCGCGGCCAGGACGTTCTGCTGTTCATCGACAACATCTTCCGCTTCTCCCAGGCCGGTTCCGAGGTTTCCGCACTGCTGGGTCGTATGCCGTCCGCCGTCGGTTACCAGCCTACGCTGGCTACCGAGATGGGTGACCTCCAGGAGCGCATTACCTCGACCAAGACGGGTTCCATTACCTCCGTCCAGGCTGTCTACGTCCCCGCAGACGACCTGACCGACCCGGCGCCTGCCACGACGTTCACGCACCTCGACGCCACCACAGTTCTTTCGCGTAGCATTTCGTCGCTTGGTCTGTTCCCGGCTATCGACCCGCTCGCGTCTTCCTCCGACGCTCTCGATCCCTCGATCGTCGGCGAGGAGCACTACCGCGTCGCCGTCAAGGTCCAGGAGCTTCTGCAGGAGTACTCCGACCTTCAGGACATCATCGCCATTCTGGGTATGGACGAGCTGTCCGAGGAGCAGCGCCTTACGGTCAACCGTGCCCGTAAGATCCAGCAGTTCCTCTCCCAGTCCTTCCACGTCGCCGAGAAGTTCACCGGCAACCCCGGTGTCTATGTCCGCGTCGAGGATACCGTCCGCTCCTTCGCCGAGATTGTCGACGGCAAGGCCGATGACCTGCCCGAGCAGGCGTTCCGCTATGCTTCCACGATTGAGGACGTGCGCGAGCGCGCCCGCAAGATGGGGGAGAAGTAGGTTATGCGTATCCGCATCGTGTGCCCCGTGAGCTGCGCCTATGAGGGCGACGCTGCGTTTGTGTCGATTCCGTCCACGGATGGCGAGTTTGGCGTTCTGCCTGCTCACTCCAGCGAAATCTGCACGATCGACCGCGGTTACGTTCGCGTTTCCGATAAGGCCATGGGCACTGTCGACCACACGTTTGCCGTGGCCGGCGGCTATGCCCAGGTTGCGGACGATGTCGTGACCGTCCTCGCCGAGCGCGCTTGCGATTTGGCGACCGTCGATGCCGACAAGGTTAAAGCTGATATTCAAGGTTTTGAAGAGAAGCTGGGTAATTTGTCGGAGGATGATGCACGCCGCGCCTACCTCTATAATGAAATCGCATGGTGTAAGCTCAAGCTTGCCCAATAGTCAAACGTTTTGGCGTTCGACCATTTGCGAACACATCATGCCCGGGATGGCCCAGCCACCCCGGGCATGCTTTTTGAAAGGGTAGACCTTGGATATTATCCGCGTTGAGGGTGGCCACGCCATCGGAGGTTCCGTGCCTGTTTCGGGTGCCAAGAACTCCGCGCTCAAACTTATGGCGGCAACGCTTCTGGCGCCGGGCAAGACGACGCTGCAGAACGTGCCTGATATTTCCGATGTCCACGTGATGGGCAAGGTGCTCAAGGGTATGGGCGCTACGATCGATGTTCTCGACGAGCACACGCTCGAGATCGATACCTCCCAGGTTGATTCTTGGGAGGCGCCCTACGAGCTCGTTGCCAAGATGCGCGCTTCCACTGCCGTGATGGGACCCCTGCTGGGCCGTTTCCATCGCGCCAAGATCGCCATGCCCGGCGGCTGCAACCTGGGTGCTCGCAAGATCGATATGCATATCTTGGGTCTTGAGGCCTTGGGCGTTGAGTTCGATACCGCCCACGGCTATATCAACGCCAACGCGCCCCAGGGCCTGCACGGTACCACCGTCACGCTCGAGTTTGCCAGTGTCGGTGCGACCGAGAACCTCATCATGGCCTCCGTGCGCGCGCAGGGTACCACGGTAATCGACAATGCCGCCCGCGAGCCCGAGATCGTCGATCTCGCCAACATGCTCAACGAAATGGGCGCCAAGATTGTCGGCGCGGGTACGCCTGTCGTGACCATCGAGGGCGTGGAGGAGCTGCATCCCGTTACCCATCGCGTGGTGGGCGACCGTATCGAGGCCGGTACCTTTATCGTTGCCGGTGCGTTGATGGCCGACGATTGCGGTGTCGACGTCACAGGCTTTTGCCCCATTCACTTGGGCATGGTGCTCAAGAAGATGGAGCTCATGGGCATCGACTGCGAGCGCGTCGAGGATGGCGTCCATGTGAACCGTGCCGAGCGCATCAAGCCGGTCGATATCCAGACGCTCCCGTTTCCCGGTTTCCCCACGGATATGCAGGCGCAGATCATGGTACTCTCCGCCCTGGCAGACGGCAGCTCCGTTATCACCGAGAACATCTTCGAGAATCGTTTTATGTTCGCATCCGAGCTGGTGCGCATGGGAGCCGATATTCGTATCGAGAGCCATCACGCTATGATTCACGGCGTCAAGGGCTTCTCCGGCGCTCAGGTAACCTCACCGGATCTTCGTGGTGGCGCGGCACTCGTCGTTGCCGGCCTAATTGCCGACGGCACGACCGAGGTCTCGGCCATCCATCACATTAAGCGCGGCTATGAGCAGTTTGTCGAAAAGCTGCAGGCGCTTGGCGCTCATGTCGAGCATGCCACTGTTCCCGATCCCGTCATCTACTAATGCAGGTTGCCTGTGTTTAAGAAAAAGCCCATTACGGAATCTCGAAGACCTTCGACCGGCGCTCAGGCAAAAATCTATAGCCGCGATAACGTTGCCCGCTATTCCGAGCGCGCCCGTCAGCGCCGTCGCGGTCATACGGTTCGCCGCGTTGCGCTCATTGCTGTGCTCGGTGTGCTGCTGAGTGCTACGACTGCCGCCTGCCTGTGGTTTGCCACCATTATGGGCAAGCTCGGCGATTCCAATGTCATTACCGACAACCTGCGCCAGATCCTGGTTGATACCGACGAGGCAAAGGACCCGTTCTACGTGCTACTCCTTGGCACTGACGGTCGCCCGGGCGAGGATACATACCGCGCCGACTCGATTATCCTGGCGCGTATCGACCCCACGCAAAAACAGGCGACGCTCATCTCCATTCCGCGCGACACCAAGGTCGTCTACAACGGCTCGACCATGAAGATCAACGCCTGCCATACCTACGGCGGCGCCGAGGCCATGGTCCAGGCGGTCAACGAGCTGTGCGGTGTCCAGATTTCCCACTATGCCGAGGTCAGCTTCGACGGCATGCAGTCGCTCATCGATTCGGTCGGCGGCATCGACATTAACGCAACCGACGATGTCGACGACCCCAAGCATCTCGACATTAAGATCACCGCCGGTCAGCAGCACATGGATGGCGCGACCGCCCTTACCTATGCCCGCTGCCGCTACATCTATGCCGACGGCGACTACACGCGCATGCGCCATCAGCGTCAGGTGCTCGGCGCCCTCGCCAACCAGATCCTCAACAACTTCGATGCCACCAAGGTCTTCGACCTCGTCAATTCGCTGTCCGACATGCTCGTGACCGATATGAGCGTTCAGGACATCGTCTCTACGGTCAATGCCATGCGCGGCATGGATGTTGACGGCATCTATTCGGCCAACTTGCCTTCGTATGCCGATGCCAGCACCATGATTGATGGCGTGAGCTACGTCTTTGTCTACGAGGACGAGCTCAAGGAAATGATGGAGCGCGTCGACGCTGGCAAGGATCCCAAGGGCCCCAATACCATGGGCCAGTCCGATGGCTCCAGCTCTACGATCGGCGACCTGAACAACAACACGTCCGACGATTACGCTAACGGCACCGCAACCTCATCGGTCAGCTCTGACGATTCCGATGACTCAAGCGATTCGAGCGATTCGGACTACTACGAAGAGCCCACCGGCGACGGCAACGGCTACGAAGCCAACTACTAGGGTTACGCGGGCTTACCAGCCCGCGTAACGACTCGACGCTGCGCGCCGCCCAGAGCGACAATTTGTCATTCAAAAGGCAGGGCATGACCAGAAGGTCAATGCCCTGCCTTTTTCATGCCAACTTGTTCGCTCTGGACGTCGCTCGCTGACGTTGATTCAACCAGCGATGCCGACTACTCCCCTTGCACCAAAAATCGCCCCGTTCTCGGTTGAGGACGGGGCGATTCGTCTTTTAGGGTTGTGCAGCCAGGCTTATGCGAAGCGGGCGACGAGTTCCTGGAGGACGTCGGTCATCTTGACGAGCGAGCTGACCGGGACAAACTCGTTGACGCCGTGATAGCAATAGCCGCCGGTGGAGAGGTTGGGGCAGGGCAGGCCACGGAACGAAAGCTGCGCGCCGTCGGTGCCGCCGCGAATCGGCAGCACCTGGGGCTCAATGCCGCAGGCAAGGTAGGCTTCCTTGGCGACATCGATAAGCTCGGGGTAGTCACGCACGATCTCGGCCATGTTGCGGTACTGCTGCTTGATCTCGACCGTCACGAGTTCCTCGCCCAGGCGCTGGTTGAGCAGGGCTGCGGCAGATTCAATCAGCGCGAGCTTCTGCTGGAACTTGGCGGCATCGTGATCACGGACGATATAGCGCGCCGTAGCGTGGTCGACGGTTGCAGACACGCCCTCAAGATGATAGAAGCCCTCATAGCCCTCGGTGTATTCCGGACGCTGCGCATAAGGGAGTAGTGCGTTAAAGTCGCAGAACAGATTGCCCGCGTTGACCATGCGGCCCTTGGCGTCACCGGGATGGATGGACTGGCCCTCAAAGCGAACGGTTGCCTCGGCGGCGTTAAAGCACTCCCATTCCAGCTCGCCAACGGGACCGCCGTCGACCGTGTAGGCGTACTTGCAGCCAAAGGCCCCGATGTCCAACAGCTCGGCGCCGTGACCGATCTCCTCGTCCGGGCAAAAACAAATGCCGAGTGCGGGGTGGGGCAGCGAGGGGTCCTGAGCGATACGCGCGACAAGCGCCATGATCTCGGCGACGCCGGCCTTGTCGTCAGCGCCCAGCAGTGTGGTGCCGTCACTGCAGACCAGGTCCTCACCCACCAGGTCGTTCAGGGCGGGAAGCTTGGCGGTGCTCATGGCCACGGGCTTGCCGTCAACGGTGCCGCAGACCAGGTCGCCGCCTTCGTAGTGCACAATGTGCGGCTTCACGCCGGCGCCCGGCGCAACCTCGGTGGTGTCGAGGTGTGCGATCAGGCCCAGGGCGGGCTTGTCCTCCGCGCCCGCGCTTGCAGGAATATGTGCGCAGACGTAGGCATGCTCGGTCACATGGGCATCGGCCGCGCCGAGTTCGCGCAGCTCCTCGGCCAGGATGTTGGCAAGGTCAAACTGAACGGTGCTCGAAGGCACCTGGTCGCAGTTTGCATCCTCGGATTGCGTGTTGATTTGGACGTAGCGCAAAAAGCGCTCAAGGACGTCGGGGTTCGTGGTGTTGTTTTCCATAAAGACCGCTCCAATCTTGGTCGTCGTGTGCAACAAGAACTCTAGCACGGTATGCCACGGCATACCGCGACACTTGGATGGGGTAGAATCAGCCTTTGAACGCAGAAGGGACGGAAGGTCATGGATACGACAAATAGCTCGCGCGAGCTGCACCTAACGGTGGCGAACGAAGACTACTTGGAGTGCATGGTTCGCATCGAAAGCGAAGAAGGGGAGACCAATGGCGTGCGATCGGTCGACATCGCGCAGCGTCTTGGTGTCTCCAAGGCATCGGTCAATAAGGCAGTTTCGGCGCTTAAGGCGTCCGAGCTTGTCGAGCAATCGCATTACGGCAAGGTCATCCTGACCGACCGTGGTCGCGAGGTCGGCACGGCCATCTGGTACCGTCATCGCCTTATTCGCACGTTTTTGGTCCAGGAGCTCGGCGTCGATTTTGAGCGGGCCGATTCCGAGGCGTGCATGATGGAACATGCGCTTTCCGAGGACACGATGAGCCGCTGGCTCGCCTATCTCGAAAAACAGGGAATCAGCGTCGAGGAATAGCGAAACACATATATGGATACGAGTTATTACAACCGTCCCGGCGGCGAGGAACTTATGCGCCGCATGTCGAGTGAGACCCTGTTGACGCAGGGCCCCATGGGCAGCGTGCTGATGAGTGAATACGATGCCGCCGACATCCCACCGGCGTTTTGGAACCTTGCCGAGCCGCAGACTGTTTCTCGTGTCCATCGTCTGTATGTCGCCTCCGGTGCGCAGGTGCTCATTACCAATACCTTTCAGGCATCAAGCTATGCCCTCAAGCAAGATCAGATTACGCCGTCCGTGGCTGAGGTCAATCGCGGTGCCGTCGACGATGCGCGCCAGGCGCACCCTCAGCTGCTGCTGGGCTCGATGGGCCCGATCGGCATTGAGTGGTTTGCCGAAGACTCTACCGAGTATCGAGAAATACGAGGCATTTCGCGAGAGCAGGCATACGCCCTGCTCAATGCTGGTGTTGACGGTCTGCTGATTGAGACGGTGACATCTATCCGTAATTTGCAGCCCATGCTTGCCGGCGCCCAGGATGCCGCCGACGGCATGCCTGTTTTGGTGAGTTTTGTCGTTGACGATAAAGGCGACCTGCTAGGCGATGGTCTCAACATCGAGGCTGCCGTTTTGTACGCCGAAAAGCACGGTGCAAACTCGGTTGGCGTTAACTGCTGTTCACTTGCGGCCGCGAACGTGGCGGTGCCCAGGATGGTTGCATCGGCGACTACGCCCGTCACGGTACGCCCCAACGTGGGCGATCCGGTTCAAACTCAGGATGGCCCTGTGTGGCGCGAGAATCCCGAAGCCTTCGCGCGCGCTTGCGTCGAATGGAGGCATGCCGGTGCCGCAATGGTGGGCAGTTGCTGTGGAACCACGGCGATCACCACGGCGGCGATGGCCGAGGCGCTCGATATATAAAGGTCAAAACCGCTCCATACGGGGCGGTTTTTTTATTGCTTGCACATCGTCGGTGGCATTTGCCCAAATGGTGAATGCCGGTTTTGGCAGGTTGCTGGGCGAGCGCTGAGGGTATACCTCATGCGTACCATGATCCAAACACTGTGAGGTGTCTGCGCGTGTGCGCGATAATTCATTTTGGAACTGACGGTTGGCGCGCCCGCGTCGACGACGACTTTACCGCCGACAACGTTGCCCGCATTGCCGATGCCGTCGGCGAGTTGTGGCAAAAGACCAATCCCGGCAAAACAGTATATATAGGGTTCGACACCCGGCCGCAGGCGCGCGAGTTCGCTGAGCTTGCGGCAGGCGTGCTTGCGGCTCACGGATTGGACGCAGTGCTCGCATCTCGGCCTGTCCCGACCCCCGCCCTCACGTGGGCGGCGGCGTATGACGGCGAGGCCTGCGGTGCGCTCATGGTGACGGGGTCCCATCATCCGCAGGGGTATCTGTGCCTTAAGTTGCGCATGGGAGATGGCTCGACGGCCAATCAGGATGTCATCGAAGAGCTCGAAGAGACCATGGCCCCCGAGCCGATGGGGATCGAGGAACGCTATCGCACCGCGGATATTATTCCTGACTATATGCAGGCGGTGGCATCGTTTGTCGATGCCGAGGCCATTCGAGCCGCTCACCTGCGTGTGGTAGTTGACCCCATGGGCGGCGCGGCCCAGGGATATCTTGCCGACCTGCTGCGGGAGCTAGGCGTCGAGGTGCACGAGATTCATGCCGGACAGCCGTCCGATCAAGAGGACATTTGCCCCGACCCTGTTGAGCCATGGGTGGACGCTTGCGAGCGTGCGGTTGTCGAGGACGGGGCGTGCGCGGGCCTGGTGACCGACGGCGATGCCGATCGTATCGGCGCGGTCGACGAACGCGGTAGATATATACATCCGCATCAAATCATGGCGCTTGTTTTGGGCGACCTCGTTCAATTCCGCAATTTGGAGGGGCGTGTCGTCGTCAATCTCTCGTGCTCGACGCTCGTGCGCCGCATTGCCGAGGCGCTTGGCTGTCGCGTGACCGTTAAGCCGGTCGGTTTCAAATATATAGCTGCAGAGATGAAGAAGGGCGGCGTCCTCATGGGAGGCGAGGAGGCCGGCGGCATCGGCATCGCCGCGCATATGCCCGAGCGCGATGGAATCCTTGCTTGTCTGATTCTGTGTGAGCTTATGGCAAAGACGGGCGCGCCCTTGGGCGTTTTGGTCGATCAGCTCGAGGCCAGTTTTGGTAAGACGAGCTACGGGCGTCGCGATTTGCGCCTTGAGGCCGAAGACGCCGAATCGCTGCGAACACTGCTTCCTGGCATGAATCCCAAATCGATTTGCGGCAAGGCGCCGCAGACTGTAAGCCATATGGATGGTTTACGTTTGGCATTCGAGGATGACACCTGGCTGCTGATCCGCCCCAGCGGGACCGAACCGGTGGTTCGTGTATACGCCGAGGGGTTCTCGGTGGAGGAGCGCGATGAGTTGCTCGATGCCGGCTGTGCCTTGGCTAAGGGAGCCTATCAGCTTTAGCCATATGACGCTTCACTATAAAGAGACCCTCGGTGAGTGGTGGAGAACGGCCGGCAAACGTAAGCTGAGTTTTAATATGTGTAGGAAATGTGTACGCCCAGATTCCCGCCCGCGGGGGCCCTCCGGTCTGGCAATATATCTCCTTGCCGCGCGGCCCGGTCGAACCGGATGGACCGCGGGGCGTGCACCTTGAGAACCGGATACTGCGAGGATGGACACTTCAAGTGTCGCATCCGGGCAGACATCGAACCATTTGAAATGGTCTAACTTGGATTTGTTTTTCGCAAGGCCGCCGAGAGGC
>NZ_JADMUF010000007.1 GCF_015546965.1 Collinsella aerofaciens
GCGGTGTCCCCTCCCTTTCAAGAAAGAGAAGAGGCGGGGCATGCCCCGCCTCTTACACCACATCTCTGCGCGCTACCTTTACCAAACGTCAGCCTAACAGTTTTGAAACCCCAATTGGTAAAACTGTCAAGAGTTTTACCACGGCAATTCTGCCAGTGGTATAAACATGTCGCTTACCGATTAAACGCCCCCGCAAATCCGCTTTCGTTCATAAAACTAACGTACAGGTGTTATCGTAGTTTTTGCCGAAAGTTCCACCGAGCACGCGAGGTGGAACGAATCATAGAACTATCGCCGTCCCTTCGATTCGTGCAGCCTTGGACCTTTCGCATCTAGTCACCAAGGCAACACGCTGCCGCGTCATGATGGGATCAAACGTGAGCGATACAAAGCTAAAGCCAGCAACCAAAAAGCCTGCTACCCGTAAAGCCGCCCCGCACGCACCGGAGCTCACCAAGGACGATGTCTATCTGTTTGGCATCGGTACGTGGGAGCGCAGCTGGGAAAAGATGGGCGCGCACCCCGATACGCAGAACCGTACGCGCGGCTGGCGTTTTTGCGTTTGGGCGCCCGACGTAAAGAGCGTTCACGTCATTGGCGAATTTAACGACTGGAATGAACAAGCCAACCCGCTGGTGCCCATGCATACGAGCGCTATTTGGGAAGGCTTTATTCCTGGCGCCGAGCAGGGCCAGCTCTATAAATACCTCATTGAGACCAACGAGGGCGAAAAGCTCTACAAGGCCGATCCGTACGCCTTTAAGGCCGAGTGCCCCCCGGGTACCGCCAGCGTGCTGTGGACCCTCGATGGCTACCAGTGGAACGACGCCGTATGGCTCAAGCGCCGTGCAAGCCACAACCACATGTCGCAGCCCCTTAACATCTACGAGGTGCATATTGGCTCGTGGAAGCGCCACGGCGACGCGCCGCAGGGCGAGCCCGACGAGTATGGCAACTACCCCGGCCCCATGGACCCCTTCCCCGCGCAGCGCGGCGAGTTTTACACCTACGACGACCTGTCGGTGGAGCTCGTGGACTACGTGCGCGACATGGGCTACACGCATATCGAGGTCATGCCGCTCATGGAGCATCCCTTCGACGGCTCCTGGGGCTACCAGACGACCGGCTATTACGCCGCCACGTCGCGTTACGGCAACCCTCAGCAGCTCATGCATTTTATCGACGCGTGCCACGAGGCAGGCATCGGCGTGATCATGGACTGGGTACCCGGCGGTTTTTGCGCCGACTCCCACGGCCTTGCCGCCTTTAACGGCCACATGCTGTTTGAGCACGAGATTCACCCCAACTGGGGCACGCACAAGTTCGACTTCGCCCGCGGCGAGGTCCGCTCCTTCCTGGTCTCCAACGTGCTGTACTGGCTCGAGAACTTCCACGTGGACGGCATTCGCATGGACGGCGTGTCCAGCATGCTGTACCTCAACTTTGGCATCGACGATCCGGGCCAAAAGAAGTTCAACAAGTACGGTACCGAGGAGGACCTGGACGCCAGCGCGTTTATCCGCCAGGTCAACTGCGCTGTAGAGGCGCACTTCCCCGACGTGATGATGATGGCCGAGGAGTCCACCGCGTGGCCGCTCGTGACCTATCCGCCGCAGGACGGCGGCCTGGGCTTCCACTACAAGTGGGACATGGGCTGGATGAACGACACCCTTCACTACATGCAGACCGATTTTCCGTGGCGCCCCGGCAACCACGGCCTGCTCACGTTCTCCATCATGTACGCCTTTACCGAGAACTTTATCTGCCCGCTGAGCCACGACGAGGTCGTGCACGGCAAGTGCTCGCTCATCGGCCGTATGCCGGGCGACTGGTGGCGTCAGTTTGCCGGCCTGCGCACGCTGGCCTTCTACCAGATGACGCACCCCGGTGCCAAGCTCAACTTTATGGGCAACGAGATCGGCCAGTTTATTGAGTGGCGCTACTACGAGTCAATCCAGTGGTTCCTAACCGAGGAGTACGAGACTCACAGGCATCATCAGGCGTTTATCAAGGCGCTCAACCACCTGTACACCGCCGAGCCCGCCCTGTACGAGCGCGGATACACCGACGACGGCTTTACCTGGATCGATGCGGACAACTCCAAGCAGTCCATCGTGAGCTTTGTGCGCCAGGGCGAGGACATCGACGACGACCTGGTGATCCTGATCAACTTTGACCCGGCGAGCTATGAGAGCTTCCGCGTGGGCGTGCCGCGCGAGGGAGACTGGGAGGTCATCTTTGACTCCGACCGTCCCGAGTTTGGCGGAAGTGGATATGCCGGCGAAGAGCCCTACACCTGCTCGAGCGAGCCCTACCCCTGGAACGGGCAGATGGACTCCATCGAGATCAAGGTGCCCGGCCTGGCTGGCGTGGTGCTTAAGCGCCGCGGTCCCAGCAGCTACAAGCCGCCGGTGGTTGAGGAGCCCAAGGCTGCGCCCAAGAAGCGCACGTCCTCGGTGAAGCCCAAGCCTGCGGCTGCCAAGAAGGCTCCGGCCAAGGCGAAGGCTACGACCACCAAGGCCAAGGCTAAGGCTGCCGCAAAGCCCACTGCTAAGGCTACCGCGACCAAGAAGCCGGCTGCCAAAAAGGCCACTACCAAGGCCAAGTCTGCTTCTGTTAAGTCGTCTGCCAAGGATGCGTAACAAAGCCGTTACAGCTGTAATTACCCGCCTCGCCGAGGCGTAGGATACAAGTCATAATCGTTCCGGGAGAAACATCCCCGGGGGAAAGGAACGTATGAATAAGATCTTCGACAACAAGCAGGAGTTTACCGAGCTATATCGCGATGCCGTCATGAGCATCAGCGGCAAGAGCATCGAGGCCGCCAGCGACCTCGACCGCGTTAACGCCCTGGCCAAGCTCGTGGCCGAGAAGGCGCGCACCGTTGCCACCAAGAGCGACGCCCGCGCCACCGCCGAGGGCAAAAAGCGCGTGTACTACTTCTCGATCGAGTTTTTGATCGGCCGCCTGCTCGACAACTACCTGCTCAACTTTGGCGTGCGCGACATGGTGGCCGAGGCGCTCGACGACATGGGCTTCGATCTGTCCGTCATCGAGAACCAGGAGCCCGATCCGGCCCTGGGCAACGGTGGCCTGGGTCGTCTGGCCGCATGCTTTTTGGATTCCATGGCAGCCGAGGGCATTGCCGGCTACGGCAACGGCATGCGCTACCGCTACGGCCTGTTTAAGCAGGAGATCGTCAACGGTAGCCAGGTGGAGACCACCGACGAGTGGCTCACGCACGGCTATCCGTGGGAGGTCCGCCGTCAGGACAAGGCCGTGACCATTAAGTTTGGTGGCCACGTTGAGGGCTTTGAGGAGAACGGCCGCACGTTCTACCGCACGGTGGACACGCAGGACATACTGGCCGTCCCCTATGACATCCCCGTGGTGGGCTATGCCGGCGAGACCGTCAACAAGCTGCGCGTCTGGGCCGCCGAGCCGGTCGAGGAGCACTTTGACCTGGAGGCCTTCAACCGCGGCGACTACGCCCTGGCCGACGCCGAGCGCGCCGAGGCCGAGGCCATCAGCGCCATCCTCTACCCCAACGACGCCGGCGAGCACGGCCGCCTGCTGCGCCTGAAGCAGGAGTACCTGTTTGTCTCGGCCGGCATCTACAGCCTGCTCGACACCTTTGAGAAGGAGCACGGCGAGAACTGGGAGCTGCTGCCGCAGTTTGTTGCCATCCATACCAACGACACGCACCCCGCCATGTGCGGCCCCGAGCTCATGCGCATCCTCATCGACGAGAAGAAGCTCGAGTGGGACGACGCCTGGAACATCGTGACGCAGGTTGTGAGCTACACCAACCACACCATCCTGCCCGAGGCTCTGGAGAAGTGGCCCATCGGCACGTTCTCCAAGCTCCTCCCCCGCGTGTACCAGATCATCGACGAGATCAGCCGTCGTTGGCACGAGTCGTTCGACACCACGCAGGAGGGTTGGCAGGAGCGTCTGCGCCAGACCGCCATTCTGTGGGACGGCGAGATTCGCATGGCCAACCTGTCCGTGATCTGCAGCCACAGCGTCAACGGCGTGGCCAAGATCCACTCCGACATCATCAAGAACATCGTGCTCAAGGACTTCTATGCCCTGACGCCCGAGAAGTTCAACAACAAGACCAACGGCATCTCGCACCGTCGCTTCTTTGCCGAGGCCAATCCCACCTACGCCAAGCTCGTCACCGAGGCCATTGGCGACGGCTGGCTCAAGGACGCCTTTGAGCTGGAGAAGCTCAAGGAGTTTAAGGACGACACCGAGTTCCTGAAGGCCGTGGGTGCCTCCAAGCGCGCCAACAAGGAGCGTCTGGCCGCCTACGTTAAGGCCGAGACCGGTCTGGTCATTGACCCCAACACCGTCTTCGATGTTCAGGTGAAGCGCTTCCACGCCTACAAGCGCCAGCTCATGAACATCATGAAGGTGATGGACATCTACAACCGTCGCATCGCCGATCCCAATTTCCACGTGACGCCGACGACCTTCATCTTTAGCGGCAAAGCTGCCTCGAGCTACACCTTTGCCAAGGAGACCATCCGCCTCATTAACTCCGTGGCCGACGTTATCAACAACGACCCGCGCGTGAACGAGGTCATGAAGGTCTGCTTTATCCCCAACTTCCGTGTGAGCAACGCTCAGCTCATCTACCCCGCCGCCGAGATCTCGGAGCAGATTTCCACGGCCGGCAAGGAGGCCTCGGGCACGTCCAACATGAAGCTCATGATGAACGGCGCCATTACGCTGGGAACCCTCGACGGCGCCAACATCGAGATCGCCGACCTGGCCGGCCGCGAGAACGAGGCCATCTTTGGCCTGACCGCCCCCGAGGTCGAGCAGCTCTGGGCATCCAACAGCTACTTTGCGTGGGATACCCTCAACGGCGACCGCGAGCGTCTGGGCCGCGTGATGGACGAGCTCAAGGACAACACCTTTGCGGGTCTTTCGGGCAACTTCGAGAGCATCTACAACGAGCTCATGAACAACAACGACCCCGATTTGGTCATGGCCGACTTCCGCAGCTACGTGGATGCGTGGGAGAAGCTCACCGACAGCTACGGCGACCAGGAGACCTGGAACCGCAAGGCGCTGCTCAACACCGCCTCGAGCGGCTGGTTCTCGAGCGACCGCACCATTCGCGAGTACCGCGACGAGATCTGGCACGCGTAAAGGCGCGCGAGCTCCCCTATGCCAGCACGGCATTACTCGACGGGCGTGACGTTGCGCCGCGCCCGTCGCTAATGGGTTTAGAAACATCGATGACAGAAGGAGAAATCGATGAGTAAGAAAGAATGCATCGCGATGCTCCTCGCAGGAGGACAGGGCAGCCGATTGGGGGCACTCACCCAAAAGATCGCCAAGCCGGCGGTTAGCTTTGGTGGCAAGTTCCGCATTATCGACTTTTCGCTGTCCAACTGCTCTAACTCGGGCATCGACACGGTGGGCGTTCTGACGCAGTATCGTCCCTACCTGCTGCACGCCTATGTGGGCTCCGGCGAGGCGTGGGATCTGGACAGCCGCGACGGCGGTGTGTCGATCCTGCCGCCGTACGAGACGCAGACCGGCGGCGCGTGGTATGCGGGCACGGCCGACGCCATTACGCAGAACCTGGACTACATTAAGGCCAACGACCCCAAGTACGTCCTGATCCTGTCCGGCGACCATCTGTATCGCATGGACTACCGCAAGATGCTCAAGACGCATATCGAAAACAACGCCGACCTCACGGTGAGCGTTATGCCCGTGCCTTGGGAGGAGGCCAGCCGCTTTGGCATCCTGACCACCGACCCCGAGGACGGCCGCATCACCAAGTTCACCGAGAAGCCCGAAAAGCCCGATTCGAACCTTGCTTCCATGGGCATCTACATCTTCTCGGCCGACGTGCTGATCAAGGCGCTCGAGGAGGACGCTCTGGACCAGCGCTCGAGCCACGACTTTGGCAAGGACATCATCCCCAAGCTGCTCGGCGAGGACAAGCGCCTGTACAGCTACGAGTTCCATGGCTTCTGGAAGGACGTCGGCACCATCGCCAGCTTCCACGAGACCTCGATGGACCTGCTGGGCAACAACCCCGAGTTCGATTTATTCGACAAGCACTTCCCCATCATGTCCAACATCACCACGCGTCCGCCGCACTACATTGGCCCGGACGGCCGCCTGGACGACTGCCTGGTCTCCAACGGCTGCAAGATCTACGGCACCGCGCGCCACTCGATTCTTTCGACCGATGTCATCATCGAGGAGCGCGCTGTGGTCGAGGACTCCGTGCTGCTGCCGGGTGCGCACGTTAAGAGCGGCGCGCACATCTGCCGCGCTATTTTGGGCGAGAACTCCACGGTCGAAGAGGGCGTGAAGCTCGGCTCTGTCGATACCACCAAGGATACGGCCGTCGTTGGAAATGACGTCGTTATCGGGAAGGGGGAATGATCCGATGATCAATCGCAAGGCCATCGGTTACATCACCGCTAACTACTCTTCGACCTACGGCAGCGTGCTGCTTAAGGACCGCCCCATCGCGTCCGTCCCGTTTTTGGGCCGCTACCGCCTGATCGACTTCCCGCTGTCCAACATGATGAATGCCGGCATTAAGACCGTCGGCGTCGTCATGCCGGGCAACTACCGCTCGCTGATCGACCACGTTGGTTCGGGCAAGGACTGGGGCCTGGACCGCAAGAAGGGCGGCCTGTTCATGGTGCCCGGCAACGCATATGGCACCACCAAGGGCGGCATGCGCTTCCTGCTGCGCGACATCATCTCCAACAAGACGCTGTTCCAGCGCTCGGACAAGCCCTACGTTGTGATGATGGGCACCAATATCATCTTTAACATGGACCTCAACACCATCATCGACGCGCACGAGAACTCCGGTGCCCAGATGACCGTGGTGTACTGCAAGGCCACGCGCAACGTCGATGACGAGACCAAGCTCGAGATTAACGAGAACGGCCGCCTGACGGGCGTGAGCGCCGGCGTCGTGTATGGCGACAACGCGTCCATGGACTGCTGCATCGTCAACCGCGACACGCTGCTCGAGATTATCGATCACTACCAGGCCGCCGACTATCTGGACCTGCTCGAGGCGCTCCAGAGCGACTTTGGCAACATCGACGTGTGCAGCTACGAGTACAAAGGCGAGGTCGTGGGCGTGTTTAGCGAGAACTCGCTGTACCGCCGCAGCATGGACCTGCTCGACCAGACCGTGGCAGACCAGCTCTTCGATCCGGAGCGCCCGATCCTGACCAAGGCCCACGACGTGCCCCCTTCACACTATGCGACCGGCAGCCACGCTTGCAACTCGATCATCTCGGCCGGCTGCATCATCAAGGGCACCGTGCGCAACTCGATCCTGTCGCGCGGCGTTGTGGTTGAGGAAGGCGCCTCGGTGACCAACTCGATCATCAACCAGAGCTGCGTCATCAAGAGCGGCGCCCGCGTCGAGAACGCCATTCTGGACAAGAACAACGTGGTACCCGTCAACACCGAGCTTCGCGGCACGCCCGAGAACATCCTGGTGCTGGGCAAGGCTCCGTTAACTTCCGATACCACCATCGCTCGTTAACATTGGCGTCGCATAATCGCACGTAAACTGAAGAATAGCCGCCCGGTTTGTACCTGGCGGCTATTCTCGAATTGCAACATGGGAGACAATATGGCAGAAACCAGCAAAAAGATGCAGATCGTGTTTGCCTCGGCCGAGTGCGCACCGTTTGTGAAGACCGGTGGCCTGGGTGACGTGGCGGGCTCGCTGCCTGCGGCGCTTGTGCGCGCCGGCGCCGAAGTCATCGTAATGGTGCCCAAGTACGCAACCATCAAGGACGAGTACAAGGCGCAGATGGAGCACTTTGCCGACTTTTACGTGAGCCTGGGCTGGCGCAACGAGTACTGCGGGCTGGAGAAGCTCGAGCACGACGGCGTCACCTATATGTTTATCGACAACGAGCGCTACTTTGCGCGCGACTATCCGTACGGCTTCTTTGACGACGGCGAGCGCTTTGCGTTCTTCTCCAAGGCCATCACCGAGAGCCTGCAGCACCTGCCGGCCGGCTTTGAGTGCGACATCCTGCACTGCAACGACTGGCAGACGGCGCTGGCGCCCGTGTTCCTGCGCGAGTTCTACCAGGGTCTGCCGCTGTACGACCGCGTGAAGACCGTGTTCTCGATCCACAACGTGGCGTTCCAGGGCCAGTTTAGCGATACCGTGATGGAGGACATCCTGGGTGTGGCACACGTTCCGGCGGCCGCCTCGCAGCTGCGTTGCGACGCCTGCAGCATCAACTACATGCTGGGCGCGCTTCGCTATGCCGACGCCATCACCACGGTGAGCCCCACCTATGCCAACGAGATTCAGACGCCCGAGTTTGGCGAGGGCCTGGACGGCGTGCTGCGCGAGCGTTCTTACGCGCTGCAGGGCATTTTGAATGGCATCGACGTCGCGGGCTTTGACCCGGAGACCGACAAGCGCATTGCCGCCAACTACACCGTGGAGGACCGCTCCGGCAAGGCCGTATGCAAGGCCAAGCTGCAGGAGGAGCTGGGGCTCGAGGTTCGCGACGACCGCCCGCTGATGGTTATGGTCACGCGCCTGACGCGCCAGAAGGGCATGGACCTGGTCATGTACGCGCTTGACCGCATTCTGGCCGGCGGCGTGCAGGTGGCGGTACTGGGCACCGGCGACCGCGACTACGAGGACGGTCTGCGCTACTTCCAGGACAAATACCCCGGCACCATGGCCGCGCGCATCGAGTTTGACCCGGCGCTGTCGCAGCGTATGTACGCCGCTGCCGACATGTTCCTGATGCCTTCGAAGTTTGAGCCCTGCGGCCTGTCGCAGATCATCGCCATGCGCTACGGCACCCTGCCCATCGTGCGCGAGACCGGTGGCCTGAAGGACACGGTGATCCCGTACAACGAGTTTACCGGCGAGGGCACGGGCTTCTCGTTTAGCAACTTTAACGGCGACGAGATGGGCGACGCCGTGTTCCGCGCGGCACGTCTGTTCTGGGACAAACGCGAGGCCTGGAACCAGCTGGTCACGCAGGCTATGAGCCAGGACTTTAGCTGGACACGCTCGGCCGATAAGTATCTGGACCTGTACTTCTTTATGCATCCGGAGATTGAGAGGCCGGCGGCTGTGGTTGAGGATGCTGCGGTGAAGGCTGAGGCTGAGCCCGAGGTGAAGGCTGAGGCTGAGCCCAAGGCAGAGGATGCTCGCGAACCCGAGGCCAAGCCGGCTGCGAAGCCTGCCGTCAAGAAGACCACGACGCGTAAGACGACGGCCAAGAAGGCTACTACTACGAAGGCTGCCACCAAGACCGCTTCGACGACCAAGGCTGCTGCTACCAAGACGACCGCTGCCAAAGCAACGACCACGCGCAAGCGCACGACCGCTGCCGCCAAGAAGGCCACCGAAGTTGAGGCTACTCCCGAGGTAAAGGCCGAGGCCACGGCTGAGGCTCCTGCCACCGAGGCCAAGCCGGCCGCCAAGGCTCCGGCTAAGACCGCAGCCAAGAAGACGACCGCCGCTAAGACCACCGCTGCCAAGAAGACCACGGCTTCGAAGACAACGACCACCAAGGCCGCTGCAACGAAGGCTGCCCCCAAGGCCGCTGCAAAGCCGACTGCCAAGGTTGAGGAGACAGGCGCCGAGCCCAAGCCCGCTGCCAAGACCACCACGCGCAAGCGCGCCACGACGACGGCCAAGAAGACCACGACCAAGGCCGCTGCCCTCAAGGCAGAAGCCAAGCCCGAGGTCAAGGCCGCCCCGAAGGCCGAGGCCAAGGTTGAGGCAAAGCCCGAGCCCGCCAAGGTGACTCCGGTCTCCCCCGCCGCTCCGGCCGAGGAAAAGGCCCCGTCCAAGAAGACGTCCGTCCGCAAGGCAACCGCCACCCGCAAGCGTCGCTAATCCGGACGATCCAAAACCCAAACATCACCATACAAGGGGGTGTCGTTAACCGCGACGCCCCCTTGTTCTATAGATTTGGTAAAACGATTTTCTAGGACAACCGTTCGCCGATAGTGAACGGCTGTGGTTTAGACAACTAAAGTACAACGATATACTTAAGAACTGTGCGTTAAGTCCATGACCCGTTGGCCATGAATGTATAGAACTGGACCGTACTATGAGATTGATACACAACAGCCGTCTGCCGCAGTTTCGCATTCCGTTTGGCGCTGTGACCACTGGAACTTCCGTTGCACTCTCGGTGATTTTGGAGGACGCCGATCCCAACCAGGCAACGCTCACCCTGCGCACCTGGGTCGATGGCGTCGGCGAGACCCTGATTCCGATGGAGCACGAGGGCGATGGCATTTTTACCGGCGAGCTCAAATGCACCGAGCCCTGTCTTATCTGGTACAGCTTTATCTGCAACATCGAGGGCCAGCCCGAGGTTCGCCTGGGCGCACCACAGGGCCGCACCGGCGGCGAAGGCGTAACCTACGACTACGCCGAGGTTCCATCCTTCCAGATTACCGTCTACAAGCACCGCGAAGTTCGACCCGAGTGGTACGAGCGCGGTATGGTCTACCAGATCTTCCCCGATCGCTATGCCCGCGACGAGCACTGGCGCGAGCGCACGCTGGCCGAGGTCGAGAAACCGCGTAAGGGCATTCAGCGCCGCATGGTCGAGGACTGGAACGAGCCGCCTGAGTACGAGCGCGCCGAGGACGGCTCCATCAAGACCTGGGACTTTTACGGCGGATCGCTCAAGGGTATACAGGAAGACCTGCCTCGCATCGCCGAGCTAGGCTTTACGGCCATCTACCTCAACCCCATCTTTGAAGCCGCGAGCAACCACCGCTACGACACGGCCGATTACACCAAGATCGACCCGATCCTGGGCACCGAGCAGGACTTTACCGAGCTGTGCCAGGCGGCCGAAAAGCTGGGCATTTCCATCATCCTGGACGGTGTGTTCAACCACACGGGCGACGATTCAATCTACTTCAACCGCTATGGCAACTACCCCGGCGTCGGTGCCTGGCAGAGCGAGGATTCGCCGTGGCGCGATGCGTTTTATTTCCACGAGGACGGCTCATACGACTGCTGGTGGGGCGTGGGCAATATGCCCGCCATCAATGAGAGCTCCGAGCTGGTGCGCGAGCGGATCCTGGGCAAGGACGGCGTGATCCGTAAATGGCTGCGCGCCGGCGCTCACGGCTGGCGCCTGGATGTGGCCGACGAGCTTTCGGACGATTTCCTGGCCGAGATCAAAAAGGCCGTGCTCGCCGAAAAGTCTGACGCGCTGTTGCTCGGCGAAGTCTGGGAAGACGCCTCCAATAAGATCAGCTACGGTCATCTGCGTCGCTATCTTCAAGGCTCCGAGCTCGATTCGGCCATGGATTACCCCTTCCGTGACATGGTCATCGGCTTTTTGATGGGCTACAAAAACGCCTACCAAGCTGCCGAGGATATCGAGACCCTACGTGAGAACTATCCGCGTGAGGCCCTGTCTTGCGCACTTAATCTGCTTTCGAGCCACGACCGTCCGCGCATCATCTCGGTGCTCGGCGGCGGCCCCGACGAGTCGAAGCTGCCCGAGTGCGAGCGCAGCAAGTGGCGCCTGGACGAGAACGCGATGGGCCTGGCCAAGAGCCGTTTTTGGCTCGCGACGCTCATGCAGATGACGTTCCCGGGCGTTCCCTCAATCTATTACGGTGACGAGTACGGCTTGGAGGGTCTCACCGATCCGGGCAATCGTCGCACCATGCCGACCAAGGAAAACCTGCACGACTTCGATACGTTTGCGATCGTCAAGAACGCATCTGCTGTGCGCCGCGCGCTGCCGTTTATGATCGACGGTGAAATCAAGGCCTTCGCGCTCAATGACGAGGTGCTGGCCTACAACCGTACCGGTAAAGACGGCGAGTCCGCGACAGTCATCATCAACCGCAGCCTGCGCAACTCGCACCGCGTGACGATTCCGGCGCTCGACGAATGTGCGAGTGACGTGATCAGCGGTCACGAGTGCGAGATCCACAACGGTACGGTCACGCTCGATCTGTATCCGCTGGGCTCGTCGATCATCTATCACCATGCCGAGCAGCGCCTGCAGGAGCCGCTCGATCACGGTGCGGGTGTTGTGTGCCATATCACATCGGTGCCGACCGACGACGGCAAGCCCGGTACGATCGGCGCGCCCACGCGTCGCTTTATCGACCATCTGGCCGCCATGGGCATGCGCTACTGGCAGGTTCTCCCCGTAAACCCCACGGACTTCTTCCGCTCCCCTTACGCCGGTCCTTCGGCCTTTGCAGGCAATATCGACCTGCTGCCCGAGAGCCACGAGGAGCTGGCCGCCGACTTTGAGACCTGGAAGGCCCGCGGCGGCGAGGATGCCGATCCGCTGTACACCGCGTTTAAACATCGCAATGCCGATTGGCTCGAGAAGTACTGCGTCTACATGGCCGTTAAGAAGTACTTTGAGGGCGAGTCGCGCCACGATTGGCCGGCAGATGTCGCGCGCTACAACGAGCATCTGATCGACGACAAGCGCTTCCACGACGAGGCCGAGCTTCAGGCGTACATGCAGTACCGCTTTGACCTGGCTTGGTGCGAGCTCATGAACTATGCGCACAAGAAGGGCGTCGAGGTTATCGGCGATATTCCTATGTACGTGTCTGACGATTCTGCAGATGCGTGGAGCGAGCCCGAGAACTTCTGGCTGTCCGATACCGGCAAGGCGATTGAGATTTCCGGCGCACCGCCCGACAACTTTGCACCCGAGGGCCAGGTGTGGGGCAACCCGACGTTCCGCTGGGACCACATGAAGCAGAACGGCTATAACTGGTGGATGGATCGCCTGCGCCGCGCGTTCTCGCTCTACGACCGTGTGCGCCTGGATCACTTCCTGGGATTCCACAGCTACTTTAGCATTCCCGCGGGCAAGGCCTGCGCCGACGGGCGTTGGCTGGCAGGCCCGGGCAAGGACCTTTTCCAGACCGCCTATGACGAGCTGGGTCCGCTCAACTTTATCGCTGAGGACTTGGGCTATCTGACGCCTGGCGTTCGTGCCATGGCTTCGACCTGCGGCTTCCCCGGCATGGACGTGCTGGAGTTTAGCGATTACGACGTCCGTTGCGGCGTGCAACCCACGCCCGGCAAGATCCTGTACACCTCGACGCATGATACGTCGACGCTGGCCGGCTGGTGCACGCGTTCCTTTGCGGGCGGCGACGAGCCGAGCGGTGTTGAGGTGGCGGCCAAGCTGATGAGCGACGCGCTGGCAAGCGACGCTCCCCTAGTGATGATGCCGCTACAGGATATCCTGGGGCTTGGCGACGACGCGCGCATGAACGTTCCGGGCGTGGCCACGGGCAACTGGACCTGGCAGGCTGACGAGGCGGACATTGCAGCCGCTGAGGACAAAACCGCACAGCTCCTGCGCAACAACCATAGATTCTGGGGCGAAGCGTGATAAAACCCCCGATATAGGGTACAGTTACAGACGTTTGAATTTTTGCGGGCAGAGTAATCTGCCCGCTTTGTGCTGAAAAGGAAGTATTATGGCGCGCTACGATTACAAGTGCTCGAGCTGCGGCAACGTGTTTGAGGTTGAGCATCCCATGTCCGAGACTCCCGAGGTCGTGTGCCCGAGCTGCGGTGCCCCGGCGGCCAAGACGTTCTCGGCCAGCGGCATTAAATTTGAGGGTAGCGGTTTCTACAACACCGACCAGCGAAGCGGCGGCTCCAGCACCAACGCCACGAGCGGCTGCTGCGCCAACTGCCCGCATAACCACTAGAAACAACACGGCCCCGCGATCAACACCGATCGCGGGGCCTTTTTTGCTGCCAGGGTAGCTAATTTGGGACGGGGCTATTTTAGCTACCCTATGTCAGGGTGAATGCTCCGGATGATTTTTCTGGGACGGGGATGAAAAAATCATTAGGTACACAATGATTTTTTCATCCCCGTCCCAGAAAAATCATCCAACAAGCGGGGGTAGCTAAAATAGCCCCGTCCCAAATTAGCTACCCTTGGGCTCCGGTTTATTTGCGGACAAGTCTGGCGCAGAAGTGGCCGTCGTAGGAGTCGGCGTTTATGGGGACGCTTTGGAAGAGGCCTCGGTCGTTTTGGCGGACGGATACGAGCTTCTTGGCCTGTTCGAACTCGGGCAGCTGCAGGATCTGGGCTTCGGAGAGCGGCGCCACGGAAAAGCCCTCGCCCTCGGGAGAGCTCAGGAACGCGTCTACCACCTGCGTGTTCTCCTCATCAAAGACCGAACAGGTGGCGTAGATAAGCTCACCGCCGGCAGCCACGCGGGCAGCGGCCTCTTTGAGCATCGTCAGCTGCAGCTTGGGCAGCTCAGTCGTCACATCGCCCTCGGTTAAGCGCCACGGGATCTCGGGATGACGGCGCATAGTTCCGGTGCCCGAGCACGGCGCATCGATAAACACGGTATCGAACTTGACCTGCTCGCCACGCATGGCGTCAAAAGAAGTCAGCACCTCGTTGAGCTCGCAGGCATCGCCCGAGACAGTTCGCACGCCCTTGATGCCCGCCTTGTGCAGGCGCGCGAGATTGAGGTCGCACTTGCGGTCGTGCAGATCGAGCGCAGTATGCTGACGCTCATAACCGGCACGTTTGGCCTGGCACATCATCACATAGGTCTTGGTGCCACGACCGGCGCCGATCTCAAGGCAGCTTCCGGGGCGCGTGGCGGCCGTGGCGATGAGCTGCGCATTGAGGTCAGATGCCACCGCGGCAGCACGCTCAAACACACCCGAAGCAACCGTGACCTGCGCATCGACCGGCGCATGGCAGCCCGGAAAGACAGGCGCGACGAGCTGCGAGATATACGGATCTGGCTTGGTCACAAAAGCGTTTTCGTGCAGAGCAAGCGGCGCAGGCGCCAGATTGCCGGCAAAGTTGAGCGCACCCTCGGGCGTGTCGAAGGACGCCATAATGCGAGCGCACAGCCAACGCGGAAGGCCCATCAGGCGCGACAGGCGAACCAAACGGCGCTCGGACTCATCGGCATCGGCCGCCGTAGCAAAATCCTCAACGTTATCCGCAACCTTATGCAGTACGGCGTTCGCCAGTCCGGCAGCGGACTTAGCACCGCTGCGCACGAGCTCAACACCCTGGCTAACCGCCACGCGGCCCGGCGTATGCAGGTAGAGCATCTCGAAGGCCGAGATGCGAAGCGCCATGCGTACACGCGGCGCGACCTTTTTAGGCTTATCCAGAAACTGGTCGAGCAGCTCGTCCAAAATGCCCTGCGTGGCGGCAACACCGAGCGCCAAACGCGCGGCAAACGCGGAATCACGCTGGTCAATGGCCTTGGCGGAAGCACGGGAGGACAGCACATCGCGCGCGTACATGCCGCGGCGATCGGCCTCCATCAACACATCGAGTGCAAGCTTACGCGCGGGAGACAACTTGCTCATGACAAAACACCCCAGGTAAGATCGGCGCCCTGCAGGCCAGCAGCCCAAGCAGAGGCAGCCATGGCACGCTTGCCATCGGGCTTAACCTCAAGCAGCTCAACCGAACCATCGGAAAGGCCAAGGTAAACGCGCTTGGCCTTAACGAGCACCTGACCCTCATCAAGCGACACGTCGGCAGGCACAGCATCAAGCACACGCACGGTCTTGCCGGCAATCACGCAACGAGCAGGCGCGGTATCGGACGAAGCCAGCACATGGCGCACGCAATCAAGCGCCGCCATCTGAGGATCCAGACGCATCTCCTGTTTGGATATCTTCGCAGCATGGGTTACAAGCGACTCATCCTGCTCAGTCCAAACGGCAGTATCGTCGGCAAGCGAAGGAAGCGTATCGGCCAGCAACTTGCCACCAAGCTCGCCAAGCTCCAAAGTCAGCGCCTCGGCATGCTTACCGGCAACCGAGGTGGAAGCCTGGGTGCAATAAGCACCGGTATCCACACCATGCCCAATACGCATAATGGAGACGCCAGCAACCTCATCACCAGCAAGAATGGCACGCTGAATAGGAGCAGCGCCACGCCAACGAGGCAGCAAGGACGCATGAACATTCACAATACCAAGCGGCGCCATATGTAGCACCTCATCAGGCAAAATGCAGCCGTACGCAGCCACGCAGAAAATATCAGCCTGCGCAGCCTGGAGCGCCTCAACAACCTCCGGCGTCATGCGATTAGCCTCAACAACCGGCAACCCCAGCTCAAGCGCCTTGGCCTTAACAGGAGAAGGCTCAAGCTTCTTACCACGCCCACGAACAGCATCAGGACGAGTAATTACAAGCGAAATCTCATTCCCAGCCTCAACAAGTGAAGTCAACGAAGGCACAGCAAAATCAGGCGTGCCCATAAACACAATACGCATAAAATAGACCCCTCAAACCCAGAGCCAAGAAGGCTACAAATAACAGCGCCAGGCCAAGTCCCAACCAAGACGCCAGATCAATTCAACACGTTCAAATATACCCAAAAACAAAGAAAGGACTGCAGCAAAAGCAGCCCTCCCAACAAAGCAATTATCAGCGAAGACGCCCCTCCCTGGCCCAACGGCACCCGGGAGAGACGAGCACGTAAACGCAGTCCCCGGTGCTGAGCGCCTACATATCGTCCCGCGCGCAGTTTCGCAGCAAAGCGAGAATGTTTGAGCACGGGATGATATGTGGGCGCTCAGCACCGGGGACGGTGGGACCTACTCCGTCTCGCCCGGTCGAGCGCCGCGGGCCAGGGCGTCCTGGTACTCCTTGACAGCCTTGATCCTCTGCATCGGCTTCAGTCGCTCGAACATGGTGTTGCCGTGCAGGTGATCGATCTCGTGCTGCAGGCAAACACAGAACAGGTCGCCCGTGGCCTCATAGCGAATCAGGTTGGCGTCCAAGTCGTACGCCTCGACGACAACGTGATCGGGACGCTCGATCTCACAGCTAATGCCGGGGATGGACAGGCAGCCCTCGCTAAAGGGCACCAGATGGTCACTCTGCTCAACGATGACAGGGTTGATGAGCACGTACGGGTCATAGTCGTTCTTGTCACTGTAGTCGCAGTCGATGGTGACAAGCTGAATGAGCTCGCCGATCTGCGGAGCAGCCAGGCCGCAGCCGCCGTTCTCGAACATCATCTTCTTCATCTTCTCGGCAAGTACCTCGATCGCCGGGGTGATCTCCTCGATGACGGCGCACTCCTGACGCAGACGAGGGTCGGGCGAAAGTACGATTCCGTTGGCTTCCATGGCCATCCTTTCGGGTTGTTACATCAAGTCATAGGCGTCGACGTCAACGCTCACGCTCACGCCGCGCACGGAACCCACCTCTTTGAGGCAGGCGTCAATATCATCAGAGACATGGTACCCCACGGGCGACTTCACAAGCAGGTGGAAGCGATAACGGTCCTTGGCTCTCTCGATTACACATGAAGCCGGGCCCAGCACCTGCGGCACCGCGCTCCCCGCCCTCAAAAAGTCGGGAGCGGCGGCATGCCAGCGGCGCTTGAGGAGCTTTGCGATGCGCCCGATGTAGTCCTGCGCGTCGTCTCGGTTCGCCGACCACACCAAGATGTTGACCAAGCGAACAAACGGCGGGTACAGCGCGTCGCGGCGCTGGTCCAGGTCGTAGTCGATAAAGATCGAACGGTCGTGCTCAGCGACGGCGCGAATTACCGGGTCATCGGGAAGGTAGGTCTGGATGATGACCTCGCCGGGGCGATCACCACGACCGGCACGGCCGGCGACTTGCTCCAGCAGATCGTAGGCGCGCTCCCCTGCGCGGAAGTCCGGCAGCTTGAGGGCAAAGTCGGCATTGACCACGCCCACGAGCGTGACCTCGGGAAAGTCGAGGCCCTTGGCGATCATCTGGGTGCCCAGCAGCACCGCACAATCGGCGGCATCGAACTGCTCGAGCAGCTTTTTGTGCGCATCCTTGCCGCGCGTGGAATCGGCATCCATGCGAATAATGGCGACGTCCTCGGGAAGCATCTGGTGCAGTGCGTCCTCGATCTGCTGAGTGCCCATACCCATTTTTGCCAGGTAGCGACTGCCACATTTGGGGCAACGGCTCGTGGGCGCGGGATACGGCTGCACGCGCCACGACGAACCGCAGGTGTGACACTGCAGCGTGTGCGTGCGCTCGTGGTACGTGAGCGCGGTGGAGCAGTGGTTGCACGTGGGGACACATCCGCACTCGCGGCACATCAGGAAGGGCGCAAAGCCACGCCGGTTGTGCAGCAACACGGCCTTTTCGCGGCGCTCGACCACGCGTTCCAAGCCTTCCATCAGCGGTTTTGAAAACATGGAGCGGCTGCCGTGCGAGAACTCGCGGCGAAGGTCGGCAACGCGGACTGTGGGCAACACGGCGTGTCCCGGGCGCTCGGGCATCTCGACACGCGTCCAGGTGGCACCGTTGTAGGCGCCACGGCGGCAGCGATCGAGGGCCTCAGCAGAAGGCGTAGCGGAGCCCAACACGAGCGGGCAGCGGTAGCGGCGCGCCATCTCGGCCGCTACCTCGCGCGCGTGGTAGCGCGGACTGGAGCCCTGCTTGTAACTGGTCTCGTGCTCCTCGTCGATGATGATGAGGCCCAAGCCGCTGAGCGGGCAAAAGAGCGCCGAGCGGGCGCCGACGACCACGCGAGCCGCACCGCTGGCGACCATATCCCACTGGTCCAGGCGCTCGCCAGCAGAAAGACGCGAATGGAACACGGCGACCGTCTCGCCAAAGCGCGAGCGGAAACGGCCGACGGTCTGGGCCGTCAGCGAGATCTCGGGCACGAGCACGCAGGCCGAACGGCAGGCCGCCAGCACGCGCTCGATGGCGGAGAGGTACACCTCGGTTTTGCCGGAGCCGGTGACGCCGTCGACCAGCACCACGTCGCCATGAGCGTCCAGACGGGCGCGCTCAATCTGCGCGAGCGCCTGCTGCTGGCCGTTGGTGAGTGCGACCGGCGCTTTGCCGCTTGCCGAGGACAGCGTGGTCTGCTCGCTGCAGCCACGCCACGCACGGCGCTCCTCCACCACCACGACGCCGCGCTTTTCGAGCGCCTTGATAGTCGCCGACATGCTGTTATAGAGAAGGTTGAGGTCGCGCGTCGTGACCGGTCCGCACTGGAGCGCCTCGATGAGCTGACGCTGGCGAACGGCGGTCTTGGGCGGCGTATAGTCAAATCCCTCGGGCGTGAGCATGACCCAGCGGTTTTGGATAGGCTTGACGGCGGGACGTTCAACCGACCATGCGCCGTCATCGCCCTTGACCACGCGCGGGCTACCGCCCGGAGGCAAAAACAGGCGCAGGCACTCGGAAAGCGTCGCGACATACTCGCGGCTCATCCAGCGCGCGATGCGGGCAGCCTCGGCGGTAAAGAGCGGTTTGCTGAGGATGGCTTCGACGGGCTTGATGCGCGAAGGGTCGAGGGCGTTGTTGCCTTGCAGGTCACCAAGCTCGGCCGCAATATCGACGATGTAGCCTGCGGCGGCACGATTGCCAAAGTGGACCAGGACCGTCGATCCGACCTGGGCCTCGTTGGCAAGGGACTCAGGGATGCCGTAAGCAAACGGTTCGGACAGCGCACGGGTGGGGATGTCGAGAACCACGCTCGTGTAGGCGGCGATGGGCTCAGGCGCAGGCTCGGGCTTGGCCGAGGCAGCAGCGGATGCCGGTGCCGCCGGAGTCTCCTCCGGTTCCGGCGAACCAAACAGCGAAAGTTGCTCGGCCATGGCCCCAGCACCTCCTATCCCATGCGTCTACAGAAACAAGAGCCCCGCTCTGAGTGAACGGGGCTCGGATACATACGTTTGCGCAGCGATTACAGCGCCATCGTGCGGGCGCGGTCAATGCGCGCCAGGCAGTCGTCACGACCGACGAGCGCCATGGTCTCGCCCAGCGGAGGGCTCACCATGTTGCCGCAGACGGCGACGCGCACGGCCTGGAACACCACGCGCTTCTTGAGGTCCATCTGCTCGGGCAGTGGCTCAAGAGCGGCGTCGATGTTGGCAGCCGTCCACTCGTTCACACCCTCGAGCGCGGCCTTGGCGGCATCCAGAATGGCACCCATGCCCTCCTTGACCAGGCCCTTGTTGACGGACTTCTCGTCATACTCGAGCGTCTCGGCCGTAGCGAAGATGGGAGCGGCGACGGTCACGGCGTCGGCCGGCATCTTGGTGCGCGGCTTGACGATGGCGGCAAGCGCGTCGATCCAATCCTCGCCGTACTCGACATTGCCCTCGATGAGACCCGCCTCGTGCAGTTCGGGGACCATGATCTCGTCGGCAAACTGAGCATCGGACATGCCGTTGATGTACTCAGCGTTGACCCAATCGAGCTTCTTGGGGTCGAAGGTCGCCGGGTTCTTGGAGATGCGGTCGAGCGAGAACTTGCTGGCCAGGACATCGCGCGGGATGATCGTGGTCTCGCCGTCGAGCGACCAGCCGAGCAGCGCCAGGTAGTTGACGAAGGCGTCGGACAGGTAGCCGGCGTCGCGGTACTCCTCCACCGAGGTGGCGCCGTGGCGCTTGGAGAGCTTCTTGCCGTCGGCACCCAAGATCATGGAGATGTGGGCGAACGTAGGCACGGGCGCGCCGAGGGCCTCGTAGACCATGACCTGACGCGGGGTGTTGGACAGGTGGTCGTCGCCGCGGATGACATGGGTAATCTTCATCATGGCGTCGTCGACGACGGTCGCGAAGTTGTACGTGGGCGTGCCATCGGAGCGGAAGATGACAAAGTCGTCGAGCTCCTTGGCGTCGAAGGTCACCTCGCCGTGGACGGCGTCGTGGATGACGACGTCGCCGCGGTCCTCGGGCACCTTAATACGCAGGACGTAGGACTCGCCGGCCTCGATGCGGCGGCGGGCCTCCTCGGGATCAAGATCGCGGCAACGGCGCTGATAGCCCTGGAAGGGGTCCTTGCGCTCCTGCGCGGCCTTGCGGTCGGCGTCGAGCTGCTCCTTGGTGCAGAAGCAGGGATAGCCCTTGCCCTCGTCCCAAAGCTTCTGGGCGGCCTGCTTGTACAGGTCCAAGCGCTCGGTCTGGGCGTAGGGGCCAAAGTCGCCGCCCACCTCGGGACCCTCGTCCCAGTCCAGGCCCAGCCAACGCATGGCGCGCAGGATGATCTGCGTGTTCTCGTCGGTGGAGCGGGTGGGGTCGGTGTCGTCGATGCGCAGGATGAACGTGCCGCCGTTTGCACGGGCGAAAGCCCAGTTATAGATAGCGGTGCGGGCGCCGCCGATGTGCAGCTTGCCCGTCGGTGAGGGTGCAAAGCGGACGCGAACGTCTGATGCCATGGAAATCTCCTCGATTGCAGGATGGATGTCTAACCGCATTAGTATAAAGCATCAAAGCAACCTCCGCACAAAGGGCACCGACCTACTCATTGGGGACAGACTTAAATGACCATTCTTTGGGCAACCTGTCGGCACTTAGGTAAGGCTGATCATTTAAGTCTGTCCCCAATGAGTACCCAATGAGTAGGTGCGGAAAGGGTGTGAATGTTTGATTTACGCGCTATGATGTGCCCTTGCATAGAGAGCCCGGCGGAATGGTAACGGTCGCCGGGACACGTTTTTGAAAGGACAATCATGTCAGAAGAACTTCGTTCCATCCCGCCCCAACACGGGTCCTTTGTTTTTACGTCGGAGTCGGTGACCGAAGGTCATCCCGATAAGATCGCTGACCAGATCAGCGACGCCGTCCTCGACGCAATCCTCGCCAAAGAAATAGAGCTCCAGGAGCAGGGCTACATCGCCCCCAACGGCGTGCCCGCCAACGTGGAGAACGTCCGCTGCGCCTGCGAGACCCTCGTGACCACCGGCACCGTCATCGTCGCCGGCGAGATTCGCACCCAGGCCTACGTCGACGTACAGGAAATCGCCCGCGGTGTTATCCGCCGCATTGGCTACAACCGTGCCAAGTTCGGTTTTGACTGCGACACCTGCGGCGTTATGAGCCTCATCCACGAGCAGTCGCCCGATATCGCCCAGGGCGTTGACGAGTCCTTCGAGACCCAGACCGGCGCCACCACCGACCCGATCGACCTTATCGGTGCCGGCGACCAGGGCATGATGTTCGGTTATGCCTCCAACGAGACCAAGACCCTCATGCCCATGCCACACTACCTTGCCAGCCGCTTGGCCGAGCGCCTGGCAGCCGTGCGCCACGACGGCACCCTCGCCTATCTGCGTCCCGATGGCAAAACCCAGGTCACCGTGCGCTACGAGGATGGCAAGCCCGTCGAGGTCACGACCATCGTCATCTCCACGCAGCACGCCGCCGAGATCGAGGATATGGGCAAGATCAAGGCCGACCTCATTGAGCACGTCATCACCCCGGTCATGGCCGCCGAGAACATGCCGTGGGACAACGCGGACATCTACGTGAACCCCACTGGTCGCTTTGTCGTGGGCGGCCCCATGGGCGACACGGGCCTGACCGGCCGCAAGATCATCGTCGACACCTACGGCGGCTACGGCCGTCACGGCGGTGGCGCCTTTAGCGGCAAGGACTGCACCAAGGTCGACCGCTCCGCCGCGTATGCCGCGCGCTGGGTCGCCAAGAACGTGGTCGCCGCCGGTCTGGCCGACCGCTGCGAAGTTGAGCTTGCCTACGCCATCGGCGTTTCCAAGCCCCTCTCAATCATGGTCGACACCTTCGGTACCGCGCATGTTGCCGAGGACAAGATCGTCGAGGCCGTAGAGAAGACCTTCGACCTGCGCCCGGGTGCCATCATCCGTGACCTAGACCTGCGTCGCCCCATCTACGAGAAGACCGCAGCCTACGGTCACTTTGGCCGCGAAGACGCCGACTTCACCTGGGAGAAGACCGACCGCGTCGAAGAACTCAAAGCAGCTTGTGGGCTGTAATTAGGAACCAGCAAGGTCACAACACGTACACGCTTTCAAAAGAAGTACCGCTCCCAAGCGGTACTTCTTTTTTTTAATCCGGTAGTGAAGATGTTTCGATATGAGACTACGCTACGTCGCCAGCTAATGAATTTTGCAGCACACGCACTTCTACCATGTATCCTTAGTCTCGAGGGGCGGGGCATAAGGTCGATCGCGAGTTCCGCACGAGCCGGAGAGCACTTAATGTGCTCTCCGTGCGAGCAGGACTGTCCGAGCAGGCGACCTTATGCCCCGCCCCTCGGGACGACGGGATAGAAAAGGAGCAGCCATGGCAGGCAAGCCGCAAACACTAGCTACGACCTCGGCATTCGAGATCTTGGGCCCCGTCATGGTCGGCCCCAGCTCATCGCACACCGCCGGCGCCCTTCGCTGCGCCCAGGTTGCCGCCAGCCTGCTGGAAGGCCGCATCACCAAGGTCACCTTTGGCCTGTGGAACTCCTTCGCCCATACCTACCGCGGCCACGGCACCGACCGCGCGCTCGTCGCGGGCATCCTGGGCCTCGACACCGACGATGAGAACATCAAGCAGGCCTTCAACCTCGCACGCGAGCAGGGCCTCGAATATCACTTTGACATTAAGGGCGACGACGCCTCAATCCACCCCAACACCGTGGACATCGACATGCACGACAATATGGGTGCCACGGCACAGGTCCGCGGCGAGAGCTTGGGCGGCGGCAAGATGCGCATCAGCCGCATTAACGGCGTCGGCGTCGACATCTCGGGCATGTACTCCACACTCTTCGTGGCGCACTACGACGTCCCCGGCGTGCTCGCCGCGCTCACGAACCTGCTCGCCTACGCCCACGTGAACATCGCCTTCTGCCGCACCTACCGCACCGAAGTGGGCGGTCAGGCCTACTCTGTCTTTGAGACCGACGGCGCGCCCGACGACACCGTCGTCCCCATGCTGCGCAAGCTCGACAATGTCGATTACGCGACCTTTATCGAGCTCCCCGGTTCTGCCTCGTCGCTCTCCCCCGGCGTCTCAGCCAAGGAGATCTTCGACGACGGCGAGCAGCTGCTCGATGCGTGCGAGGAACTGGGGCTCAGCATCGGCGCCGTCATGGCCGTGCGCGAGGCGCGCCTGACCGGTGAGGCCCACGCCGTCGCTGCCATGCGCCGCGTGCTCGACGTCATGCGCGAGGAGACCACGGCCCCCATCGCCAATCCGCAGCGATCGCTCGGTGGACTTATCGGCGGCGAGGCCAAACTCGTCGATGCCACCGGACGCAACGATTTGAGCACAAGCCTGATGGGCGCCGTCCAGACCGACGCCGTGGCCCGCGCCATGGGCGTGCTCGAGCGCTCCGCCACCATGGGCGTGATTGTCGCCGCCCCCACGGCAGGCTCCGCGGGTGTCGTGCCCGGCTGCGTGCTGGCGCTCGCCGACCACCTCCAGCTCGACGACGAGCAGATCATGGACGCGCTCTACTGCGCAGCCGCCATCGGCCTCAACCTCACCACGAGCGCCTGCGTTGCCGGCGCCGAGGGCGGATGCCAGGCCGAGGTGGGAAGCGCCGCCGCCATGGCAGCCGCCGCGCTGGTGCAGATGCTCGGCGGCACGCCCGAGCAGGCGCTCGACGCCAGTTCCATCGCGCTGAGTAACCTGCTGGGCCTAGTCTGCGATCCCGTAGGCGGCCTCGTTGAGGTGCCCTGCCAAAACCGTAACGCCATCGGCGTGGCCGCGGCCTTTAGCTCGGCGCAGCTCGCCCTCGCCGGCATTAAGAGCCTGGTACCGTTTGACCAGATGGCACATGTCATGCTCTCGGTGGGTCACGCGCTGCCCGCAACCCTGCGCGAAACCGCAAAGGGCGGCATTGCGCAGGCTCCAGCAGCACTTTCGGCCTGTGCAAAATGCGGCGTGTGCGGATAACGGCAAAGAATGACTCAAAGGTGGGACAAATGTCCCACCTCTTTTGAATGCCACCGTTTCCGTACCACAAACAGCAAGGCAATCGCTATAATGCAAGCCCAGTAAAAACACGATGAGCCATAAGGCGAAATTCGAAGGATATGCATACGATGTCGCAAAACGATCGAACTCAACTGATTCCCGATCCGCAGCAGCCGAGCAGGCACACCGGCGGCGTTCAGTCACCGCGTCCTATCGCGCCGAGCCACGGTCAGCAGCGTGGTGCGGCAAACGCTTCCCAACGCCAGAACCAACAGCGACAGCAGCGTCAACAACGTCAGCAGCGCCAGGTAAACGGCAATGCGCCCAAGCAGCCCCCCACGCATGGTCGAGGCGATCGCGGCCCCGCGCGCAAGTCCGCCGGCAACAATAAGTCGGGCAAAAAGACGACGCTCTTTGTCGTCCTGGGTCTTATCGCCATTGTCTATATCGTTGGCATCGTAGCGTTTTCGCAGCTAGCCTACCCCAACACCACCATTGCCGGCGTCGACGTCTCGTTCTCCAACGCATCGTCTGCCGCCACCAAGGTCAACTCGGCATGGAAGCACTATAAGCTCACCGTGACAGGCGATGACTTTAGCTGGACCTATCAGCCCGAGTCCGATGAACCCATCGTCGATGGCGAAGCTGCCGCAAAAGAAATCATCAACCACAACGAAGCCTTTATTTGGCCGGTCCGCCTTGTGGAATCCTTAAGCGGCAAGACCAAAACAACCGCTACCTCCAACGAAGTCGATCTTGATCAAGACGTCGACCTGTCCATGCTCTCCGACACCTTTGACCAAAAGAAGTTTGAGAAGGATCTGGGCGCCGCCATCGACGAGTTTAACGAAGGCCGTTCGGGCACGTTCGAGGCCAACAGCTCCTATGACGAGCAGGCCGGCAAGTTTACCGTCGAGAAGGCGCGCTCCAACGAAAAACTCAACCGCGAGCATGTCATTAAGTATGCCGAGCTCGAGCTTGCCTCGCTGGCCGAGACCGTAGATCTTTCCAAGCTCGGCAACGATGCCTATGAGCCGCTCAATGGAACGCTGACCGATGATCAGATTCAGGCCGCATGCGATGCCGCCAACAACTTCCTGGGCGTCAACGTGACCCTCAAGCTCAACGGCGAGGATGCCGGCAAGGTTGATGGCAGCTCCGTGTTGCAGTGGATCAGCTTTGCCGATCCGGCCAATCCCACGCTCGATACGTCGCAGATCAGCAGCTGGGCAGCCGAGCTCGCCAACGGCTTTAATACCGTGGGCTCCACTCGCTGGTGGACGCGCGCCGATGGCAAGCAGTGCGCCGTCGAAGGCGGCGACTTTGGTTGGTCCATCGACAGCAGCTCGCTCGCCAAGCAGGTCGAGGACGCCATTAACAACAAGCAGACCGGCGAAATCGAGATCAAGTACTCCCAGAAGGCCGACACCTTTACCGCAAAGGGAGAGCCCGACTGGAAGGCGTATATCGACGTCGACTTGTCCGAACAGCACGCGCGCTACTATGACGAGAGCGGAAATATCGTTTGGGAGGCCAACTTTATCTCGGGCAAGCCGGGCGAGGACGCCACGCCCGAGGGCGTCTGGCAGATCAACAGCAACGACGGCGGCAGCACCCTGATCGGAGCCAAGGACCCCGAGACCGGTAAGCCCAAATACGAGAGCCCGGTGAGCTACTGGATGCCGTTCGAGGGCAATATGATCGGCTTCCACGACGCTACATGGCAAAACGACAAGAGCTTCGATAATGCCGAGTCGTACAAGTGGTGCGGCAGCCACGGTTGCATCAACCTACGCCTGGCAGACGCCAAGGCACTTCACGACTGCATCAAAGTCGGCCTGTGCGTGGTTGTCCACTCGTAGTGCAACGCGCGCATTCCTATAACGTGGAACCGCTGCGACCAATCTAACAGTTCCGAAAGAAACCGTCCTATGCGCCCGCCCCAACCGGTGGGCGCATATACTTATCAAGGTACTTTCTATAAAGGAGACGCTATGCCGAATGTCCCCACGATCACCCCGGGCCCAGATGATACCGAGCGCACGCCCGAAGGTGCCACCGAAACGATTCCTCTGATTACAAACGTACATGCCGACAAACAGAGCGGACGCACGAACGATACGGCCGAGATTTCCGATGAAGAGGCATATGCCAAGCTCAAGGCAAAGCGTGCCGAACGTCGACGTAAAAAGCTGATTCGACGCGGTATTGCCGCCGGCGTCGTAGTTGCCATCGCGCTCATTGCCATTGTCTCAACCCTGGTTATCAATGCGCAGCCACAGGGCGCTAGCGGGCCTGTGACCGACATGGTGACCGAGGGCACGTTTAGCACAACGGTCGAGGCGAAAGGCCAGCTCAAACCCATTTCATCCTCAGTGGTCTCCCCTTCTGTCGACGGCACGGTCGATTCGATCAACGTGCAGGCAGGCCAATCCGTCAACGAGGGCGACGTGCTTATGACCATTAAAAACGACGAGCTCGATCGCAACGTTGCCGAGGCGCAGCGTGCAGTTGCAGCCGCTCAGGAAGACCTCTCCAACGCGCAGAAAGCCGCAGCTGCCGCGCAGGCCACCCCAACGACGGACGTCGATGAAGCTTCCACAGCGGCTGGCGTCTCCGCCGCATCAGCGGACACGAACGCCGTATCGGCCGCGCAGCGCAGCCTGGCATCGGCCCAGGCAAACCTCGACCAGGCGAACGCCAAGGCCGCCAGTCGCACGGTCACGGCCCCGAGCTCGGGTAGTATCGTGGAGCTCAACGCCAAGGTGGGCGCCACGGTAACAGGCGGCATGATCATGGGCGAAAGCGATACGAGCGGCGGCAAACAGTGCATGCAGATCGCCGACCTATCCAAGATGAAGGTGACCGTGCAGGTGGGCGAAAAGGACATCGCCAAGATCGCCGTTGGGCAGAGCGCCAACGTCACGTATCCCGCGTTTCCCGATATCGTGAGCCAGGGCACCGTCACGGCTATCGCATCGGTGGCAAACTCCGACGCCGCCAACGGTGGCGGCGGCAGCGTAACCTTTAACGTCGACATTCTCATCGAGGCACCCGACACACGCCTGAAGCCGGGCATGACAGCCGAGGTATCGGTGGTGACCGAGCAGCTCGACGACGTGGTAATGGTGCCGACGATGGCGCTCATGACCGAAGACGGCGAACACTATTACGTCAACGTGGCAACCGATGACGAGGGCAAGCAAACCCGTCGCGTGAAGGTGACCGTCGTGACGCAAAACGACAACGAAGCCGTAGTCGGCAAGACACAGGTCAAGCGCGACGACCAGGGCAACGAGATCAACCCCAACGTGCCGGTTACCAAGCTGCGCGATGGCGACACCCTCGTCATGGACACCGGAGCGGACGCAACGGCGGATGGCGGCTACAGCGCGGATTCGGGCAGCATGTCTGCCGATGAGGGCATGTAATGCGTCCCGTTATCGACATTCGCAACGTGCACCGCATCTTTGAGAGCGAGGCAGGTTGCGCCCACATCCTGCACAACGTGAGCCTTGCGGTAATGAGCGGCGAATTCGTCGCTATCACTGGCCCCTCGGGCTCAGGCAAATCAACGCTCATGAACATCCTGGGCTGCCTGGATAAGCCGACGGCGGGCGACTATTACCTGCAAGGGCTCAACGTGGCCGAGCTCGATGATGACGAGCTGACCGAAGTTCGCGCCCTGAGCATTGGCTTTGTCTTTCAGAGCTTCAACCTGCTGCCGCGCCTGTCGGTTATCGAAAACGTCATGCTGCCGCTGGCCTACACCAATGTGCCCCGTAGCCAGCGCGAAATGCGCGCCGTCCACGCCCTGCAAGCCGTCACGCTGCCGGTCGACCACTGGGACCACCGCATATCCGAGCTCTCGGGCGGCCAGATGCAGCGCGTCGCAATCGCGCGCGCCCTCGTCAACGATCCGCCCATCATCCTGGCCGACGAGCCAACGGGAAACCTGGACTCCGCCACTGGAGCGCTTGTGATGGAGACCTTCCATAAGCTCCAGAAGCGCGGCAAAACCATCGTGCTTATCACACACGACCCCGGCATCGCCGCCGAGGCCGACCGTGCCGTGACCATCCGCGACGGTCGCATTCACGACGGCGCGTATATTCCACATGCACCGCGGACCCTGCGCAGCGCCGTAGATAGCCTGCCCATGATTTCCGCCTCCGCCAACCCGCCGAAAGGAGTGGTGGCATGAGCGCCCACGATCTCATCCAGGATGCCCTTCACTCGCTCGAGGCCAACAAGGGGCGCAGCCTGCTCACCATCCTGGGCATTGTCATCGGCATCGCCTCAGTCATTGCAATGACCTCGCTCATCGGCGGCATCCAAAACAGCCTGGTCAACAGCCTGGGCCTCAATGCGGCGCGCATGGTGCAGATCTATTCGTCCCAAGAACTTACCGATTCTGACGTTCAGAAGCTTCAAAAACTAGTGCCGCAGATAGAGCAGATCGGAATTGTCGACAGCGCGTACACCGAGTACAAGACCGGCGATAAAAGCTATACCGTCATGGCACAGGGTGTCGATAGCGACATGCTCGACGCCGTGGGGGCCAGCAAGCTCGTTGCGGGGCGCACCTATTCCCAGGCCGAGTCCCAATCAGGCTCGCGCGTGGCGCTCATCAGCCGCGGCGGCGCCGATCAGCTTTACGGCAACGAACAGGATGCGCTGGGGAAAACCATCAAGGTGTCCAACGGCGAGGTGCAGATTGTAGGCGTGATTGATGGCGGCAGCGACTCCATGGGCTCGCTCACGCTGTATATGCCACGCGAAACCATCGCCGGGCTGTTTGGCGACGAGAATCCTTCATTCCCCAGTGTGACGGCACTTGCCGCCGAGGGCACGGACATGGATGAGCTTTGTAAGACCATCGAGTCCAAGGTGCGCGCGATGAAGGGCATCGCGGAGGAGGATGAGTACGACAGTGTATCGGCGACATCCATGAAAAGCGCCATCGATGCACTCAACTCCTTTATGGGCGCGTTCTCGCTCATCATGGGTGCTGTCGCCAGCATCTCGCTGCTTGTCGGCGGTATCGGCATTATGAATATGATGCTTACCAATGTAACGGAGCGCATTCGCGAGATCGGCATCCGCCGCGCTCTGGGCGCCAGTCGTCGCGATATCACCGCGCAGTTTTTGGCCGAGTCTTCGGCGCTGTGCGTCACCGGCGGACTGTTGGGTGTCCTGATAGGCTATCTGCTAGCCTGGGGCCTCGCGATGTTTGCCTCCGGATCCGGGATTCTTGGCGAGCTCGGAGCCAGCGGGCAAATCATACCGAGCTTTTCAATCGCCACGGTGCTGCTGGCCTTCGCCGTCTCCGTCGGCATCGGCGTAATCTTTGGCTTCTACCCCGCTCGCCGCGCAGCAAAGCTCGACCCCGTCGAGTGTCTACGCTACCAGTAAGCCACCACCAATAAGTTGCGGTGAATTATGGACTGAATATGCTATCTAGCAGCAAAAACAGACACTATTTCACCGCAACTTATTGAAGGGCTACTTGCGCCAGTTCCGGGCGTCGTCCTCGAGCTTTTGGCGGATGACGGGCTTGTACGGATCGAGCTTGCTCGGGTCGCTCCTCCTCGCGGGCGGGAGGGCGCGGTGAGCACCTAGCGCGCGAACTCCCGTAAGAGCGCGTCTTCCACTTCCCGAAGCGAAAGGACCCCGCCTCCCTCGGCGGGACGGGCGACCACGATGCAGCGCGCTCCCGCGTCGCGCGCGGCGGCGAGCTTCTCGGCCGTGCCGCCTACGGTTCCCGAGTCCTTGGTCACAAGCCACTGGGCGCCCACCTGCCGAAGCATCGCCTCGTTGAGCTCGCGGGTGAAGGGTCCCTGCATGCCGATGACGTGCGACGGCGAAAACCCCGCATCGATGCACTTCGTTATAGCACCGGGCAGCGGGAGCACACGCACGAAGAAGCGCTCCGCGAAATCGGCGACGCGCGTGTAGGGAGCAAGCTCCTTGCTCCCCGTCGTGAGAAGCGCGCGACCCGGGTTCTCGGAGAGAAAGCGCGCCGCGCAGGCGATCGACGCGACCGGCACGACGCCTTTGGGCAGCGCCTCGACCGGGCGCGCAAGGCGCAGGCATCGTGCACCCACGGCGAGCGAAGCGGCCCGGATGTTGCCGCTTGCGAGCGTAGCGAAGGGGTGCGTGGCGTCGACGACGATGCGCGCGCCGGAAAGCTCGCGCTCCATGTCGGCCTCGTCAAGCCTGCCCGTATGCACCTCGATGCCCGGAAGCTCGCCCAAAAGCTCGCCTCCGTACTCGGTTGCCGCGTAGGCACGGGCGGGGATGCCCGCCCCGCTCGCCCATTCGCACAGAAGGCGGCCCTCGGTGGTGCCGGCGAAGATGCGCAGCGCCGACGCGGATGCGGGGGCCGTCACTTCGCGCCACCCGTGCGCGTGATCTGGTAGAGCAGCGCGTTCATAATGGCGGCCGCCACGGTCGAGCCGCCCTTGCGACCCCTCGCGACGATGGCCGGCACGCGTCGCGCGAGTAGCTCCTCTTTCGCCTCGACCACGTTCACAAACCCGACCGGCACCCCAACGACGAGCGCGGGCGCAATCTTCCCCGCGTCCATGAGCTCGGCGAGGCGCAGAAGTGCTGTGGGAGCGTTGCCGACGGCCACGATAAGCGGACCCTCAATGCGGCAAGCTTTGTCCATGCTCGCAACGGCGCGAGTCGTGCCCGCGGCGCGCGCAGCCGCGGCGACATCAGGGTCGGCCATGTAGCACACGGCCTTGCAGCCGAGCTTCGCGAGCGCGGGCTTGCTTATGCCTGCGAGCGCCATGTTCGTGTCGGTGAGCACCGTGGCCCCTGCGCGCAGTGCGTCGAGCGCACAGTGCGCGGCGTCATGGGTGAACACGAGGGAATCGGCGTACGAGAAGTCGGCAGTGGTGTGGATGACGCGCTTCACGACGGGCTCTTCGAGCGGCGGGAACGTGCGGCCGCCGAGCTCTTCGGTGATGATCTCGAAGCTGCGCCGCTCGATGACGCCGGGCGCCATCTCCTTGGAATCCATCTAGTACTCCACTCCTTCCCTTGCACATATCCCCTGAGCATAGGGGTGTTTCTCGCACCGCATCTCGGTTATGTAGTCGGCCTTCTCCACGATCTTGCGGGAAGGCGCACGCCCGGTGAGCGCTACTTCGACGCCGCGCGCGGACATATCGAGCGCGCGGTCCACGAGAGCCTCGTCGACAAGCCCTTTCGAAAGCGCGTCGAGCGCCTCGTCGAGCACGAGCAGCCCCTCCTGAGCGCCCTCGAGGTCGGCGAGCGCGGAAGCGAGGTTCCCATCGTGCAGCTCGCACGTCGCGGCAAGTTCTTCCGACGTCATCGACCAGGTAAACTTGTCCGACACCTTCCCCGCGAACACGGGCACGCCGAAATGCTCGGCGAGCAGGCGCGCCTCCCCGCTTTCGCCGTCTTTCAGGAACTGCACGACGACGACGCGGCGGCCTGCGGCGAGCATGCGAAGGGCGAGGCCCATCGCCGCCGTGGTCTTGCCTTTGCCGTCGCCATGATACACGTGGATCATACGCCCTCCTCGATAATGCGGTAGACATACTCCATGTCGAGCGCCCCGCGCACGCCGTCGGCCAGGCGGTCGAACTCGCGCGCACGGTGATCGGCCGCGGACGCCGCGCCCGCAGCACCCACGACGCTCTCGGGCAGGCCGCGCATGCGCGCAAGCGAGCGCGCGAGGGCGAGCGCCACCCCCGGTTCGTCGAACAGGCCGTGGAGATAGGTTCCGAACACGTTTCCGCAGGCCGCGCCTTCTGGTTTGCCGCCAATCGTGCCCGCAGGGGCGCAGGAGACGGTCGTTTCGCCGTCGTGAATCTCGTACCCGCGAGCCGTCATGCCGTTCCACACCGAGAACGCGCCTTGGGCGCCCGTGATACGAAGCTCCGACTGGGCGAGGCGCTTTTCCTCCTTGAACACCGTACTTGCAGGGATGAGCCCGAGCCCGCGCGCGGTGCCAGCGCCTTCCCTGCCGTGCGGATCGGAAAGCTCGTCTCCCAAAAGCTGGTAGCCTCCGCATATGCCGAGCACCGGCGTGCCCGCGCCCGAAAGCGCGCGTACACAGGCTCCGATGCCACTAGCCGCAAGCCAGCGTGCGTCGTCGAGCGTGGTCTTCGAGCCTGGGAGCACCACCAGGTCGGGTCTGCCCAGATCGGTCGTCGAGGAAACATAGCGCACGCCCACGCCGGGCACGCGCGAAAGCGGGTCGAAGTCGGTGAAGTTCGACAGATGCGGAAGGCGCACGACGGCGACGTCGATGACGCCGCGCGCCTCGCGGGCAGATAGGCGCGGTGCAAGCGAGTCCTCGTCGTCTAGGTCGAGCGTAAGATACGGCACGACCCCCACGACGGGAACCCCGCACATCTTCTCGAGCGGGGCCAAACCCGGGCGCAGGATTTCCACATCGCCGCGGAACTTGTTCACCACAAGCCCCCGCAAAAGCGCGCGATCCTCGGGTGCAAAGAGCGCGACCGTGCCGTAGAGCTGGGCAAACACCCCGCCTGGGTCGATGTCGCCCGCGAGCAGCACGGGGGAGGACACGGCGCGCGCGAGCCCCATGTTGACGATGTCGTTTTTGGCAAGGTTGATTTCGACGGGGCTGCCGGCGCCCTCGATGACGATGACGTCGTTTTCCTCCGCGAGCGAATCGAACGCCTCCAAAATCTGCGGCATGAGCGCCTTCTTTCGCGCGAAGTAGTCCCTCGCAGCGAAGGCTCCCTGCGCCTTGCCGGCCACGATGAGCTGGCTTCGGTGGTCGTTTTCGGGCTTGAGCAGAATGGGGTTCATGCGCACGTCGGGCGCGATGCCGCACGCCTCGGCCTGCATGATCTGGGCGCGCCCCATCTCGAGCCCATCGGCCGTGACACCGCTGTTGAGCGCCATGTTCTGGCTCTTGAAGGGAGCCACGCGCAGTCCGTCCTGCGAAAGCACACGGCACAGCCCAGCCGCAAGCAGGCTCTTCCCCGCGTTCGACATGGTACCCTGGATCATGATGGGCTTCGCCCTACCCACGGGTATCGACCTCCTTCGCCGAGCCACGGCCATCCGCGCCCGCCATAGCGCCGCTGCAAGAAGCGCCGCCCCGTTCGTCGGGTTCGCCTTCGCCCGATGCGCCTTCCGCCCGAAGCACGCGGCTGAACGCCATCGCAAGCCGGGCATTCTCCTTGCGCGTGCGCACCGCGACGCGGCACCAGAAACGGGACAGTACCGAAAACGAGTCGCACGTGCGGACCAAAACCCCCTGTTTATACAGGCGCTCGGGGATGTCTTTCGCCGGCGTGCGGACTAAAAGGAAGTTCGCATCCGACGGCACGACGGAAAGCCCGAGCGAGGAGAGCTCGTGGGAAAGCCACGCTCGCTCGCCCGCCAATACATCGCGCGTGCGCGAGACGTATTCAACGTCTTTCAGGGCGGCGATGCTCGCGGCCTCGGCGACCGACGAGACGGGCCACGCCTGCCCCGCCCGGCGAATCCCCTCGATGAGTTGGGCGTTTCCGCTGATCAGATATCCCAACCGCAACCCCGCCATTCCGTAGAGCTTGGTGAACGCGGAGAGCACGGCCACATGGCGCGAACACGCGGCGCGTGCGGCCACGCTCCTTTCGCGGGCGTCGGGCGCAAATCCGAGGAAGCACTCGTCCATGACGAGCAGCGCGCCCACCTGCTCGCAGCGGCAAGCCGCGGCATCGATCACGCTGGGGTCGACGAGGCGCCCCGTCGGGTTGTTCGGATTGCAGAGGTACGCCACGTCTCCCGGCCCCTCAATCGCGCGGGCGAAGGAGGCGGGCACGTCGAAGTCGTCCGCTTCGGAGAGCGGGAACTCCTGCACGCATGCGCCGTAGTACGATGCCGCCTCCGCATATTCAGAGAACGTCGGCGCGCACACGACGATGCGTTTCGGGCGCACCGCCGCAGCGAGCCGCCAGATGATGTCGGACGCGCCCGCGCCGCAGACGATAGTATCTTCGGGAATGCCCTGGGCGCGCGCTAGGGCGCGAACGAGGGCGCGGCTTTCCCTATCGGGGTATGCGTCGATTCGAGAAAGCGCCTTGCAAGCTGCGGCGACAGCGCGCGGCGAGGGGCCTGCCGGATTCACGTTCACCGAGAAGTCGATGAGGTCGGAGGCGCCCCCTTCGCAACCGATGCCGAGCGATTGCGCGCTGCCCCCATGCGTACGGGCGCGCAGGATTCCCCCGGTAGCCCGGAGCGCGGCGTGGTCTTCCCTCATACCATCGCCCCCACGACGAGCACGACCGCCGCGCGCGCGGCGCCGAAGACGACGAGCGCGCATACGGACGCGGCGAGCATGAGCCTTGTCGCCCGGGCGATGTCGCCCCACTCGATTTCGCGGGACGCGTCGCCTATCGTCGGTTTCTCAACGAGCTTGCCGAAATACACCGCGGGTCCTGCCAGGCGCAGCCCGAGCGCGCCCGCGCACGATGACTCGGTCTGCGCCGCGTTCGGGCTCGCATGGCGACGCCTGTCGCGGCGCCAGATGCGCGCCGCCCCGCGCGCGTCGAGCCCGACGATCGGGCACACGGCGATCATGAACAAGGCCGATAAGCGCGAGGGAATCCAGTTCACCGCATCGTCGAGGCGCGCCGAGGCGCAGCCGAAGTCGATGTAGCGCTCGTTTTTGTAGCCCACCATGCTGTCGAGCGTGTTCACCGCCTTGTACGCCATGCCCAAGGGCGCACCCCCAATCATAAGGTAGAAAAGCGGCGCGATGACGCCGTCGCTCGCGTTCTCCGCCACCGTTTCCACGGCGGCGCGCGCGACCCCCTGCTCGTCGAGAACAGACGTGTCGCGTCCCACGATGAGCCCGACGGCTTCGCGCGCCGCGACAAGGCCGCCCTTCGAGAACGCGCGGGCCACGGCCAGGCTCTGGCGGCGCAGCTCGCATGCCGCGAGAATCTGATAGCTCGCCCATGCCTCGGCCACGAAGCGCAAGCCGGAGTGAACCATGCCGCAAAGATGTAGGATACCCCAGGTCAAAAGCCCACACGCAAGCGGAAGCGCCACGGCGAGCACAAGCCCTGCGACACGCGTGCCCGCGGACGTTTGCGGGAATACGCCCCGCAGGCGGCCTTCGGCCCACGTGATCGCGTGCCCCATGGCGACGACGGGATGGGGAAGCCAGCGCGGGTCGCCGAAGGTAAGGTCGGCCGCGAACCCGGCGGCGACGGCAAGAATCGTCATCACCGGGCATCGCCCCCCGAAGCGGGGCGAACGTCGCGAAGGCAGCGCCCATCCCAGGTGGCGGCCCATGCGCCGCCCGGCTCGGTATGCACGTCGAAGTATCCCATTTTCGGGACAGCTAGCTCGGAGAGTAGCGCTTTCACGGTACCCGCGTGAACGACGAAGACGGCGCGCCCACTCCCCTGGGCACGCTCCGATTCGCACGCCTCCCGAAACGCCGCGACGACGCGGCGGGTGAAATCGATCTTGCCCTCGCCATGCGGGCAGCGCGTCTCGCACCAGGAGTCTACCCAGGCGCGGTAGCGCGCATCCTCTTTAAGCTCGGCGGCGCTTCGCCCCTCGAAGTCGCCGAAATCCATCTCGCGCAGACCGGGGCACGCCATAAGCTCCGCATTCGGGAAGAGGATGCGCGCCGTCTGGTCGGTGCGGGCCATGCCGCTCGTGATAACACGGAACACGTCACGATCGCACGCGAGGTCGCGCAAAGCGCGCTCGCCCGCGCTCGACAGGGGCTCGTCGGTGCCCGCCCCGCTGTAGCGATGGTCTTCCGTGCCCGCCGTGGAACCATGGCGCACGAAGACGACTTCCAAAGGCGCGCCCGCACCCTGCGTCCCACGAGGTGCATCGGCAAGGTTTCCTTTGATGACCTGGGGAATCCCGCACGTCATGCGCACGACGACGTCGGCGCGCGCAGCGAGCGCGCATCCCAGGCGCCCCGCGCGCTCGCGCCGTTGGGCGTCTTCCGCACGCATGGGGACGACCCCCGAGCCGACCAAGGGCAGAATCACTGCGTCGAAGCCGATCAGCCGCTCGAGCGCCCGGTCAGCGTCGAGCGCGCGTACGAGTTCCTCAGCACGGTACGCGACACGGCCGGCAAAAGCCGCGGGCACGCCGCCCTCCGCAAGCTGCGCCGCGTCGACGAAATCGTCCGCCGCGAACCCGAGCTTTTCGCGCACGAAGGTCCTCTTCCCCGAATGCGCGCCACCTACCACGAGAATCATAGGAGCATGCCCCCCGCCACCAGCATGGCAAGCATCGCGAGCTCGGCCCATTGCAGAAACCATCCGGCCAAATCACCCGTCACCCCGCCGAAGCGGGACAGGGCAACATGGCGGTACCACGCGAGCACCAAAAGCCCCGCCACCGCTATAAGGGCGCCGACGGCCTGAGCGCACGCGACCATCCCTGCAGCCGAAGCAGCAGCGAAAGCGCAAAGCGGCACGACGATCTCCGCGCGCTTCTTCGCAGGCGAGAGCCCCGCGGCCATGCCGTCCGCCCGCGCGGCAGGCCAGCATTCTACGGCGAGCCCCGAAAGCGCGCGGGAGAACACGAGCGAGCACAGAAGCGCGAGGAACGCCCCCGCCGTAAGCGGCAGCGCGGTGAACAGGGAAAATTGCAAAATAAGGTACACGACAACACCAATGACCCCGAAGGCGCCCGCCCGCGGGTCGTGCATGATCTCGAGCTTTCGCTCGCGCGGGGCCCAACTTGCAAGCGCATCGGAGGTGTCGCAGAGCCCGTCTAGGTGGATGCCTCCCGTCACCGCCACAGGCAACGCCACGAGCACGGCCGCGACAATGGTCGCGGGCACGCCGAGTAGGTTCGCCACGTGCCCCCACGCCGTCATGAGGAAGCCTTCCGCAACGCCCACCAGGGGAAACGCAGCAAGCGCATGGGTTGATCCGAAATCGGTCCAGGCCGATTTCGGGACGGGGATGCGCGAGAACGTTCCGAACGCCGCGCCGATTGCCTCTGCTATCTTCACCTTGTAGGTCCTTCGCCTTTCATCCACACGGGAATCCCGCATACCACTTCGACTGCGCGGTCGGCCAGCGCCGCCACGCCCGCGTTCACGCGCGCGAGCGCGCGACTCCATGCCTCGGTCCCCTCATCGTAGCGCATCCCATCGGCGAACACGTCGACGGAGACCACCACCGTATACGCAGCGGCCTGAGCGAGCCGTTCGATGTCTCCGAGCACCTCGCGCGCCGCAGCGTCGGGATCACGTGGGGACAAGCCGCCTTCCGCGAAGAGCTCGTTCGCAACCAGGTTGCCCACGTCCTCCAAAAGAAGCGTGCAGCCGCGCGGAAGCCCGGACACTGCGGCGCCCACGTCACGCGTGCACTCGAGAGTGGAAAACCCCTTGCCCTCGCGCAGCGCCCGATGGCGCGCGATGCGGCGGGCGCCCTCTTCCCCGAAGGGCTCCATCGTTGCCACGTACACGCGGGGGCCGTCGTGTCCGAGGCACAGGGACTCGGCATAGGCGCTCTTGCCGCTCGCGGCGGCGCCGATAACGAACGTCACCGTCATTTCCCGACCTCGAAATGCTCGTAAGCAGTCATGCCAGTCGCCGTGAACGTCTTCCCATCCCGGTACACGCGCAGCGCCGAATCCAGAAGAGGCAGATACGCCATGGCGCCCGCGCCCTCGCCCAAGTGCATGCCTGCGTCGAGGGGTGCCTTTATGCCGAGCTCGCGAAGAAGCTCCTGGCTTGCGGGTTCGCTTGATGTGTGGGTGCCCACGAGGTATCCCAAGGCGTTGGGGCACAGGCGCGCCGCGCACAGGGCCGCCGTGCAGGATATGACCCCGTCGAGGAGCGCCGGCGCCTTCGAGGCCGCGGCCCCCAGGTAGAAGCCGCACATCGCCGCGATGTCGAAGCCGCCCACCTTCGAGAGCACGTCGATCGGGTCGGCGGGATCGGGCGAGTTCGCATCGATAGCGCGCTCGACCACGTCGCGTTTGCGCGTGAGCGAGGCGTCCGAGAGCCCCGCGCCGCGCCCGACGAGGCTCCGCGCGTCCGCCCGGATGAGCACTGCGGCCACCGCCGCCGAGGTGGTCGTGTTGCCGATGCCCATCTCGCCCGCGGCGAGAAGGCGCACGCCGGCGCGGGCAAGTCCGCACGCGACGGCGATTCCGACCTCGATCGCGCGCACGGCCCCATCGCGAGACATAGCGGAGCCGTGCGCGATGTTGCCGCTCCCCCGTCGCACGTTCGCGCGCACCATGCGCGCGTCTTCTATGCCCCGGGCCATACCCACGTCGACGGGCACGACCTCGGCACCCGCGAACGTCGCCATGCGGCAGGCGCTCGTGGCCCCCTCGCACATGTTGCGCGCGACGGCTCGCGTCACGTCTTGCCCGCTTTGCGACACGCCTTCGGCAACGACCCCGTTGTCGGAGAAGAATACCGCGAGCGCACGGGGAAACTCGGCAACCTCGGCGCTCCCCTGAGCTGCGGCGATAGAAGCGACGGCGTCTTCAAAGTCGCCCAATCCCCCCAAGGGGTGCGCGATGGAGTCCCACGCGGCGTACGCGGCGGCGCGGGCGCACTCGTCTGCGGGCACGATCCGGGAGAGCGCGGCTTCGAGCACGGCGCCCGGCGCCGACGAGAACGCGCGCTCGACTTCCTCGCGGATGCAGGCAAGCGCGGTTTCGGTTGCTTCAGCCATGCCGTCTCCTCTCTGCGAACGACGCTGCGGCAGACGCGAACGCGCGCGCAACGTCGGGGTTCGCAGGATAGTACACATGCGGAAAGCCCGCCACGAGGGACGGGGTGGTCGTCATGCACGGCCAGCCCTTGTCGCGCCGGGGCTTCTGCGCCCAGAAGTCGCCGCCCGGACAGGTGGACTGCCAGTAGTGGAACTCGTGCGCGCGGATGCGTGTGCCACGCGGCCCGTAGAGCCCGTCGCGTTGGGAAGTAAGCTCCACGTATCCGAAATGGGACAGCCTTCCCCCGTTCTCGCTTGCGCCCTCAAGGGCGCCCGCAACAGGCCAGCGCCGCCCCTCGCTATCGGCGATTTCGCGCTGCAGGTACAGAAACCCACCGCATTCGGCGACCGTCGGCATGCCGGATTCCACCGCGCGCCGCACCGCCTCGCGCATCGGCGCGTTCTCGGAGAGCCGCCGCGCATGGAGCTCCGGGTAGCCGCCCCCCAAATAGAGGGCGCTTGTCCCCCGGGGCAACTCGCTATCACACAGGGGGCTGAAAAAGGCCAGCTCGCAACCCAGGTCCTCGAGCGCGCGCAGGTTCTCCTCGTAGTAGAACGAGAACGCCTCGTCACGCGCGACGGCGACGATGGGCCGCGCTCCCGCAATCGGCTCCAACCGGTAAGATTCCTCGCGGATATCGGGTGCCGTCGCCGCTATTTCGAGCAAGCGGTCGACGTCGACGCTCTTTTCCACCAGCTCGGCCATCTTGTCGATGCGCGCGGAGAGCTGCTCGACCTCGTCGGCGGTCACAAGCCCCAGATGCCGGCTTTCGAGCGAGAACGCCTCGTCGGCGGGGATATTCCCCAAAACCGCGACGCCCGTGTGCTTCTCAATCGCAGGGGCCGCGTAGGCGCAGGCAGCGGCGCTCGTCTTGTTCAGCACGACGCCGCGCACGTTCGCACAAGGCAGGAACTCGGCGATGCCGCGGATTACGGCGGCAAGCGATAAAGACGCCCCACGCCCGTTCACCACTAAAACGACCGGCGTTTCCGTATCGCGCGCAACCTGGTAGCTGCTCGCGTCGGCCACGCCGGGCGCAATGCCGTCGTAGAAGCCCATGACCCCCTCGAGCACCGCGACATCCGCGCCCGCGGCGCCGCGTGCGAGCAGGGCGCGCAGCGTCGGGGCGTCGGTGAAGAAGCCGTCTAAGTTGCCCGAGCGCGTGCCCACGACGCGGCGATGGAAGAGCGGATCAATGTAGTCGGGGCCGCATTTGAAGGCCGCGCATGCGAGGCCGCGGCGCGCGAGCGCGCGCAGGAGCGCACACGTAACGACCGTCTTGCCGCTCCCGCTCGAGGGCGCAGCGACCATGAAGCGCGGGATGGTCGTGCTCACCGGGCGCCGCCTTCCCCACCTGCACCACGCGCGCTGACGAGGAACACAGGGTTTTGCGCTTTCATAAGATGGTGCGAGCCTACAGCCTCGGCGCGGGCGGCCGACACCTGGCACGCCTCGAACCCCTTAAAGCGCGAACCCGAGAGGAGCGCGCACGCCTCGGTGAGCGTCTCAACGGTAACGCATGGCACGCACAGGCGAACCTGCGAGTTCTTCTCGAGCGCCGCCTCCACGATGGAGGGAAGCTCGCCCGCGCTCCCGCCGACGAACACGGCGTCGGGGACGGGCAGTTTCGCGAGCGCTTCGGGGGCGACGCCGGGGACCGCATGCACGTTGCCGCACCCGAATGCATCCGCGTTCTCTCGGATGAGCCGCACGCCGGTCGCGTTGCGCTCGACCGCCCATACCGACCCCGCTCGCGCGACGAGCGCCGCCTCGATCGACACGCTCCCCGTGCCGGCGCCGACGTCCCACACGGTGTCGGTCGCGGCAAGGCGCAGCTTCGCGAGCGCGACGGCGCGCACCTCCTGCTTGGTCATGGGAACGTCGCCGCGGATGAAGAGCTCGTCGGGAATGCCCGAGGAAGCGTACGGCCAGCGGGAGTTCGCAGGCGACCCGGCGCCGCCTGTGAACTCGATAAGCATCACGTTCAAGTCGTCGAAAGTCTGACCTGCGATTTCACTTGCGGTCGCGCAGGTGATGCGCTCGTCGGGGTACGACAGGCGCTCGGCCACCGTCACGCGTGCGTCCCCGAAGCCCGCCTGCACAAGCTCGCCCGAAAGCCGCGAGGGGTCTTCCCCGCCCGACGTGACGAGGAAGAGCTCACCTGCGCGCTCGGCCTCGGCCACGATGTCGCACGCCACGCCGTGAGCACTCGCAAAGCGCCAATCCTGCCATGGACGCGCGAGGCGCGCGGCGAGATACGACGCTGAGCTTATGCCGGGAATGATGCGCACGTCCACCCGCGCGTCGCCGGAGAGCGCCTCCACCAGGCGGCGCGCGCCGCTGAACAGCCCCACATCGCCCGTCATCACGACCACGGCGCGCTGCCACGACGCCGCATCGGTGAGCGCGGCGACGATGTCCGCCGTCTTTACGAGCTCGCATCTCACCACGTCGGGCGGCACGTCGATGCCGGCAAGCGCGCGATGAGCGCCGATGACCACGTCGGCGATGTCGATCGCGTCGAGCGCCGCGCGCGAGAGCAAGTCGGGGTTTCCGGGCCCCGCCCCGATGATCGTTACCTTTCGCATGGAATCTCCCGATACCCGCGCGGCGTGACCATACGGCCGCCTACGCGCTTCGTGCCCGCATTGCCGACGAACACGGTGGTGAACATGTCGGCGTCGAGCTCCCCCAGCTCGGAGAGCCTGCACATGCCCGACTGCTGCCCCTCGCGCCCGATGTTACGAACCCAGCCGCAGAGCGTGTCGGGGGCCTTCCATTCGAGCATAATCTTCGCCGCGCGCAAGAGCCTGTCGGCGCGCTTTCTGCTGCGCGGGTTGTACAAGCAGATGCAGAAGTCGGCGCTCGCCACGGCGGCGAGCCTGCGCTCGATGACCTCCCACGGTGTGAGCAGGTCGGAGAGCGACACGACCGCGAAGTCGTGGGCAAGCGGGGCGCCGAGCACCGCCGACCCGCTCTGAGCCGCGGTGGCCCCGGCGATAACTTCCACGTCTACATCGGGGTAGTCCTCCGCAAGCTCCAGCACGGGGCTCGCCATGCCGTACACGCCCGCGTCACCGCTGCACACGAGCGCCACGGCTTCTCCGCTCTGCGCGCGCGAAAGCGCCAGGCGGCACCGTTCGACCTCGTGCATCATCGGCGTCGCGAGATGCGCCGCGTCGGGCACGGTGGCGAGCGCGAGCTCCACGTATTTCGTGTACCCCACAACGATGTCGGCCGCCTCGAGCGCGCGCCGAGCCGCAATCGTCATGCCGTCGGGGCCGCCCGGGCCAATCCCCACCACGAAGATCTTTCCCATCACCGCTCCTTAAACGAAAGTTCGATAGTTGCCTTGGAAAACGCGACGGTCACGCCGCCGTGAGCGAGCTTCGGGAAGATAAGTTTGCCCCCGCCCACGAGCGCCGCGCGCTCGCACACGTTGTCGACCCCCACCGTCGCGCGCACGAAATCAGATGGCGAAACGCTGCCTTCGACCTGCGACAACTCCTTTGCGGAATACGTCGCAAGCGGGATATTGCGCGCGCGGCAGAAGGCGAGCAGACCCTCCTCGTGCGCCTTCACGTCGATCGTCGCCGCCTCGCGGACGGCCGAAGGCGAGATGCCCGCCTGCCCGCACGCGAGAAGAAACGCCTCCCCGATCGCTTCGGCGCACGCACCGCGACGGCACCCTATGCCCGCAACGATGCAGGGCACGACAAGGCGAAGCGGCTCGGGCGCAGGCGGCTGCGCCCGTACGCCCGCCGGCTTCCCCGTCTCACCGGCGGGCACGACCACGCCCGTTGTCTCCGCCGCGCAAACGGACGCACCTGCATTCGCGCCAGCGAACGGCGACACGACGATATCGGCCCGAGCGCGGTCGGACGCAATGTCAACCCCCTCAGGCGGCTGTCCCGAAATCGGCATGTCGGAATAGAGCGCCACGCGCCCGCCCGAAAGCAGCCGCGCCGACACTCGCTTGATGGCCTCGGGATTCGAAACGGCGAGCCCCGCACGGCGCGCCCACGTATCCACCGCCCACACGCCGCGGACGTCGGTCGCCGTGGTGATGACGGGGATGGCCCCTGCCACGCGTGCCACAGTTTGCGCCAGCTCGTTCGCACCGCCCAAATGCCCCGACAAAAGCGGGACGGCAAAGCGCCCCGCCTCATCGATCGCCACAACCGCGGGATCGTTTGTCTTCGAGGCGACATGCGGCGCGATCGCCCGCACTGCGATGCCCGCCGCGCCCACAAACAGAAGCGCGTCCGACGCTTCCCACGCGAGCGCCGTCCATGCGCGCAGGTCAACCTTCCCCTCGCCGAACCCGCGCGAAACGGAAACGTCCCAGCCAGGGTCATCTTCACCTGTCTGCGCGCAATCGGAAAGCGCGCGTGCGGTGCGCTCCGCCAACGCATACCCCCTCTCAGTGAACGCTATGCAGGAAACCCTCATCTAGCGCACCACCATCGTCGAGAAGTAGCTGCCCCGATCGGGCACATCGTCGAGCGAGCGATACACGCGCTCGCCCGGAAGCCCACAGTCCTCTACGAGCTCGGCACCGTCGAAGGCGCCCTCCTCGCGAAGGATGCGCTTCGTGTCCGCAAGCGAGCGGCGCGCCTTCATGACCACCTTCGTCCCCGGCCAGCCGATTGCGCGGCGCACGTCGTCGTAGCCGCCGGGCACGATGTGCAGAGGCGACGACATCTCGGGCGTGAGGTCGAGCTCGAGCGCCGCGGCGACCGCGCAGAAGCTCGGCACGCCGGGAATAACGCGCGCCTCGAACCCGCGGGCGCGCACGTCGGGCGCTATGCGCTGGAAGGTGGCATAGATGCTCGGGTCCCCCAGATTCAGCAGCGCGACGTCGCGGACCGCATCCAGGTGCGCGACAAGCTCGCGAACAAGCGAGGCATGCTCGGCCGCGCGGCGCTCGGCGTCGCGCGTCATCGAGAATCGCACGGGGATCACTATCTTGCCTGTAAGGTCGACGGCGCCGCGCACGATGTCGAGCGCGACCATGACCCCGTCTGCCGTCTGCGGTGCGGCGATGACCGGACACGATTCGATTGTGCGGACGGCCTTGATCGTGAGCAGCTCGGGGTCGCCAGGCCCCGTGCCCACCCCGTACAGCACGCCTTTACTCATACGTCGCCCCCAATTCCCCGATAACTGCATCGGCGCCCGACGTGCGGAAAAGCTCGCGGCGCTCGGCGTCGAACACGACCGCGGCGATGTCGCATGCGCCCGCCGCGCGACGGCGCAACCTGTCCTCGATTGCCGCAGCGAGCGAGGCGCGCGCAGCGTCCCCCACGCCCGCGGCCTCGATTACCTCGAGCGCCGCCGTGGTCGTGACCGACGACATGATCTCGCACACGGTCTGCGCGCCCGCGCCGGCCAAGGCCGCGTGGGCGGCCAGAATCTCCGCGCGACAGTCGGCGGTACGCGAATGGGTGTCCATGATGCCGCCCGCGACCTTCACCAGCTTGCCGATGTGTCCCACAAGAAGGACATTGGTAAATCCCTCGCGAACGCAGCAATCAATCGCATCGCCCACAAAGTTGGAGATGAAGACCACCGGCGCACCGTTTAGGTGGAAATGCCCCGAGATGAACTGCCCGCCGTAGTTGCCGGGCGTGAGCACGACTCCGCGCCACCCCATAGCCGCATGCTGCCGGATCTCGAGCTCGATGCTGTCGCGCAAGGCAGCGAGGCTGCGCGGCTCGACGATGCCCGTCGTGCCCAGGATGGAGATGCCGCCCTCTATCCCCAGGTGCGGGTTGAAGGTCTTTTCGGCAAGGGAAACGCCCTCGGGTACCGAAATCGTCACAGCAATGTTTCCAGAAAAGCCGTGCGCGGCGCACACCTCGCGCACCGCCGAAGTGATCATCGCGCGCGGCGTCGCGTTGATGGCGGCCGCCCCCACCGGCTGCTCGAGCCCGGGCAACGTCACGCGCCCCACGCCCACGCCGCCATCGACGGAAACTTCCGATTCGCGCGCGGGCACGCCCTTGCTGCCCGCAGCGCCCGTGCCCGACCCCGCATGTTCCACGCGCGCGTACACGAGCACGCCGTCGGTCACATCGGCATCGTCGCCTGCGTCCTTTCGCACGGCACACTGGGCGCACCCCTCGCCGATGCATGCGTCGACCACGTCCGTCTCGACGGGCAGCCCGCCGGGCGTGACGATCGACACGCGGCCGGCGGGCTTTCGTGACAAGAGCATCTCGCAGGCGGCCTTCGCCGCGAGCGCGGCGCAGCTCCCCGTGGTATAGCCGCAGCGCAGGCGGGTCGTCCCGGTATATATGTAGTGCTCGAAGGCCACGCTAGCTGCTCGCCTTCCGATATCCCGTGGCAAACGAAGGGTCGTAAAGCTTGCTGCGCTCGTACGACTCCGCTTGCGCGCCGTCGTGCGCAAGCCCGCCGCGAGCTCCGAGCACGCGGCCCACCACCACGAGCGCCGTGCGGTCGATGCCCTCTCGCGCGCCCGCATCGGCGAGCGTGCCCACTGTGCAGCGCACCACGCGCTCCTCAGGCCAGGTCGCCTTGTACACGAGCGCCGCCGGCTCGTCGGAGCTGCGGCCCGCGGCCAAAAGCTCGGCGGAAAGCTCGGCGAGCATACCCGAGCTCAGGAAGATGACCATAGTCGAGCCGCTTTCCGCCATGGTGCGTATGCCCTCGCCCGCGGGCATGGGGGTACGTCCGGAAAGCCGCGTGATCACGACCGACTGGCTGATTCCCGGCAGCGTGTATTCCTGGCGAAGCGCCGCCGCGGCACCGCAAAAGCTCGACACGCCGGGCACCACCTCGTAGTCCACGCCGCGCGCGTCGAGCGCGTCCATCTGCTCCTGGATGGCGCCGTACAGGCACGGGTCGCCCGTGTGCAGGCGCACCACTTCCTCGCCCCGCGCATCTGCCGCGCACATCACGTCGAGCACTTCCTCCAAGGTCATGTGCGCGCTGTCGTAGACGACGCAGGATTCCTTGCACTCGGCGAGTAGCTCGGGGTTCACAAGGCTCCCCGCCCAAACGACCACGTCGGCCGCGCGCAGAAGGCGCGCCCCGCGCAGCGTGATAAGGTCGGCGGCGCCCGAGCCTGCGCCAACGATATGAATCATCCGAGCCTTCCCTTCCCGTTTCTCATCGCAACCGTTTACGCCGCCATTCGCGCAGCGGACAAAACACGGCGCATGCGGCGGCAATCGGCGCAAATACGCAGGCAGGAGGCGCAATGCTGCCCGCCCTGGCTTTGACACGTTCACAAGTGCCCACTATGATAGTAAAAGTTTCGGCAACGAGCATATGACAATCGGATAAAAGGAAATGACCGGCGCGGCGCCCGCACAGCCCGCGCTGGCTTGCGGAGGGAACCAGGTGGGAATCCTGGGCAAGGGACATTACTGTATAGGACGCGCGGGCGAACCGCCTCGCGCCCCAAGCCAGACTGCTTCGCCTTTTCCTCACGGCATCGCCGTGGCGTTAGCTCCTTGTGAACCCCGAGGGGTGCGCTTTTCTTTCGCTTGTGCCGACAAGCAACTGTCGCCGGGGGACCGGCAAACCGAGGAAAGGAAAACCATGTCCGACCAGATGTCACGCCGCGGCTTCATGGGCGCCGCAGCAACCGGAGCCGTCGCGCTCGCCGGAGTCGCGCTCGCGGGCTGCTCCAACACCTCCGCGAGTTCCGAGAAATCGAGTGAAAAGGAGAAGGCCGTGAAGCCGGTCATCCTCGTCACGAGCTTCGGCACGAGCTACAACGACTCGCGCCACATCACCATCGGCGCCATCGAAGACGCTATCCGCGAGAAGTACTGGCAGGACTACGACATCCGCCGCGCCTTCACCGCGCAGATCATCATCGACAAGCTGAAGAAGCGCGACGGCATCACGATCGACAACATGACCGAGGCGCTCGACCGCTGCGTGGAAGACGGCGTGAAGGAAATCGTCGTGCAGCCGACGCATCTCATGGGTGGCCTGGAATACACCGACGTGAAAGACGAGCTCGACAAGTACGCCGACAAGTTCGACAAAATCTCGCTCGGCGACCCGCTGCTCACCTCCGACGACGACTACAAGAAGGTGGCCGCAGCCATTAAGGAGAACATGGCGTCCTTCGACGACGGCAAGACGGCGCTGTGCCTCATGGGCCACGGCACCGAAGCCGATTCCAACGCCGACTATGCCAAGATGCAGGAAGTGTTTAAGAACGAGGGCTTAACGCAGTTCTTCGTCGGCACCGTCGAGGCTGAACCGACCTGCGAGGATGTTATCGCCGCCGCGAGCGCCGCAGGCTACAAGAAGGCCGTGCTCGCGCCGTTCATGGTGGTCGCGGGCGACCACGCGAACAACGACATGGCAGACGAGACCGACCCCGACAGCTGGGCTGCGAAGTTCGTGGCCGCCGGCTTCGAAGTGACGTGCCTGCTCCAGGGTCTGGGACAGAACGTCGCGGTCGACGACATCTACGTCTCGCACGTGGACGACGCCATCGCCAAGCTGTAAACTCGCCGCGCACGGGGGCGCCGGTCGCGTCCCCGTGCAACGGGCATGCGCCTTCCCCGACTGACGGCGCATGCCCGTTGCATTCGCATCCCGCCCACCGCACGGCGCGGGCGGTCGAAGCGATTGAAAGGAACCCCTCCATGTTGAAGAAAACCCTCGCCTTCGCCCTGTCGGCGGCGCTTTTCGCGTTCTCGCTCGCCGGCTGCGGCGGCAATTCAATCGACAACGCAAAGACAAGCGATGCCGATTCCCAGGAAAAGACCGAACAGGCGGCCGATGCGCCCGAGGGCGCAAGCACTGCCCCCATCACCGCCGACAAAGTGGCCGACGGCACCTATCCGATCACTGTAGATTCCAGCTCGAACATGTTCAGGATTGTGGACGCCCAGCTCATCGTGGAAAACGGCTCCATGCACTGCGTGATGACACTTTCCGGCACGGGCTACGGCAAGCTCTTCATGGGCACGGGCGACGAGGCTGCCGCCGCAAGCGAGGCCGACTTCATCCCCTATGTGGAAAACGCGGAAGGCAAGTACACCTACGACGTGCCCGTTGATGCGCTCGACGAGGACACCGCCTGCGCCGCGTGGAGCATTAGAAGGGAGCGGTGGTACGACCGCACGCTCGTATTCGAATCCGCTGGCGTCGATCTGCGCGCCGACGCACTGAAGTAACGCCATGCGGTCGATTCTTCCCAAGGGGGAAAACAGGAAGCGCCGCAGCATCGCAGCGCGCGCGATCGCCTACGTTCTCGTCGCCCTGCTCGCGCTTCCCTTCGCGGGGTGCAGTGCGAGTCCGAACGCGACCGGTGGCACGGCGGGCTCTCAGGAATACACTGTGAGCGTCTCGCTTTCCGGCGGGTCAGGGCGCGCAAGCATCGCCTCACCAACCACAATTGTGAAGGATGGCGACTCCTACACCGCGACCATCACCTGGTCGAGTTCGAACTACGACAAGATGACCGTCGACGGCGTGGACTACGCGCCCGTAAACGACGGCGGCAACTCCACGTTCGAGATACCCGTCACGCTCGACGAGGACATAGCCGTGTCGGCCGAGACCGTCGCCATGTCGACGCCGCACACCATCGACTACACGCTCCACTTCGACTCATCCACCATGAAGGAGAAATCGAGCGACGATGCAAGCGGCGGTTCCCCCGCGGGAACGGCTTCAAGCGCCGCGGCCGACTTCCACAACGCCGATTTGGGCTGCGGCTGGGAGCCGACGGGGGCGCTTCAGCTTGAATACGCCAAGCACTTCACTGTCGACGAGTTCGAAGGCGGCTTGCGGCTTATCTGCGTTTCGAACGGGGAGCGCTTCCTCGTGGTGCCGCAAGATGCGAAGGTACCTGATGGGTTGAGCTCCGACATCGCGGTCATAAGGCGCCCCGCCGACAAGGTGTACCTCGTGTCGTCGGCGACGATGTGCCTGGTCGACGCGCTCGATGCGAACGACAATATCATCATGTCAGGCACGAAGGCCGACGATTGCTCGGTCGCGGGCTTCAAAAGTGCGCTCGAAAGTGGGGCGATCGCCTACGGCGGCAAGTACAGCGCGCCCGACTACGAGCGAATATCGGCCTCGGGCTGCACGCTCGCCATCGAGAACACCATGATCAACCACACGCCCGATGTGAAGGAAAAGCTGCAGAAGCTCGGGCTCGTCGTGCTCACCGAACAGTCGTCGAGCGAGCCCGAAGCACTCGGGCGCGTCGAGTGGATTAAGCTTTTCGGCGTCCTGTTCGACAAGGAAGACGAGGCCGCGCACCTGTTCAACGAGCAGAAGGCCCGCGTCGAGCAAACGTCGGGGCTCGCGTCGTCAGGTAAAACCGTGGCGTATTTCTACATTAACTCGAACGGGGCCGCCGTCACGCGGCGGGCGGGCGACTACGTGGCGCAGATGATCGAGCTTGCAGGCGGCAGCTACGCGCTCGATGACGCGCAGACGGCGTCGACGTCAGGTTCGTCAGTAACGCTCGAAATGGAGCGCTTCTACGCGACGGCGAAGGATGCCGACATCATCGTCTACAACGGCACCATCGACGAATCGGTTGCCACCTTGAACGACTTCGTAGGCAAAAACGCACTATTGTCGCAGTTCAAAGCCGTGAAGAACGGCAACGTCTGGGTCACAAGCGCCGACATGTACCAGCAGATGACTTCTACCGCCGACATTATCGACGAGCTGCACGGGGCGTTCACCGGCGATGACGCGAGCGACTTCCATTATCTGAGAAAGCTCGGCTAGCGCCATGAGAAGCCGACTTTCCATGGCATACGACGAATCGGGGCGCGCCGCGCGGTGTCGCGTCGTGACGGCGCTGCTCGCTGTTGCCCTCATCGTGCTCGTCGGGGCCAACCTGTGCATCGGGAGCGTGCTCGTGCCCGCAGACCACATCCCCGGCATCCTTTCGGGCGGCGCGGCCAATTCCATGGAAAGCCAGGTCATCTGGGAGATTCGCCTTCCGCGCGTGCTTTCAGCCGTGCTTCTCGGCGGAGCACTTTCGCTTTCCGGGTTCCTGCTGCAAACGTTTTTTAACAACCCCATCGCCGACCCGTTCATCTTGGGCGTCTCCTCGGGCGCAAAGTTCGTCGTCGCGCTTACGATGATCGTACTTCTGGGCGCGAACCAGGCCATGTCCTCGCCGGCCATGGTGGCCGCAGCGTTTCTGGGCTCGCTTATCACCATCGGCTTCGTGCTCCTCATCGCACGGCGCATAAGTTCCATGGCCATGCTCATCGTGGCAGGCGTCATGGTGGGATACATCTGCTCGGCGGCGACGAACTTTCTCATCGCCTTCGCCGACGACCAGTCCATCGTGAACCTGCACAACTGGTCTTTAGGTAGCTTCTCGGGTTCGAGCTGGGACGACGTCGCGGTCATCGCGGTCGTGGTGATCACCGTGAGCGCATGCGTATTCGCGATATCGAAGCCCCTTTCCGCCTTCCAGCTGGGAGAAGCCTACGCGAAAAGCGTCGGAGTGAACGTCGCACGCTTCCGCGTGGTGCTCGTCTTACTAGCGAGCATGCTCTCCGCCTGCGTGACCGCGTTCGCTGGTCCGGTATCGTTCGTAGGCATCGCGGTTCCACATCTCGTGAAGTCGGCGCTGAAGTCGTCGAAGCCCATCCGCGTGATTCCTGCGTGCTTCTTGGGAGGCGCCATCTTCTGCGCGGGCTGCGATTTGATCGCGCGCACACTGTTCTCTCCCGTCGAGCTTTCCATTAGCGCCGTCACCGCTATCTTTGGCGCGCCGGCGGTTATCGCACTCATGTTGAAGAAGCGGGTGAGGTAGATGGGGAAATTCGTGCCGCGGCCCAAAACGCAGACTGACGGAGCGCCGCTTTTCCGCATAAGCGACCTGTCGGCGGGCTACGACAAGAAGGTCGTAGTCGAAGGCGTCGATCTGGAGGTTCGCGCGGGCGACGTCGTGGCGCTCATCGGGCCGAACGGCTCGGGCAAGTCGACCATCTTGAAAACCATCACACGCCATCTGGCACCGCTTGCCGGCGCGGTCGAGCTCGACGGGCGAGAGATTTCCCGATGGAAGACGGCGGAGTTCGCAAGGAACCTTGCCGTTATGCTGACAGATCGCCCCCGGACCGAGCTCCTCACCTGCCGCGATATCGTAGAGGCGGGAAGGCATCCCTACACCGGGCGAATGGGCACACTCACGCCTGACGACCATAATCGGGTCGATGAGGCCATGAAAACCGCGCATGTGGAAGAGCTCGCCGAGCGCGACTTCATGCAGATAAGCGACGGGCAACGCCAGCGCGTCATGCTCGCACGCGCCATCGCGCAGGATCCGCGTGTGCTCGTGCTCGACGAGCCCACGTCGTATCTCGATATCCGCTACCAGATCGACCTGCTGCGAATACTTCGCCACCTTGCGAAATCGCGGAATGTGGCTGTCATCATGTCCATCCACGAACTCGAGCTCGCGCAGAAAAGCGCCGACAAGGTGATTTGCGTGAAGGACGGCCGGGTCTTCAGCGCCGGCGCACCCGAGGACATATTCACGCGCGAGACGATTGGCGAGCTCTACGGCCTTCAACATGGCACCTTCAACGAGCGCTTCGGCAGCGTGGAAATTGGGCGCCCGCACGGCGATGCGCACACGTTCGTCATCGCCGGCGCAGGTACGGGGTCAGCTGTGTTTCGCCAGCTCATCCGGCAGGGCAAGGCGTTCTACGCGGGCGTTCTGCACGAAGGGGACATCGACTGCGAGCTCGCGCGCGACCTGGCGACGGAATGCGTGGCCGAGCGCGCCTTTGAGCCGATCGGGGATAAAACCATAGCCCGCGCCAAAGAGCTCCTCGTCCACTGCGCGCGCCTTATCGTGTGCCCCGCCGCCTTCGGCACCATAAACGCCCGCAACGCAGAGCTCGTCGAGTTCGCACGCTCGCATGGTATCGAGGTCATGCGAGCGTGCGAAGGCGCATCGGAGGATTCCAAATTGGAGTGGGAAGGATAAACTGGACTTTCTTTTAGGGATCCTCAGGCTACAGCTCCTACGTCGGCGAGGTCTACAAGGCGCCGGAGAACCTCGTGAACAGGTATTTCCACGCCGACGAGCCCAACTAGGCCTAATCCAAGCGAGATTCCAGACTCGACAGACCATTGAGAGTCAGATCGTTGGCGACCTCAGAGACACGCTCGATAGGAACCGAGCCGTCAGACAGTGCCCACGTGCGATAGATACCGATAATGCCCGACAGCAAAAACGCCAGATAGTAGTCGAACATCTCGTCCTTGAGACCTTGGGGCAGCAGATCGCGCTCGGCAATCTCGTGTTCGAGCGGCGCACGAAGACGAGCCATGAAATCATCGAGCGGAATATTCTCGATCAACTGACGATTGAGCACCAAGTTGTTGCACAGCGCCTCGTTAACGGTTTTAAAGAAGGTCGCCGCCGCGCCAAGAGCGCGCTCGTTGGTGTCACCGTCCATGGAAGCAAGCGTTTTCTCGACCGAGTCGACAATCATCTCCACCACATCGACGGCAATGGCATCGAGCAGGCCGTCAACCGTGCCAAAGTGAACGTAAAAGGTCTTGCGGTCGACATTGGCCTCGCGCGCGATGGCACTCACCGTAATGTCTGCCAGCGGCTTTTCCATGAGCAGGCGCTCGAAAGCAGAAAGGATGGCATTGCGGCTGCGAACGATGCGGCGGTCAAGACGCGGTTTGCTGGTTGCCATGGGCGTGTCCCTTCGATATGCGAGCATTCATCAACAGATGAGAGATAATCTACGTAAGAGGATTATCCCCCATACGGCACAAATATGCCCCGCGTCATGAAGAACGCACGACTGCCCTACTGCGACTTAGGATGCTTCTTCTTATTGAGTGCCGACGGAGATACGCGAATACCATCGCCTGTCTGACGCACATAGGCTTTATGAGCCGGCTTAGCGGCCCCAGAAGCCTTCTGAGCGTGCTTCTTGGGATCAACGGTAACAGCATTCGTGGGGTGCGGCTTCGCGGCCACAGAGGGTATCTGAGGCGTGCGGCCGAGCTTGCGCATCACGCGATCCCAGCGCGCATGGATGCTCTCGTTGTGGGCGCTCTTAAGTCCCAGCAGGGGCGCAGCCAAAATGGTCGGCGCAATAAACGTAATGAGGCGCCACAGCAGATAACCGGCGGTCGAAGCCGACCCAAAGAAATGACCCAGAAACAGTGCGAAGCCGCCCTCGGCACCGCCGGTACCACCGGGCAAGGGGACCGCAGAGCTCAGCAACTGGACAAAGGCGCTCGCGGCCATGACCGAAAAAAAGTCGACCTCGTGGTGGCCAAAGGCAAGCATCAGGAAATACGGAACCAGATAGAAAAACGCGAGCTGCAGCATGGTAATAAACACGGTGAGCAGCATGGAAGAAAAATGTCCGGCCGAAAGCTTGAACTTCTCGGAGAAGGAGTAGATCTCGCCATCGACAAACGTGCGCCATCCCTCGATCTTAGTGGCCGAGACACCAATGCGCTCAAGCCAATTGATGATGCAATGGACAACGCGCGTGACGGTCTTAGGCATGAGCGCGACGGCGAAGATGCCCAGCAAGATGCAGCAGTGCCCACCAAAGCTAAAGACGCACAGCAGCGTCATGTCGCCATAGCGCTCGGCAAAAAACGGCATGCGAGCAAGCAGTAGGATAGCGCCCCAGGCAACGAGGCCAAACTGGTACACGATAAAGCGTGTGAACTGCGTGGCGCCAGCCTCGCCGACATTTTGGCCCGCCTTGGTCAGACGGTAGATCTGGGCGGGAGTCGATCCCATCATCATAGGCGTGAGGTTGCCAAAGAAGATGCCACTCGCCTCGACCGAGATCAGGTCGCGAATGCCGACGGGTGAATTGGGGTCGAGCCAGACAGCGATCGCATAGGCCACAATGCCAAAGAACAGATACATGAACATGCAAAGACACGCGACAAAGAGCCAAGGCGCCTGGACGCTCGACATTGCGGCCCAGAACTGCCCCATCTGCCCGGTTACCACCAGATAGACGATATAACCCACCAGCACGACGCCGATAAAGATGGCGCCGCGGCGTGCGCTCTTATTGTCATCGCCGCCCGAGGCCTCAACCTCGACCTGGGGCTTAAACGTATGCTGAGAGGACTCCGTCATGAGGCTCCTTCTAACAGTCAAAATTTCTTGGATATTGTACCCGTAAGGGCCATAAGCAGAACGCAAAGCTCTGGTACAAACGGGAATTGCAGACGGCTGTTTGATAATAAAAAACCCGGACTTCCGTGGGAAGACCGGGTATCAGATGCGTGGTAGCCCGTACCAGATTCGAACTGGTGATCTCCGCCTTGAGAGGGCGGCGTCCTAAACCGCTAGACGAACGGGCCATAAGCCTCAGCAGAAAAGAATGGTAGCCCGTACCAGATTCGAACTGGTGATCTCCGCCTTGAGAGGGCGGCGTCCTAAACCGCTAGACGAACGGGCCACATGACATCTGCACTGCCGTGCTGCGAGGAAATATATTACGGGACAAAAAACGTCAGCGCAAGAAGAAATTCCAAATTGCCGAAAAATTGTCGGCAGGTTATGGAACACGCAGGTAAACTGGGTAGCTAATTCAAGTTGAGATGGACCAAAAGAGCTTCGCGCTCGTTGGGAATGTTGTCTTCGATCACGGCATCGAAGGCGGCGTTGAGTAGCTGGCCTAGCTCGGGTCCCGGCTTCACACCGGCGTGGATCAGGTCGCCGCCGTTGATGGCGAGCATCTTGAGCGTATAGGGCTCCCCCGCCTCCAGTAGCTCGTGCGCCATCGCGCGCATCTCCTCGATCGTCTCTACGTAATAGAAGCACGACGGGGCCTTGCCGAGCGTATCGGCACGCTTAAGATCCATGAGCTCGTCCATCAAACGCGGCGTGTCGACGCCCTCGCCCGAAAGCGCGCGCATCATATTGAGCAGGCAGGAGCGCTCTGGGCGCAGCGGCTTGTCGTGATATTTGATGAGCAGGCACACGTCGCGCACCAGGTCGTGCGAGAGCGCCAGGCGATCCATAATGACGCGCGCTTTCTTGGCGCCGAGCTCGGGATGACCGTAGAAGTGTCCGCTGCCGGCGTGATCGACCGTGAAGCACTCGGGCTTGGACACATCGTGCAAAAACGCTGCCCACATAAGGCTCGACGAGGGCGCGACGCCGTCACACAGCGCGAGCTCCCCTGCCACCGTCAGCACACGGGCGATATGCTCGTAAACGTTAAACGCATGATAGACACTTCGCTGATCAAAGCCGCGACCCGCTGCCAGCTCAGGCACAGAGGCACAGATGAGCTCGGGGTAGCGCAGCATCGCGTCTCCCCCATGACCGGTCGAAAGAATGCCCTCAAGCTCAATACCCACACGCTCGCGCGCCACGGCGTCGAGCAGCGGCGCGCACTCGGCAAGCGCGCGCTTAGTCTCGGGCTCAATCATAAAGTCCAGGCGGCAGGCAAAGCGCACCGCACGCAACATGCGCAGGGCGTCCTCGTTAAAGCGACGCTTGGGATCGCCGACAGCGCGAATCAGCTTGCGCTCCAAGTCACCCTGGCCGTCGTAGCGGTCGACAAGCCCGCGCTCGGGATGCCAGGCCATAGCGTTGACGGTAAAGTCGCGGCGCGCCAGATCGTCCTCAAGCGAGGCGGCACGTTCCACACTCTGGGGATGGCGACCATCGGTGTAAAAGCCATCCAGACGGTACGTGGTGACCTCGATACGCTCGCCATCGGAAATAGCCGTGATGCCGCCAAATTTAATGCCCGACTCCACGACCGCGATACCAGCGGCCTCGAGCGCCGCCTTGGACTCCTGCCACAGGCCGCTACAGCACATATCAACATCGTGGCTGGGGCAACCCATCAGGGCGTCGCGCACCCAACCGCCCACGTACCAAGCCTCAAGACCAGCTGCCTCAAGCGCGCGCAGGACGCGCAGGGACGCATCGGACGGTTGAGTACCGTTGAGCGAAACATTGCACATGCCTATGGCCTCCTGCACTTGTGAGCGTTAATCGATAGTTCTCAAGAAGTCTAACAAGAAACGAGAAAGCGCGCACACGCAATCGCGTCGTCGATTAGATAAAACGAGACAGCAGACGCCACATACGTTCAGCGAGCAAAAAACACCCGCCTCGGAGATCCAAAGCGGGTGTTCGGCAACGATGTAACGATGCGGTTAGCAGACCTGGCGAACCTCGATGTGCTTCTTATATTCGTCCACCTTGGCAAAATCGCCCAGACCGGGGCACTCGACCACGTTGGCGCCGGTGGCCATCGAAAGACGCAAGGCATCCTCAACACGCTCGGGGGCGTCGTGCCACACGGACAGGAAGGCGGCCAGCGAGGAATCGCCGGCGCAGACGGTCGACAGCAGCTTGACGTCGAAGGTGCGGTTGGCAAACCAGATATGCTCGCCGTTGGAGAAGTACGCACCGGCGCCACCGAGGGTCAGCAGCACGTTCTTGGCGCCCTTGGCGTGCAGCTCGGCCATCGCGCCCTTGACGGACTCGTCGTCGCCACCGCTCACCTTAATGCCAAAGATGTCGAGCAGCTCATCGTCATTGGGCTTGATCAGCAGCGGCTCCATGGCAATGAGGTCTGCCAGCTGATGGCTCGAGATGTCGAGGACGAACTCGGCCCCCTTGGCCTTGACGCGGCGCAGGACCTCGGCCAAGAAGCCCTCGGAAGTGTTGGGAGGCAGCGAGCCGCTGATGACCAGGCAGGTCATGTCATCGAGCGAATCGATGAGCTCAAACATCTCCCGCTCGTTGGCCTCGTTGATGGCGGCACCGGCGTTGACCATGTTGTACTCGGTGTCGGGGCCGGCGTTGAGGAACACATTGACGCGCGTAATGCCGTCGGTCCACACGGGCTTGACGGGCACGCCCAGGGCCTCGGCGCCCTTAACGATAAACTCGCCCGAGAAACCGGCGAAAAAGCCCAGGATCGTGGTGTCGACGCCGTAGTGGTCAAGCGTAAACGAGACGTTGAGGCCCTTGCCGTTGGGCGTGTAGACCGCGTTGCGGGTACGCGTGACGGTGTTGGCAGCAAGACCGTCGCAGGCGATGTTGTAGTCAATGGCGGGATTTGCAGTGAGCGTGTAAATCATGAATGTTCCTTTCACGAAGCAACGTGTTAATGAAAGTATATTCCACGCATCGGTAAAAGGCTAGGACAACTCGGTGAACGGTGTGGAAGCGATGAAGTACGGCGGAACACCTCTCCCCCGTGGCGGAACAAAAAGGCGCCCCAGCCGAAACCGGGGCGCCACATGCGCACGAATATGTCGCGTTTCGATTACTGACGATCGAGCTTGCGGACAGCAACGCGCTTGCTGTACTCGTCGACGTGACCGAAGTCGCCGATGCCGACGGACTCAGCAACGTTGGCGCCGGTGGCCATAGCGAGCTTCATGGCCTCCTCGACGTTGTCGCGATCCCTGTACCACTTGTGCAGGAACGCAGCGAGGGTGCAGTCGCCGGCGCAGACGGAAGAAACCAGCTTGATGTTGAACTCACGCTTGGCGTACCAGATGTCCTCGCCGTTGGAGAAGTAAGCGTCGCCGCGGCTACCACGGGTGAGCAGCACGTTCTGAACGCCAGCGTCGTGAGCCATCTTCATGGCAACGCGGACCTCGTCGTCGGTGTCGACCGGCACGCCGAAGATGGCCTTCATCTCGTGATGGTTCGGCTTGATGAGCAGCGGCTTCTTGTGAGCGAGCTCCTTGAGCTTGTCGGAGGACAGGTCCAGGACGACGTCGGCGCCACGAGCCTGAGCGTGCTCCATGACCTGAGCCAGGAAGTCGGGCGTAGCTTTGGGAGGCACGGAGCCGGAAACAATCAGGCACTCGAGATCGCCCGCGGTGTCCAGAATGTTGTAGAGCTCCTCCTGGTGCTGCGGCGTGATCGGAGCACCCGGGTTCAGGATGCCGTACTCGTGCTGGCCATCGTTGACGTAGGTGTTAATGCGCGTGATACCGTCGGTCCAGACCGGGCGGCAGAGGCAACCCAGGTTCATGACCTCCTCGACGATGAACTTGCCCGTGAAGCCAGCAAAGAAGCCGAGTGCGACGGTGTCAACGCCCATCTTCTTAAAGGCGAAGGACACGTCGAGGCCCTTGCCGTTAGCCGTGTAGCTGGCCGAGCCGGTGCGGACGTTCTCATCGGGCTCGAGCGGAGAGCTCGAAACCGTCATGTCGACAGCCGGGTTAGCGGTTAGCGTGTAGAACATTTACAGTACCCCCTGTATATGTGAGGGCCGCGTGGCCGGCCCATTCCAACCACGCGGTTACCTCTGATACCAAATTAGCGAGCTGCGGACTCGAGCAGTGCCTTGACCTCGGCGGCGGTGTTGCAGGCGAGTGCCTTCTCGGCGAGCTCGTCGCACTCGGCCTTGGTCCACTGGCTGATGGTCTTGCGGGCGCGCAGGATCGACGGAGCGCTCATCGAGAACTCCTCCAGGCCCCAGCTGATCAGCAGCGGCTCGAGCAGCGGATCGGCAGCGGCCTCGCCGCACATGCCGACCATGATACCGGCCTTCACACCGCTCTCGATGATGTTCTTGAGCGAGCGAAGCACGGCGGGATAGTAAACCTGGTACAGGTTGGAGATGGTGTCGTTGCCACGGTCGGCGCACATGGTGTAGCCGATCAGGTCGTTGGTGCCGATGGAGAAGAAGTCGGCGACCTCGGCCAGGCGGTCAGCGAGCAGAGACGCGGCAGGCGTCTCGACCATGATACCGACCTCAATGTTCTCGTTGAACTTGCGGCCCTCTTCGGTCAGCTCTGCCTTGCACTGCTCGACGAGCTCCTTGACAGCAAGGACCTCCTCGACGCAGGTAACGAGCGGGATCATGATCTTGACGTCACCAAAGGCGCTGGCGCGCAGCAGGGCGCGGAGCTGGACCTTGTACTGGTCGGGATTGGCCAGGCAGTAACGCACGGCGCGGAAGCCCATGAAGGGGTTCTCTTCCTTGACCATGTGCAGGTACGGGATCTCCTTGTCGCCACCCACGTCGAGCGTACGGATGATGACCGGAGCACCCTTGAGCGCACTGGCGACCTTGCGGTAGGCGTTGAACTGCTCCTCCTCGGAAGGAAGCTCAGCGGAGTCCATGAACAGGAACTCGGAGCGGAACAGGCCGATGGCCTCGGCGTCGTGATCGAGCGCGTTGGGCACGTCATCGGGGTTACCGATGTTGCAGGCGATGATCTTCTTGATACCATCGGCAGTCACGGACGGCTTGCCACGGAAGGCCTCGAGGGCTGCCTTCTCGGCAGCGAAGGCCTCGGCCTTGGCGGTGTAGGCGGCGAGCGTCTCCTCGTCGGGATCGGCCTCAACGACACCCTTGCCACCGTCGACGACAACGGTCATGCCGTTGCGCAGTGCGGTGCAGCTGTTGGAAACCGAAAGGACAGCCGGGATCTCGAGGGCGCGCGCGATGATCGCGGAGTGCGACGTGCGGCCACCGGTCTCGGTGACGATACCGGCAACGTGCGCCTTATCGATCGTGGCGGTCATGGACGGCGTGAGGTCGTGCACGACAACGACGGTATTCTCGGGCAGGACGGAGAGGTCGACGACCTCCTTGCCCAGCAGCTCGGCCAGAATACCGGTGCGGATATCGGCGATGTCGGCCGCACGCAGACGGAACATCTCGTCGTCCATGGACAGGAACATGTTCTCGAACATGGTCGAGGTGTCCATGAGCGCCTGCTCGGCGCAGGTGCCGCCGTCAATGGCGGCGTTGATGGCGTCGGTCATGCCCGGATCCTGAGCCAGGACGATGTGTCCGCTCATGATCTCGGCCTCGGCCTCGCCCACCGTCTCCTTCATGTGGTCGGCCTGAGCCTGGGTCTTCTCGCAGAAGACCGAAAGAGCGGCCTGATAGCGCTCTTTCTCGGCTGCCGCATCGGCAACCGCGTGCGGCTCAAACGTCAAGTCGGGATCGACGGCGACCATGACGGTGCCGATTCCGATTCCCTCGGATGCGTTGACTCCCTGATACATTCCCATTCCTCTCTCCGTGTCATGTGATAAAGCGTTTTGCCATATCCATGACAAAAGAGCGCAGTTACCCTTAACAGGTCACTGCGCCCCCAAATATGAACTTAATTGTTCAACATGCGACCCGTTTGAGTTCTACTCGCCAAGACCGCTCTTGATGAGCTCGATGGCAGCAGCCAGAGCCTCGGCCTCGTCAGCGCCGTCGCACTTGACCTCGACCTCGGTACCACAGGGGATACCAGCAGCCATGAGGGCCATCGGAGACTTGCCGTTGACCTCCTTCTCGGGGGTGACGACAGTCACGTCGCAGGCGTACTTGCCCATGGTGGAGGCGAAGAGGCCAGCCGGACGCATGTGAAGACCCTGCGGATTGACGAGGGTAGCCTTCTCAGAAACCATAATTGACTCCTTTTTTGTGTTTAACCCCTGTCATGCATGCGGCAGGAGTCAGATTCACGACGTTGTTTATATTAACTCACATCAAACGGTTTTTCATTGTGTTTCACACGAATTGTTGGACAGATGTCGTATCCCTGCGCCCGCCCGGCGGGCGAGCTGCGGAAACTCGGTCGGTCCAGAGCAATATCGGCGGAACGGAATTCTGGCTGAGAATATGTTCGCGACAAAGACTCAATAGGCAGTTCCCTCTATGCCCTTCTGGAAGTTGCGGTGAAATAGGGACTGATTTTGCAGTTGAAACGTTTAAACAGTCCCTATTTCACCGCACCTTACAGAAGGGAATGAAAAAAAGGCGGGGGCCCCGAGTGGAGTCCTCGCCTTTGTTACAGGGGGCGATGTTATTCGCGTACCGTGGAATTAGACCAGGCGGGCATTGATCGTCTTGGCGATCTCGGCGGCGTCGGTGGAACCCTTGACGGTGGCACGGAAGTCCTCGTCCATGAGCGCCTCGGCGACCTTGGACAGGATCTTGAGGTGCGTGGTACCAGCCTGGGCACCGGGGATGAGCAGGGCGATAGCCACGTTGACGGGAGCGCCGTCCATGGTGTCCCAACCGGTGACACCGGACTCGTCCTTGACGACGATAACGGCGGCCTCGTTGATGGCATCGGACTTGGCATGCGGAATGGCGAAGCCCTCCATCATGCCCGTGGTGCCCTCGGACTCGCGGGCCAGGAAGGCGTTCATCACGGCATCGGCGTCGCTAGCGACACCGGCCTTGACAGCCTGGTTGGAGACAAAGCTCAGAGCCTCGTCGCGAGAAGCGAAGTCCTCGGCGACAAAAACGTTCTCGACCTTCACGAAGTCAGCAGCCTCGGCCTTGGGAGCCTCGACGGCAGCGGCCTTAGGAGCCTCGACCGGCTTGGCAGGAGCGGCAGGAGCAGCCTTCTGATTCTTCTCGAAGTCATACTTCTTGAAGGCCACGAACAGGATGCCACCGACCACGGCGCTGATGAGGATCGCGAGGACCCACAGCGGACCGTTCTCGACAACGGGCAGGACCAGGAAGCCACCGTGGGGCGCCGGATCGTGAACGTTGAACATGATGGTCAGGATCGAAGCGATGGAGGAACCGAGCATCATGATGGGCATGACGGGCCAGATGTTCTTGGTCATGAACGGAATGGCGCCCTCGGTGATGTGGGTGCAACCAAGGATGAGGTTGACGATACCGGCGTCATGATCCTCCTGGCTGAAGTACTTCTTGCCGACGACGACGGCGAAGGTGGTGATCAGCGGCGGAACGATGCAGGCGGCGGAGACGGCAGCCATGAAGTTGGTGCCGAAGTTGTAGGTGTCGGTGCCGACACCGGCGGCCAAGGCCTCGGTAAGCATAGCGGTACCGGTGACGTAGGCAGCCTTGTTGACCGGGCCGCCCATGTCAACGGCGCACATGCAGCCGATGGCAAGACCCAAGACGATGGCGCCAGAAGCGGACAGACCCTTGAGGAAGTCCATCATGGCGGTGTTGATGGCAGCCATGGGGCCGGAGATGCCGAGCATCACGAGGCCGACGATGGCAGTCGAGAACAGCGGGTACAGGAAGATTGCCTTGAGGCCGTCCAGGTTCTTGGGCAGACCGGCAAAGACCTTCTCGAGCAGCAGGATGACATAACCAGCGAGGAAGCCGCCGACGATGCCGCCCAGGAAGCCGAAGCCCACGCCAGCGCCGCCAGCGTCGATCATACCGGTCTCGGCGTTAACGGGCAGGCCCTGAATGGCGATCATACCGGCGACGAAGCCGGGGACGAGCGCCGGGCGCTTGCCGATGGACTCGGCGATGTAGGCGGAAAGCACGGGAACCATGAGGTTCATGGCAATGCCGCCGATGATCTTGAGCATAGCGGCGAAGGTGTTGTAGTCAGACGCCGTCGAATCGAAGGACGTGATGCCCCACAGGAACGAAAGAGCGGTCAGAACACCACCGGCGACGACGAAGACCAGCATGTGGCTGACGCCGTTCATGAGGTGCTTGTAGATAATGTGGCCGACGGACTCCTTCTCCTCGACCTCGTCCTCGACATCGGCGGCGGCGGCAACCGAGTCGTCGCCCGTGGCGCGGAGCGCGCGGTCAATCAGCTTGCCAGCGGCCTCGACGGACAGGGCCTTGGAAACACCAACGGAAACCATGGGCTTACCGGCGAAACGCTCCGCCTGGACATCCTTATCGGCTGCGACGACGACGGCCTTGGCACCGGCGATCTCACCCTTCGTGAGCTCGTTCTCGACACCGACCTGGCCATGGGTCTCGACCTTAATGGTCAGACCGCGCTCGGCAGCTGCCTTCTCCAGCGCCTCCTTCGCCATGAAGGTGTGCGCGATACCGGTCGGGCAACCGGTGGCGGCGATGATGTCAAACTTAGCCATGTGTCCCTCTTCTTGAGTTCTGCGCCCGCGGGCGCTCCCCTACACGCGCCTCGTGGCGCGCTTTTCCACAACTGAAAGATACCAACCCACCGCTTGCGTGAGAAGAGACAAGTTGCAATTCTCCGGTGAAAGGTTCTTTCACGACCGTAAACGGTCGATGAAAGTTTACCATCAACGCTTGAAACGGCAAGGTGTATCTTGTACTTGAAAATGCCCGTATACTATGGCATTGAAAAACAAGTCCGATTTTCACGCCAACCAGGAGCCATACATGACCGACGGCAGCAAGAGCGCGCTCTCCCTCATTAGCACCCACAAGGGATACAGCGAATCCGAGCAGCGCATTGTCGACTATATTCTGGAGCACCAGTCCGAAGCGCCGCGTTTGACGGCCGCGCAGCTTTCGCGCGCCGCCGCTACGTCCGAGGCGACCGTTTCGCGCTTCTGCCGCAAACTGGGCTTTGGTAGCTTCCGCAGCTTTCAGTTTTCGTTGGCGAGGGATTTGGAAAGCCAGCGCAACGAGGGCCTGACCGACGAGGTCTCGCTCGACAATATGGAGCAGAGCCTCAAGAACATCCTGGCTGCCAAGGTAAGCGAGCTTAATGCGACCATCGACGGAATCGACCACGATACGCTGGCGGCTGTTGTGCATGCCTTTAAGCATGCAGGGGTTATTGAGTTTGCAGCTGTGGGCAATACGAACGCGGTCGCGCTCGATGCGACGTTTAAGTTTTCGCAGCTGGGCCTGCGCTGCATGGCGAGCACCATTAGCGAGACATCAATCGGCTTTGCGCTCACGTTGCGCCCAGGTGACGTCATCGTGCTAATCTCAAACTCCGGCAAATCGCGCCGACTGAATCGCATGGCAAAAGCGGCTCGCAACTGCGGCGCAACCGTAGTCGTCATCAGCAGCGACAGCAAATCCCCGCTCGCTCGTCTGGCAGACTACACCTTTAATACCGTCAACCACGAAGCGCTGCTGACGACGGGCGACTTTGCGTTCTCTAAGATCAGCGCCACGATGATCATCGAAGTCATCTACAACTTCCTGCTGCCCGAAATCGAGGACGCGCGCGAGCATATCAGCTACTACGAGGAGCTCATCCAGCCGGATAAGGTCGTGGAGTAAAACGCGTAGTGGGACAAAAATTTCAGTCTATTTTGTCCCACCAACACCGCTGATACGACCTAACCTCGAGCTTCTTCGAGCATCTGCTTTGCGTGGGCCAAGCTTGCCTCGGACTGATCGCCGCTCAGCATGCGGGCAATCTCGGCAGTACGCACTTCGCCGGTTACCTCGTCCAAATGCGTCTGGGGGACTTCGCCCGGTTCCTTGCTGACAACATAATGCTTGTCGGCCATGACGGCGACCTGCGCCAAGTGGGTTACGACAATCACCTGATGCGTAGCGGCGAGATCTGCCAGCACGCCCGCGAGTGCACGCGCCGTGGAGCCACCGACACCGGCATCGACCTCGTCAAACACCAGCGTATCGACACCATCCGCGTTACCGAGGACAACCTTGCTTGCCAGCATGACGCGGCTGAGCTCGCCGCCCGACGCAATGCGGCGCAGGGGGCGTGGCGTCAATCCGGCACCACTGCGATACAAAAGCTCGTAGCTCGAAGGGCCCGCCGGCGTCCACTCGGCACGCGGAAGATCGCGCGACTCCCAAACGAGCTCGGCGCCGCCCATCTCCAGGCGCGCCATCTGACGGCCAACCTCATGACAAAAACGAGGAGCTGCCATATTTCGCGCACGCTTAAGCGCCTTGGCGGCGGCGAACAGTTCGCGCTCCGCCGCGCCAAGCGCTTCGCGCGCCCTCTTGATCTGCTCATCACCATCGTCTACCAGCGACAGCAGCTCTTGTGAGCGGTCGCGCATGGCAAAGACATCATCCATGGTGGGCCCCCACTGACGCAGCAGGCCCTTAAGATCGGAATAGCGTTCGCGCATACGTGCCAGCTCGCGCGGATCGAAGGCGACCCCATCGCGATAGGCGCGCAGCTCGTTGGCACAATCCTCGAGTGAGATGCAGGCATCCGAAAGCGCATCGGCAATGTCGCCCAGCTTGCGATCGACGGCAGCCATGCGGGAAAGCTCCGCCACGGCACTGTTCACGGCATCGAGCGCTCCCCCTTCGGCAGCAAGCGACGCATGGGCATCGTTGGCCGTGGCCACCAGCACCTCGGCATGCTCGGATCGAGGCAGCAGTTCCTCGAGCTCCTCATACTCACCCGGCTTGGGGTCGACCTCGGCGATGCGCTCCAGGGCGAAGCGCGCCTCCTCGACGCGACTCCCCTGCGCACGCGAGGCCTCCTCGACGCGACGGACCTCCTTAGCGGCCGCGCGCGAGGCTTTATAGCAAGCGCGGTAGTGCTCAAGCGCCTCGAGCGCCGGGCGCCCTGCCCAGGCATCGACCATGGCAACATGGTGTGCCGGGTCGAGCAGACGCTGGTGCTCGTGCTGGCCGCAAAGATCCATCATCACACCGACGCGCTCCGAAAGTTCGCGCACGCTGGCAATGCGGCCGTCAATTTTTACGCGGCTGCGGCCCTCGGCAGAAAGGCTGCGCTGCACGGTGAAGCCCTCCGTGTCGTGCGGGCCGTCAAACAGACGCGCCTCGACGCTGGCAAGCGTCTCGCCCTCGCGCACCGTCGACGAATCCGCGCGCTCGCCCAAAATGAGCTTGAGCGCCGAGAGCAGCGCGGTCTTACCGGCGCCGGTTTCTCCGGTCAGAACCGTTAGACCCGCGCTCGGAACCAACGTCGCCTCACGAATGAGCGCAATGTTGGAAACCTGCAGCTCATCGATCATGACGCACTCCATAGAACACGCGGCTCACCGAGTTATAGAAACTCTCGGGGCCGTAATCCAGCAGCAGCACATCGCCGGGACCGCGACGCACAGACACGCTCTCGACCGTGCCATCGCAGGTAATAAATTGTCCATCGATAGCGATCGCCGGAACGCTCGGGCGATCATCGGACATAAAGATCTCGACGACATCGCTCGGCGAGGTCAAAAAGGCGCGAGCCTGAATGGTATGCGGAGCGATGGGCACACAGACCATACCCGTGTAATCGGGGCTGACGATGGGGCCGCCGGCGGAAAGCGCGTAGCCGGTGGAGCCAGTCGCCGTCGATACAACCACGCCGTCGCCACGCAGGCGGTCGATATGATGGCCGGAAACCGTGATGTCAAACTCGACCATATCGGACAGGGGGCCGCGCGTGAGCGCCATGTCGTTAAGGGCGAAGGTGCGCACGACATCCTGCGTACCGTCTTCGCGCACGGACACGATATCCGCGGCGATGGTGGCGCGACGGCTCACGTGCAGCTCGCCGGAAAGGGCGTCGCTCACGACCTTAAGAATGTCGCGCTCCTCGGGGCTCGCAGCAGTTAAAAAGCCCAGGTGACCATAGGAAAGACCGAGGATAGGAATCTCGCGATGGTTGAGGATGCGGGCAGCACGCAGCAGCGTGCCGTCGCCGCCGAGCGTAATGACCAGATCGGAGCCGTCAATATCAGGCGTACTTTGAATCTTCGATCGCTGGTCGGCAGCCCATGCGACCTCATAGCCCTGGCGCGTCAGCCAAAGCTCGAGCATCAGGCCGCTCTCGACCGCCTCTTGCTTGTAGTAATTGGGAACCAGAAAGACCTTCATAGCGTTGCAGCTTTCTCGCTCAAAACCGATATCTGGGATTGCAGCTCATCGTCGGCACGTTCACCGGGGGCAAATCTCGTGCCGTACAGGAAAAACTCAACGTTTCCCTTGGCACCATGAATGGGCGACACGCACACATCGACCGGGAACAGCCCCTTGGAGGCAAAGAGTTCAACTGCCGAAACGAGTGTATCGCGGCGCACGGCGGGATCGGTCACAATGCCGCCCTCGCCCACCAGCGCCGCCGGAGCCTCGAACTGCGGCTTTACGAGCGTGCAGAATGCACCCGTAGGCGCCAGGCACGCCAGCACCGCATCGATAATGTTCGCGATGCTGGTAAACGAGACATCGCACACGGCCAGATCGATAGCACCGCCGTAGCCGAGCTCGGGCAACTGCGTCACATTCGTGCGCTCGTGGAGCGTCACACGATCGTCTTGGCGCAGCGACCAGTCGAACTGGGCACGGCCCACGTCGACCGAGACAACGGTCGCGGCACCACGCTTGAGCAGGCAATCGGTGAAGCCACCCGTGGAGCAGCCCACATCGAGGCAAGCAAGGTCCGTCGGATCAATCCCGAACGCGTCAAGCGCACCCTCGAGCTTAAGACCGCCGCGCCCAACGTACGGAATGCGCCCCTTCACGTGCAGCGGCAGGCCCGGGGTCACCTTAAGGCCCGGCGAAGTCAAGCGCTCGCCGCCACTCGAGACCAAGCCGGCCATAAGAGTGCGAAGGGCATCCGCGCGATCGGCGCAGATGCCCTGTGAAATCAGTTCGTCATCAAGACGCACGCGTTTCATGAATGCCATCAACCATTCGTATCCGGAGATGCGGCCTAGCTATCCTGGGATTCGTTTGCCACATCCTCATCGTATTCCTGCTCGAGCTTGTCGGCCTCTCGCGGCGTCAGCTCAAACTTGTCGACCATATCGACCGCGCGGGAGCCCAGCTCAATCGCTTCGTCAAACAGATCGAGTGAACGCTCCAAGGACGTATCCTTGGAGCGAACGGTAGCGATGATCTGATCCAGACGGTCCGAGATCTCATCAAAGTTGCGGACGGAACCCTCTGGCATGGCTACTCCTCGACGGAGTCGGCCTCGACGGCCTCAGCAGCGTCCGCATCCTCGGCCAGCACACCAGCCTCAGCCTGGGCAACCGCAACCTTAGCGGCAGCCTCGGCAGCCTGTGCCTCCTCGCGAGCACGATCCTCGGCCAGCAGCTCCTGGTATAGGTCCTCGCCCGGCAGCTCCTCGCTGCGAGCGATCTTACCCAGCACGCCGTTGACGAACGACGCGGACTGGTCGGTGCCATAGGCCTTGGCAAGCTCGACGGCCTCGTTGATCACGATGGCGTCAGAGACCTCCTCGTCGGTGAGGAAACGCATCTCGTAAACGGCGATACGCAGCAGGTTGCGGTCGGCGCCGGGCATGCGCGTAAGATCCCAGTTCTTGGCAACAGAGCGCAGAGCACAGTCGATGCGGTCGATATGCTCATAGGCACCGCGGCACAGCTCCAGCGCATAGGGGTCGAGGGGACCCTTCGAGATCAGGAAATCGCCCTCGAGGACGCGCTCGAGCGGGCTGTCCGTGGCCTCGGCCTGGAACAGAAGCTGAAGCGCCTGACTGCGGGCAAGCGTACGCCCGCGATAAACCTTAAGGCTCAAAGGTTACTCCTTGGGGAAAACGAGGCCGTCGATGCAAACGTCAACGCGCTCGACCTCAACGCCAACCTGGGCATCGATGGCGGCGACCACTGCGGCGCGAACGGCCTCGGCGAGTTTCTTGAACGGATAGCCAAAGAACACCACGACACGCACGGTGAGTGCGAGCTTGTCGCCGACGACCTCGGCCTCGACCGCCGGCTCGGAAGCCGGGGCCTTGGACGAGAGCATCATGGAGACAAGGTTGGTGGCAAGGTCCTTGACGCCCACGGAGGCGATGCCCTCGACATCCGTGACGGCGCGCGAGACGATGGCGGTCAGAACATCGGGCGAAATGCCGATGCCGTCAATCTTGATTTCCTGGGGCATGAGTCCTCCTAGAAAAATTGGTTGCTAGACGCGGGAGACGAACTTGCCGTCGCGGGTGTCAACCTTGATGACCTCACCCTCGTTGAGATACATGGGGACCTGGATGACAGCGCCGGTGTCGATGGTGGCCGGCTTGGTGGAACCCTGGACGGTGTCGCCCTTAAAGCCCGGGTCGGTCTGGACGATAGTGGTCTCGATGAACATAGGCGGGGTCACGCCCATGAGCTCATCGTCGGCGAAGAGCAGCTGGCAGATGTCGTTCTCGCGCAGCCACTTGGAGTTATCGCCCACCATGTCCTCGGGAACGGGAACCTGCTCGTAGGACTCATTGTCCATGAAGATGTAATCGGTGCCGTCGTTGTAGAGGTACTGGAACTCACGGGTGGTGAGCATGACGCTCTCGAACTTGGTGCCGGCGTTGCAGGTGTTCTCGACGACGCGGCCGCTCTTGATGTCGCGGGTCTTGTAGCGCACGAACGCGCCGCCCTTGCCCGGCTTGACATGCTGGAACTCGACGATGGTGTAGACCTTGTCCTTAATGCGGAGACCGAGGCCGTTCTTGAAGTCGGCGGTAGAAATGGTAGGCATAGCGACCTTTCTTGTTATGGGCAGAACGCACAAGCGTCCAAATTACATACGACCGAAATTATACACTTGCAGACGGCGCCTGCAGCGAGCGCATAAAAAGAGAACGCGGGACGCCCGAAACATTCCGGACGCCCCGCCCCAAACTATCTACCAAAGTAGATTAGCAATCGATGACGTGGAGGTCATGCGGGGTCTTGGTGAAGGGCTCGTAACCGTTCTCGGTGACGACGCCGTAGTCTTCCAAGCGCACGCCGCCCACGCCCGGCAGGTAGACGCCGGGCTCCATGGTAACAACCGAGCCGACCTCGATAATGTTCTTACTGCGGTTGAAGTTGGGCAGCTCGTGGATGTCGATGCCCACGCCGTGGCCCAGGCCATGGTTGTAGTAATCGCCATAACCGGCATCGCCGATGATCTGCTTGGAAAGCTTGAAAATGTCGTTGCCCTCGACGCCCGGATGGATGGCGGCGACGCACTCCTCGTGCGTGCGGCGCACGAGCGCGTAGAGGTCAAGCTGCTCCTGCGTGGGCTCGCCCATCACGACGGTACGCGTCATATCGGAACGATAGTCGCAGTAACCCGCGCCGTAATCCATGAGGACAAAATCGCCCTTCTCGATCACACGGTCGCTCGGCACGGCGTGCGGGTTGGCGGTATTGGGGCCGCTCGCCACGATGGAGCCGAAGGCCAGACTGTCGGCGCCGTTGGCGAACATAAAGTTCTCGAGCTCGTTGCGGACCTGCTTCTCGGTCATACCGGGCTTAATAAAGCCGAGCATGTGCTGGAAGGCGGCGTCGGTGATCGACTGCGCATGGCGCATGAGCTCGATCTCCTCGGCATCCTTGATGGCACGCATCTTGCGGATGTCATCATGCATCAGCGGAAGCATACAGGCGACGGAGCGATCCTCCAGGCCACGCTGGATGCCCTGATAGAAGTTGATCTGCATGTCGTCTTCGACGGCGCAGACGCGGCACTTGTTCGCAGCGATCTTGCCGGCGACCCACCCGGGGATGGTGCCCTCGTCCATGTCGTAAACCCAGGGGCTGCCGGCGGGCTTGTTCTCCTCAAAGCTGTTGAGATAGCGCGAGTCGGTATGGAACAGGCACTGGTCGGCCGTAATAAACGCCGCGTGCGGGAACTCGAAGGTGTAGTCGAAGACACCCTTAACGCCCGTAAGCCAACGAAGGTTGGCCTCGTCGCGCACCACGATGGCGTCGTAGCCACGCTCGGCCATCAGGGCACGGACACGCTCGATACGACCGGCAGGACCGGCAGCAAACTCAGACATGCAGATTCCTTTCTTGTTGTTTCTATATAGACGGGACGGGTCTCAACCGAACGACGGAATCACATGCGATCCGCAACCGATTGGAAACCCGCCCCTCAACATGATACGAAAGACGATGGAAGTCAATAAATCTTAGAGAAGTTCTTTGCGAGAAGCCAAGTAGGCGTGAGCATGGCGCTCAAGAACCTCGTCCTCGACGTTCGTTAGGCGAATGGCGCCGAGTGCCGCGGGCAGCGGCAACATGCTGCGGTTTGAGCGAGCGAACTGCTGCTTGCGGAACTCCTCGATAAACGCGGCGGGTTCCAAGTCGAAGGCAAGCTCCTCGATGCCAAAGTCCTCCAGGCAGTCATCGACCTCAAACACGTAGTCGATATCGAAGTCGCAGGCATCATGTGCTAGGCGCGCCTCAAAGCGCATGCCCTCGGACAACAGCTGGTAGGCAGGGACCTGCGAAGCGGCATCGCCCAAGCAGGCGCGCAGGGTACGCTCCCCCGTCTTGCCAAAATCGAGCGCATGGCGGGCGCTCGGGTTCGTGGCCGTCAGCACGTCCTTGCGGGCAGTCTGAGACCATTGAACGGCATTGACGAGTGCGACCTCCTCGCCCGCGAGAATCTCGGGGACGGTCTCAGTAAACTGATTCCAGCGGAACTTGCTGCTCGAAAGCATGGTGCCAACAAGTACCACATAGCCGAGCTTGAGGTCCTCGGGGTCCGCCTCGCGAACAAGGTCGAGGTCACACACAACCAAACCCGGTTCGGGACGGAACGCGATAGCGGGAAGGGCATTGGCCGTCGAGGCAATGAGCGGCTTCATGGTCGTCGCGACCGTGAGCATGGCGTCGAACGTCGTCGGCAGCAAGGCGCACTCAGTGCGACCGCACCACTGATTGGCGCACCAGCTAACAACCGAGCAGGTCGCGGCATCGCCAACGGCAATAACCAGGTCATCGCAGGTAATACCGTTAGCCGACAGGGCGCCAAAGACGGTATCGGCATCGGCCAGCGTGGCACCGAAAGCCGAAACCTCAAGGGGGAGCTGCGACACGGCAAAACCGGCGTCGACCAGCGCATGCTCGACGACCTCACCAAAACGCTCGGATGTGACATAGTTCCAAACCACCATCGCGCGCTTAGGCTTGCCCACAGCCGAGGCAAACATGCGCGACAGCTCATCGAACGCGCCCAATCCGACACGGACATCGACGCTGCGGTTTTGGAAATTGATCAGTTGGCGGCGAATCATAGCAGTCCACGCTCCAAAAGCATCTCGGCACAAAGGTAGGAAACGTCCTCGAAGGACTTGTTGCGAATATCAAGGGTAATATCGGCGGCCTGGCGATACAGCGGACGGCGATGCTCAAACAGGCGCGCAGCATGCTCGGGCGAGCGGAAATCGGGCCGCGTGTCGGACCGACGAATCTGGCGAATCGAATCCTCAAAGTCGCCCTCGAGGTACACGCACGTACCCATTTCGTGCATCAGCTCAATATTCACCGGCGTCTCGACAATGCCGCCTCCGCACGAAACCAACAGGCTGCGCTCACTTTGAAGCGAACGGAGCGCCGAGGTCTCGAGCTCGCGAAAACGATCCTCGCCCTCAGTCTCAAAAATCTCGGTTACCGACTTGCCGCAACGGCGAACGACCAGACGGTCAGTGTCGATAAAACGCCGCTTGAACATGGTGCCGACGTTGCGCGCGAGCGTCGATTTGCCCGCGCCCAAAAAGCCGATAAAGAAGATATGGTCGCAGCCGTGTTTGGTGTGCTGGGACATAGCGAGACCTATTCCTCGCAGGGAAGGTCGCGCAGGGCCCGGCGCTCAAAGATACGGAAGATCTGCGTATACCACAGGTCCTGGGTCGCCTGCGGCTTAACCAGGATAGTATCGACGCCGGCAAAATTGCCGCTCCACACGTCAGTGTAGAGCTGATCACCGATCAGCACCGCCTCGTCGGCCGAGGCGCCGAGGCGCTTAAGACCCGCCTTGAGGGCAAACGGCGCGGGCTTCATGGCGTGGCTGATGGCCTCGAGTCCCAGCTCGCGTGCAGAGCTCATGACCTGGTCGCGATGCCAGTTGTTGGACACCATGCACAGCTTAAAGCCTTTGGCGCGGGCGGCATCGAGCCAAGCGGAAACCGCGGCGGGAACCTGCTCGGTGTCGCGCGGCACCAAGGTGTTATCGCGATCGAGCAGAATGGCGCGTTTGCCGTCGGCCCACAGGGTATCAAGGTCGATGCGATCGACCGAGGCAACGTATCGTTTGGGGCTAAAAATCCTCATGCTAATTCCAAGACTGTTGATGCTCTTCGTAGGTTTGCGAGAAGTACTCCTCGTCCTGCGTAATGTAGAAATACAGGTCATCGGAGTCGGTCGGCTCAAGCGTGGCCTTGAGTGCCTCGAGCGACGGAGAGCAGATGGGCGTGGGCGGCAGGCCCTCATGCTTATAGGTGTTATACGGGCTATCGCTCTGCAGGTCGTCGGCGGTAACCTCGCCACCGGTGACATACATCATGGTCGCATCGCTGTTGAGATAGCGCAGACCGTCGAGCTTGCCGGCAAGGCGGTTGTAGAAGACCGAGGCCACGTGCGCACGTTGATCGGCGTTGAGGCCCTCGCGTTCAACGATAGAGGCCAAGTTGACGATGTCGTAGTCGGACATCTCCACACCATAGCGCTCCTTGATCTTGGCTTCGCAGCTCGCAAAGTCAAGCGACTTGTACTCGGTCTTAAACTGATCGAGCATAGCGCGAATCACGTCATCGGCCGTCGGCGAATCACCCAACGAATAGGTCTTGGGGAACAAGAAACCCTCAAGCGAGTCGTTGGCGGCGCCCTTAAGGAAGCTATAGTCGTCCACGTAGTTGGAGGCCTTGGCCTGGTTGAGGAAGTCTTCCTTAGAGATGCTGTCGTAGGCCTGGGCCACACGATCGGCGACTTGATCGACCGTCAGGCCCTCAGGGATAGTCAGCGCATTGGAGCCCGCGTTGGGGCCTTCCATGAGCTGCTGAACAACCTTGGTCGCATCCATGAGTGTGGTGAACGAATAAGCACCAGGCTTGAGCGACATATCGGCGTTGAGCTTTTTCACCGCCGCATAGTAATCCTTGGGATTTTCGACGATATGGTTCTCGGAGAGAATCGAGGCGATCGTATCGCCCGAAGCACCGTCGGGAATGGTCACCGTAACCTGCTGTCCAGCCGTGACCTTCGTATCTCCACCGGCGAAGAAGTCCTTGACGGCCGGCACGACAAAGAAAGCAATCGCAGCAAGCGCGAGCACCGCCACCACAACGCCGATGATCATGGGAACCGGAGAACTCTTCTTTTGAGCACCGCGACGAGCATGCGTGTTGTAGCTCGAGCGGGTCGCCGGAGCAACGCTATGCGAACCGCGAGCGTGATGCGAATGCGATTGGGGGGCCTGCGTTCGCTGGATAGGTGCCTGCTGCTTAAAGCGGGTGCCGCCTGCAGGCTGGGCCGTACGAGCAGTGGGCTGCTGAGCCGCGTGAGAAGCCGGATGCTGAACCGAACGAGCAGAAGGCTGCTGACCCGTCCGTTGAACAGGTTGGCCCGAATGAGAGAAGGACTGCACCGGGCGCGCGGCAGGCTGTGCTGGGCGCTGCGTCGGCTGTGCCGGACGCTGACCTGCCTGGACAGGACGCGGCGCGGGCTGCCGTGTACGATTCTGCTGGCGCGGATCGGAAGCGCTAGGCATGCTGAACCTCCTCGTTTTTACGATCGAGCCATGTCTGCAGGAACAGGCTGGCGGCAATCATGTCGATCTTGCCCCTCATCTGCTTTTCGTTGAGGCCCTGCTCGCGCAGGATACGCTTGGCCTCTTGCGAGGACAGACGCTCGTCCTCAAACTCCAGTGGAAGATCGAGCTCGTCGGCAATCTTTTGCGCCACGGAGGCAACGCGCTCGGCCTGGGGGCCGGGCTCACCGGCCATGGTCAGGGGACGTCCACTTACCAGGATGTCGGGCTCATAGTCCTCGACCAGGTAGCGGAACGTCTTGGCCATACCGGTGACCTCTGCAGCCGGGAGCACCTTGACGGGCATCGCCATCTTGCCATCACGGCTCGAGACGGCGATGCCGATCCTGGTCTCCCCTATGTCCAGCGCAAGCGCGACCACAGTGACTTCTTAGATTCTTAGGCGCCGAGTGCGGTCTTAGCGGCCGCGAGGGCATCGGCGATACCGGCAGCGTTCTTGCCACCGGCCTGGGCCATGTTGGGACGGCCACCACCGCGACCGTCAACCAGGCCCGCGATCTGCTTGATCACGTTACCGGCGTGGAACCCGGCCTTGACGGCGTCATCGGAGCCGGCAGCGAGCAGGGCCGGAGTGCCCTTCTCAGTCACGCTGGCGACGACACAAGCGACAGGGCCGGCGACCTTCTGATGCACGGTATCCCATACGTTGCGCAGGTCGGCAGCCTCAAGGCCCTGGAGCTCAGCGACGACGAGCTTGTAGCCGCCGAGCTCGACAGCACCCTCGATGGCACTGGAAATGGCGTCGGAGGAGCCACCGGTCAGAGCCTTTTTGAGCTTGTTGGACGTCTCGCGCAGCTCGGCCTGCAGGTTCTCCACGCGGGCGGGAACCTCGTCGACGCGGCACTTGAGCGCAGCGGCGGCGGCGTCAACGAGCGCCAGGCGGTCGACCATGTAGTCGAGGGCGCCCTTAGAGGTCACGGCCTCGATACGGCGGACATTGGAGCCCGTGGAGGACTCGGAAATGATCTTGAACAGGCCAATCTCGGCGGTATTGGCGGCATGGGTGCCACCGCAGAGCTCGCGGGAGAACGGCTGGTCCTCGGCGCCCACGGAGACGACGCGGACGACATCGCCGTACTTCTCTCCAAACAGAGCGACAGCGCCGGCAGCCTTAGCCTCGTCGATGCCCATAACACGGGTCACGACCGGCTTGGAGGCGAAGATCTGCTGGTTGACCAGGTCCTCGACAGCCTTGAGCTGCTCGGAGGACAGGGCCTCGAAGTGTGTGAAGTCAAAGCGCAGGTGCTCGGGCGTCACCAGCGAGCCAGCCTGGGAGACGTGCTCGCCCAGGACCTGCTTAAGGGCGGCGTCGAGCAGGTGCGTGGCGGTGTGGTTGCGGCGCAGGAAGCCACGGCGCTCGGCGTCGAGCGCGGCGGTCACGGTAGCACCGACGGCCAGCGTGCCCTCGGCAACGTGGGCGACGTGAGCATACAGGCCGTTGTGGTTCTTGGCATCGGAAACGGTCAGCGAAACGCCCTCGGCGGAAAGCTCGCCGGCATCGCCCTGCTGGCCACCCATCTCGGCATAGAACGGGGTGCGGTCGAGCACGACCTCGACGTCCTCGCCCGCGGCGGCGGACTCGACGGACTCGCCGTTGCGCACGATGGCGACAACCTTGGCGCCCTCGATCACATCGTTGTCATAACCGTCGAACTCAGTCGCGGCGACCTTGTCGGAAAGCTCGACCCACACGTCGTTGAAGCTGCCCCAGGCGTCGCCCTTGGCATTGGCGCGGGCGCGGGCCTTCTGGTCCTCCATGCAAGCGGTAAAACCATCCATGTCGACGTCGTGCCCAGCGGTACCGGCAATCTCGACGGTCAGGTCAATGGGGAAACCAAAGGTGTCGTGCAGCTTAAAGGCAACATCGCCCGGAAGCACAGCGCCCTCGGTAAGCGCTGCCAGGGCCTCATCCAGGTAGACGCGACCGTTGTCGAGCGTCGTGGAGAAGCGCTCCTCCTCGGAGGCGACGATACCCTTGACGAGCGCGACGTTCTTGAGCAGCTCGGGATAGGCCTCGCCCATTTGAGCGTTGACCTCGTCGATGAACTTGGTCAGGAAGGCGCCCTCGATGCCCAGCAGGCGACCGTGGAACACGGCACGGCGGAGCAGACGGCGAAGGACGTACTCGCGACCCTCGTTGCCGGGAAGGATGCCGTCCGAGATCATAAAGTCGACAGCACGGGAGTGGTCGGCGATGATGCGCAGGGAGCGGCTGGCGCCGGAGTAATCGTCGGCATCATAGGTCTTGCCGCTGATCTCCTCACCGAGCTTGATGAGGTGCTGCATCAGATCGCCGTCGTAGTTAGCAGTCTTGTGCTGCATGATAGCGGCCATGCGCTCCAGGCCCATGCCCGTATCGAGGTTGCGGTGCGGCAGCTCCGGCATGGAGCCGTCCTCCTGGCGGTCGTACTGGGTAAACACGAGGTTCCAGAACTCAAGGAAGCGGTCGCAGTCGCAGCCAGGCTTGCAGTCGGGGCTGCCGCAGCCGACCTCCTCGCCCATGTCAAAGTAGATCTCGGAGCACGGACCGCAGGGGCCGGTGGGGCCAGCGGCCCAGAAGTTGTCGTCCTCGCCCAGACGCGAGATATGATCCTCGGCAACGCCCAGAGAGCGCCACACGTCATGGGTCTCGTCGTCCTCGGTAAAGACGGTGAAGTACAGGCGGTCGAGCGGCAGCTTAAACTCCTTGGTGATGAGCTCAAAGGCCCAAGCGCAGGCCTGCTGCTTGGAGACGCCGCCAAAGGAGAAGTCGCCGAGCATCTCAAAGAAGGACAGGTGACGGCCGTCCTCGCCAATGCAGTCGATGTCGTTGGTGCGGACGCACTTCTGGCAGGAGATCGCGCCGATCTCTTTCATGGTTTTCTTGCCCTGGTAGTACTCCTTAAACTGGTTCATGCCGGCGTTGGCAAGCAGCAGCGAAGGATCGTCGGGGACGAGGGACGAAGAAGGATAGAGCTTAAGACCGCGCTCCTCAAAGAAGTTGAGGAACTTGGAGCGGATCTCGGCCGTAGTCATTGACGGGTAGTCAGCACTCATAGAGGGAATCTCCTCGGTTTCACATCGAAACAGTTCAAACGTAACGATATTACCATCCCACCGCGCCTGTGCAAAAAAGAGGGCCGCCAAACAGCGACCCTCCAGCGAAAGTGCATGTTATTTGGGACTAAGCAATCCTTTGAAAAAAATGGGTTTGGTAAAATGCTATATAAGAACCATCCGAAAGGAGCGATCGATGAAAAGCAAACGTTTTGTCCTGAATGCACTTCTGGTAGTAGCACTTTTAGCGCTCTTGGCCTTCTCCCACTGGTATTCAAACCAACCAGCATTTGGCTACGTATTATATGCAGTAACGTCCGGCGATAAGGCTTATTGCCCTCTACGTGCAATTGACGTTCTCTATTTTTATGTAGCCGGCCCCTTATCAATCGCTTTGCTCGTGTTTCTTGTCTTTTACAACATCAAGAAACGCTAACAGGCCTATTTGGAATCCGAATCGTCCATGGAGCCGTCGATGCCGGTTTTGGTGTCGTCGTCCGTATTGGAATCGTCATCCTTGGCGAAGGGGTTCTTGAAAAAGCCTGTCGCGTCGGGTTGAAGACCCGAGAGCTTAATCCAAGGATTCTCGAGCTCGGGCTTGGGCATTGCCTGGGCCTCAGGCGCAGTCTCGTTGCCGATGAGCTCGGACTCGTAAATGAACGTATCGTCTCCAAGCGCGTCGTAGGCGGCGACCGGGTTGCCCTCGGCATCGCGATACGGCGTGCCCTTAAACACGGCGCCATCGTATGCCACGAGCTGACGACCGGTCTCGTTCTCAAAGTAGTAGACGAAAATGCCCTTGAGGGCCGCGCACAGCGGAATGGCGATGACCATGCCGATGGGACCCATGAGTGCCGAACCAATAACGAGGGCCGTCAGGCTCATGACGGGATGCACCTGCACCGAGCTCTGCATAACTTTAGGCGAAATGACGTTGTCGGTGACATTTTGGGCCACCATGGTCACGACAAGCGTCCACAACGCCAACATGGGGCTGAACATAAAGCCGAGCACCGTGGCGATCGCCGCGCTCACCCAAGGACCGACAACCGGGACCAAATGCATGATGCCGGTGAAGATGGCCATGAGTGCCGCGTATGGATGGCCAATGAGCGTAAAGCCGATAAAGGCAAGGATGCCACCGCAGATGGACGTCACGACCATGCCACGCATGTAGCCGCCGACCGAGCGCGAAAGAATCGCGACCATAAAACGGTACGAGGTCTCCTTTTCCTGACCAATGATGGTGCAGACCTCGTGGTGCATGCGGGGATAGTCGCAGGCCAACCAGTAGGCAAGCACCAAGCCCAGGAAAATGACGAACAGCTGCGAGGCCGTATTGGTAATAAGCGGGAATACACCACGACCGAGCTCGGCGGCAATCTGTGAGACATACTTGGACGCCACCGTGACGAGCGAAGAAAGGTTATCGTCCAGATACTCCTTGAGCGGCGTGTTATTGAGCGTCTTGGCATGCGAGATCATCTCGTTGAGGTCGCCACCAGCAACACGAAGCTGCTCGGGCAGGCGGCTCAGGACTTCCATGATCTGACCAAAGAGAATCGGCGACAAGATGCAAACGACACCGACGAGCACAGCAACGACCACAATAAGCGCGACAAGCGAACCTATGCCGCGATTCACGCCATGGTGCTCGAGCCAGTTGGTTATCGGCGACATCACAAAAGCGATGATGGATCCGACTGCCAAAAACTCGATAACCGGCGCCAGGATGCCCATAAGGTTAAAGATGACGGCGGCGATGACAATGCAGCCGACGACGCCCCAAATGCGCAACGTCAGAATGCGGGTATCGCGCAGCGTGCGGTCGGTTTGTTGGGGGAGCTCACTCATGAACGAACCATCACTCCGTCGGGGTCAATCTTGTCTTGAATCTTCTTAAGGGTACGGCGCAGCAGGCGCGAGACCTGCACCTGCGAGATACCCAGCTTCTTGGCAATCTCGATCTGGGTCATGCCCTTTACGAAGCGCAGCTCGATAACCTCGCGCTCGCGAGGCGAGAAATCGCGGATGGCTTCCTCGATTACCAGGCGGTCATCGGTAAAGTCGAGCTCGTTGTCGTCGTCGGCGTAGCGATCGAGAATCGAAGGCGCATCGTCAGAATCGGACGCACCGGGGGCCTCGATGGGCACCGAGGTGTAGGCCGAGGACGATTCCATGGCTTCGAGCACCTCGTCGACGGTCACGCCCAGGTAATCGGCGATTTCCTCAACCTTGGGCGAACGCTGAAGCTCGTTGGTGAGCTTGTCGGTAGCCTGGTTGACCTTGGCAGAGAGCTCCTGCAGACGACGCGGCACGCGCACACTCCAGCCCTTGTCGCGGAAGTGGCGCTTAATCTCGCCCAGGATGGTGGGCGTGGCAAACGTCGTGAACTCAAGTCCGCGTTCAGGGTCAAAGCGGTCGATAGCCTTAAGCAAGCCCAGATAGCCGACCTGCAAAAGGTCATCGAGCGGCTCGCCGCGGTTCTTAAATTTGTTGGCAAGAAACCTTACCAGGTTCATGTGGGACATGACGAGCTGCTCGCGTGCGTCCGGATCACCGGTCTCTTTATAACGACGAAACAACTCGCGGGTTTTCTCCTTGTCCCAAGCGGTCTTGCCGCTCCGGGAACGTTCGGTCATATTAGATATCCGCCTTGAGGTCGAGGGAAAGCGTCAGGGGCGCTGTAGTCTTTTCGTAGGAGTCGCACACACTCGCCAAAATGAGCTCGGCATATACGGCAGCCTGGTCATCCTCATCGACAGTCGCCTGGTCGCCAAAGGTAAAGGTCATGCCCACATGGGATTCGTCGACATCGAATTTGATCGAAATATCGTCGGAATCAACGGCCGTGCATCCAAAGATGAAGGCTTCCTCGGCAGCCATACGAATATCCTCGATGCGATCGACGGACATAGAGCACAGGGCGCCGACGTTGGCGGCAGTCATGCGCACCAAGCGCGCGAGACGCGGATCACCGGCAACGCTCAGCGTAATGGGGCAGGTTGCTTCGCTACTCATCGCAGGACTCCTCGGAGGTCTCGGCGGGCGTATAGGTGTAATACTGAGCAGGCTTGGCTGCGGACTTATGAGCCGCATCCGCACCATCGGCGGCCTCGTCCTCAGCCTCACCAATCAGAACGCGCTCGGTAGGCTGCTCGGCCTCGGCGGCGGCAGCGGCGAGCTTGCGATCGGCGTCGGCTGCAGGAGCCTTCACCTTATTGAAGAGCTTCTGCACGGCACCAGCCGCAGAGTCGGTCACGCTCGATACGGCATTGCTGGCCTCGGCCACGCTGCCCGTAACCTCGGAGATGTCGCGAACGACCGCCTCAACCTCAACGAGGTTGGACGTCAGGGCGTCAACGGCAGTCTTGCTCGACTTGAGCAGCGGCTCCATCTGGGCAAGTGCCGGCGTAAGCTCGTCGACAGCGCCATCGAGCTTTGCTACCACGGGCTGCGCCTCGGCGAGCGTGTTGTTAAGGTCGCTCACCGTCTTATCGAGTGAGTCAACGACAGTGCGGGTCTTGCGCAGCGTGAGCGCGAGCTCGACAACAGCCCACACGCCGGCAACGGCGAGCAGCAGCAGGGCGATTTGAATGGGACTCATACAAGCCTCCCGAAGGAATCGAAATACAGACGCTTTTCATGGTACCCCAAAGAAGGGGAAAGATACCCAAAGGGAATGCGCGAGGTGCCAATGACCTACTTGGGAGCATTCCCGCTACGGTCGCGCTCGCTTTGCTCCACACGCCACTCTTCCCAGCCGCGGCCGGCAGGCTGCCAGAACGCGCCGCGCTCCAGTCCCTCGGGCAAATAGCGCTGATCGACCCAGCCTTCGGGATAATCATGCGGGTATTTATACACACCGTATTCGTCGCTACCCGGTCGATGACGATCACGAAGATAGCTTGGCACCTCGCGGAGCCCACTTGAATGAATATCGGCCAACGCCGCATCGATCGAAGCCTCGCACGCGTTAGATTTAGGCGCCAGGCAAACATAGAGTGCAGCCTGAGCCAGGTTAATGCGGCATTCGGGATAGCCAATGACCTCGGCAGATTTAAATGCGGCATGTGCCACCAAAAGCGCCTGCGGATCGGCGTTTCCGACGTCCTCGGAAGCGTGGATCATAATGCGGCGAGCAATAAACTTAGGATCCTCTCCTGCATCGATCATGCGCGCGAGCCAATAAATGGTGGCATCGGGGTCGCTCCCGCGCATAGACTTGATGAACGCACTGATAATGTCGTAGTGCATGTCACCGTTTTTGTCGTACGAAAAGCCACGACGCGGGTTGGCAATCTTAACGTCATCCACAGTGATGGGATAGCGCTCCCCCGCCGCCGGCGCTGGCGTCCCCTCGGTATCGGGACGCGTTACGGCAATCTCGCTTGCAAGCTCGAGAGTCGTGAGCGCCGAGCGGGCATCACCCGCGGCCAGCGTGCAAATGGTCTTAACCGTATCCTCATCGGCCGAGAACTTACCGTTTAAACCCTGCGGTGCCTCGAGTGCACGCTCAATCAGCGTGGCGATATCCTCGTCCTTCAGGTGCTCAAGCTCTACCACGCGACCGCGCGAGAGCAACGCCGAGTTGACCTCGAAGTACGGATTCTCCGTCGTGGCGCCAATCATAATGACGGTACGGTTTTCAACCGCATGTAAAAGTGCATCCTGCTGCGACTTCGAAAAACGGTGAATCTCGTCGATGAACAAGATGGTACGGCGGTCATACGTATTCAAGCGCGTCTTGGCCTCGCCGATTACGCGACGCAGGTCATTCACGGTACCCGTGACGGCGCTGACCTCGACAAACTCGCTCTTGGTATGGTTAGCGATAATGTGGGCAAGCGTAGTTTTGCCCGTACCGGCCGGCCCATACAGAATCACGCTCGATAGCACATCATGCTCGATCGCCGCACGCAGCCACGAACCCTTGCCCACGGCCTTTTGCTGACCCACGTACTCGTCGAGCGAATTGGGGCGCATGCGCACCGCAAGCGGCGCATTCTGAAAGGAACGCTCACGCGTCGAAGCAGAAAAAAGGTCGTCCATAGCCATCCCGTGCATCAATCAAAAACGTTTTCCACTAACAGTATACCGAATATATACGAACTACCGTTCGTTAATATAGGTACGATGGGGAAACTCCAGACCAGGGAACAACTTGCTCGTCAGCTCGCAGAAATAGCCGTCCGTCATGCTCGCGATGTAATCCACCACCGCTTGATCCTTGTCGTCCTGCCAGGTATAGGTGCGATCGTAGTAGGAAAGCTGCTGCTCAATGCGCGAAATATGATGCTTAAAGATGTAAGAGGACTCGTCGCCTTCGATTATATCCTGCAGGCAACGGTCGTAGAGCTTTTCGAACGCCTCGCGCAGCTCCGCCTCGGAGTCGCCTTCGATACCGCCCTTGCTATAGATCTTCTCGTAGTTCTCGCGCTTCGCCCGGCGGATCTCCTCAAACAGGTCCTCGCTCATCTCGATACGCGATTTGCCGTAGCTATGCTCAACGATATCGATGGAAGCGTGCGTAAGGATCCAGCTGTTATAGGCGCCGCCCCGACCATCGTCAAAAGCGTCCGGCGACAGCAGTCCCGCCGCAATGGCGTCTTGGCGATCGCGACCGACGTAGGCGAGGATATCCGAGATACGCACCACGCAGCCCTCGAGCGTCATGGGACGCAGGTGCTCAATCGCGCTATAGCCCGTGGCGATACAGTCTTCAACCGTTTGATCGAACTGGTCAAAGGAACCCATGTCCGAGAGCTCAAACACGCGCTGCTCGTATTCGCCGTTATGGCACAAGACGCCGTCAAGCGTCTGGAGCGACACGTTGCGGCCGTACAGCGCATCGAGCACGCGAACCGACTGCACGTTATGGAAAAAGTAGCGACCCGTGCGCTCGTGGTAGATATCGTTGAGAAAGCGCTCGCCGGCGTGGCCGAAGGGCGTGTGTCCCAAGTCGTGGCCCAGGCCAATCGCCTCGATCAGATCGCAGTTGAGCCCCAGGGCGCGACCGATATCGCGCGCAATGCGCGAGACAAGCTGCACGTGCAAACCGCGGCGCGACAGATCATCATTGCTACGGAAGCTAAAGACCTGCGTTTTGCCTGCATAACGCGTGTACGCCGGAAGATGAAGAATCTTTTCGGTATCGCGCATAAACGCCGGACGCATAAGCGTGCCTTTGTCGGCAGCGCGATCAATACGACGAATGACCTGGTCGTCGTTGCAACGATACGGGTTGACGGCACCCGAAGCACGATCGGCGGAAATGCGCTCGACGAGTTCGGGCGACAACGCCGCGGGAATGCGGTCCATGCGCGCCTTAATGACGGCCGTTTCTTGATTAATTGCCATGGCATGCTCCTTAAGAAGGATGCGCAATCAGTTACAATGTGCAGCCCATGACTTCGATTATGGCAAATATCGGCACCAAAAACGGGAGCAATGGCAGGGAGCGCGATTTTGTGAGGAGGCAGGAGATGGCAAGGACCAGGAGCGCGACGGCAAATGCCACGATGCCGCCCATAGGGTCGAGCGTGCAAAGCGCGAAGAGCGCCTTGGCGTCCCCCATGCCAATACCCGAGGTTTGGCGAAAACGACGCCAGAGGGACTCAGTCAACACAAGGGCAAGGTAGACGATGACCGCAAGACCAGCGTGGTCAAGCGCCGTGTTAACGCCTTTGTCGAGCCAAACGCCTGCTAATGCCGCCACCGCACACGCTCCGGCAAGCGCATTCGGAAACCGCCGCTCACGGGCATCAATCACCGCGCCGGCAAAGATGCAAATCCAAAACGGGATATAGACCATCGAGCACCTCCTCGAGTTGCATCGCAAAGGCAAAAACCACCACAAAGGTGCCTGTCCCCTTTGTGGTGGTTTTGGTGGTGGTTATTTGGCGCCCTGCATGACCTCATCGAGGGTAACGTTGACGGCGTGCTGCGTCGGGACCCAGTCGACCTTTAGGAACAGAGCAGCCACCGTGATGGGGATATAGCTGAACATAAAGATCGGGAAGGTAAACAGGTTGGTCACCAGACGCCACTTTTGCGCGCAGTGAATGTGCTTGTACTCAAAGATGGTCGTAAGCAACGCAAGGATAAAGAAGGTCTGGTACATCATCGCGAAGGTCATAATGAGCGAGGCGGCACAAGCCTGCATCTCGACCTCGGTGGCCAAGAAGCCGTGCGAAAGCCCGCCCACGATGAGGAAGGTCGCGTTGGCGAGCATGGAGATCAGGGACAGCAGCATGCCCGGAGCGATGGTCATAAACATGTCGTAGGCGGCAAAGCGATGATAGCGGAACGTAGATTTGACAAGATGCTTGCCGTAGGTAAAAAAGACCTGGTAGAAGCCCTTGGTCCAACGCATGCGCTGTTTCCAGGACGCCTTAAACGTCACCGGCTGCTCATCAAAGAACTCCGCCGGCGCATAACCGATGCGAATGCCGTGAATAGCGCAGAACGTGGTGAACTGGATGTCTTCGGTCAGCGTATGGAACTGCCAACCGTGCATGCCCTCGATCACGCTCGCCGAGATAAGGTAACCCGAACCCGAGACAGCGCAGGACGTCTTGCAGATATTACGCGCGTTGTTGAGGAAGCGAGCCTCACGCAAATACCAGGTGGCATTAGCTGCAGAGATCCACGAGCTGCCGAAATTCTTGGAGTTACGATAGCTCGTGACCACATGGAAGCCCTGGTCAAAGGCATCGTTCATCTTGGAGACGTAATCGCGGGAGATAACGTTATCGGCATCGAAGATAAAGTAGCCCTCAAACGTATCGGGATACTCGTTGAGAATGCGATCGAAACCAAAGTCCATGACCCAGCTCTTGCCCTTACGAGCCAGGTCATTGCGCTCGTAAACAATGGCACCGGCCTCGCGCGCGAGCTGCGCGGTGTTGTCGGTGCAGGCATCGGCGACGACAAAGACCTCGATAAGCTCGGACGGATAATCCTGGTCCTTGATGGAGCGAACGAGGTTGGCGATCACGGCTTCCTCGTTATGCGCCGCAATAAAGAAGGCATAGCGATGGAGTTTTTTGGCCTTGGGAGGCGCGACCTCGCCACGGAGAGCGCCGATGACAAAGAAGACCACCTGGTACAGAAAGCAGACCGTGAGCAGCGTGACGACAATCTGGTTGAAGATCACGATGGGTGTGTTGGTTTGTAAAAAGGCGAGCATGCAGGCTCCCAGGAACGCGTTACGTAAACAAACGTATATATTACCGTAGGGTGACCGAGTTCAAGAAACCACCTAATACTGGCTAGGCTTCGAGAAGACCGAGCTGCGGAACGATTTCGTCGCCGGCAGCGGTGCGGCCGAGCGAGCGCGGGGCCAGGTCGTCAAGAACCGCAGCGAGATCCCACGGCAGCTCGTCGCGGCACTCAATGCGCTCCCCCGTCACGGGATGGTCGAATGCGACGCGCCAAGAATGAAGGAATTGCCTGGTCAGGCCCTGATCGGCGCGTGAATCGCACTTGCCGTAGAGCGGATCGCCCACGCAGGCGTGGTTGATATGGCGCATATGCACGCGAATCTGATGTGTGCGGCCCGTAAACAGGTGGCATTCGACGAGCGTATAGCCGTCGTCAAAACGCGTGGAATCGAAGCGCTCGAGGACCTTAAAGGTCGTAATGGCCTGGCGCGCAAAGGGATCATCGGATACCGCCATCTTGACACGGTCACGCGTAGAACGAGCAATGCCGGTGTTAATGGTGCCCTCATCCATAGCGATATGACCGTGAACGAGCGTAATGTAGCGGCGGTCGAGCGTGCGCGTGCGGATAAGATTTTGGAGCGCGCGCTGGGTGTCGTCGTCCTTGGCAGCAAGCATGAGGCCCGAGGTATCACGATCCAAACGATGCACGATACCGGGGCGGTCCTCGCCCTGCACGGTGCCCAGATGGTCGATACCGCAGTGATAGACCAGGGCATTCGCGAGCGTACCGCTCTCATGACCATGCGCAGGATGGCACACCAGGCCGCGCTGCTTGGAGAGCACAATGAGATAGTCGTCCTCATAGCGAATGTCGAGCGGGATGGCCTCGGGAATCACATCGGTGGGATCGTGCGGCTCGGGCAAATCGACCGAAATTCGGTCGCCGGCTCGCACGGCGTACTTTTTAGACAGGCAGGTCTCGCCATTGACTACTACGGCACCGCCCTCAATCAAATGCGCGCAGGCAGAGCGCGTAGGACAGCCGTCATTGGCGCCCAGATAGGCGTCAAGACGCTGACCGGCGGCATCGTCGGCAACAAGAATATGGATGTCGGCCATTAACGCTCATTCCTTTCGCGAATCTTTCGGGCACGCTCCCCACGCTGCTTGGCTTTGCGCTTGGCGCGGGCCTCGTCACGGGCGTTAAGCTCGGCGGTCGCATCGACCTCACGGGCCGCGGGGCTCAAGAACATATAGCCGAAGAGGGCGAGCACGACGCCCACGGTAATGCCGATATCAGCCACATTGAAGACGGGGAAGTCGATGAAGGTGGTTGCAATAAAATCGGTCACGAAGCCAAAGGCCAAACGATCGATAGCATTGCCGATAGCACCGCCCGCAACCATCGCCATGCCCACAACCTCAAGATGAGCGAGCTGGGGTGCACGAACGAGGTACATGGCAATAGCGATAATGACCGCCAACGCCAGCACGGCAAACGCGATGCCATGCCCCTCGCCCATGCTAAAGGCAGCACCGATATTGCGGACAAACATAAAGTCGATGACACCGGGGATGACGGTCACATGCAAAGCGTCGCCCACGGCACGAACCGCAAGCTTGGTAAGCTGGTCAACAAGCAGCACAACCAGCGCCACCCCACCAGCAACACCCAACCGCCAACGCAAAGGCGGCGTCATATCCCCAGTACGACCCAAATCAATCCCCTACCCTCAAGAACATCGAATAACGTTTAGTGCAAGTAATCATCTTATAGTGACACGCATGAAACATGCAGCATATTCATCAACGAAAGCCAAATAACCAGCACAAAACAAAAGCGACATTCCGAAAACCGGAATGTCGCTTAATAGCTTTAGTTCCTACAACGGAAACGCCGCGTTACCGCGACCTACAGCGCTTCGGCACAACGTTTGCAGATATGCGCGTGGCCGTTGTACTCGCCGACGGTGGTGCGATAGTTCCAGCAACGGTCACAGCACTCGCCCTCGGCAGCCTCAATAGCAACGGAAAGCTCCTCGCCCTGGGTCAGCTCAACATCGGAGACGATGTAGAACTCGGCCAGGTCGACGGCCTTTTCGCCGGTCAGCAGCGCATACATCTCGGCGGGAACGACCGCCTTGACGCGGACCTGCTGGCTCTTGGTGAAGGTGCCGGCGGAGCGGGCATCCTCAAGGGCCTTGGTCACGGCGCTACGAAGCTCGAGGGAAGCCTCGAGCACGCCCTCGAACTCGTTGGCCTCGTCGACCGTGATGGGCGACTTGTACCAATCGAGCAGCGCTGCGTACTTCTGGTGATCGACGCAGCCGGCGGGCGCATAGGCCATGGCCTCGTCGACCGTGTAGGAAAGGATCGGCTGCAGGTCGCGCATGAGCATCGAGAAGAGCTCGGCCAGCACGGTCTGGGCGCTGCGACGCTCGAGCGAGCCGGGCTTCTCGCAGTACAGACGGTCCTTCAGGGCGTCGAGGTACACGTTGGAGAGCTCGGTAACCACGAAGTCGTAGAGTGCACGGTAAGCGCGCGGGAACTCGTAGCTGGCGTAAGCATCGTCGACCTCGGCCTGGACCTGAGTCAGGCGGGCAACCATGAGCTTGTCGAGCGGCAGCAGGTCGGCAAAGGCGACTCCATCGGTCTCGGGCTCAAACTGACCCTCGAGCTCGGAGAGCAGGAAGCGCAGCGTGTTGCGGAAACGACGGTAGGCATCGGACGTACGGGCAAGGATCTCGTGGTCGATGGACACGTCGGAGCTGGTGTCGACGGAGGCAACCCACAGGCGGATGATGTCGGCGCCCATCTCGTCGCAGACCTTGTTGGGGTCGATGACGTTGCCGAGCGACTTGGACATCTTGCGGCCCTGGCCGTCAAGCGTGAAGCCCTGCGAGACGACTGCCTTGTACGGAGCGTGACCGTTGGCACCCACCGAGGTAAGCAGCGAGCTCTGGAACCAACCGCGGTGCTGGTCGGAGCCCTCGAGATACACATCCGCCGGATACTCCAGCTCGGGACGGTACTCACAGACGGCCTTCCAAGACACGCCAGAGTCCCACCACACGTCGAGGATGTCCTTATCGGCCTTGAGGTGATGGCCGCCGCACTTGGGGCAGACGCAAGCCTCGCCCAGGTAGCTCTCGGGAGCGTCGGTGAACCAGGCGTCGGAGCCCTTCTCGTGGAAGAGCTTGATGACGGCATCGAGCGTGGCGTCGTTCATGACCTTCTCGCCGCAGTCGGCGCAGGTGTAGCTGGGGATAGGCACGCCCCAGTTGCGCTGACGGCTGATGCACCAGTCGGGACGCTGCTCGACCATGGCACCGATGCGGTTGGCCGCGTGGGCCGGATACCACTTGACGTTCTCGCGAACCTCTTTGCCAGCCTGCTCGCGCAAACCGGTCTTGTCCATCGAGACAAACCACTGGTCGGTAGCACGGAAGAGCACCGGGTGCTTGCAGCGCCAGCAGTGCGGATAGCTGTGCGTGATCTTCTTCTCGAGGACCAGGGTGCCGCGCTCGCGCAGGAACTCGATGATGTGCGGGTTGGCCTCGTCGGTATCCATACCGCTGAAGGGGCCACCGGTGCCAAACTCCTCGCCGGTATAGAACTTGCCGTCGTCATCGACCGGCATGCAGATGTCGATGATGCCCTCCTTGAGGCAGGCAAAGTAGTCGTCGACGCCGTGGCCGGGCGAGTTGTGGACGATACCGGTACCGTCGTCGACACCGACGTAATCGGCCAGCAACGCCACGCCCTCGACACCGTCAAAGATCGGCTGCTTGTAGTGGATGTGGTGGAAGGTCTCGGCGGGAACCACGTAGGGCTTGCCGTCGACCATAACCGGGGTGTACACCCAGCCAAACTCCTCGCAGCACTTGGGAGCCAGGTCCTCGAGCATGACCTCGGCACGACCATCGTGCTCAACGGCGACGTAGGCGGCACCCGGCTTGAGGGAAACGGCCTGGTCGGAGGGGATGGTCCACGGCGTGGTCGTCCAGATGATAAAGTCGACCGGGCCGTCGAAGTTCTCGAGGCCGGCGGGCTTGGAGGTCATCTCAAAGCGAACGAAGATGGAGGGGCTCGTCTCGTCGGAGTACTCGATCTCAGCCTCGGCGAGTGCGGTGTGGCAGTGCTTGCACCAATGAACCGGTTTGTGGCCACGATAGATCATGCCCTTATCGAACATGGCCTTAAAGACCTCGATGTCGGCGGCATCATGCTGGTGATAGAGCGTCAGATACGGGTTGTCCCAGTCGCCAAGCACGCCCAGGCGACGGAAGCCGGCCTTCTGCAGCTCGATGTTCTCGACAGCGAACTTATTGCAAAGCTCGCGGATCTGAGCCGTGGAGGTCTGGTTGAACTTCTCGGTGCCGAGCTTCTCCTCGACCTTATGCTCGATCGGCTGGCCATGGCAGTCCCAACCGGGGACATAGGGAACCTCATAGCCCTGCATCATCCAGTAGCGGTTGATCATGTCCTTGGAGATCTTGTTCATGGCGTGGCCGATGTGGATCGGGCCGTTGGCGTACGGAGGGCCGTCGTGCAGCACGAACTTCTTGTGACCCTCGTTCTTCTTCAGAACCTGCTCGTAGACCTTGTTGTCCTGCCAGTCCTTGAGTCGCTTGGGCTCGGACTTGGAAAGACCGGCACGCATGGGAAAACCGGTCTTGGGCAGATTCATCGTCTGCTTGTACTCGTTTGCCACGGTACCCCTTTCATGTCGTGGGCGCGCACGCCCGTTGGGCACCAAAAAAGCGCCCGTCCCTACAAGCTGGGACGAAGCGCCACAAAACGAGCTGTACGCCCGCAAAAGCTCTTCGCTTAACCACCCAGCTTAGATGCCCTCGCCCGCGTATTCGCGCGCTCACATCCGTTACTCGGCTGGCCTGTATCGACGACCATCTCGGCGATGTCTACTAAGACGAACCTGCGCGGCACGTCCGTTGGGACCGCAGCTCCGGGGTGATTTTCATCGGTCGCATGCACGGGTTCTCAGCGCTCCCCGCTCTCTGTAGCATGCGGACGGCCGACTACTCGTCCCCATCAACGCTTATGCGGAGTATGCTAGCACGTTCAGCGCCGGCGAAAAACCCTCAACACTGGTTTTATACGTTCGAAATTTCTCGCGACTGTGGACCTTCTCTTGGAGCAAAATACCTGAAAGCACTTTATCGAACGAAAGAAGGTTGCTATGCGCACGATTGGAATGAGCGACTACACCGTTGGCGAGGATTGCTTTGACGAGCTGTCCGGCGCGCTGGCCGAGTACGGCGCGAAGAAGGTCGCGATCATCGGTGGCAAGCGGGCACTGGCCGCAGCACTTCCCGGTATCGAAGCTGCGCTGGCGGGTACCGACGTCGAAATTCTAGAGACGCGCGTCTACGGCACCAACAGTACGCGTGCCAATATCGCCAAGGTCGTGAACTCCCCTGCCTGCCAGGAAGCCGACGTGCTTATTGCATGCGGTGGCGGCAAGGCGCTCGACACCGTGAAGACCGCAGCTATCGAGCTCAAGAAGATCGTCTTTACGGTGCCTACAATCTGTTCCAACTGCTCCGCCGCGACCGCCATTGCCGTCGTGTACAACGACGACGGCTCGCTCGAGGGCTATTCGTACCCCAACCGACCGGCGCACATCTTCATCAACCCCAAGATCATCGCCGAAGCACCGGCAGAGTACTTCTGGGCCGGCGTAGGCGATGCCCTGTCTAAGCAGCCCGAGGTCGAGTACGCCACGAGCGCCGGTAATTTGGAGCACACTGCCGGTCTTGGCCTGGCGCTTGCCCACACCTGCTCCGAGCCGCTGTTTACCTATGGCGTCCAGGGTCTTGAGGACGTGCGCCAGGACCTGTCGAGCGAGGCCGTCAAGCAGATCGCGCTCGACATCGTGGTCAACACGGGCTATGTCTCGAACCTGACCAACCAGAACGATTACTACTACAACTCGAGCGTGGCACACGCGTTCTACAACGCTACCTGCAGCATTCCGCGCGAGGGCACCTACCTGCACGGCGAGGTCGTGAGCCTGGGCGTGCTGGTACTGTTTGCCTATACGGGAGACACCGAGAACCTTGAGCGCTACGCCGCCTTTAACAAGCAGATGGGCCTGCCCGTGACGCTCGAGCAGGTCGGGCTTTCCGAGTCCGATATCCCGGCCCTGTGCGAGTTCGCACACGCCACCAACGAGTGGAAGCAGGGAAACCCGGAGCCCTTCACCGACGAGAAGTTCGCCGCCGCCATCAAGGCCACCAACGCCTACGGCCACACGCTCTAGGCCTAACCCAAAACCACCACAAAGGGGACAGGCACCTTTGTGGTGGTTTTTTTATTGCTCAAGTATTTTGGGGTCGAACTCGCTAGCCGGAACGACGCGGTAGCCGTGACGCAGCAACAGATCGACGAAAACGCCGTTACCCGCGGTGAGCGTACCGCTAAAGGTGCCATCGTAGACGCGACCCACACCGCACGAGGGGCTACGGTCCTGCAAGACGCACGCAGCGATCTGGGACGGGCCGCCCGCCTGCTCGCACATGTCGAGCGCGCGCTCGGCACCCAGGCGAAACTCGCGATCGACTGAGGTACCCTCGCAGGTACGGACCTCGCCGTTCACAATCTCGGACGGCTTGCGCGGCGTGGGCAGGCCGCCAAAGACCTCAGGGCACACCAAGAGGACCTCGGTCCCCGTGCGCTCGCAAGCCTCGACCAGCTCTCGATGATAGTTGTCGAGCCCGTTATACTTGCAGCTCTCGCCCATTAAGCAGGCACTTACCACGATCTTCATATACAACACTCCCCACGCAAAACGCCCCATTTGAGATGGACACTCAAATGGGGCGATTGACATTGCGTAACTAGTATTACTGCTGCTTCGGCATCAGCGGATTCTCGCGCGTGAGGAGATTCATAAACTCCTCGCCCGTGATCGTCTCCTTCTTGTACAGATAACGAGCCAGCTCGTGGAGCTTGAACTTATTCTCCTTCAGGATTTGCAGAGCGCGGTCGTGCGCATCCTCGATCAGCTTGGCGACAATCGCGTCCACGCGCTCGGCCGTACCGGGGGCGCAGGTGAGCGACGTGTCCTGGTTGAGGTACGCATTCTGGACGGTACCGAGCGCCATCATGCCAAACTCATCGGACATACCAAAGCGCGTCACCATGTTACGGGCGAGCTTGGTGGCCTGCTCGATATCGTTGGCTGCGCCGGTCGTCATCTCACCAAAGATGAGCTCCTCGGCTGCACGGCCACCGCAATAGACGGCGAGCTTGTCCAGGACCTCCTGGCGTGTGGTCAGGAAGCGCTCATCCTCCTCGACCTGCATGGTGTAGCCCAGAGCACCGCTCGTGCGCGGCACGATGGTAATCTTCGTGACCGGCGCAGAACCCTTCTGGCGGGCGGCAACGATGGCATGGCCGATTTCATGGTAAGAAACGACCTGCTTCTCGTGGTCGGACAGCACCGTAGACTTGCGCTGCTGACCGGCGATGACGACCTCCACCGACTCCTCAAAGTCGTCCTGCGTAGCGCGCTTGCGACCCTCGCGGACGGCACGCAGGGCGCCCTCGTTGATGATGTTGGCCAGGTCGGCGCCCGAGGCACCGGGCGTGGCGCGGGCAATCGCGGTCAGGTCGATCGGCGGCTGCGTCTTCACGCTCTTGGCATGCAACTCGAGGATGTTCTTGCGACCGGTCAGATCGGGCAGCTCAACGGGGATACGGCGGTCAAAACGACCGGGGCGCAGCAAGGCCGGGTCAAGGCTGTCGGGGCGGTTGGTAGCAGCAAGAACGACAATACCCTTGTGGTTATCGAAGCCGTCCATCTCGGTCAGCAGCTGGTTGAGCGTCTGCTCGCGCTCGTCGTTGCCACTAAAGCCGCCGCCATCGCGCTTCTTGCCGATGGTATCGATCTCATCGATAAAGACGATGCACGGGGCCTTTTCCTTGGCCTGCTTAAACAGATCGCGCACCTTGGCGGCGCCGCGGCCGACAAACATCTCAACAAACTCAGAACCCGAAATACTAAAGAACGGCACGCCCGCCTCGCCGGCAACGGCCTTGGCAAGCAGGGTCTTACCGGTACCCGGAGGGCCGACAAGAAGAGCACCGCGCGGCAGCTTGGCGCCGATTTCCTCGTAGCGCTGCGGCTTCTCCAGAAAGTCGACGACCTCCTTGAGGGACTCCTTGGCCTCTTCCTGGCCGGCGACATCCTTAAAGGTCACGCCCACGTCCTTGGAGGCGATCACGCGCGCGCCTGACTTGCCCAGTCCACCGCCGCCAAAACCGCCGCCACCAAAGTTCATCGAAGGACCGTCATCGCCCATGGCCTTCTTCATGCGGCGGTTGAGCCACCAGCCGATCAGGAAGAAAATCGCCATGGGAAGAATGAGCGTAAGCAGGTAATAGGTCATCAGACCCGAGTCCTTATCGGGAACGACCGACTCAAGCGAGGCGCCAGATTCAAGCACGCGATCGGTAAAGCCAGCGTCATTCGGCACACCGGTCGTCTTGTAGGCGATGTTCTCGTCCTCGCCCTTTTTGGTGTAATAAATCGTGTAATCGTCCGTGTTGTACTCGACCTTGTCGACACTCTTCTTATCGAGCGCTTTGACAAACGTCGAGTAATCGGTCTTCGTAATCTGCTGCGTGTGACCGATGTTGGGGAACAGAACGGTCGAGAGCACGAGGTAGACGACGAAGGCGATGAGCACGTAGAGGATCATATTCCGTCTACGTTTGTTGTCATCCATCTCCATCTGCTTGAACTCCATCTACTGGGGTTGATAATGTTTTCTAGAATACCCAACCCGGACGGCGATAAACCGACGCCGGGCACGAAAGGACAGAGATGGCATCACTGGAAGTCGGCAAGGTTCAAATCTATACGGGCGACGGCAAGGGCAAGACGACGGCTGCGCTGGGACTCGCGCTGCGCGCCACGGGCTATGGACTTAACGTGCTCATGCTTCAGTTTGCCAAGAAACTGCACTGCGCCGAGCATAATGCAGCGCCCCGTTTGGGCCTGCGCATCGTACAAGCCGACCGCGACACGCCCGAGGCCTGCGCGGCACAGATCATGGAGCTCGCACGCGAGCATATCTCACAGGTCGACGTTCTGATTTTGGACGAACTCGGCGAGGCCATGCGCCGCGGCTTCGTGACGCGCGAGGATGTCGAGGAACTGATCGCGATGAAACCCGACACCACAGAGCTCATACTGACCGGCCGCGGCCTGCTGCCCCTCGCGGACCTCGCCGACCTGGTCACCGAAATGCGCCCCGTCAAACACTACTTCGACGAAGGCCTCCTGGCCCGCCAAGGCATCGAATACTAGCCATTGCGGACGCCCCCAATGGCTAGGCAGTGGCGCGGCCGAGCCAGTTGCCGCTGTGATGGTAGACGGTGAACATCATGGCGGTGATTACCCAGGTTACGGGGTAGACCAGCAGCAGGTGCTCAAGCGACGGATCGAACGGCATAATCGCAAATACCCAGATCACCCTGAGCACGACGGTGCCAAAAATCGTGAGCAGCATGGGCTGCAAGCTCACGCCGGCGCCGCGGATGGAACCCGAGGCGTTCTCGATAATCGAGAAAATCGCATAGAACGGCGCGATAAAATGAAGAATCGTCGTGGTGTACGCCGAAATCGAAGCATCGTCGACAAACAGACGAGACAGCGGACCCGAGAATACCAGCAGCACGGCAGACAGGCCACCAATGAGCATAAACGACAGCACGAGCGACGTATGGTAGCCCTTGCGCATGCGCTCGTAGTTGCGCGCGCCGAAGTTCTGCGCCGAGAACGTGGTGATCGACACGCCAAGCGCCTCGGTCACCATCCAGACAATGCCATCCAAGCGGCCCGAAAGACCCCAAGCCGTGGTGACATCGGCACCAAACGAGTTGACCGACACCTGAATCAAAACGTTGGAAATCGAATACGCAGCAGACTGAAAGCCAAGCGGCAGACCACACGAGATCATGCTCTTACAAATGCCAGGATCAATGCCGAGTTTGGACAGTGAAAGCCGCCACGCGCCCGGTGCGTGCATCATACGAATCACGATCATCGTGGCGTTGGAGCAAATGGTCAGCGCCACCGCGATGCCACAGCCCAGAGCCTCCATATGCAGCACGGCAACGAAGATGACATCCAGCACCGCATTAACAAGGCAGCCGGAAGCGATGATCACAGCAGGCCCGCGCGTGTCGCCCACGGCGCGCAGCAATGCCGTTCCCATATTGAGCAGCAGCGCCGCAACCATGGCGGCAAAATAGCAACGGGCATAGGCCACGCCCTCGGCCAATAGTTCATGCGGCGTGTTCATAAGCACCAGCATGGGCTCAACGAACACTATGCCAAGAATCGAGAAAACGATACCGCCCACCAGCGCGAGCGTCATAGCCGTATGGACCGATCGGCTCAGACGCTCGTCATCGTGCTGGCCAAAAAACTGGCCCGTAATGACCGCGCAGCCGGCACCGACGCCGACACAAAAGCCGATGCAGAGCTCTGTAAGCACCATCGTGGCCTGAATGCCACCCAGCGCGAGCTTACCGCCAAACTGACCGACGATATAGGTACCGATAAGCGTGTATGCCTGCTGAAAGAACGAACTAAAGAAAATGGGAACGCACAGCGACAGCAGCTGCTGCCAAATGACACCCTGCGTTACATCGATAGCCGTAGATTTCTTAGCCACACGCCCTCCCCACTAGCGTACGTCATACAACAAAACATCAATTGAACGGCAAAGCCGCTATCAGCTTAACACCGACCGAAGGCAGCAGAAACACCCCTGGCGGCAAAGCTCGAGCGCACCCGGCTAGTGATACAAACCCGGCTGGTAGTGATACTCATTGCTCACATGCGGGCACAGCTGCCAAAAGGCGACAGCACTTGCCGCGGCCACGTTGAGCGAATCGACCCCATGCGCCATCGGAATACGCACGGCGCGGTCGCAGCCTGCAATGGTCTTGTCGCCCAAGCCAGCGCCCTCGGTGCCCATAAAGATTGCCAGGCGGTCAATCTCCTGCAGCGCGGGATCGTCCAACGACACCGAATCATCCGCCAACGCCATGGCGGCACACGAAAAGCCGGCATCGTGCAGCGCCGCCAGCCCATCATGCGGCCATACGCGCGCCTCGCTGCCAATGCGCGTCCAGGGCACCTGGAACACCGTGCCCATGCTCACGCGGGCCGAGCGACGGTACAGCGGATCGCAGCACGTAGGGCTCACCAAAATGCCATCGACGTTCAACGCAGCCGCCGAGCGGAAAATCGCGCCGACGTTGGTGTGGTCGACAATGCCCTCGAGCACGCACACAAGCACCGGGCGCTCCCCCGCCGCCTCGACGACGCCACCCAAGAACTCGGCTACCGGAATCTGACGTGGACGACGGAATGCCGCGAGCGCACCGCGCGTCACGTTAAAGCCCGTCAGCTGCTCCATAAGCTCCATCGAGGCCACGAACACGGGAACCGGGCCCGCACCTTCGCGTACCGCCAGGCGCTCAAACAGCGGCATCATCTGGTCGAGCCAGCGTTCGCCCAAAAGAAAGCTCACCGGCTCGTATCCGGCGCGCACTGCACGCTCGATAACCTTGGCACTCTCGGCGATAAAAATGCCCTTCTGCGGCTCCAGCACGCAGCGAAGCTCGCGCTCGGTCAGTCGCACGTAGGCATCGAGCCGCTCGTCCTCGAGCGAATCGATTCGCAGCACCTCAACGGCATCAGTCATAGCAGCCAGCCCGCACCTTTCTTTACAGCACATCTATACCAAACGAGGCGACGCTAAGCGCCGCCCCATGCATTCAAATAACCCGATGATACCGTTCACGCCAGACGATTTACGCCTCGACGCGACGATACGTCACGAACTCATAATCGAGACCCTCGTCACCCTCGCCCGCGGCAATCGTGGCAACACCGCCACGCCTCGCAATCTCCCATGCGGGATCGGCATCCAGATCGGGAAAGTACGTATCCACGTCATGCACGCAATGGTTATGCGTAACCTCGGCCTCGACGCAATACGGCAAGAACTGTCGATACACCTCGCCGCCGCCAATCACCCACACAATGGGCTCATCGGCCACGGCGGCCAAGGCCTCGTCAACGCTATGCACCGCGTCGACACCCTCGGCAGCAAAGCTCTCGTCGCGGGTGAGCACGATATTGCGGCGATTCTTGAGCGGTCGTCCGCCGGGAAAACTCAGAAGTGTCTTGCGTCCCATAATGACCGGGCAACCTTTGGTGCACGCCACAAAATGGCGCATATCGGCACGGTTGGACACGACCATGTCGCCCTCGCAACCAATACCCCAGTCGTCGCACACGGCGACAATGGCAGAAAGCTTACACGTCATGCGCGCCACCTACACCGCAATGGGGATGTTCTTAACCTGCGGACCGTGCTCATAGCCCTCGACGATCAGGTCATCGGTCGTAAACGCATAGAAGTCATGCACATCGGGGTTAAGCGTTACCTTGGGAGCCGCAAATTGCGGACGCTCGATAAGCTCGCGGACGATATCGACATGGCGGTCGTAAATGTGGGCATCGGCGATCACGTGCAGCAGCTCACCGGAAATCATATCGACCGACTGCGCAACCATCATCAGCAGAATTGCATACTGGCACACATTCCAGTTGTTCGCGGCCAAAATATCCTGGCTGCGCTGGTTGAGAATCATGTTGAGCGTCGGTTTGTCATCCTGCGGGCGCTGCGTCACGTTATACGTCACGCTGTAGGCGCACGGATACAGGTGCATCTCGGACAAGTCGCTAAACACATAGGTGTTCGTCATAATGCGGCGGCTGTACGGCGTGTGCTTAAGGTCGTACAGCACGCGGTCCATCTGGTCAAAGTCACCCTCGGCGTAATGGCTCTTCTGGCCAATCTGGTACCCGTATGCCTTGCCGATAGAGCCGGTCTCGTCGGCCCACTCATCCCAGATATGGCTGTTGAGGTCATGCACGTTATTGGACTTCTTCTGATAGATCCATAGGATCTCGTCCATGGCAGATTTGAGGGCCGTACGACGCAGGGTAAGCGCCGGAAACTCCTCACGCAGGTCGTAGCGCGCCGTGACACCAAAGTTCTTAATGGTATAGGCAGGGGTGCCATCCTCCCACACCGGACGGACCTTTTGGCCCTCGGTGGTGGTGCCATGGTCCAAAATATCGCGGCACATGGTTACAAACTGTTGATCAGCTTTGCTCATTGACCCTCCCGTCAGTAGCCTATTGGCGATTTTATTGTAGCCCAGGCGCGCAAGTGTCGGATTGGACACTTGGGCCGGCACACGCAATGCACGGCAGTACGGCACCGCATGCGTCAACGAAACATCTACGCCTTTTTCTGACATATGCCAGAAATTCCTTGCGCAATTCTGCGCGTTCGCTATTCTATTGTTGACATATGTCAGATAAGGAGTGCGCATGGCAGGAAGACGCGAAAAACTGCGCCGCGTCGGGATCATCCCCGAATACCGCGGCTTTACCCCTGACGGCCTAGCCAGTGGAGACGCCATCGATATGACGGTCGACGAGCTCGAAGTCCTGCGACTGTGCGACCTGGAAGGCCTCAATCAGGAGGCCGTCGCCCAGCACATGGGCATTGCCCGCGCCACGGTGGCGGCAATTTGCAGCCGCGCGCATCGCAAGGTGGCAAACGCGCTGGTCAATGGACGGGCGATTGTCATCGAGGGCGGCAATATCGCGTACTCCCCCATTACCACGAAAACGGCCGCATGGCCAGCAAAGGAGGTCGGCACCATGAGGGTGGCAACCACGTACGACAACGGCAGCATCTTTATGCACTTTGGCCGCAGCGAGCAGTTCAAGATCTACGACATTCAGGACGGCAAGGTGCTCAACGAGCAGGTCGTGGGCACCGGCGGCACCGGCCACGGTGCCCTGGCGGGCCTGCTCGCCAACGGCGGCGTGGACACTCTCATCTGCGGCGGTATCGGCGGTGGCGCCATCAACGCGCTTGCCCAAGCCGGCATCACGGTATACGCAGGTGCCCAGGGCAGCTGCGACGCTTGCGTCGAGGCCCTTATCGCCGGCACGCTCGCACAGAACGGCGAGGCCACGTGCGGCTGCCACGGCCATGACCACGACCACGCCCACGAACATGGCGAGGCCTGCAGCTGTCACGGCCATCACGAGCACGAGGGCCACGAGGGCTGCGGCTGCCACTAACGGCACGGCACCGCGAGCTCAGGGCACGACGCTAAACGCAGCCCAACAATCAAAGCCAACAACAAAGGCCACCCGGTAGCTTCCGAGTGGCCTTTGCCATATCAAGCTGGAATTACAGCCCTATTTCTTATTACGCATCTGCGCTTCCATCCGGCGCAGCAGCTCCATATCGGACTTGGGACCGCCCGTACCCAGGCCGCCCATGCCGCCCAGACCCATAGCGTCCAGGCCAGGGATATTGGGCATGCGCATCCTCTTGCCCTTCTTTCCCTTTTTGCCTTTTTTACCGCCGGCCTGTGCCTGATTGGCCATCGTGCGCATGCGGCCCATCATCTTATTCATCTCGCCCCACTGCTTCATAAGGCTGTTGACCTCGGTGGGGGTTACGCCGGCGCCCTTGGCGATACGCGCGCGACGCTGACCGTTGATGATGGAGGGACGCAGGCGCTCCTCCTTGGTCATCGACATGATGATGGCCTCATTCTTATCGAAGATGCCCTCATCCAGGTTGCCGCCCATCTGGTTGAGTGCACGCTGTCCGCCGGGGAGCATGCCCAGGATACCCTTCATGCCGCCCATCTTCTTGACGGCCTTCATCTGGTCGAGCATATCGTTCATGGTAAAGCCCTCGCGCAGCATACGCTCGGCAGCCTCGAGCTGCTCTGCATCGGCTGCCTCCTGGGCCTTCTCGATAATGCCTACGACATCGCCCATGCCCAAGATTCGCTTGGCCATGCGATCGGGATAGAACGGCTCCAGCGAATCAGGCTTCTCGCCCATGCTCACGAACTTGATGGGCTTGCCGGTCACCTGACGCACCGAAAGTGCGCCACCGCCACGGGCATCGCCGTCGAGCTTGGAGATAATCACACCGTCAAAGTCGGTGCGATCGGCGAAGGTCGAGACGACGTTGACGATATCCTGGCCGGTCATGGCATCGACGACCATCAGCACCTGGTCGGGCTTGACGGCCTTCTTGATGTCGACGGCCTCCTGCATCATTTGCTCGTCGATCTGAAGACGACCGGCAGTATCGACAATGACCACGTCGCGCAGGTGGTCGACGGCCTCCTGGATGGCGCCCCTGGCGATGTCGACCGGGTGCGCGCCGTCACCACGGAAGACCGGCACGCCGATCTCGCCACCCAGCGTGGCGAGCTGGTCGGCAGCGGCGGGACGGTAGACGTCGCACGCGGCGAGCAGCGGCGAGCGGCCCTGCTTCTTGAGCAGGTAGGCCAGCTTTACGGCCGCCGTGGTCTTACCGGAGCCCTGCAGGCCCACGAGCATGATGACATTGGGAATGCGGTTGCTAAAGACGAGCTTGCTCTCGGTTGAGCCGAGCATCTCGGTGAGCTCGTCGAGCACGATCTTGACGACGTTTTGCGCCGGCGACAGCGACTCCATGACCTCGGCGGTCATGCAGCGCTCCTTGGTCTTGGCGACGAACTCCTTGACGACCTTGAAGTTGACGTCGGCCTCGAGCAGCGCCATGCGAATATCGCGCATGGCCGAAGAGATATCGGCCTCGGTCAGCTTACCCTTGCCGCGCAGGCGGTCAAATGTGTCGTTGAGGCGATCGCTCAGGGAATCAAACACTGGTTACTCCTTAGTTGGACTCGCCCACCAGGGCGCGGCAGAAATCTTTGGCGTTAAACTCCTGCAGGTCATCGACCTGCTCGCCCACGCCGATGCGAAGGATCGGGAGCTTGAGCTTCTCGGCCACGGCCATGGCGATACCGCCCTTAGCCGTTCCGTCGAGCTTAGTCATGATAATACCGTCCAGGCCCAGCGCCTCGTTAAACTCGAGCGCCTGGTTCAGACCGTTCTGACCAGTGGCAGCATCGATCACAAGCACGACCGAGACCGGCATGGGACCGGCGGCCATATTGGCGGCGCGCTTACGGGTCACATTAACCACCTTGGCGAGCTCGCGCATGAGCTCGGGACTCGTGTGCAGACGGCCGGCGGTATCGATGAGCACCAGGTCGCTGCCGCGCTTATCGGCCTCGTCGAGCACGTCATAGCACACGCTCGCCGGATCGGAGCCGCGGTCACGCTTAATAACCGGTACGCCGGCACGCTGACCCCACACATCGAGCTGCTCGATGGCAGCGGCGCGGAAGGTGTCGGCCGAACCGATCACCACGTTCTTGCCGCGGGCGGCCATGGCGCTCGCAATCTTGCCGACCGTGGTGGTCTTGCCGGCACCGTTGATGCCGACAAACAGCACGCAGCTCGGCGTATCGGAAAACGGATCGCGCTCAACAGGCACAAAATGGCCCTCGAGCTGCTCGGCCAGGGCACGGCGAAGCTGCGGGGCGGTCTTAAGGTTCTTCTTGGCAGCGGCGTCGCGCAGGTCATCGGAGACCTGAATGGCGACCTCGGCACCCATGTCACCCATGACGAGGGTGTCCTCAAGGTCCTCCCAAAAATCCTCGTCGACCTCACCGCCAAAGTAAAAGACCTCGTTGAGGGCCTCGCGGCTGCGCTCGAGTCCGCGCGAGAGTGCGTCAAAGAATCCCATTATGCATTCACGACCTTTCCGGTTTCGCGATCGAGTTTTTGCGAGACGACGCGACTGACGCCGTCGGCTTGCATCGAGACGCCGTAGAGAACGTCAGCATCCTCCATAGTACGGCGCTGATGCGAGATTACCAAGAGCTGCGTATCGGAACGCAGCACATCAAGGGCGCCGATGAGCTTGGACAGGTTGGCGTCGTCGAGCGCCGCCTCGACCTCGTCCAGCACATAGAACGGCACCGTGCGCGTACGGTACACGGCAAAGAGCAAGGCGAGCGCCGTCAGGCTCTTCTCGCCACCGGACATGAGCATCATCTTGGTGATGCGCTTGCCGCGCGGCTGCGCCACGACCTCGATGCCCGTCTCGGCCGGATGCTCGGGATCGGTCATCTCCAGATGTGCCTGGCCTCCCGGGAACAGCATGGCGAAGATCTCGCGGAAGTTCGCATCGACCTTCTCAAAGGTCACCAAGAACGCCTTGCGCATCTTACGGTCGATGGCCACGGTGATCTTGGTGAGCGCCTTGCGCGCGCTCTCCAAATCGGCCAGTTGCTCCTCGATGTAATCGGCGCGGCGCTTGAGCTGCTCGTACTCCTCCATGGCAACCTGGTTCACGGGGCCCAGGTTGTTGATCTGGCGCACGAGCTGGTTGAGCTCGCGCTCGGCGGCGTCGCGGTCGGTGGGCGCCGGCAGCATGAGCGCTTCCTCGAGCACCGTGGTGCCATCGGCGGTAATAGCCTTGATGGCCGCCTCTACCTGCACCTCGAGCTTGCCGCGTGCGACCTTGAACTCGTTTTGCGTCGCCGTGGCGGCATCGACCCGCTCCTTGGCGCGGGAGACCTCGGCCTTGGCGTCCTCGATGGTCTTCTTGAGCGAGGCCGAGTCCGCCTCCTCGAGCGAAGCCTGGTCACGCAGGCGCGCGGCCCAATCCGACGCGCGCTCCAGCAGGGCCGAATAGCGCTCGTGCATAGGGTCGACGCGCAGGCGCAGCAACTCGAGCGAGCGCGAGGCCTGACGGGTTCCGCGGATACGGCGGTCGATGCCCTCCAGACGATGCTCCAGATCGGGCACACGGCCCTTCAGCGAACGCAGGCGCTCGCTCGTCTGAGCCAGGCGGACCTTAGCGTCGGCGAGCTTACCGGCGGCCTCGGAGTCGTCGCGACGCACGCAATCGAGCTCGTCGTTAGCTTCGGCAATCTGGAGCCCCAGGTCACTTGCCTGCGCACGAGCCTCATCACGCGAACGGGTGAGCTCGTCAACGCGCGGGCGCGCGGCGCGGACCGCCTCGGCGGCCTGCTCACGGCGCTTGGAAATGCGCACGCGATCGACCTCGGCATTGTTGGCGCTTTGCTCCAAGCGGCCGATCTCGGAGAGCAGCGAGCGGCGTTCGCCCTCAAGACGGGCGATCTCGCCGGCAGCATCGCCCTCGGCGGCACGCGCCCCCTCGACGGCCGCATTGGCCTCGACGACCTGATCCGACACATGCTCAAACACGGCAGCCAGATCGGGCTCAAGACCCTCAAGCTCGCGAATGCGACGCTTGCGCTCCAGGGCACCCGAAGCCTCGCCGGCGTCGAGCCCCACACGCACCAGGCCGCCACAGCTCACGCGGGCGCCATCGGGAGTCACATAGGTCACGCCGTCAACTACAGGCGCAGTCAGGGCGGCAGCCAAGTCATCGACCACGTAATAGCCGCCGAGCAATGCCTCGACGACCGGACCGTAGCCCGCACGCACGGACAGACGATCAACAAGACGGTTACCGGCGGCACCCTCGGCGACCGCAGAGCCACTCACGCTGCGCGCCACCAGCAGCGCCTCGCCCGAGGCCTTCTTTTGGTCCAAGGCAGCGCGACCGGCGCGCTCAAGTGCGGCAGCGTTATCGAACAACAGGGCATCGATATCGCCGGCGAGCAGCTGCTCAACCAGGCCCTCAAGCTCACGCGGTGCCTCAAGCACATCGCCCAGACGACCCGAGACATCGTCGCCCAGCGCGCCCACCAGACGGCTTACGAGCGGCGAGCTGTCGGCCATGCGAGCATCAAGCTTCTTTTGGCTGGCAAGCTCCGAGCGCACCTCGGACAGCTTGTTGCGCGCTTCGCTCTCGCGATTACGCAAGTCCTTAAGGGCTGCACGGGCGACCTCGGTAGCCTCACGCGCATCGCTCTGGGCTTGACGAGCCTGATCGAGCGCACCTTCGAGCTCCTCAGCACGGTTGCGGCGGCTATCAAGCGATGCCGTGACCTCCTCGAGCTGCTCATCGATCTGCTCCAGGCGCGAGGCATACATGTTGTCCTCGACCTCGGCGTTGCTCAGCGAATCCTTCACCTTGGCGAGCTCGAGCGCAGCATTATCGGCAACGCACTGCACATCGCGCTGCTCGCGCGTAAGCTGCGAAATCCGCGCATCAAGCGCAACGCGACGCTCGTGGAGCTCGGCGGCGGCAGGACCAGCAGCGTCAACGTCCTCCTGGGCCTGCATATGCGCGCCGGTCACTTCCTCGAGCTGAGCACGTGCGTCCTCAAGCTCCTCGACCACGCGACGGCGCTGATGCTCGGAGCTCGAGATCTGTCCGCGCATGTCGGACAGGCGCGACACCATGTTATGGCCCTTTTCCTCGAGCAGACGCATGTCTGAGTTAATGCGACCGACCACATCTTGCATATGGCGGCGCTGCTCGCCCAAGTCGCCCACAAACAGGCCCTTTTCCTCGAGCATGACCTGGAGCTTCTCGAGCTCGCGCTCCTTTTCGCCCAGGCGGTACTGCGCAAGCTCAAGCTCGGCAGCGCCCTCCTTGGAGCGGCTCTCCAGGTCGTTCCACTGCGACTGCAGCGAACGAAGCTCGTCGACGGCCAGCATCTGCGTAAGCTCGTTCGCGCGCGAGGACAGCTCTTTGTACTTGCGCGCGCGATCGACCTGACGCTCCAGCGGTCGCAGCTGACGGGCGATTTCCTTGTTGATATCGCGGGCACGGGTCAGGTGCTCGTCCATCGATTTAATCTTTTTGAGCGCACGCTCCTTGCGGCGCTTGTGCTTGGAGATGCCTGCGGCCTCCTCAATGAGGGCGCGACGCTCCTCGGGGCGGCTCTGCAAAATGGCATCGAGCTTGCCCTGGCTAATGATGGAATGCGTATCCTTGCCCAGGCCCGAATCGTGCAGGATGTCCTGAATGTCCATCAGGCGGCATGGACTCGAGTTGATGAGGTACTCGCTTTCGCCCGAGCGGTACATACGACGGGTGATAGCGACCTCGTCAAAGTCGACGGGCAGCATATGGTCCGAGTTATCGAGCACCAGCGTGACCTCGGCTACACCCACCGGCTTGCGCGCCGACGAGCCCGAGAAGATGACGTCTTCCATGGCCTGGCCGCGCAGCTGCTTGGCGCTCTGCTCGCCCAGGACCCACAGAATCGAGTCGGAGATGTTCGATTTTCCCGAGCCGTTGGGACCGACGATGACGGTCAGGCCCGGCTCAAACGTCATATGAGCGCGGTCGGCAAACGACTTGAACCCTTTGAGCGTGAGGGACTTGAGATACACGGCTCCTCGCTTAAACAGGCTTCTTGTTGAGAATCACGCCGTTGGTGGTGTAACCCATGCGATCAAGCGCCTCGAGCGCAGCGGCACCCTCGGCCTCCTTCTTGGAGGAACCGGTGCCGCGGCCCTGGCGAATACCGTCGATGAGTACCACAGCGGTAAAGGTGGGCGCATGCGCGGGGCCCTCGGAGCCGACCAGCTTATACGCAGGAGGCTCGTGGCCGTCGGCCTGCACGCACTCCTGCAAGAACGACTTAGGGTTCGCGGGATGCTCGGCACGCTCGGAAGCCAGGTGCGGCTTGAGTGTACGGTGGATAAACTCCGCCGCCGCATCCCAGCCGGCATCCAGGTACAGGGCGCCCACGAGCGACTCGTAGACGTTCTCGAGCGCCGAGTGCAGACCGCGCGCGCCCGTGCCGGTCTCGGAGGCACCAAAGATGATGATGTCGTCGATGCCCAGCTCATGGGACACCTCGGACAGCGTGGCGCCCGAGACGAGCGACACCTTCAGGCGCGTAAGCTTGCCCTCGTCAAACTCCGGATAGGACTCAAAGAGCGAGCGGGCAACCACGGCGCCCAAAATGGAATCGCCCAAAAACTCAAGGCGCTCATAACTCGCCGAGACGGGCTGACCTTCCACGGCAGAAGGGTGCGTGAGCGCCGCGCGCAGCAGCACCTTGTTATTGAACTCGTGGCCCAGGATTTCCTGGGCGCGCGCGAGTCGTTGAGATAAAGCCAAGACTTAGGCCTCCTTGGCGTTTTCAATAGCGTCGACAGCGTCGGCGACAGAGTTGAGCGACAGCAGGGTCTCGTCATCGATCTCGAGGTCGAACTCGTCCTCGATGGCCGTCACCAGCTGCAGACGCTCGAGCGAATCGGCATCGAGATCGTCAAAGGTAGTCTCGTCGCTAATGTCGGCGACATCGACGCCCAGAACGTCAGCGGCGACTTCGGCGATCTTATCGAAGATTTCGGAGCGGTCCATAGCGCTTCCTCTCGTATTGCGTGAACATCAACGAGCTGGCGCCGCAAGCGCAGCGCCAAGACACGGTTTTGATTCTACCCCACGACGAAGGCCGCGAGGCACATAACAGCGCTCTAACTCGCTCCTACAAAACGATGCCGTCCATAGAGTTGGCGACGTTCTCGACCAGCCCGGCGCGCACGGCCTCCGCCGCGGCGAGCGTACCGTTTTTGACGGCCTCGACCGAGGTGGCACCGTGGCCGATCAGGACCACGCCACGCAGGCCCAGCAGAATGGCGCCGCCCTTAGCATCGCCCGAAAGCTTTGCCTTGATCTCGCGCATCTGCTTTTTGATGAGCAACGCGGCGATCTTGGTGCCCAGCGAAGCCATAAAGGCACCCTTGAGCTCTTGCAGCAAAAACTTAGCGGCGCCCTCGGTTGCCTTGAGCGCGATGTTACCCGACATGCCATCGGCAACGACGACGTCAAAGTTACCCGAGGTCAGGTCGGTACCCTCGCAGTTGCCCACAAAGCCGGGAACGGCGGCCTTCATGGCAGGGAAGCACGCCTTGGTAAAGTTGGAGCCCTTCTCATCCTCGGTGCCGTTGCCGAGCAAACCGACGCGGGGATGCTCAATGCCCAGGACGACGCGCGCATAGGCGCTACCCATCTGGGCAAAACGCACCATGTCGTCGACCTCGACATCGGGGTTGGCGCCCATGTCGCACAGGACCGTCAGGCCGCCGGCGCGGTTGGGCAATGCATTGGTGAGGCACGGACGCACCGGCTGCTTCTTGCCCTCGGCCTGATACCTAAACGGCGTCACGTAGGCGGTAGCGGCAGCAGTCATCGCGCCGGTGGAGCCGGCGGAGAAGAACGCATCCGCGTTACCCTTCTTAATAGCACGGCAGGCAAGCACGATCGAGGATTTGCGCTTGGTCATCACGGCTCGAATGGGATCGTCATCCATGGCGATGACATCGGGCGCCTCCAAGGCCTCAACGCGAGCGTGAGCCGCGGCAAAGGGGTTCACGATCTCTGCGGGACCGACGGCCAAGACCTCGATATCGGGATCCGCCGCAAGCGCCGCCTCGATACCGTCGAGGACAACCTGAGGCTTCTCGTCTCCACCAACAACGTCTACACAAACGCGAACGTTACTCATATACATGCTCCTTATACAAAAATGGCCGACTCATTGAGCCGGCCATTGTGGTTCCAGTTGGAACGGCATCGCATCCAGAGTATACAGTTACTCGGTAACGATAACCTCGCGGTCCTTGTAGAAACCGCAGCTGGGGCACACGTGGTGCGGGAGCTTGACAGCGCCGCAACGGGGGCACGTGGACTGAGCCGCAGCCGAGATCTTCATGTTGGCGGAACGGCGGGTGTGAGTGCGGATACGACCCTGCTTTTGTTTAGGTACGGGCATAGTGACCTTCCTTATGAACTATCCAGTGTGGCGATTACGCGCAAGTAGCGATACTACCACAGTTTTACTCGTCAAGCTTGAGATTCTTCAATGCTGCAAATGGATTTTCCGTGGCAGCGGCCCATTCGGCCTCTGCCTGAGCGGCGCAATCGCATTGCTCGACGTTGAGATTAATGCCGCAGGTGGGGCATAGGCCGCGACAATCGGGCTTGCACAGGACAACGAACGGCGTGTCCATGACGACCGCGTCGTTGATGGGCTCACCCAGATCGACGATGCGATTCTCGCCCAGCAACTCGTAGCCGTCTTCGTAGGCCTCGGGATCCTCGGGCTCGTTAAAGAGATAGAACTCCTCGATCTCGCCTGCGATATCAAACGAGGCGGGCTCCAAGCAGCGGTCGCACTCGCCGGTGGCGTGGGCGCGGACCATGCCCGAGAGCAGAACGCCGGTGCCGGCATTGGTAAAGACCACATCGTAATCAATGCCGTCCTGCAGCTGGTACTCCTTCTCGCCCACCGTATAGGTGGCGACATCGACCTTGCCGGTCAGCGGATACGAGTCTCCGGGAAACTCGAGCTGTTCGGAAAGATCGACGGTAACGCTCGGGAACTCAGCCATTACCACTGACCATTCTGCTGGGCGGCACCCTCGTTGAGCTGCTGACGGCAACGGGTGACGGTGCCGGTCAGGCTCTTGAGGTTCTCCTCGAGGTGCGTAAAGACCTGCTCGGCGTAGTCCTCGGCGGCATAGCGCGTCTCGCGCTCATACTGCTGGGCACGGTCGCGGATATCGTCGGCCTGCTGCTGCGCTAAGCGGACGATCTCTTGCTCACCGGCAATGGTGAGGGCCTGCTGCTGAGCATCGGCGATGATGGAATCGGCCTGAGCGGCGGCGGAAGCCATAAGCTCCTCGCGCTCCTTGAGGATACGGCGGGACTTCTGCCATTCCTCGGGATAGCTCATGCGGATCTCGTCGAGGATGTTAAAGAAGACGTCGGCGTCGATAACCTTCATCTGGGCGTTCTTGCCGAACGGCGTCTTAGCCTCTTCGATGAGCCCCTCGAGCTCGTCGACAAGACTCACGATCCTGTCGCCAGGAAAATTCTCGCCCGGCATCCGGTCTCCTTTCATAGGTAACATATCATCGTGTTAGTTTACCACATGCCACCAGGCATTAAAAAACGTCACGAAAAGCGATGTTTGAGCGCCTTGACCACATTAGACGGAACAAAATTAGAGACGTCGCTACCGAGCGAGGCAATCTGGCGAACCACCGAGCTCGAGATATAGCCGTACTGCGGCGCACTCATGACAAAGATGGACTCCAACTCGTTATCCAGGCGGTAGTTGAGGTCGGCCTGCTGCAGCTCGTACTCAAAGTCGGTCATGGCACGCAGGCCCTTGACCACGGCTCCTGCTCCCTGTTCGCGGGCAAAGTCGACCAAGAGCCCGGTGAAGGGCAGCACCTCGACGCCGTCAATATCGCCGAGCGCCTCACGTGCCAGCGCCACGCGCTCGTCGAGCATAAACGTGGTGCCGACGCCGTTTTTTCCCTGCGACTCGGCAACGGCCACGATCACGCTGGGAAAGATGCGACGGGCGCGGCGGATGACGTCGATATGGCCAAACGTGATGGGATCGAAGGTGCCCGGGACGATTACGCGGTTAATGGTGTCACTCATGGGAATCCTCCGTGGGTGCGTCGCTATCGTTGCCATCATCCTCGCCGTTGCCAACCCAGCGCAGCAAGTCAACCGAGGTTATGCCGTAACGCTTCTCGCGCACGGTCTCAAAGCCTGCCGGATGCGCACCCGCGTCGGCGGCAGCGTGCTCAAAGAGCGCGTAAGCGCCCTGCGCCAGCAAGCCTTGCTGAGCCAGGTTCTGCAGCAGCTCCTCGACCGGCTCGGCGCCAAAAGCATAGGGCGGGTCGAGCAGGACCAGGTCAAAGGGACCGCCCGGCACGCGGCCGCGCGAAGCGCTTGCCAGCACGTCACCCGTCACCACGCGCCAACGCGCACGGTCACGGCAGAGTGACTCGATATTCTTGGTAATGAGCCGCGCGGCATTCCGATCGATCTCAAACGTCGTGAGCGAGCGGGCACCGCGCGAGAGCATCTCAATGCCCAAGGCGCCGGAGCCGCCAAAGGCGTCCAGCACGCGGACCTCGTCCAGATCGAAGTCGAATGCCGACATGACCATAGATGCGCACGCCTCGCGCACGCGATCGGTCGTGGGGCGGGTGACATCGCGACCACGGGGCTCCTCGATCTTACGACCGCGCCATTCGCCGCCGATGATTCTCATCCTCCGCTGACCTCCTTAAAGATGTGTCGATACCGCATGGCGACCGCATCGCGTAGAGGGCGCGTCGCCACGGAGTCAAGGTTGCAAGCATACCGCAAGAGCTCGACCGCGTCCAAATGGGCCCACTCGATCAATTTCTCGTCGGCATCGAGGTCAACAAAGCGCAAGGTCACGCCGCCATGCTGGCGGTAACCCAGGATTTCGCCCTCGTGGCGCAGACGCAGGTCCATCTGGGCGAGCGTAAAGCCGTCCGTGGTCTTCTCGAGCGACTGGAGGCGGTCTTGTGCCGCCGACGCGCCGCCATTGCCCTTGGAGTGCGTCATAACCAGGCACGTGCCCGACACGCTGCCGCGGCCTACACGCCCGCGCAGCTGGTGCAAGGCCGCCAAACCAAAGCGCTCGCCATTCTCGATAACCATGACGGTGGCGTTGGGCACGTCAACGCCCACCTCGACCACCGTGGTCGAGACGAGCACATCGATCTCGCCACGCTTGAAGGCATCGATGACCCGGTCCTTCTCCCCCGCCGACATGCGGCCGTGAAGACGCTCGATGGTAAGCCCCGGCAACGCAAGGCGCAGTCGGTCGAGCTCGGTTGCCGTATCGTGCAGCGGCACAGGCACGGTCACGCGGCCCTCGTCGTCGCGAGCGATGCCGGGTACGTCTTCGAGCTCATCGGCCGAATCGCTCGGCTCCACGAGCGGACAGATCACGTAGGCTTGCTGCCCCTTTTCGTGTGCCTCGCGAATGGCGCCATAGGCCAGGTCGCGACTCGACTCGGTGAGGACGCGCGTCGTCACGCCGGCACCCGGAACGGGACGATGGCGGATGATGCTCGTATCCAGGTCGCCGTAAACCGATAGCGCCAGCGTGCGCGGGATCGGCGTGGCAGTCATGACCAGCAAGTCGGCACCCGGGCCTTTTGCGCGTAGGGCGTTACGCTGGCCCACTCCAAAGCGGTGCTGCTCGTCGATCACCACAAGCGACAAATGCTTGAACGTGACGTTCTCCGAAAGCACCGCATGGGTACCAAAGAGCACGTCGAGCTCGCCAGACTGGAGCCGCGCATGAATCTGTTCACGCTCGGCCGCCGGCGTGGCTCCCGTCAAGAGCGCCCAGGTCATACCAGCCTGCGAGAGCAGAGGGCCGGTCTTATCGGCATATTGACGCGCCAGCACGCCCGTGGGCGCCATAACGCAGGCCTGAGTGCCGCTATCGGCCGCGACCGCCAGTGCGCAGGCGGCAACGGCGGTCTTACCGGTACCGACGTCGCCCAGCAGCAGACGGTTCATCACGCGACCGCCATCGCACATGTCATGCAGGATGTCTTGAAATGCAGCCTCCTGCTCATCGCTCAGCGAAAACGGCAGGGCCTGTTTAAGCGCAGTCAAATGCTCGCCCGCGGCATGCGCATAAGGCACCACGTCAACCATACCGCCATCGTTGCGCAGACGCAGCGCGAGCTGCAAGTAGAGACACTCCTCGTAGGCAAGACGCCGGCGCGCGATGTCGCGCTCGGCCATGCTCGAGGGAAAGTGGATCGAGCGCAGCGCACGGGCATTGCTCATGAGCTTCCGCTTTGCGCGCAGCGGCGCGGGAATGGGATCGAACGGATTGGCGACCACTTCGAGCGCACCGCTCACGATACGGCGCATCCATGCCTGGCTCACGCCGTCACTTACATAGTGGACCGGCAAAATGGTACCCGCGGCGCGCCCGTCCTCGAGCTTTTCAAAGTGGGGCGAGGCCATCTGCTTAAAACCGTAGGCAAACTCGACCTTGCCCATCACGGCCAGGCGGTCGCCCTGCTTAAGCTGTTGGGCAATCCAAGGCTGACGGAAAAAGGCAACCTGCAGCACGCCCGTCTCGTCCACGAGCGAGACCTCAGTCACCTGCATACGCGGGCGGGGCTGCTTTTGGACAATACGATCGACCGTGGCGATGATGGTGCACACGGTACCGATGGGCGCCATCTCGATGGACCACGAGCGAGTGAAGTCCAGGTAGCGATGAGGGATATGGAGAAGGAGGTCCCCCACCGTCCGGATTCCCAGACGGCGAAGGGCCTCCTCACGTTTACCCGAAACATATTTGAGTCGCGCGATATCCTCGTCGAGCGCATTGCTCTGGGCAAAGCGCTCCGAGACGCGCGGCACGGAGCACAGCTCGGACATGGGCAGAGCCTACTCGATCGAGAAGATCACGGGATAGAGCGGCTGCTCGCCACGATGGGCGTCAATCTCCAGGTCGGGCTGAGCTTCCTCGATGGCATCGACGATCTCCTGGAAGGCCTCGTCGGACAGCTCCTCGCCGGCCAGAATCGTCAGCGCGTCGCCCTCCTCTTCCTCCTGCATACGGTTGATGCAGTCGAGCGTGACCTGTTTCACATCGGAGCCGACCACGTCGATGGAACCGGCGATGATACCCATGACGTCACCGGAGTGAATCGGAGAGCCGTCCGATGCGCTGGAGTCGCGCACGGCGCGGGTGACTTCGCCATCGCGGACCTCGCTGATGGCGTCGACCATAGCGGCGACGGCGTCCTCGAGCTCGGAATCGGGCAGGACGGCGAACAGCGCGGAGAACGCCTGGGGAACGGTCTTGGTGGGAACGACGGCGACCTTCTTATCGGTGCAGGCAGAGGCAGCGGCCTCAGCAGCCATGCGGATGTTACCGTTGTTGGGCAGGATGATGACCGAGGTCGCGTTGACCTGGTCGACGGCGCCCAGCAGGTCGGCGGTCGAAGGGTTCATGGTCTGGCCACCCGAGACGATCACGTCAACGCCGAGGGACTTGAGGATGTCGGCCTCGCCGGAACCGGCGGCAACGGCGACAAAGCCCAGGGCCTTCGCGGGCTCGGCGGCCTTCTCCTGGTCCTCGTGAATCTTAGCGGTACGGTCGTGGGCCTCCATCTCCATGTTGTGGATAAAGACCTCGTAGATCTGACCAAGCTGCAGCATGTGCTCGAGCACCAGGTTGGGGGTGTTGGAGTGCACGTGGATCTTGTAGTCGGGGTAGGCGCCCACGAGCAGCTCACAGTCGCCCATGGAGCCCAGAAACTTAAGGCACTCGTCCTCGTCAAAAGGAGCGTCGGCCTTAAAGAGGAACTCGTTGCAGTAGCGGAACTCCGAGCCCTCCCAGTCGTCGTTAGCCTCGATCTCAACACGGCCAAGAGCGGCATCGCGAGCAGAGCCGGCGGAATCGAACGTAGCGGAGAAATCCTCGACCACGGTGCTGCGGCCAAGAGCGGCGGCAACAAAGTTCTCCAAGAAGATGGCAAAGCCAAAGGCGCCGGAGTCGACAACGCCGTTCTCCTTGAGGACGGGCAGCAGGTCGGGCGTGCGAGCGACGGACTGGTAGGCCTCGACAACGATAGCGTCGAGCGCATCCTCGGCAGAGAACTTCTTCTTCTCACACTCGTCTGCCTTGGTCGAAACATCACGCAGGACCGTGAGAATCGTACCCTCGATGGGCTTACGAACAGCCTGGAAGGCAACCTTGACGGCACGACGGAAGGCGAAGGCGATATTGGCGGACGTAATGGGCTCATCAGCGGAGACAAGGCCCTCGGCCACACCGCGCAGGATCTGCGAGGTGATGACGCCGGAGTTACCGCGGGCACCCATCAGGGAGCCGTGGGTGATAGCGCCGGCGATGGCTTCCATATCGGCATCGGCGGGAAGGGCGGAGAGCTCCTTGGTCACCGAGGCGAGCGTGAGCGACATGTTGGTGCCAGTGTCGCCGTCGGGTACGGGGAAGACGTTGAGCTTGTTGATCTCCTCGGCCTTGTCGGAAACGGCAGCCGCAGCGATCGGAAAACAGGTGCGAATGGTCTTTGCAATCATGGGTATTTGAATCTCCGTTTTCGGATGCTAGTTCAGACGGCTCTTGAGCGCGTCGATGTGGATGCCGATCTTAAGGCTGGCGGGATCGATCTGGGCGATCTCCTGCAGGGTAAAGGCAACGGAGCTCGAAAGATTGTGGCAGACGGACTTCATGTTGACGCCGTTCTCGAGCACGACGTGAAGGTCGACCGTGAGGCCGTTCTCGTCGGCGGAAACAAGCACGCCCTTGCGGAGGCGCTGGCCGGCAAGCAGGCGCACGCTCTCGGCGCCCTGCAGCTGTTCGGCCATACCGACGACGCCGTAGCACGTCATCGCGGCATAACCGGCAATATCGGCAATAACGTCGTTCGAGACGCTCAGGCTGCCGTTAATGGTCTCAGACACAAGAATCTCCTTTTCTGGTGATCGCGGCACCATGTCGTGGGAGCAATCATTCCAACATTTTACAACGACCGCGCCATGTTAAGGCCACGGGGTTCGCGATTACATCCTCGACACGAAATGTTGATACGGTAACGTTCGCCACCGGCGATCGAGGCATGAAAAAACCCGCCGCATAAGCGACGGGTTTTAAAACCTGGCTCCCCGGGTAGGACTCGAACCTACAACAGCGCGGTTAACAGCCGCGTGCTCTACCATTGAGCTACCGAGGAATTAAAAAGCCCAGCGAAATGGGCTGAGAAATTCTGGCTCCCCGGGTAGGACTCGAACCTACAACAGCGCGGTTAACAGCCGCGTGCTCTACCATTGAGCTACCGAGGAATAGGTGCGTGCTCTCAAGCAACGAAGTTTATTATACGGACGATTGGACGAAGGGCAAGAACTTTTTTAAGAAATTTTCCGACCCAGTCATTGGGGACGTTCTTGAATGACTAGTCGTTTAAGAACGTCCCCAACGACTACATGAAAGCGCCCCCAGGCGGATGTGCCTGAGGGCGCCTCTTGCTTGACTAGCTCTCGATATAGTCTTTCAACTTGCTCGAGCGACTCGGGTGGCGGAGCTTGGCCAGGGTCTTGGACTCAATCTGGCGGATACGCTCACGCGTGACGCCAAACTCGCGACCGACTTCCTCGAGCGTGCGGGGATGTCCGTCGACGAGACCAAAGCGCAGCTCGATAACCTTGCGCTCGCGATCGGCAAGCGAATCGAGCACCTGGGTGAGCTGCTCCTGCAGCATGGAGAAGCTGGCGGCATCGGGCGGAACGATAGCCTGGGAGTCCTCGATGAAGTCGCCCAGCTGGGAATCCTCTTCCTCACCGATCGGGGTCTCGAGCGACACGGGCTCCTGCGAAATCTTCTGGATCTCGCGGACGCGGTCGGCGCTCATGTCCATCTCAGCACCGATCTCCTCAGGGGTCGGGTCGCGACCCAGATCCTGGAGGAGCTGGCGCTGCACGCGGACGAGCTTGTTGATGGTCTCGACCATGTGCACGGGAATACGGATGGTACGGGCCTGGTCGGCAATAGCGCGCGTAATGGCCTGGCGGATCCACCACGTGGCGTACGTGGAGAACTTAAAGCCCTTCTGGTAGTCGAACTTCTCGACGGCGCGGATCAGACCGAGGTTGCCATCCTGGATCAGATCCAGGAACAGCATGCCACGGCCGACATAGCGCTTGGCGATGGAGACGACCAGACGCAGGTTTGCGCTGATAAGCGCCTGCTTGGCCTCAAGACCAACATTCTCAATACGCGTAAGTCGACGCATCTCGGAGCGTGTGAGTTCAATCTCGCCTGCATCGGCAGCCTCGAGCTTCTCGGTAGCCTCGAGACCGGCCTCGATCTTCATGGCCAGATCAACCTCTTCAGATGCGGTCAGCAGGTCGACCTTACCGATCTCCTTGAGGTACATACGAACCGGGTCGCCGGTCAGCATCACCGTGGAGGCATCGATGCCGCGCACGCGCGAACGCGAACGGGACGTGCGCACGGTGCGCTTCTTCTTGCTCTTGGAAGAGCCCATCTCGGCATCGGCCTGGCGGGCCATCTTAAGCTCGTGATCGTCAAGCGAGCCGGAATCGTGCTCGTCATCATCGAAATCGTCGGTATCGTTATCGTCATCGTCGACGTCCATCGGGGCATCGTCGTTTCCGCTCGCGGAGATAATCTGGATGCCGCTGTTGCGCAGCGCGGAATACACCGCGTTGAGCTGCTCATCGGAGACATCGATATCCTTCAGGGCGACCTGAATCTCGTCCTCGGTTACCGAAGTCCTGTTTGAGCCGTTGCCCATGAGCTTTGCAACGTAGGATTCCAGCCCAGTACCCGTGCTCTCAGTCTTTTTTGGCACAGATTCTCCCTTCGTAGTCCACAGGACTCAATACTTTAGCACACACGTAGACGTCTATACCCAAAATAAAGACAGGATATAGGCGAGAATACGCTGGTTGACCACAACATCTAGGCCTGATCGGCACCTGCGGTCTCCAAACCGATCAAACGGAACGGGTCGGCCACGCCACCGATCGACTTTTGGAGCTCGCGCTGGCGCTGTGAATCTTGCACCGCCTGCATCGTCAGCACGCGGCGAGCCTCATCGTCGAGTGAACGGTCCTGACGCAACTTGGCCTGCGCGGCTCGCATGCGACGTTTGATGGTGTAGAGCTCGAGCGTATCGAGCATAAAGACGATGTTCGTCTCGGTCGGGTGCTTGCTCGTCGCCGAGATGCGCCCGGCGCTGACAAGGGAGGCCGCCTCGGGACACACCGCCCGCGCCGCATCCATGCATGCCGCAGGATCGGTTCCCGGCGGCGTTGCCAGCACGGCCCACGCAATGGACTCGTGACGCGGGTCGACCCACTCGATAGAACAAATGCGATCGGCATACGTGCGGAACAGATCGGGGTAGCTCGTGAGCATCGTCAGCAGCTCGCGCTCCCCCGCCAGGGATTTCCGCTCCAGATCGGTCAAAACAATCGGCATCGACGGAGCTGCCGCCGCGCTTGAACTATCAGCAACGGACGCAGCGCTTTCCACCCCCGCCGGCACATCGATTGGCGGCAGATCCTCGTCGACCTCAACCGGCGCGGCCCCATAGGCATCAAGCGGAACGTAGTCGTACGGGTCCTCCTCGACCGGTGCGGACACCGGCGGCGTCGCACCCGCAGCCCAGGCACCGCGACCGGCACTGCGCGCACCAGCCGCACCGCCGCCCGAGCCTCGTCCCTGCGAACCGCCCGCGCGCTCAGCTTGCGCGCGTTGACGCTCGTAGCTCTGCTCACGGCGGCGCTCCGCTTCCTCGCGCTTGGCGACATCGCGAAACACACAGCCCGAACTCGCACGCACGGTCTCCAGGTCCAAACCCAACAGGTCGGCAATCTGGATAAAGTACGTGTCGATCATATAGCTGTCGCGCAGCGGATAGATGAGCGTCAGCGCATCCTCGAGCGCTTTGGCGCGACCGCCCGGCGTGGTAATGTCGCTCGACTCCTGTAGCGAGCGATACACAAAATCCATGAGGGGCTCGGCCGCGTCAATGCGCGCCTGCAGTGCCTCGCCGCCATGCGCCGTGATGAACTCCATGGGGTCGTTGCCGTCAGGCAGCACCACGCAGCGCAGGTCCATCGAATCCTGCTCGATAAACTGAATCGCGCGGCGCGCAGCCTTTTGACCGGCGGCGTCGCCATCGAACATATATACAATGCGCTTGGCAAAACGGGTGAGCGTCTTAACGTGATGTTCCGTCAGCGCCGTGCCCAGCGTGGCGACGACATTTTTGATCCCCGCCTCCCAGCAGGCGATGCAATCGGTATAGCCCTCCACCACGATGGCAGTATCCTGAGCAACGATAAACTCCTTGGCCCAGTTAAAGCCATAGAGGTTTCGCTTTTTATGAAACACGCTCGTCTCGGCGGTGTTGAGGTACTTGGGCTGACCATCGCCCATGATGCGCCCGCCAAAGGCGATATTGTGACCCTGTTCATCAAAGATGGGAAACATCACACGGTCGTAAAAGCGGTCTGCGAGCTGGCCGCGCCCACGGCTTACGGCCACGTTGGCGTCGATCATCTCCTGCGGGGTAAAGCCCGCCTGAGACAGGTGCGAAACCAGCGCGTTGCGACCAGGCGCAAAACCCAGGCAGTAGCGTCGGCAGACATCGCCACCCATACCGCGGCTGGCAAAGTACTCGCGCGGACGGCTGTCCTTACCGCGCATAAGCATGGTGTGGTAGAACTGAGCCGTCTCGGCGCACAGGTCATAGATGCGGGCACGCTTGGTGCCGCGATCGCGCTGCGCACCGGTATCGTGCAGTTCAATGCCCGCACGATCAGCCAAATAGCGGATCGACTCGGGAAAACTCAGGTTCTCGCGCTTCATGATATAGGTAAAGACGTCGCCGCCCTCGCCGCAGCCAAAGCAGTGCCACACCTGCGTAGCAGGGATAATGTGAAACGACGGGGTCTTTTCGCCATGGAACGGGCAGCAGCCCCAAAACTCATGGCCGCGGGGTTTGAGCTCAACCGTCTCCTGCACGATGGCAACCAAGTCTGACGCCGCGCGTACCTGATCTTTTTCCTCATCGCTAATCACGGATGCCCACCCCCTGCTCACCCAAGTTATGACGAATATCGTCGATATTACCCTCGACGGTCGCGATAAGCTCGTCCAGGGAATCGAACACGCGAGACGGACGCAGCCAGCGCGTAAACGCCAGCGACACGGAAGCGCCATACAGGTCGCCCGCATAGCCGATCAAGTTGGCCTCGAGGTGCGCCGAGGCGGCATCATCGGCATAGGTCGGCGGCAGGCCGACGTTAACGGCAGCAGGCCATACGGTATCGTCGACCAGCACCAGACCCTCATAGACGCCATCGGCAGGCACTTGGATGCCGTCGGGCACCTGGATGTTTGCCGTGGGAAAGCCCATGTCGGAGCCCTCGTGACGGCCAGCCGCCACAACGCCGCGCAGCATATAGGGACGGCCGAGAAGCTCGGCAGCCAGCTCCACATGACCCTGACCCAGCTCATGGCGGACGCGCGTGGCGCAGACGGTCTGCCCGTTAACGCAGAGCAGGTCGTGACCGTAAACGTCAACCCCACGCTCAGTGCCCCAGGCGCGCATTTCGGCAACGCCCGAAGCACCGCCGCGGCCGAGCCTAAAGTCGCTGCCTACACGAATAGAGCGAATGTCGACAACGCGCGACAACAGCGCCAGAAACCCGACATGGTCGAGTGCCGCCACGGCGGGCGTAAAGGGAACGGCCACCACCGCATCGACCCCGGTTTGAGCCAGGGCATGAAGGCGGTCGGCCGTCGTCATCAATTTTTGAGCGGGCGACGGACTCACCACGACGTCCGGATCGGGATCGAAGGTGACCACGACCGCCTTGCTGCCGCGGTCATGCGCATCGCGAATAACCGCGTCGATCAGCTCTTGGTGCCCACGATGCACGCCATCAAACACGCCAATAGCGATCGACGCGGCACCCAAGAACTCGCACCCATCAAAAGCATCGGCAGAAACGATACGGGCCTCATCCAACTCACCCGCGAAAAAGATACGCGCGAGCTCGTGGGGCGTCAGCATCATCGAACACCGCCGATCGCCTGCGGAAAGACGTGCTCCATCACAAAGCGGCCGCCCTCGATACGAGCAAGCGCCTTCAATCCCCCATCGAGTACGAGCGCGAACGGCGCCTTCGCCGTATCGAAGTCCGCAAGCGCGCGTTCAACGGGAATGCGGCGGCCACAAAGCAGGTCGTCTGCAAGATTACCCGGCAAATCGACTCGCGTGGCACCTAGGGCGGCGATGGGATCCAGAGCGAAACCGGCAGCGGTCTCGGCAGAGAGCTCCTCTACCGCATGACAGGCGCCAATGGAAACCACGCCGGAGGCCGTACGGCGCAGCGCGGAAATATGTGCAGCACTATCGCAGGCACGACCCAGATCGCGAGCGAGCGCGCGAATGTAGGTGCCTTTGCTTACCGAAAACGCCACGGTCCAGACGCACGTATCGCCCTCGCCGCCCACGGCGATCAAGTCGGCGGCATAGACCTCGACGGGGCGCGGGGGCAACTCAACCACATTGCCCTCGCGAGCACTCTTATAGGCGCGAACGCCATTGACCGAGATGGCCGAAAACGCTGGCGGCACCTGCATCTGCGGGCCAAGCATAGCGGCGAGCTGCTCACGGGCGTAAGCGAGATCGCGCAGCTCGGGGGCAACGGGCACCGTGCGGACGGCCTCGCCCTCCGCGTCATCGGTATTGGTCTCGACGCCAAACGAAATGTCGGCGACATAACTTTTGGTATCGAGGGTTAGCATGCCCAGCAGACGGGTCGCCTGGCCCACGCCCACCACCATGACACCCGAGGCCATGGGGTCGAGCGTACCGGCATGGCCGACGCGTCGCTCATGAAGGGCGCGTCGGCACTGCGATACCACGTCGTGGGACGTACAGCCCACCGGCTTATCGACGGCGAGCAGCATATTCAATTGAGAAGGCGTACGACGAGCCATGTACCATCCAAAATGTTAGAGCTCGACGGTCACCGAAGCGGGATCCTCCCCTACCAGCTCGGCCAGCATGGGAAGTGCCACGGCGAGCGTCTCGCGAATCGTTCCGTTGTTGGAAAAGCCGGCGGCGGCATGATGCCCGCCACCGCCAAAGTTGGCAGCGATCTCGGACACATCGAGGTCGCCCTTGGAACGCAGGTTGCCGCGCACCTTGGTATCGCCCTCAATGCCCTTCAGGAACAGGCAGACCTCCACACCCATCACCGAGCGCACCACATCGACCAGGCCGTCGCACTCGTCCGAAGTGACGCCGCAGGCCTCGAGGTCGCTCTGGTACGCATAGCTATATGCCACGCGACCGTGCGCCACCGTCTTGATGCGGCCCATAACGATGGACTTGAGATGCAAGAACTCAACACGCATGCTCTGGTAGACCTCGAGCGCAACGCGCGCGGGATCGGCACCGTGCGCGACCAGGCGCGAGGCAGCATGGAACGCAGCGGCATCGGCGTTTTGGTACTGAAAACGACCGGTATCGGTCACCAGGCCGCACAGCAGGCAGGTCGCAACGCCATCGCGAGCCACAATGCCGCAATTGTCCAAAAAGCGGTCGATGATCATGGCGCAGGCCGCGGCGCCGACGCACCTCAGGCTCAGCTCGGCAAATTCCTCACGCGCCGGATGATGATCGAAGCACACCACATGCGACGAGCGGCGGAGTACCTCGGCTGAGTTGTTCAGACGCTCGACGACCGGCACGTCCACCGAGATGAACAGGTCCGGATTGCCGGTATACGCAGATGCCGGCACCAGACGGTCGGCGCCCTCCATAAAGCGGTAAATGCGCGGAACCGGGTCATCGTCTGCCAGCAGCAGGGCAATGTCCTTGTTGGGAAAAAACTTCATAAGCGAGAGGCCCAGACCCAGCACGGAGCCCAGGGCATCACCATCGGGAGACGTATGTCCCGAAATCGCAATGGAGGACGCATCCTCGATGAGCTCGAGGATGCGTCGCTGAATATCTGCAGACTCGCACGATGCGAGGTCGGCGGAATTACTCATCTAAAGCTGCCTCCTGGGCGGCATCCGCTATGGGATAGCCGTCCTCGTCCTTTTCGATCGCAAGCGTGGCGGGAACGTTTTCCAGCGCACGCGTGATGCGCTCGGCCTCATCGGTCGAGCGATCGATGCGAAAATCGAGCTCGGGCGTGACGCGCCAATCGAGCGAGCGGGCCAACAGGCTACGGATGCGGCCCTTGGCGCTGGCGAGCGCCTCCATGACCTCGTCGTAGCGGCTCGCGTCGCACGACACGTACACGCGCGCGAACGAGCGGTCCACCGCGACCTCGACCGCGGTCAGGGTGACCAGGTCGAGACGCGGATCGGAAACCTCAAAGAGCAGGATATAACCGAGCTTCTCGCGAAGCTGCTCGCCCAAACGGCGGGTTGCCTGCGTTTGCTTCATAGCGCTACCCCCTACTCGGTACGGGCAACCTGGTCGATACGGTAGCCCTCGATGGTGTCGCCAGGCTTGATGTCCTGGAAGTTCTCCAGGCCAATACCGCCCTCGGAGCCGCTCTTGAGGCTCTTGGCCTCGTCCTTGTAGTGGCGCATCGAGGCGATTTTACCGTTGAAGACCACGATGCCGTCGCGCACCAGGCGCACAGAATCGGTCGCGGCGATCTCGCCCTCTTCGACGCGGACACCGGCGGCGATACCGACCTTGGGCACCTTGAAGGTATCCAGGACGGTCGCGGAACCCGTGGAGACCTCGACCTCGGTGGGCTTGAGCATACCGATGCGGGCAGCGTCGAGGTCCTCGAGGCACTTGTAGATGACGTCGTAGCAACGGATCTCGACGCCCTCGCGCTCGGCGGCGGAGCGGGCCTTGCCGTCGGGACGGACGCCAAAGCCGATGATGATGGCGTTGGAGGCGTCGGCCAGGACGACGTCGGTCTCGTTGATGGCACCAACGGCTGAATGGATCGTGTTGATGCGCACCTCGGACTGATCCATCTTGTCGAGGGAGTCCTGAAGGGCCTCGATGGAACCCTGGACGTCGGCCTTGATGATCAGGTTGAGCTCCTTGACCTCGGCGTCGGCGATGGTCTCGAAGAGGTTCTCGAGCGTCACGTGCTTCACGCGGCTCTGCTCCTCGATACGGGCCTTGAGCGAACGCTCGTCAGCCAGCGCACGTGCCTCGCGCTCGTCCTCGAACACGCGGAACTCATCGCCGGCGTTGGGGACGGACTGCAGGCCCAGGATCTCGACGGCGTCGGAGGGACCGGCCTCGGTGACGGCGTTGCCCTTGGGGTCGAGCATGGCGCGGACGCGGCCATAGGTGAGGCCGGCGACCAGCGTGTCGCCCACGCGCAGGGTGCCGCGGGTCACGAGCACGGTGGCAACCGAGCCACGGCCCTTGTCGAGCTTAGCCTCGAGGACGTTGCCCGATGCGAACGTATCGGGGTTGGCCTTAAGCTCGAGCACGTCGGCCTGGAGCAGCACCGTCTCGAGCAGGTCGTCGATACCGATCTTCTGCTTGGCCGAGATGTTGACGAACATGTTCTGTCCGCCCCACTCCTCGGGGATGATGCCGTACTCGGTGAGCTCCTGGCGCACGCGGTCGGGGTTGGCGCCCGGCTTATCGATCTTGTTGACAGCGACGACGATGGGAACGCCGGCGGCCTTGGCGTGGTTGATCGACTCGATGGTCTGGGGCATGACGCCGTCATCGGCGGCCACGATCAGGATGACGATATCGGTCACCTTGGCGCCGCGGGCACGCATGGCCGTAAAGGTGGCGTGACCAGGAGTATCGATGAAGGTGATCTTGCGGTCGTTGATCATGACCTGCGAAGCGCCGATGGCCTGGGTAATGCCGCCCGCCTCGCCGGCAGCGACGCCGGTGTGACGGATGGCGTCGAGCAGGCTCGTCTTGCCGTGGTCGACGTGACCCATGACGGTGACGACCGGGGCACGCGGCTTAAGGTCGGCGGGATCGTCGTAGAACGAGAAGGTGTTCTCCTCCTCGGGGGTAATGATCTTGATCTGGCGACCCAGGTCGTCGGCAACGAGCTCGACGAGGTCGTCGGACATGGACTGCGTCATGGTAAGCGGCGTGCCCAGCAGGAACAGGCGCTTGATGATGTCGTTGGCCGGAACGTCGAGCGCCTCGGCGAGCTCCTGGACGGTAACGCCCTGGGAGACCTTGATGGCGTCGAGGTCCTCGGGGTTCACGCCCTGGGCCAGCGCCTCCTCAATCTTGCGCTCTTCCTGAGCCTTTGCGGCCTCGCGCTCGCGCTTCTCCTTGCGCTTTTTGCGGCGACCAGTGGACTCGCGAGAGGCCTCCTCGACGGCGGCACGAGCCTCCTCAAGCACCTTCTCGCGGCTGTACTCCTCGGCCTCGCGAGCCATGCGGCTGTAGTGGTCCTCTTCGTTGTTGTGACCGCCCTTGCGCTTCTTGCCCTTGCCCTGCTTATCGGGGTTGGGGAAGTCCATGCCGGCAGCAACGTTGTTGCTGGCGTTGGTGCGATGGCTGTGGGGGCGGTTCTCGGAGGCGTTGCGCTCGGTGTTGTTGTCGGAGGCGTTGCGATCGTTACGACGGCCACCACGACGGTCGTTGTTGCCGCCACGACGGTTGCCGCGCTCGGAAGCGCGCTCGGCTTTGGCCTTCTCCTCGGCGTCCTTCTTCTCCTTGAGCACGGTCTCCTGTGCGGCGATCTGGTCGAGCAGCGAACGGAAGCGCGAACCGGAGTCGGAAGCGGGAACGGCGCGGCGCTGGGCTTCGCGGGCAGCCTCCTCCTTCTCGCGGGCAAGGCGCTCCTGCTCAGCCTTCTTCTTGGCCTCGGCCTCGGCGCGGGCGGCCTCCTCGGCAGCCTGGGCGGCGGCGAACTGGCGGCGCTCCTCCTCGCGTGCCTTCTCGGCGGCGATGCGCTCGCGCTCTGCCTCGGCAGCGCGTGCTGCCTCCTCGGCGGCAGCGGCCTGCTCCTCGGCCTGCTTGGCGGCCTCGACTTCCTTGGCGCGGGCCTCGATCACCGAGGCGAGCTGCTTGCGGACCATGGCGACGTAGGCGTCCTCCAGGGCGGAGGAAGCGGACTTAGCGGGAATCTTCATTTCGGCGAGATGACCCATCAGTTCCTTGGAGGTCATGCCGAACTCTTTGGCCAGGGTGGACACACGGACTTTTGCCATATGACTTCACCTACCCTTTCTGGCACCTTGGGTGCCTAGAGACTGAACGAGCGTGGGAGATGCGCCGGGACCCGCCCGGCGCGACCGCGCGCTAGATCAGGTCCTCCGCATCATCGAAGGCATCGGTGTCGTGGACACCGCAGAAACGGGAGCCCGGACGGGCCTGGTTGCGGCACTGGACGCCGTCCTCGGACACGTACTCGCAGCGACGGACGTCGTCGTCCTCCTCGTCACCGATCAGGTCGGCGGCGGGCTCCTCGTGAACGGGGACGTTCTTGAGGATGTCGGCGGCAAGGGTCTCGGACTTAATGTCGATGTGCCAGCCGGTCAGGCGCGCGGCGAGACGGGCGTTCTGGCCCTCCTTGCCGATAGCGAGGGACAGCTGGTCGTCGGGCACGATAACGCCGGCGTAGGCCTTCTCCTCGTCGATAAGGACGCGAGTGACCTTGGCGGGCGACAGGGCGTTGGCGACATAGACGGCCGGATCGGCATCCCACAGGATGACGTCGACGCGCTCGCCACGGAGCTCGCCCACGACGGCGCGAACACGGCTGCCCTTGGGGCCGACGCAGGCGCCAACCGGATCCAGGCGATCGTCGAGCGAGTGGACGGCGACCTTGGAGCGCTGACCGGGCTCGCGGGCGATCGACTTGATCTGGACGGTGCCCTCATAGATCTCGGGCACCTCCTGCTCAAACAGACGACGCATGAGCTCGGGGTGGGTACGGGAGATGACAATCGGCGGACGGCTGTGCTCGCCACGGACCGGCTGCAGGTTGGAGTTGGGGTCGCGAACGTCGATGATCACGGCCTTGATGTGCTGGTTGTGCAGGTAGCGCTCGCCCATCGGACGCTCGTTGCGCTCGTTCTCGTAACGGCGCTGGTCGAAGTGCGGAAGCTCGGCCTCGACGCCCTCGCGAATCTTGACGATCGTGAAGTCGGGAGTGGACTGCAGCACGGTACCGCTGATGAGGTCACCGATGCGGCCGGAGAACTCCTCGTAGATCTGCTCGCGGGCGGAGTTGCGCACGATGGCATTGATCTCGGCCTTGGCGTGCTGGGCGGCGATGCGGCTCGTGTTCTTGGGAGTGACGTCGATCTCCTCGAACTCGGTGAAGTTGCCCTCCTCGTCCATGGAATCGTCGATCGGCTCCAGGCGGTAGACGTAGATCTTGCCGGTGGTGCGGTCGATGGTCACCTTGGCGCCCCACTCAAGATGCAGGATCTCGGCATAGCTCTTGGCGAGCGACTGCTCCAGGCGGTCGATCAGGTAGAGCTGGTCGATGTGCTTCTCCTGGCAAAGCTCCATCAGGGCGGACATCATGTCGGATGCTGCCATCTTACTTTCCTTCCTTCGCGGGCTTGAAGTCGTAGGTGGGCTTCAACTTGCACTTTTTAACATCAGAGAAATCGAGGGTAACGGACTCGCCGTCCTCGAGCTCGAGGGTCACGTCGGTCTCGGTCGCAGCGGCAATCTTGCCGGCGTACTTGCGACGGCCCTCGGTGGCGGTAGAGGTGAGCTCGCAGTTCTCGCCCACAAAACGGGCAAAGTCGCACGGGCGGCGCAGCGGGCGCGCCATGCCCGGGCTCGACACCTCGAGCGTATAGCTCGAAGAGATGGGGTCGAGCTCCTCAATTACATCGCCGACCCACTTGGTGTTGGCCGTGACGTCGTTGAGCGACAGGCTCTGACCCTCGGCACCCTCGATACGCACGCGCACGCAGGGGGCCTTGGTGGCACCCACGAGCTCAACATCGACGATGTCGACATCGTGCTGGGGGGCGACGGCCTCGAGCGCGTCGATGATCGCCTGCTCGGTCTTGGTCTTGACCATTGCGGCACCTCCATCCATACAAAAAAGAAGCGGGGCCGAAACCCCACTTCTTTCAATTACAACTTCATTTGCAAGCAAACTATACCAATACCTGCACAAACGTGCAACCACAACGCAAACCCGCAGGTCAGCGTGAGCACAGGTTCTCCACAAGAATAGAACAATTAACCGCAGGTATCAGGACAGGTGCATGAAAAACGAGGGGCGACCCAGCCGGATCGCCCCTCGCCTATAGCACGTCAACTATGCGCGCAGCGCTTACTTGACCACCAGGTTAACCAGCTTGCCAGGCACGCAGATGGCCTTGACGACCGTCTTGCCCTCAAGCCACTTGGCAACGGCTTCCTCAGCGGCAGCCTGCATCTCCTCGTTGGAGGCGTCGCGGGCGACGTCGATGCGACCACGGACCTTGCCGAGTACCTGAACGACGATCTGCACCGTGTCCTCGATGGACTCAGACAGGTCGAACTCGGGCCAGGCGGCGGTGTACGCGTTGCCCTCGCAGCCGAGTGCCTCGTGCCACAGCTCGTCGGCCCAGAACGGGCAGATGGGGGCAAGGACGCTCACGATATCCTTAGCCACGCCGTAGCACAGGGCCTTGTCGCGGTCAGCGCCCTCAGTAGCGTTGAGGTAGGCGCTCGCGGCGTTGACGAGCTCCATGACGGCCGAGATCGCGGTGTTGAACTGGCCGCGGTCGAAGTCCTCGGTGCACTTGGCGATGGTGCGATGACGCTCGCGATAAAACTTCATCGCGGTCTCGTCGAGCGCGGACTTGTCAAAGGCCACATTGGTGTCGCCGGACTGGACGAGCTGCCACACGATACGCCAGGCGCGCTTAATGAAGCGGTTAGCGCCCTCGACGGCCTTGGGATCCCAGTCGAAGTCCTTCTCGGGCGGGGCGATAAACAGGATCGCCAGACGCATGGTGTCGGCGCCGTAGGGCTCGATGACCGAGCTCGGGGGCACGACGTTGCCCTTGGACTTGGACATGGTGTCGCCGTTCTCGTCCTTGACCATGCCCTGGCACAGCAGGTTGGTGAAGGGCTCGTCAACGCTCAGCAGGCCCAGGTCGCGCAGCGCCTTGGTAAAGAAGCGGCTGTAGAGCAGGTGCAGAATGGCGTGCTCAATGCCACCGATATAGTTATCGACGGGCATCCAACGGTCTGCCGCCTCGCGGGAGAAGGGCAGCTCGGTGTTGTGCGGGTCGGTATAGCGCAGGTAATACCAGCTAGAGCAGGTGAAGGTGTCCATGGTATCGGTCTCGCGCTTAGCCGGGCGACCGCACACCGGGCAGGTGGTCTCGTAGAACTCCTTGCACTCGGCGAGGGTCTCGCCGGCACCCAGGTCCAGGTTCTCGGGCAGCGTCACCGGCAGCTGGTCCTCGGGCACGGGCACGATGCCGCAGTGCTCGCAGTGGATGGCCGGGATGGGGTTGCCCCAGTAGCGCTGGCGGCTGATGAGCCAGTCGCGCAGACGGAACTCGACCTTGCGACGGCCGCAGCCCATGGCCTCAAGATCGGCCACGATCGCAGCCTCGCCCTCGGAGTGCTTGCCGCCGCGCATGCCGGTGTACTTGCCGGACTGGACGAGCGTGCCCTCGGCAGCGTGGGCGCAATCCCAGTCGACGGTCTCGGCATGGAAGGTATCAATGGTCTCGCCGCTGGCCTCGACGGCAGCGCGGTCCTCATCGTCCAGGATAATCGGCACAATAGGCAGGTCGTACTTGCGAGCGAACTCAAAGTCGCGCTGGTCGCCGCAGGGGACGGCCATGACGGCGCCGGTGCCGTAGTCGGCAACGACATAGTCGGCAACCCACACGGGGACCTTCTCGCCGTTGACGGGATTCACCACGTAGCGGCCGGTAAAGGCACCATGCTTCTCGAGGGTGCCCTGGGCACGCTCGACGGCAGAGATGTGCTTGGAGTCCTCGACGATCTTGGTGACGGCCTCCTCGTACTCCGTGCCCTCGACGAGCTCGTGCAGGCGCGCGTACTCGGGAGCCAGGACAAAGAAGGAGACACCGAAGAGCGTGTCGGCTCGTGTGGTGAAGACGGTGATCTTACCCTCGTCGCCCTCGATGGGCTCGCCATCCTTGTCGCACAGGGTAAAGTCGACCTCGGCGCCCTCGGAGCGACCGATCCAGTTGGCCTGCATCTGCTTAACGCGCTCGGGCCAGCCGGGTAGCTTCTCCAAATCGTCGAGCAGCTCCTGGGAGTACTCGGTAATCTTGAAGTACCACTGCTCCAGGTCGCGCTTCTCGGGCTCAGTGCCGCAGCGCCAGCACTTACCCTCGGTGACCTGCTCGTTGGCCAGAACGGTCTTGCAGTTGGGGCACCAGTTGACCGGGTTCTTCTTGCGGTAGACCAGGCCCTTTTCCCACAGCTTCTCAAAGATCCACTGACCCCAGCGGTAATAGTCGGGGCTGCAGGTCTTGACCATGCGATCCAGATCGTAGGAGAAGCCCATGCGCTTCATCGTGGCGAGCGCCTGATCCATGTTCTTATACGTCCAGGCGGCAGCCTGCGTGTTGTGCTTGATGGCGGCGTTCTCGGCAGGCAGGCCAAAGGCATCAAAGCCGATGGGGTGCAGCACGTCGTAGCCGCGCATGCGGGCCTGACGGGCCATGGCATCGCCGATGGTATAGTTGCGCGCGTGGCCCATGTGCAGGTCGCCCGACGGATACGGGAACATCTCGAGCACGTACTTCTTGGGCTTGCTGTCGTCGGTGTCGACGGCAAAGAGGTTGGAGTCCTCCCAGGCCTTCATCCACCTAGACTCAATGGCCTGCGCGTCGTATGCAGGAATCTCGTCCTTATGATCTGTGCAATCGCACATATCAGCTCCTTTAATCTTAGCTGGGGTCGGTCGGCTTGGCTTTATTCGCTACTGCGGACAGTCCTGCGCAAGACGAAGAGCACATTAAGTGCTCTTCTTTGCGTGCGGAACTTGTAGCGAACAAAGCCAAGCCGACCGACCCTAAGGTTAACTTGACTGATGATAGCAAATACAACAAGCGAGATGCCTGCGACTTGCAGGCATCTCGCTTTATCTAAATAACGTGGTTGTGAATCAACCGCTATTTGTTAATCGTCCTAGCATGGACGGGTTTTCCAAGTGCCGCAGATTGCCGTGAAAGAGGAGCGACGCGTACTTTGGTACGCGAGCGACGGTTTGAACGGTAAGGTGCGGTGCTTGGGAAAGCCGCTTATCGATAGGAAACGCTCTGCTGCGAATCCTTGACGACAACGTCGTGGGCGCCGCCTTCGACGATTGAGGTGGAGCTCACCAGGGTCAGGCGTGCCTTTTCCTGGAGCTCGGGGATCGAGAGGGCACCGCAGTTGCACATCGTGGACTTGACCTTGTAAAGCGTGCCGCCCACGCCGTCCTTGAGGGAGCCGGCGTACGGGACGTAGGAGTCAACGCCCTCGACGAAGCTGAGCTTCGCGGCGCCGCCCAGGTCGTAGCGCTGCCAGTTGCGGGCACGCGCAGAACCCTCGCCCCAGTACTCCTTCATGTACTGGCCGTTGACGTTGACGCGCTCGGTCGGGCTCTCGTCAAAGCGGGCGAAGTAACGGCCCAGCATCATAAAGTCGGCACCCATGGCAAGGGCGAGCGTCATGTGGTAGTCGTAGACGATGCCGCCGTCGGAGCACACAGGCACGTAGACGCCGGTCTCCTCGTAGTACTCGTCGCGAGCGCGGCAGACGTCGATCAGCGCGGTGGCCTGGCCACGCCCGATACCCTTGGTCTCGCGGGTAATGCAGATGGAACCGCCGCCGATACCGACCTTGATGAAGTCGGCACCGCAGTCTGCCAGGAAGCGGAAGCCCTCGGCGTCGACGACGTTACCGGCACCGACTTTGACGTCCTCGCCGTAGTTGGCGCGAATCCACTCGATGGTGCGCTTCTGCCACTCGCTGAAGCCCTCGGAGGAGTCGATGCACAGGACATCGGCGCCGGCCTCGATGAGCAGCGGCACGCGCTCGGCATAGTCGCGGGTGTTGATACCGGCGCCGACCATGTAGCGCTTGTCGCCGTCGAGCAGCTCGTTGGGGTTGGTCTTGTGGCTGTCGTAGTCCTTGCGGAAGACGATGCCCATGAGGTGATCGTTGTCGTCGACGATCGGCAGGGCGTTGAGCTTGTTGTCCCAGATGACGTCGTTGGCAACCTTGAGGCTGATGTTCTTGTCGCCCACGATGAGCTGCTCACGCGGGGTCATGAACTCGGAGACCTTCTTCTGGTGGTCATCGCGACTGGGGCGATAGTCACGGCTGGTGACGATGCCCAGGAGCTTGCCCTTGGGGGTGCCGTCGTCGGTAACCGGCATAGTGGAGTGACCAGTCTTCTCCTTGAGCTCGATGACCTGCTCCATGGTCATGTCGGGGGTCAGCGTGGAATCGGACTGAACGAAGCCGGCCTTGTGATCCTTGACGGCCTTGACCATAGCGGCCTCGGACTCGGCGCTCTGGGAACCGTAAATGAAGGACAGGCCACCCTCGGTAGCGAGCGCGACACCCATGTCGACGCCCGAGACGGACTGCATGATGGCGGAAACCATGGGGATGTTCAGGGTGATTGCCGGCTTCTCACCGCGCTTAAAGCGGGTTAGCGGCGTCTTGAGAGAGACGTTGTTGGGGATGCACTGCGAGGACGAGTAACCAGGGACCAGCAGATACTCCGAAAACGTGTGGGACTCACCGGGAAAGAACGTAGCCATGTTTCTCCTTTTTCCATGCGACCGGTCGGCTGCAGGCCTCGTAGGACCCAGCCCAACCTTGGGCGCCCAATACTGGGGAAGTATCTTAACGCACTTTGACTGCTACAATGCATGATTTAAGAAGAGCACACGAGGGTTTGACGCAGGCTTTGCGTTTGCCCAGCAAACACTTTAGCGGGAAGACGTGGAGCGTATGAAGTACAAGACGACGGCAAAGTTGGTCATTCAAGCGTGCGACAAGGATTTGCCGGGCGTGTTCGGCCACGGCTGCGTCTTGCTGCTGCAGGGTATTGCCCGCGAGCACTCGCTCAACCGCGCCGCCAAGAGCATGGGCATGGCGTATTCCAAGGCCTGGCGCATCGTGAATGAGGCCGAAGGTCAGCTGGGCTGCAAACTCATCGAGCGAGACGGCGCCCGCGGATCATCGCTCACCCAAGCCGGCGAGCGAGCCATCGAAGTCTACGAATCCCTCCAGGCCGACATCAACAACATCATCGCCACCAAAGCCGACGCCCTCATCGCCAGCATCAAAAAGTAGCTAATTTGCGGAGGGCGTTGTCTAGGGTGGACGCTACTACCAGAGGATTGTCGGTGCCGGCGAAGAGGCGGATGGTGCTCCCCTGCTTGCCACGTGGAGCCGAAAGGCGCGTTGTTGCGCCGCCAGCGGGCGATGTACGAAACTCCCCCGGCAAAGCATCGAACAGCTCGCCCGCGCTACGCTCGATAAGGTCAAATTCAACTGCCGGGCCAAAGCCGTGCTCGAGGATTCCCGTTGCAACCGCATGGTCGGGATGCGAGCTCAGCCCAGGATAGCGCACGTTGCGCACCATCTCGTTGGCGGCCAGATACTCTGCCAGCGCACGGGCACGGTCGAAGTGTGCCTGCATGCGGACATCGAGCGAGTCCAGTCCCCGCTCCAGCACAGCGGCCTCGCCAGCAGGCAAATTAAGCTTAGCCAAGCCGCAGCCCTCAAGCAGGGCATGTGCGCACTCGGCAGCAGCATCCACACGATGGCGCTTGAGCTGCGAGCGCGCCACCGAAGCAGCAACGAGCTTGCGTGGAGCCTTACCGGCACACACGCGGTCGAGCGCCTCGAGCGACAGCACGGCACCCAGCCGCAGCGGATCGCAGCCAAAAGCCGACGCCACGGTGTTGTCAACAACCAGCAGCGCATGGGCCTCACGCGCCGCCCGACCCAGCGCACGCAGATCGGGCACACGCAGACCAAACCCGCCGATGGAGTTAACGAACCACCACAGGTGCGGCCCCTCGGCATCAAACGAAGCATCAAAGCCCTCGGACGCAGCGGCAAACGCCTCGGCGGACGGCGAGCCCACCAGCGCGACATCGCAGCAATCAAAGCCGCTCGCAAACGCATCGACAAAGTCATCCGCAAAGGCCACCAGGCGGTCGCAGGGACGCACAATCAGCAGCTGCGACAGCCCTGCCGGCACATGCGGGGCCGCAAGCAACTGCGCCTCACGCGCGCCGGTCCTCAAAGCCCAAGCCTCTTCTAGCTGCTGTACATCCACAAGGCACCGCCCCTTCATAAGCAAAAACCCACGATGCGGGTGTTCCCCGCATCGTGGGCAACGGCTGCAGTATAGCGCCGATATGCGACGAATCGCCTAGATGTTGAGCGCGTGATAGGTCACGTTCGCACCCGGAGTGTCAACGGTCACGCCATAGGCCTCGGGATAGATGCGCGTCGAAAACACGAGCGCGCCATCGTTCACAAACACCTCGACCGACGAGACATCGCCAACAATGCGCACGTTGCGCACCTCGTCGACGGGCTCCCAGCGCACAGTACGACCACAGCCGGCAGAAGCGCGCCCCTCATCGGTAAATCGTATCTCAAAGCGCGCGGGCAGCTCGCCATTGGCGGGCACAAACGCCAGCTTCAGCTCGCCATCAATGGTTGCGGTAAACGCGCCGTCGACACCATCAACAACAACGTCAAAACAGATATCGCCGGCGACCTCCAACGAGCCCTCCCCCACGCGCACCGAGGCATAATGGTGCTCGATCTCGCGAGCCGGCTGCTGCAGCACCACGCCGTCGGCACCGGCTGCAAGCTCACGCGGCACCGTCATGCAGTGCTGCCAGCCGCACGCCACGGTAGGCGCGTTGCCATAGGTCGGCTCATCGGGCATGCCCATCCAGCCGATTAGAATATGGCGACCGTCCTCGGCCGTGAACTCCTGCGGAGCATAGAAGTCAAAACCAGCGTCCCACAGGCGGAACTCGCCAAGCTCATAAGCGTCATTGCCGCCCGTAATGTCGCCCGTTACAGGCATGTAGCCCGCTGCATACACATTGCCGCGGTCCCAACGACCGCCCTCGAGCCCCTGGGGCGAGAAGGACAACCACTTCGCCGGCACACCGCCATCCACCTCAAGCTCCAGATACCCCGGGCACTCCCACATAAAGCCAAAACGCTCGGGCGTAGACACACGGCTTTCGAGCTCCCAGCTCAGCATATCGGCCGAGCCATACACCAGGATCTCACCCACGTCGCGCCCGGCACCCTCGCCGTGCATCGCACAAAAACGGCTCTCGACATGCGGCCCATCCACGCGACGACGAGCACCCAGCACTATGTGATAACGCCCGTCCGCGTCACGCCATACCTTGGGATCGCGCACATGGCAGGTCAAATCCTCGGGATAATCCTCGGAAGCCAGCACCACACGCTTTTGGCTGAACTCCCGACCGGCAAGGCCATCAACGCTCTCGACATAGACGGTATCAGCGCGGCGTCCGGTATTGACGTAGTCGTACGTACCGTCCGCATCGGAAAGCTTAACGTTGCCTGTGTACAGTACGCGTATGTGGCCGTCCTCGGCAAGCGCGGAGCCCGAATACACACCGTGACAATCGAACGGCTCGTCGGGCAGCAGCGGAGCGCCAACGTAGTCCCACGTCATAAGGTCGCGGCTCGTCGCATGGCCCCAGGCCTTAACGCCGCCCTCGACATCAAACGGCGCATACTGAAAATAGGCATGGAACACGCCACCCGCCTGGCAAAGACCGTTGGGGTCGTTGAGCCAACCCGCCGGCGGCATAATGTGGAAGCGCTGGCCATACGCGCCATGACCGCACTCAGAGGCGGCGGCGTCAACAGCGGCGACCAGCTTTGCAAGGTCGCGACCAAGTGCATTAGACATATCAAAGTCCTAACGGATCGAAAGTTACAAGGCACCAGAGATCGGCACCAGATACGGGAAACGCCCGCGAGCATAAAACCCGCGGGCATCCCCTCAATCAAAAGCTCTTAGGCCTGCTCGGAAGCCTTGGGCTCGTCCTTGTACAGGACAAACGAGACGGCAAAGGAAACCAGCGCGGCAACCGCAAACATGATCGCGTACTGCACGGGTTGGGCCAGGCACAGCAGGATACCGAAGATACCGGTAACGCCCGTGCCGGAGGCAGCCAGCGAAGTGAGCGCGCAGACCAGGGCACCGCAACCGCCGCCGATGCAGCCGGCGATGAAGGGCTTAAAGAAGCGCAGGTTCACACCAAAGATGGCAGGCTCGGTAATGCCCATGAAGGCGGACAGGGCCGAAGGAAGCGCCAGACCCTTGATCTTGGCATCGCGGGTCTTAAAGGCAACGGCGAGTGCGGCGCCACCCTGAGCGATGTTGGCAGCACTGGCGATGGGCAGCCAGTAGGTCACGCCGTACTGGGCGAGCTGACCCAGGTCGATGGCGGTGTACATCTGGTGGATACCGGTAACGACCGTGGGGGCATAGAACAGGCCGACGATAAAGGAACCGATGCCGAAGGGCAGGGTCAGCAGGGCCTGGATCAGACCGAGGATGGCGTTCTCGGCCCAGACAAAGATGGGGCCTACGGCAACGAGCGTCACGAGCACGGTCACGAACACGGAGACGAGCGGAGTCACAAAGAGGTCGAACATCTCGGGAACAACCTTGTGGAGACGCTTCTCCAAAAAGGCCAGAATGGCACAGGCGATGACGATGGGGATCACATGGCCCTGATAGCCGACCCACTCAAAGCTGTACACGCCGGGGATGACGTTGACCATGGTCTGCACGCCCTCGGAGGCAACCGTGTAGGCGCTCTGCAGCGAGGAGTTGATGAACGCACCGCCGACGACGGCTCCCAGGTACGGGTTGGCGCCAAAGGCCTTAGCCGCGGAGTAACCGATCAGGATCTGCAGAATGCCAAAGGACGTGCCCGAAACCAGGTCGGCAATCTTGTAGATAAAGTTATTGGTGTCGAGCGCGATAAAGCCGTTGGAGGCCATAAAGTTGAGGGCGCTCATAATGCCCAGCAGCAGGCCCGAGGCCACGATGGCGGGGATGATGGGGACAAAGACATCGCCGAGCACCTTAATGGCACGCATAAAGATGTTCTGCTGCTGCGCCGCGGCCTCCTTGACCTCGGCCTTGGTAGCAGCCTCGACGCCGCTGAGCGCGATGAACTCTTCGTAGACCTTGTTGACGGTGCCGGTACCAAAAATAATCTGGAGCTGGCCCTGGGCCTCAAAGACGCCCTTGGCGCCGTCGATATTCTCGAGGGCCCCCTTGTCGACCTTGGCGTTATCGGCAATCACCAGGCGCAGACGCGTGGCGCAGTGTGCGGCCGAAACAACGTTGCCGGCGCCACCGATGTTGTCGAGCACCTCTTGGGCTGATTTGCGGTAGTCCATGACTTCCCTTTCCTCCAACGGGCGCATTTGCACCCGGCCATCTTTGACACTTACACTGTAATCGTTTTCAGTTTCATATATCTGTAATCGTTTTCATAGTAGGGTAAACGGTAGGAATTAGCCGGCGAATGGTAGTTTTGGGACAAAAAACGGGGAACTCAAAGGCAGGCAGACGCGTCCAAGGACTAGACATTCATGAGCTGATGCCCAAGTTTGAGCGTCCGCAGGCCGCTCTCCCCCTCCTCGCCATCGAGCGCGTCGAGCAGCATATTGGTCGCCTCGACGCCGCTGGTCAGGTAGCCGTAATGCACGGTGGGAATGCCGCCCGTCAGCGCGCGCAAAAATGCGTTGTCGCCGAAACCGCTCACGCGACGCACGCCCTCGCCCATGCCGCGCACCTCGTCAAGAGCGCGCAGGGCGCCGGCCGCCATAGTGTCGGTCGCGCACGCGATAAACGAAACATCGGGGACATCGGCAAGCAGCTCGCGCGCAGCGCGATAGCCCGAGTCGAGCGTAAACGAGCCCAGGCGAATCAGGCTCGGATCAAGCACCGCGCCCGCGGCGCGCAATCCGGCCTCAAAACCGCGACGGCGGTCATAACCAGCAGCGCGGTCCTCTTCGGTAACTCCAATGTAGGCGATCTTGCCGTCCACGCGACCCGCAAGCGCACGGCCCAACTCAAAGGCAGCCTCGTAATCGTCATGATAGACGCACGCCGCGCCCTCGACATGTTGACCGATCAGCACGATGGGCACGCGGCACGACTCAATCGCCCGACGGTGCTCATCGGTAATCATAGTTGCCACCAGCACAATGCCATCGACCGGGTGGTTTTGGAATAAATCGAGGTATTCGAGCTCACGATCGGCCGCGTTGTCGGTGTTGGCAAGGAGCATCTGGTAGCCACGACGACCGAGCACCTGGCCAATACCGGCGGTAATGCGGCTCACGGATTCGGAGTTGATCTTAGGTACGATGACGCCAATGAGCTTGGTGGAACCGGTGCGCAGCGCGCGAGCCTGGCTGGATCGCACGTATCCGGTCAGCTCGATTGCATGCTTAATGCGCTCGGCCTTGTCCGCCGAGATATATCCACCGTTGAGGTAGCGCGAGACGGCGGCGCTCGAAACGCCCGCCAGCTCGGCCACATCTTTCATCTTTACCACGAGCACCCCTGTCATTGAAATCGCTTTCACCATGATACCCGTGACGGCGCTTCGGATAAATCAATATCACCCAGGTCGAGCAAACGTCAGCGAGCGGGCAGCTGCCGTGGCGAGGTGCCGCGAAAGAGGAGCGAAGCGTACTTCATGTACGCAAGCGACGGTTTGAGCGGCAGATCGCCCGGCAGATGCCCGCGCAGCGTCGAGCGGTCCGGCGTTCGTTAGAACGCCGGAACATAGTTAGCCGTGGTATTCGCCGTTGTACTGGATGAGGGTCAGGTCCTCTACCCCATCGAGCGCGCGAATCGCATCCGCGTACGGCATATCCACGCCGTCCGAGAACACCTCAACGGCCATCTCGACCTTGTCGGCACGCATAGTCTTGGACTTCACCGTAAACTTGGTGCGCCCAAATGCACGCACGATGTCGTCGCCGGTGGTCTGGCCCGTGTAGTGGATGACCATCATGTACACGCGCGCCTTGTCCTGGTGGCTCGCAAAGCCGGCGATCATCACCACGATCACCACTGCCGTGAGCCCCACGAGCGCGTACATGCCGGCACCCGCCGTAATGCCCGTGGTAATGGCCCAAAACAGATACAGTAGGTCGAGTGGGTCCTTGACCGCCGTACGGTAGCGGACAATAGACAGAGCACCGACCATACCGAGCGAGATGACCACGTTGGTCGAAATCGCGAGCGTCACCATGCAGGTGAGCACGCACATGCCCACGAGCGTCACGGCAAAGCTGCGCGAGTACACCACGCCCGTAAAGAAACGCTTGTACACGTGGTAGATCAAAATGCCCATGGCCAGCGCCACGAGCAGCGACAGACCGATCTTGGCAGGGTCGACCTGGCCAAACGCCTCCAGAACGGAGTTCTTAAAAAAGTCCCTGGTGCTCATGGTCTAAATATCCCCTCGGTTCTCAAAGTCCGATTCCCAATAATTAAATCCGCGCAGGTAGGCGGTCTTTTCGTAGCACAGGCAGTACTTGGAGACCGCCGTGAGCTCGGCCGCACCCGGTGGCACCATATCGCGCACCAGCTGCGGGCAAAACTCCGTAAACTTGACCTCCATCACCAGCTTGCCGGGTTCTAGCACCGGCAGCGCGGGCAAGGTCGCGTCAAAGATATCAAAGCTTCCCACCGCGGCGCGCACGTTCGCGTCGAACGTAATGCGCACCGTTCCCTCGTCCATCACCCACGGCTCGCGCTCGTAGTCCACGATGGTCCGCGGCCGCATCATGTTGCACATGCACTCGATATAGAACTCGCGACATAACTGGTGCGGACTGCGCAGCAAAAAGTCGTAGTCGCCCGCCAGAATGCGCTCAAACTCGTCGCGGGTGAGCGGCGCGTCCTCCTTGTAGATCCAGCTGCCGTACTTCTTTTTGCGCTCGAGCTTAATCACCTTGTCGCTGCCGTTATAGATGCGCACGCGATACTTTTTGCGCATGAGAATGCCGGCATCCTTTTCCTCGTACGCCGAGTTGCAGTAATCGTCAAAGTACAGGCTGCGGATGGTATAGCCGCCCGCCCGCGCATGCTTGTCCAGCTTAAAGACCGGCGCCATGCGGCAGGCCAGCGCGGCATGCTCGCCTTCGTTGATAAGGTATTTGAGCTCGTGGCGATAGCGCTCCTGCGTCGTGCGCGCGGGCGGAACGGCCAGGCGCTCAAGCAGCGCGCTAGCCCTCCTCATACGTATCCCCCACGACCTTGCCGCCGTCCTGCACATAGAAGCACAGCATGCCGTACTGTTTGCCGTCATCAGTCACGTAGTAATCAAACGCATCTTGCGTATAACCGTCGGAGTTGGTGGCACGCACGCGCACAAAATACTGGCCGGTATCGGGCGCATCGCAGGTCACCTCGGGAAGCAGCACGTCCTCAGCCTTAAAGATCACATCGCCAATAGCATAGTCGCGCGCAAGCTCCACGGTGTAGCGAATGTCGCGCGCCTCAAAGTCGTAGGACGCATCCCAGTTAATGCGCAGCTTGCCGTTGTCGATCTGCGGAACGCCGATGTAGAACGGCATGGGCTTTTTATAGCTCTCGCGGAAGCTCTTGTAGTTCTCTTCGATCTCGGCCGGAATCGCCGCGGCGATCTGCTCGTATTGATCCTTGGTGACAGGCAGATTATCGATATCGGGCGAAGCAAAGACTAGCGATTCGGTAACCTCGCGATAATGCTTGATCATCTTGGTCAGGCGCGTCTCGGTCAAATACGTACGCAGGTCCTTGACGGCGCGGTCGAGCTCACTGCGGAACGATTTACTGCGCAGCGCACGATTGAACAGCACGTTGCCCCAGTAGTTGCTTACGCCGCGCTCCCAGCTTGCATAGTCCGAGAACCCCTTCAGGCTCAGCTCCAGCTTACGCAGCATGCCGTCGTTGTCCCAATCCAGGATGTACCAGACCTTGGAGTTAAGCGGGCTGTACAGATAGCAGTTACGGTTCTGCGTATCGCAGTTGCCCGTCAGGATCTGAAACGCCAGCCAATAGACCAGATTCTCGGTATCAAAGTAGGTATCGAGCACATCGTCGATCTTTTGCGTATCGTCGTTGAGCGCATCGAGCATCTCGATTAACTTGGTATGGTCCGAATCGCCCTTAATCTCGAGCATGCCCTCAAACGCCGTCTGGTTATAATCGGGGTCATCCGCCAGCTTAATGGTGTCTTCGAAGCGATGGAAATCAAAGCTGTTCACCTTATACAGATGCCCGCTCTTATCCAAGCCGTGCGCCTTGAGCGCCGTCTTGTTGAGCTGCTCCACCTGCGTAAACAGACCGTAGTCTTCAAAGGTGTCGTTGGACTTTTCGGTCTGGTCGCACACCCACAGATGCACAAACTGCGTGCGCAGGCCCATCATCTGGGGAATCCCACGGATAAGGTCGTAGGCCATCTTGTTGCGAAAACGCATGCCCTCGCCCATATGCTTGTTGAGCGCAATCGCGCGCTGCTGACGCCAGGTGCCCTTACCCTTCTTGAGCTCAACCTTGTAATTCTTCTGCGCGTAGCCGCTCGACGTCTGGCCGCGCACCTGCACGGTGGCATTGGGCGCTTCCTCACCATAGCCAACCTCGCCGGCCACCGGGCCGTCTTCGTCGCCCGGCTGCAGCAGGCCCATAACCTGATAGCGCGTCGCGCCCATGTCGGCATAGTCATACACCGAGTACGTATTGATCTCGGCCCAGCTATGATCGGTATTCTCGGAGCTGTTACCGCGCGAGACCGTCAAATACATGGTCACAATGCCCGAGTCGTCGTAGACCTCGTACAGCTCATCTTTATCGCGTAGGTGCTTGGTACCGTCCGAGGACTCGGCCTTTTTAATCTTGTCCTGCTTTTTGACCTTTTTAGTCGAGGATTCGTCCTGAGACGAGCAGCCCGAAAGCAACAACGCGCCGGCAGCCGCCTCAATCAGGCAGCGGCGAGACATCAACTTATCGATCATCAGAACCTCCCCAATGTTTTTGGTACAGGCGAACCACCATACGTTCAAACGCACTGCGCGGCTCACCGCCCACGCGCTTGTCCTCATAGCATTGCTCAACACGGTCGAGCACCCGGCCAAGTTCGGTAAACCAGCCCGTTTTGTCGGTCGCCACAATGGGCTGCTGGCTCAGGATACGATACGGCAAGTTGGCGGTATAGGTATCGAGCCGCAGCAGCGCCACGATAAAAAACACCGCCGCACCCAACAAAAAGCCAAAGCCGTAAAACTGCTGCGGCAAAAGCAACGACACAGCAGTCGCCAGCCCGGCCACACCGGCAAACAGGCCCGAAGCCAGCACGGCTCCCTTATAGTCGGTAAAGTACAGCAAGATAAGCATCACCGTATTGCCCACGGCATACAGGCCATAGCCCACGCACAGCGTGCGAAAATACCCGTGCATAAGGTTATTGAAGCCCAACGGTAAGGCCGACAGCACCGTGGTCTCGAGCGAGATGACCGCCGCGGTCACAAACAACTGTTTGAGCGCGCAAAAGCGCAGTTCACTGTTGAGTGTGGAGAGCATCTCCTCCTCGGCCGCCATAATGTCGCCCACCACGCCACCGTCGTTGAACAGGCTGTAGTAGTCGCGGTAGCGCGGATAAAAGTTGACCTCGACCGAGACCACAAAGTTGACGGACGTGACCAGGATCGTCAAAAACGCGATGAGCGCCGGCACATCGTGGTAGGGCGCACCATAAAACAAGCCCTTGACCTGCACGCCAATGGGACCGGCCCATATTATCACCAAGTGCGCAAAGAGGCCCAGGTTGGTAAACAAGCCCGTGAGCGCCAACGGCATAAACTGATCAAGCCACCGTAAAAAGAGCCAGGAGCTGCGGTCGCTCTGCGGAAAATACCGGTACAGCAGCACCACGTCCCAGGCGAGCATGACGCCGTAGCCCAGAGCAATTGACGCCAACAGGCCCTCGACCGGCGGCAGCCCCAGCACCAGCGCGGCCAAGGCGCACAGGCACGCCACGCCAATGGCAGCCGCAAAGCTGCATAGGATACCGCGGTAATCCTTGATGGCCGTGAGGTAACTCATGCCGTTCCAGTTGACGATCATAATGTTGAACAGCCACAGGCACAGCAGCCCCTGCAGCAGCGTGGCGCCCGAGAACAGCAAAAAGACGCCGTAGAGCACCGTGCCCACAACGAGCATGATGGCATTAGAGCCCCAAAACGAAGGCAGTATCTCATCCTCGCGCTCGGCAAAAAGCATATCGGCCAAAAAGCGCGTGACCGGCATAGAGAAAAAGCTCGTGAGCGTAAGCGAGGCCAGCAGTGTGTAGGTCACCATGCACACCAGCAAATCCTGGTTGGCACGGCCCACACCCCACAGTCCGCACAGCACCAAAATACCCACCTGCAGCAGCACACCCAGCAGCATGGGGCCCGTGCATACGATGCCGGCGTAGCCGTAAGCGCGCATCGTGGCAAACAGGCCCTTGCGCCTAAACAGGCGCTTGAGCTCAAAACCAATTCCGGCCACCGGCTACTCCCCCTCTCTGGACAGGTCAAACGCTTGCGCCGTCTCGTCGTACAGCGCGCGATAGTTGGCGAGCATCTGCTCGTGCAAAAAGTACGTGGCAACGCGACGCTGGCCGCGCTCCCCCATCTCAATGCGACGAGCGCGGCTAGTGCACATGCGTTCCATGGCATCGGCCAAGCCCTTACGATACATAGGCGGCGTCACATAACCCGCCACGCCAAAGTCGTCACCCGGGGCGCCTTCGAGAAGCTCGCGACAGCAGCCCACCTCAGTCGTCACGCAGGGACGGCGCGCTGCAAGCGACTCCAGCACGCTGAGCGGCTGGCCCTCGGAGATGCTCGTCAAAATGGTAAAGTCGAGCTTTTCCATGTACTCGACCACGTTGACGCGGCCGGTAAAGATCAGGTCGCGCACGCCCAGGGTTTCGACCAGCGCGTGGCACTCGGCGCCGTACTCCTCGTCGTCCACGCCGCCCATGATGTGCAGGCGCACCTTGGGCAGGCGCTCGTGCAGCTCAAAGAAGGCATAAATCATGGTCTTGACATCCTTGATGGGCGCCAGGCGCACCACCGCGCCAATGTCCACCCAGCCGTCATCGGTCTTTAAGGGAATATCCTTAAAGCGATCGAACTGGATGCCGTTGGGGATGACCAGGCATTTGTCCGCATCGCAGCCCATATCAATCTGCGTCTTGCGGGCGTTATGGAACAAACTCGTCACGCGGAAGGCGCGGCGGTAGATCTCCTCCGAAAGCAGGTAGAAAAAGCGAATCCAGCGGTCCTTAAACGACGGCACCACCCAATCGGCGCGAATGATCTCTTCCTCGCGCTCGCGGGTATAGATGCCATGCTCGGTCAGCAGCACCGGCGCATGGGAAACGCTTGAGCCCAGGCAGGCGAGCAGGCCACCGTAGCCGGTCGAGATGGCATGGTACACATCGGCCACCGGCACCTCGCTGCCCAACAGGTAGAGCACGGGCAGCAACATGGAGCGCATGGTGTGGAATGCATCGGCAAAGGGCGTGTAGGGATACTCGGCCAGGCACACGTCGCGAAAGATATCCATAAACGTGCGACTCTGCAAAAACGAGAGCGGATGCACGCGACGGCGGTGAAAGATATCGAATAACACGTCCCAGTCCGGATTGGAGAGCGACACCAGACGGCGTAGCGCCTCGCACTCACGGTCGTTAAAACTGGCTTCATGTTGCTCGCCCGAAAGCCGCAGGGCATCGTCCAGGAACACCTCGTGCACCTCGACCACGTTGCCGGGCAGCTCGTAGACAAACTTGCCACGGTCGGCAGCATGCGCGCCGATCACCCACAGCACAAACTCGTGCTCGGGCATGGCCGTAATGTAACCATGCATCCAGGTAGATACGCCGCCGTGCACATAGGGGTAGCAACCCTCGAGTACCAAGCAGATTCTCATTTATCGCCACCCTCCTTGCGCTCGATCGTCACGGTCTTATCATTTGCCTTGAGCAGATACAGATTGCCCGTAAGGTGCGTCAGTTCGCCACCCGTCACCGCACCCGGCTCGCCATTATTGGCGCGGAACATGAGCCACGCCTCGTCGTGGAAATTGCCCAGGCTGAGCGTCCAGGCATCCGCGCTGGTATCAACGCTCACCGTCACGGACGAAAAACGCTGGATGGCACCGGAGCACTCCGACGCCGTCTGGTGCCGCAGGTCGGGCGCGGATTTGGTAAGCCACTCCAGGAAGTCGACCAGGCCGCCCTTGTAGACCTCCCAGCCCTCCTTGGCTCCGCGATCGGGGTCCAAAAGGTCGTCCGGGTGCATAAAGTGCGTGCTCACGTAGTGCATGTTGAGCTCGGACACGGCTGCCAGGCGCATATAGGAATCGTCGACCATGCCGCCCGAAACAATACGTGGCTGCTCCACAATGCCATCGCTCGCCACGCCAAACTCCTGCACGTACGGCAGGTCGGTGCCGTCCTCAAAGTACGTACTGGCAATAGTCTTAATGCGCGGAACATCGTCGCCGATAATCTTGCGCGCTCGGGCCGAAAGGATATTCGACGGCGGAACGTAAACCGAACCATGCGCGTTGGGCAGTACCTCGTCTTGGAAGGCGATGAGCTCGTTGAGCGATGCGACGAGCGTCTCTTTGTTCTTCCAGGTCTTGTAGTCGTACAGCGTGCCGTAGTCGGTGTCCCAGAGCGCGAGCGGCTGATGGTTGTAGCCGTGAAAGCCCAGCTCGCCGCCCATCTGCAGCAGCATGCCGCCAAAATATCGAAACTGCGTGGTATCGGGTTGGCGCGCGGGCTCGGTCTGGTTGACCGCGTCCTCGTAGTTTTCGATCATCACGCCGGTATAGCGAATGCCATATTTTTGCGCGAGCTTTTGCAGATCGGGCCACCAGACCTTGGTGTAAAAATCCGCAATGGAAAGGCCGTAGTCACGCTTGATATAAGTACCATCGCCCGAGGGCACGGGGCTGGGAAAGTCGTCCAAAAAGAACACGGCGCTGTTGATGACCGGATAGGCCGTTGCATCACCCAGGAGGCTGGTCGCCGCGGCGTAAAAGCCGCGCATGACCTTGTCATAGATACCGATATTGCAAACCACGGTGCGCCCGCTACCGCAGTCATTCGACCAAATGAGTGGGGCGCCCGCATCGCCGGTCATAGCCCACACACGAGCCGTCTCGCGCAGCGATACCGAAAGCGACGAATCAAAAGGGTCCGAGAGCTCGTAGCGCTCTCCCCCGCCCAGCATAAAGTCCTCACTCGGCACAATGCTTTCGGCTTTTACATAGTCATATCCGGCCGATTCAATGCCAAGCTTGGAGGCAATCACTTGCAGATAGCACGAGTTATCCGGCGGCATGGCGAGCATAAGCGAACCGCCGGCACTCACCCAACTCATAATGTCGCTCAGGTGCGTACCGAGCCCATCGAGAGACGGCATGAGCAAAATCACGCGATCGAAGGAGGTCAGCGAGGGAATGGCATCCGCACCATCCAGGGCAAGGTCCACGTCGCGGTGCGCGATCTTCATGTCGAGCAGGATCTGGTCGAACTGCTCCTTTACGTCCTCGATGCCAGCTTGATCGGAATCGGTAATGACCAGGCACGTGGGCTTTTGGCCAAAGATTGCCGAGCTTGCAGGCGTAGCGTTGCTGGCGGCGAGCATGCCCAGCTTGTGCTGTCCAGCGCTGTACTGCACGCCGGCACGCTCCACCAGCAGCACGGCGGCCATGGCAATAAAGACCGCCCACACCACGAGGAGCCCCATCCAACGAAAGCGGCCTGCACGGTCGCGGATATGTTGCGCCACGTTCATCGGGCCTCCTCCCCGTCGCGCCAAAACGCCAGCTGCTCGCGGTTGGCGGCACTCAAATACACATGCTGACTGTCGATCGCATCGATTACACGGTGGACCTCGTCACCGTCGCGGCGCATCACGGCCAGGCGCAGGCAAAGCATCCAAACCTCCTGCTCCTCGGGCACGTCGAGCACCAGCTGGTCGGTCACGGTCTGTGCCTCGTCGATCTGTCCGACATCGGCCAGCGCCGTCGCGTATCGAATGCGCAGCTCAAGGGTATCCTCGCGCTCGCAGCGACGCGCAAGCAGGCGCGCGTACTGTTGGCGCTGAATCTGAGCCACGCGCCCCTCGGCCAAGCCCGAGCCCAAGTATTCACCAAGAAAATCACAGTATTCGTTGAGGTTTTGCGCGCTCGGGTCCGTCTTAAAGGCACGCTCCAGCTGCTGCAGTTTAAGGTCGGACTCCTTGGAGATCTGCGCCACCGCCGTCGCGGCATAGTGCGCCACCTCAACGTCGTCGTTAAGCTTAGCCGCCTGCAGCTGCGCCAGGTAAGCGTCGGGCTCCTCGGTGAGCATGGAGAGCATTAGGCGGCGCCGGTATGCCGGGTCGTTGACGATGAGCGCCTCCTCGAGCGGCACTACGCCTGCATCGTCCTCACCACTCGGTACCGACATACTGCGATGCAGGTCATCGTTAAAGCGCAGCGACTCCAACGCAGACTCTTTCAGCCCCTCGCCAAACACCGCGCCGCGGACCGATAGCAGAACCACCAGCAACGGGCCCCACAGCGGCACCAGCACTATCACAGCCAGCATGTGTCCGCGCACCGGCAGCAGGCCCAGCTTCATGAGCGTCCACAGCATCAGGCAAACCAGCGCATGAATCAGCAGCAAGACGGCAGCAACGACAAGCGAGATCAAGCGGCACCCCCCTCACCGTCACCGGTATAAGAGATGTGCTGCAGCAGCGCCACGATGTCCTCGCCGTCGACGGGCTCCACCGCAATCTGCTTTGCGCTCAGGCGCTCGCGGATAATGGGCAGATCGCACGCCTTTGCCTGGCGCATAAGCAGGTAGAGCACGTCGCCGTCGACCAAGCCCGCCGCGTCGCTCTCGCGGATTGTCGACCCAATTGCGCCCACCAGCTCGCCGACAGGCTCCATGCCCGGTACCACGCGCAGGAGCAAAAAACTCCCCATCTTGCTATCTGCCAGCGCCTGCTCCGCCGCGAGCTCTTGGCCAAAGGCAGCCTGCTTGAGCACGCAAGTGCCGTCAACGCAGCGTTTATCCTGCGCCACCGCCTCATAGTCAAAGGCACGGCCCAGCGCGCTTTCGACCAGCCCGCACAAGATGCGGAACAGGTTTTGATAATAGAGGGTCATTTGGTTTTCGGCCGCGCTACGCACAAAGATCAACACGGCGGGTGCCCCGTCGCGCTCGATCGTGTATCCAAACATGGGAAGCCCCGGCGTCAGCTCGCGGTTCACCCACAGGTTAGAACGACCCCCGTCGCCCAAAAGAGGTGCAAGCTGCTCAAGCGTGAGCGAGCGTGCGGCATCTTCGGCAATCGCGGGACTTGCTGCCACCAGGCGTGCAAATGCCCCACGCGAAACATGATAGATCGCCACCGAATCGTTCTCGAGGATCTCGCCCAGAAGCTCGCAGCACTTGCGATAGATATCGCGCGGGTTGAGCACGTCGAGCTCCTGCGTCACGGCAAAGATCTTGCCAAAGCTGTCGTGGCGACCCACGATCTGGCGCCTGTACGCGCGCTTATCCTCGATCGCGTCGTGGTAGAGCTGCGTAAGGAACGTATTGCGGTTGCGCACGAGCTCGTTTTGATCACGCTCCGCCCTGATGGCTTCGCTGTTGCGCAGCTGCACATAGCCGCACACGGCACCCACAACAAAGTACGCAATAAACGGCAGCCAGTTAGACGGCTCGTAAAAGAGACCCTGGAAGGTATAGCCATACTGGGTAAAGTAGCTCGCCGCCAGGCCAATCGAAGCCAGCAGTGCCGCGACCAAGCCAAAGTCCAAGCCATACAGCGTGCCGATCAGCACCACATAGAGCAGGCGATAATCGAGCACGTTGAGCTGGGCCGATTGGGAGAACAGGTGCTCCAGTACCTCAAACAGGACCCAGGCAACGCCCGTCTCCAGGCATTTAATAGGCAGCGTGCGCATTTGGATGCGGTCGATGGCGGCGCGCAAGGGGTTGACCTTCTTTACGCGGCCAGCATCCCAACGCACTTGAATGGTCGAAAGATCGCGCAGCAGGTCGTACCGCTGAAACCAGCCATAGCGCACGCGAGCGACGTCGCTGGCGGGCAGGGCGTAGCCGGCAGAATCGCCATAGGCAACGGCAAGGCCGGGGAACAGCGCCTTGAGGGCGTCGCCCACCTCACCCGCCGTGTGATGGAAGGTATCGGCTACGTCGAGCGTCTCAAAGTTACCATCCCGGCTATCGAAGATGCGGCGAATCAGCACCGCGAGTTCCTCGGCGCACAGCAGGGGAAACGCTGCATCCCGTGCGCCCTGCAGAGCGACTGATCCTGTTGAGCACGCGTCGAACAGCGGCACCAAAAACGGGTCCTCCAGCGCGGGAGACGCGGTATACAGGAACGGCACGCGCAAGATCTTGGTCTGAACGCCCTCGCTAGCAGCGTAGTAGCGGCACAGGTCGTTGGCTGCGCGGGCGATAATTCCCTTGCCCGTTCGCCCCGCGGCATCGGCGGCACCCTCGGCACCTGCGGGACCTGCTATATACAACAGCTGGATCCGGCGACCCATGCACGCGCGAAAGACAGAACGCAGCAGCTCGATATCGCCCACGCTATCGATATGCGGGGTAAGGTAATTAGAAAGGTAGACCACGCGGTCGAACTCATAGGCCTGATCCAGGTGTTGCAGAAGCTCTTTCCACGAGGCATGGGGCGATGACTCGTCGCGTCGCGCTTCCGCGGCAGCGACGACCTGGACATGGTCCCCGGGGAACGCCTTGGCACAAAAGTCATCGTCAACATATGCGGTATTGCCAACAACCAGCACTTCCATGGCGCGTTCCTCCCCTTAACTCCACATTTGTCATAGTCAAACATGCGTATTGTACGCTGTCAAGGTAGCGCGCAGAGATGTGGTGTAAGAGGCGGGGCATGCCCCGCCTCTTCTCTTTCTTGAAAGGGAGGGGACACCGC
>NZ_JADMUF010000008.1 GCF_015546965.1 Collinsella aerofaciens
GCCTCTCGGCGGCCTTGCGAAAAACAAATCCAAGTTAGACCATTTCAAATGGTTCGATGTCTGCCCGGATGCGACACATCTGGTGTGTCCATCCTCGCAGTATCCGGTTCTCAAGGTGCACGCCCCGCGGCTCATCCGGTTCCACCGGGCCGCGCGGCAAGGAGATATATTGCCAGACCGCGAAGCCCTGTGGGACGTCAATTCCACTCTTCACAAGTCCTACACAACATATTGCTTTCTATAGGTAGTAGAAAGACTAATGCGAATCTTCCGCACGTATCAGATGATGACCCTTTGGTTCAGGAATATATAGAGATCGGTCACCTGTAAGTGTTTATCTACCCGCGCTTTTAGCAATGTAAACCAGCGCTTTCGATAAAAAAGGGGAGCGCCGCGCACAACGCGACACTCCCCTAGCGATTCAAGAGAATCTATTAGGCCTCGAGAGCCTTCTTGGCAATGGTAGCCAGCTCGTTGAAGGACTCGATGTCCTCGTAAGCCATCTGAGCCAGGACCTTGCGGTCGAGCTCGATGCCGGCAACCTTCAGGCCGTGCATGAACTGAGAGTAAGAGATGTCGTTCAGACGAGCAGCAGCGTTGATACGAGTGATCCAGAGAGAACGGATCTCGCGCTTCTTGTTGCGGCGATCACGATACTGATACTGCAGGGAGTGCTGGACCTGCTCTTTAGCATGCTTGTAAGTACGCGAAGCGGCACCGTAGTAACCCTTCGCACGGTGCATAACGGTACGGCGCTTCTTCTTGGCGGCAACAGCGCGCTTAATACGTGCCATGTTCTATCAACTCCTAGACGGTAAAACGAAAAACGGGAAAACGAACTTAGGCGAGACGCGACTTGATGACCTTGCGGTCGGCAGCGGCGATCTCGGTCTCCTGACGGAAGCCACGCTTACGCTTGGTGGACTTCTTGCTCAGGATGTGGCTCTTGAAAGCCTTGGCGCGCATAAGCTTGCCGGTACCAGTCTTGCGGAAACGCTTCTTGGTGCCGCTGTGGGACTTCATCTTAGGCATGAAATACTCCTTAATCGGTTACAGAACACTAGTTACTTGGTATCGCTTGCCGCTTTATCCTCATCGAAGGCGCCCTTAATCGGGGCGAGCAGCATAAGCATGTTACGGCCTTCCATTTTAGGCTTGGACTCGACCGTAGCGTAAGGCTTGAGATCCTCGGCGAGACGCTCGAGAACGTTAAGGCCCTGCTCCGGGTGAGCCATCTCACGGCCGCGGAACATGATGGTGATCTTAACGCGTGCGCCCTTCTTGAGGAAACGCAGAACGTGGCCCTTCTTGGTCTCGTAGTCGCCAACGTCGATCTTGGGTCGGAACTTCATTTCCTTGACCTCGACCTTGGACTGGTTCTTACGAGCAGCCTTGGCCTTCATGGCCTGCTGGTACTTGAACTTACCGTAGTCCATGACCTTGCAGACCGGCGGCTCCGCGTTGGGAGCGATCTCGACCAGGTCGAGACCCTGATCGTCGGCGACGCGCTGGGCATCGCGGATGGCGAACAGGCCGAGCTGAGAGCCATCGACGCCAATCAAACGGCACGAAGATGCAGTGATCTCGTCGTTGATGCGGGTGTCATCAGACTTAGCTATTTTCCCTACCTCCATTCATAAAAAAATAACCCGGCGCTTCTCAGCAACCAGGTCGTACACATAGACTTCCTCGATTTGAGGAAGAGAATCTAAGTTGTATGACCAGTCAGCTGCTCATTGGCGCCAAAAGGTGGGAACCCTCGGGTTCCTCTTTAGGGCATTGCGGGAACAACGCCTTGCGAATAATAACACGTACAGCGCGTTATCACATTACGTACACGAAAAAGGGGCCTTGACCCCCTTGAACGCTCGCTTGCATGTATGGTGCCCGAGGCGAGACTCGAAGGGCCTTCGCTTCGCGAAGCCCCGGGCTTCGGGCGCGTGGCGCCCTCGCCACGCTCCGCTTCAAACAGGCCGCAGGCCTGTTTGCTTAACGCTTCGCGCGCTCACGCGAGTTCGGCACGAAAAAGGGGGCCGCAGCCCCCTTGAACGCTCACTTGCATGTATGGTGCCCGAGGCGAGACTCGAACTCGCACGTTGTTGCCAACGGTGGATTTTGAGTCCACTGCGTCTGCCAATTCCGCCACTCGGGCACGCAATGCGTGAGTTAGTTTATCACAGCTTTCTGTTGATTAGTCCGAAAATGGAACTTCGAGCATTTCGATGAGTTCGACCGTGCGGAGCATCTCGCGCTGACGGCATCCGCGACCGTCGACCGAAGCCTCACCCATCTGGTTATCGTAAGGGTCCTCGCGCATGCCGTCGAAAGAGGGGTCAAACTCTGCCTGGAATCGATTGTTGGCCACCATACGCCACGGGTCGAGATTGCCAAAGTAGTGACGGCGGCGCCACTCCTCCCCCATCCTGCGAGCAGAAGATCCAAATGACACGTCGGCGTTGAGCCAACCGGTCTGCGGCGTATAGAACTCTGCCCAGTCGTGCGACCCCACCGAATCGGGCGCAACGTACAGGCCGCTCTGCCAACGGGCAGGCACGCCCGCGATACGGCACATGGTGATAAACGTGAGCGCCATAACGCCGCAATCGCCGCGGAGCGAATGCGCGCAGTCATCGGCAATAGATCCCAAAAGCAAGTACGGCGGCTGATAGCGATAGTCGATATGCTGCGTCAGATAATCATAGATAGCACGGGCGCGATCGAGCGGATCCTCGAGTCCGTCAACAACACCGGCCGTCAGCTGCTGCAGATACGGCGTGAATGCAATGTGTGGACGGTCCTCGGAGGTGTCCACGGGCAGTGGCGCGTCCATGCAAGGATGCGCCGGAAGCGCACCCCCATAGATATCGCGATAAGCGGCATCGATTTGATAGCGATAGGTCACCGAGAATGAGCGTTCACTCGAAGAAGACCACGAGGCGGTACGTGCCGAAGCGTTCGCGGGAGCAACAGCACCTTCCGGCGTCATGTCGAGAATCTCGACCCGAGTCTGCTGACGGCAGGCAGCCGCGACGGGAAGCCAAGCGCAAACGGTCTCCCCCTCCAGAGCGCCGGGGACAGACACAGACGCTTTAAGCGTAATGACGCGAGCCAATCCGTTTTGCGACTCCATCTCCTTGAGCATCTCGTTGCGCATTGCAATTCCGTCCGTAGTATCGGACCGCATGCCGGGAACCTCTTTGGGATATACGCGAAGCGAATCGAGGAAGTTGTCGAGAACGAACAGCTCGCCGTCGATAAAGCGCCAGTCAATACGCTTACGGTCAATCAGATCGTCAAACTGCTCCTCGGTAAACTCAGGCCACTCCTCGCGAATCATCGCAATAGCTCGATCGCGCGACACTGAAAAATGAAGCGGCGTCTCAAGCATGCGATACCGCTCGGCACGAACGCAGGCTGCCAGGGAAGGCTCAGGATTCTGCCTCAAAAGACGATCACAAGCCGCAACAGCCTGCGTCAAATATCCGGCATCCTTGAGTCGAAGAATCTCGGGCGGCAGTCCAATATCGAGATGGCGAAAGTCATCACAGCAAACATCAATAGAGCAACCAACAGGACCCTCGTCAATAACCTTCCCATCCGAAGGCAGCACATTAATAACAGCCATACCAAACTCCAAGTCATTAGAACTCTCGAAGCCCATTGTAGCGAGATAAATAGAAAGCCCCAACAAAGGAGCCATCAACGCCGCTGAACGGTAGCAAAAATGAATTCAGCCTCGTAACCCTGCAGCGAGTTAACAAAGGAGGCCCCGTTCGCCCGGAGCTTTTCCCATTGCGCGACTTCTGGCAAAGCCAGGTGAGCGCAAGGGAAAAGCGTAGGGTGAACGGGGCCTCCGACGGGAAAGTTAAACCGCTACTTACGCCTTGTTGACGGAGCCAAACTCCTCCATGAGCTCCTTGGTGCGGGCAACGATGTTGTCGCGACCAGGCTTGAGGAGCTTGCGGGGGTCAAAGCCCTTGCCCTGCTGATCCTTGCCAGCCTCGATGTACTCGCGAACGCCCTTGGCGAAGACGAGCTGCAGGTCGGTGTTGACGTTGATCTTGGAGATACCCAGGGAGATGGCCTTCTTGATCTGATCCTCGGGGATGCCGGTGCCACCGTGCAGGACGAGGGGCAGGTCGCCGGTCTCGGCCTTGATCTCGCCCAGACGCTCGAAGGAAAGGCCAGCCCAGTCGGCAGGGTACACGCCGTGGATGTTGCCGATACCGCATGCGAGGAAGTCGACGCCCAAGTCAGCAATCTGCTTGCACTCAGCAGGATCAGCGAGCTCGCCGCTGGAGGTCACGCCGTCCTCGGTGCCACCGATGCCGCCGACCTCGGCCTCAATGGACATGCCCTTGGAGTGGGCAAGCTCAACGAGCTCCTTGGTGCGGTCGAGGTTAAGCTGGAAGGTCTCCTCGTGAGAGCCGTCATACATGATGGACGTAAAGCCGGCCTCGATGCACTTGAAGCAGTCCTCGTAAGAACCGTGATCGAGGTGAAGGGCGACGGGAACGGTAACGCCCGTGGCCTCGACGGCAGCCTTGACCATGTCGGCGCAGACCTTGAAACCGCCCATCCACTTAGCGGCACCAGCGGTGCACTGAAGGATCAGCGGAGACTTGGCCTCCTCGGCGGCCTGGAGAATAGCCAAGGTCCACTCGAGGTTGTTGGTGTTGAAGGCACCGAGACCGTACTTGCCGGCCTCGGCCTTCTTGAGCATGTCTGCTGCGTTGACGAGCATAAAAGAAACCTCCTGTAAGGTTGCTCCGATAACGCCTGAGATTTTACCACGACATACCCGAGCATAAACGTTCGTTTGTTCACGAATACCATCCGATTGGACAAATTTTGACCGTTTGCCCCAAAGAATCGACCCACTGGGGAAAATAGCTTGACGATTGACCGGTCTTCGTGGTTCGAAAGACGGCTTCGAGCCTACATCTGCATAAACGGGTTCTGCATAAGTTCGCGCGCCATCGTGGTCGAATCGCCATGGCCCGTCAAGCAAACGGTATCGGGCGGAAGCGTCTTGGCAAGTTTGGAGAGCGAGCGCATAATCGCCGCCTCGTCACCGCCGGAAAGATCGGTACGACCGTGGCTGCCCGGGAAAAGCGTGTCGCCCACAAAGGCGATGTTCCCCTGCTCGGTCGCGGCGAACAGGACGATGCCGCCCGGCGTATGCCCCGGCGTCTCGATCACCTGCAGGCAGACGTCGCCCACCTCGATTGTATCGCCCTCGGCAAGCAAACGCGTCGGCTCACCCGGATCGGGCGTCTCGATACCCCACATGGTGCGCTGCTCCTCGATATTTGCGCGAGGTACCGTCACGTCCTTAGCGCACAACTCATATAGCGCGCCGTCGCCAACGACAGCTCGAACCCCGGCAACCCCGCCAACATGGTCGGCATGACCGTGCGTGCAGACAGAGCCGAGTACGCGCACCTCAGGATGCGCGGTGCGGATATGCTCCACAAGACGCTCGCCCTCCCACGCCGGATCGACGATTAAGCACTCGTCATTCGAAATCACGGCGTAACTGTTGGTCTGAATGGGGCCGTTGACGAGCGCCTCAATCGAAGCCGAACCTCGGGGTGTCAGGTCCAAAGTCATATCGCCCATGCGCATGCCCTCCTTCTAAAATACGTTCGAGGCACCAAACGATGCCTCGAACGTAACCAATATCTATGATGCTGAGAGGCTCTCGCACCTACACACGACGCTTGAGCTGAGCTCCGCCTTCGCCGGGCATAAGACGGCGAGCGTCGTAGACCGAATCGACACTGCTGATGGAAGCCAGCAGCGGATCCAGACCGCTCGCGTCCGAGATCTCGACCATAAAGCGCAGGGTTGCAATACCCTCGCGGTTGGTCGACGTGGCGGCAGAAAGGATATTGCCACCCGCATCGCCAATGGCAATGGTGACATCCTTGAGCAGGCCCATGCGGTCCAGGCACTCGACCACGATCTCGACCTGGAAGAGGGTGTCGGCAGCGCCGTCCCACTCCACATCGATCATGCGCTCGGGATGTTCCATAAGACCCTTGACGTTAGGGCAGTTGGCGCGATGCACCGAAACGCCACGACCGCGCGTAATGAAGCCGACGATGTCGTCGCCCGTCACGGGGTTGCAGCAATGAGCCAGACGGACCAGCAGGCCGCTGTTGCTCTCGCCCTTGACGATAATGCCGTTACTGGCGCTCTTGCCGTGCTTTTGCGGCTTGCGATTGGAGCCGCGAGCGGGCTGCTTCACGACCTCGGCGATAGCCTCGGCCTTGGTGAGCTGTTCCTCGGGCTTGGGGTCCAAGATTTGCCCGACCTTATTGCCCACAGCACGCGGGGCAACCTTGCCGGCGCCGACGGCGGCAAACAGGTCCTCGAGCTGCTTGAAGTTAAACTGCTCCGCCACGGCGTTGAGTGCACGCGTCGAACGCGGCGTAGAAATGCCATAGCCACGCTTACGCAGGTCCTTGGCCAGCATATCGCGACCGGCGGCAGCGTCGTCGTCCTTGGTCGCAGCGGCAAAATAGCGGCGGATCTTTGACTTGGCGGAAGGTGTCTTAACGATCTTGAGCCAATCACGCGACGGCTTGGAACTCTTGTTAGTCAGGATCTCGACACGGTCACCCGTCTTAATCTCGTGCGTGAGCGGAGCCACCGCACCGTTGATTTTGGCGCCGACGCAATGGTTTCCCACCTCGGTGTGAACGGCATAGGCAAAGTCGAGCGGCGTGGAGCCGGCGCGAAGCGCCATGACCTCGCCTTTGGGCGTGAAGACAAAGATCTCCTGATCGAACAGATCGACCTTCAGCGAGTGCAGGTATTCCTTGGCATCGGTGATCTCGTCGGAAGCCGCCCAATCGAGCGAATGCTTGAGCCAGTTGATCTGGTCGTCCAGACGTTGAGCGTCATTGGTCTTGGAAGCAGACGATCCGCCCGACTTCTTATATAGCCAGTGGGCGGCAATGCCGTACTCGGCCTGCTCATGCATCTCGTAGGTTCGAATCTGAATCTCGAGCGGGCGGGCCGTGGGGCCGATGACCGTCGTGTGGAGCGACTGGTAGTTATTGACCTTGGGCATGGCGATATAGTCTTTAAAGCGACCGGGCATGGGGTGCCACAGCGTATGCACTGCACCGAGCGTGGAGTAGCAATCGCGCACCGAATGGGTAATTACGCGCAGCGCCACCAGGTCGTAGATCTCGGAGAACTCCTTACCCTTGCGCTTCATCTTTTGGTAGATGGACCAATAGTGCTTGGAGCGGCCGTTGATCTGGAAGTCCTCCAGGCCAATGCGGTTGAGCTCATCAGTAAGCGTCTTGATGGTCTCGGCAAGGTAGCGCTCGCGGACCTCGCGCGACTCAGCCACCATGCGCGCGATGCGCTGGTAGGCATCGGGCTCCAGGTAGAAGAAGGACAGGTCCTCGAGCTCCCACTTGATAGAGCTCATGCCCAGGCGGTCGGCCAAGGGCGCGTACACGTCCATGGTCTCGCGAGCCTTAAACAGGCGACGATCCTCGCGCAGGGCTGCCAGCGTTCGCATGTTGTGCAGACGGTCGGCAAGTTTAACGATGATGACGCGAATGTCCTTGGACATGGCGAGGAACATCTTGCGCAGCGTGAGCGCCTGCTTCTCGTCCATGCTGTCGACTTCGATGTTGGTGAGCTTGGTCACGCCATCGACGAGCTCGGCCACCGTATCGCCAAACAGGCCGGAAACATCGGCGAGCGAGGTCTCGGTGTCCTCGACGGTATCGTGCAGCAGCGCGGCGCACACCACATCGCAGTCCATCTTGAGGTCGGCCAAAATGATGGCCACCTCGACGGGATGGTTGATGTACATCTCACCCGAGCGGCGCTTTTGGTTGCAGTGCTTCTCGGCGGCAAAGCAATAGGCCTGCTCCACCTTAGAAAAGTCGTCCTCATTCATATATTTGAGGCACAGGCGCTCCAGCTTGTCGTAGCTGTCCGCCATAATCTCGGGCGGCAGCTCATCGGCATGCTTATAGTGCTCCATCTCCGAAAACGGCTGGAGGGTGGAATCATGGGCGGTACGGGCTGCGGCATCCATCGAGGTCCCCTTCCCCTAGGCCCGCGGTACGATCGGGCGGTTAACTTTGGCTAGCATATCAGAAGCGCACGAATCGAGCGCCCAGCTCCGGAAAGCCGAAAACTCCATGCGCGAGCGCAAGCCCTCCAAATAGCGAATTGACCTGCTCAATTGCACGCGACCGGGGTTTTCGGCCATCGCGATGCGACGAGTGTCGTCAAACCCCGAAACTCGACAGAAACCAAGCTCTTCGAAGATTCCCAGGCCGCTTTCCACCGAGCGCTCGTCGACCGGCGTGCGGGCATCGATGGCAAGGCACATCTGCGCGATGTCGATATCGCTCGCGCTAAAGGAATCGTCCCCGGTTTTGCCGCGGTTGGAGCGCCACATGGTCTGCAGCGCGCGATAGAGCGTGACGAGCTCGTCGCGCTCGGGCGCATAGCAGTCGAGCAGGCGCTCGTTAATGCGGGCGTCGCGCGACGAATAGAGCAGATGGATCACGGCGGGCTGGCCATCGCGGCCGGCACGTCCGCTCATCTGGTTGAACTCGATGGCGCCAAACGGCATGTGGTAGAGCACGACATGGCGGATATCGGGCAGGTTGACACCCTCGCCAAAGGCGGAGGTCGAAACGATGCAGCTGAGGCTTCCGTCTCGGAATGCTTCCTCCACGCGGCGGCGATCGGAACGCGCAAGCCCCGCGTTATAGAACGCGATATGGGCTGCGCAATCGGGCACACGCTTGCGCAACGTCTTGGCGAGCGCCACGGACTGGTCGCGCGAATTGACGTAAATGACGGTCTTCTCCCCCGTCGCCACGATCGACACCAAACGGTTCTCGCGGCTCGCAAGGTCGCGGTCGTCCTCGAGCTGCAGGTTCTCGCGCACCGTCTCGTCGACCACCGTGCGAGTGATCGGCAACATGCGGGCAAGCTCGGCCACGACCGGAGCCGTCGCGGTGGCCGTCGCAGCCATAACGACCGGGTCGCCCAGGGCTTTGAGGATATCGGGCATGTCAAGATAGGCGCTGCGGTCGCCGCCCTTGGCAAGGCCGGCGTGGTGCGCCTCATCGATAACGACAAAGCCGATGCGGCCCGAACGCGCGAAACGGTCACGGTGGATAGACAGGAACTCGGGCGTCGTGAGCACGATACCGGTGCGGCCCGAAGCTAGACCGGCGAACACGTCATCGCGTGCGGCCTCCACGGTCTCGCCGGTCAGCACGCCAACGCCAATGCCAAGCGCTGCCATCGTCGACGAGAGGTGATAGGCCTGGTCGGCAACGAGCGCACGCAGTGGATAGACAAAGATGCTCGCACGCCCGCGAAGGACCGCCTCGCGCGCGGCATGCACATGGAAGATGAGCGACTTGCCGCGCCCCGTTCCCATAACGGCCAGAACACTTTGGTGATCGGCCAGGGCATCGAGCGCCTCGACCTGCGCGCGATGCGGCTGGTTCGAGCCTATAAAGCTATGGATAAGCGAGCGCGTCAGCTCGGTATAAGAAAGCTGGGCGAGCGTCTCGCGTTTACGCGACTCCAGGCGCAGGCCGGAATCCGCCGGCTGCACGCCACGACGAAGCTCGCATGCCGGATCGTCGACGCTGGGCAGCGTGGTATCGCGGACCAGAACATCCTTGATCATGAGCTTGGGCTTCACACGCCCCTGCCAATGCTCGGCAACGGCCTCGAACACCAAGTCGACAGCGCTATCGCAGTTGATGAGCTTATCGATTTGCGGCACGCGGAACATAATGGCCGGCACACTCGCGGCGCCATCGGTCGCCACAAAGCGCATGTGCTCGCCGGTTTTGCCCACCACGGCGCGATCGCACATCGTCACGCCCTCGGCGGCCAGCAGCGGCACCTTGTTGCCCTGGCCAAACGGCTCAAGACGGGAAATCTGCTCTATAGTCTCGATATTCAACTCGGAAAGGTCGACCGTGGCGGCAACCTCGTCGGTGTCCTCAAAGTCTTCGGCGGGAAGCTCGGACAGCACGGCGGAAAGACGTCGACGGAACTCGTCGAGCTTGGACGCCTCGATGGTCACTCCCACCGCACCGGCATGTCCGCCGCGACGAATCAGCAGGTCGGAACAGCGCTCAACGGCGTCAAACAGGTTAACTTTGCCCACCGAGCGACCAGAGCCGCGCGCGATACCGTCCTCGATCGAGAACAGCAGTGCCGGCACGTGATAGCGGTTGGTCAGACGGCTTGCCACGATGCCCTTGACGCCCTCGTGCCAGCCTTCACCGCCCACGACGATCGCGCGTCCGCCGTCATAGGTCTCCTCGACCTTTGCGATGGCATCGCGCGTGAGCTCCGCCTCGATCTCACGGCGCTGGCGGTTGATTTCCTCGAGCTCAGCCGCCAGCGCGCTTGCTTCGATGGGATTGTGGGCAAGCAGCAGGTCGAGCGCCAGCTTGGGATCGGCCATGCGACCGGCAGCGTTTAAGCGGGGAATGAGCGAGAATGACAGGCCATCCGCCGTAATGCTCGAAAGGTCCGCCTTGGCGAGCGAGGCAAGCGCGATATAGCCGGGGCGAGCGGTTACGCGCATCTGCTGGATGCCCTCGGCAACCAGCGCGCGGTTCTCGGGCGTGAGCGGCATCATGTCGGACACGGTGCCCAGCGCCGCGACCTCGATTAGCGAACGCCAATACGACGGCTTGCCCAGGCGCTCACCCAGGACTTGCACCAGCTTGAGCGCCACGCCAGCACCGGCGAGCTCGCGCGAGGGGCCCTCGTCCTCGAGCTTGGGGTCGGTCAGGGGTACACCCTGCGGCACCTGGTCGGAGGGCTCGTGATGGTCCGTGACCACCAAATCGATCCCCAGGCTCTCCAGATAGGAAACCTCTTCCTTGGCGGCAATGCCGTTATCGACGGTCACGATCAGCTGGGGGCGAGCGAGCTCGTTAACGCGGTCGAGTGCCGCGCGCGAAAGACCGTAGCCCTCATCAAATCGATGCGGAATAAACGGCGTGACATCGGCGCCAAACGTGCGCAGCGCCTCGGTCAACAGACAGGTCGACGTAATACCGTCAACGTCAAAATCGCCAAAGACTGCAATGTGCTCGTGGTTGCGAATAGCACGCTCGACGCGGTCGGCAACGACCGACATGCCCGGGATAATGAGTGGGTCGGCCCAGTCGCGATCGAGCGAAGGCGTCAAAAACAATTGGCCCTCTTTGATGGAGCCAATGCCGTGCGCGACCATAATGCGCGCCACCAGCCCGGGAATGCCCAGACCAGCCGAAAGCTCCTTTTCAAGCTCGGGGTTTTGCTGAGCGACCGCCCAGCGATGCGTCGTCTTAAGCGATGACATAGGCACCCACCCCTGATAGGGGCAGGTCGCCGCGATACCTCTCACGGTTCATAGCGATGAGTCCTCTGTGTATGCCCGCTTCGGCAGGCAGATCTGTTGAACGGATTTATTATACCGTGCAGCGCGGACGCAAAACGCCGCGGTGCGCCGCGGTTTCGGCAAACGATGGCGGTAATGGCCTCGAAATAATCGAGCGTTTCAGCCGCACGGACGCATACGAGCGTCTAGCATATCCATACAAACGAGTTCGCGGATAAAGGGAGTCACGGGACATATGAAGCAATGGGCTGGACTGGGAAAGTTCCTCGCGGGGCATATGCAGATCATCGTTCCGATTTGCGTGGCGCTCGGCGTGCTCTTTCCCCAGCAGATCGGCGTGCTCAAGCCCATTGTTCCCGCCCTCTTCGCCTTTATGACGTTTCAGGGCGCGCTCAGCAACACCTTTCACCAGGTAGCCGAGGTGTTCCACCGTCCGCTGCACCTGATTCTGGCGCTACTGGTCTCGGCAGTGCTTATTCCCATCGCGGCGTATGCCATAGGGTCACTCTTTTTTGGCTCCAACCCCAACCTTGTCTGCGGCATCGTGCTCGAGTACAGCGTGCCCGTGGCCGTCACCGCTTTTATGTGGATCAGCATGTTCGGCGGCAACGGCCCGCTCGCGCTCACCATCATCCTGACGTCCTCGGTTATCTCCCCTGTGACGATTCCGCTCACGCTTAAGCTCTTGCTGGGTGCCACCGTCTCGATCGATGTGCCGAACATGATGCAGGACATGGCCTTTATGATCGCCATCCCCGCCGTGCTCGGCATCGTGATCAACGAGCTCACGCGTGGATGGGGACACGAGAAGCTCTCCCCCGCGCTCTCGCCCGCCTGCAAGTTCATGATGATGGGCGTTATCGCCTCCAACTCCACCGCCATGAGCGAGTACGTGCTGCACATGAACGCGGTGCGCCTGGAAGTCGCCCTCTTTATTTTGACCTTCGCCATCAGCGGCTTTGTCGTCGGTTTTCTGGTCGCCCGTGCGCTGCATCTGCCATATAGCGAGACGACTACCATGTGCTTTACCTGCGGCATGCGTAACATCTCTTCGGGCGCCGTCATCGCCACGCAATACTTTCCGGGCGAAGTCGTGTTTCCCGTCATGTGTGGAACGTTGTTTCAGCAGGTGCTCGCCTCGCTTATCGGGCACCTCTTTGAGCGTCTGACCGGCGAGGAGCGCGCCGCCCAGCGCAAGCGTGTCGAGGCCGGCCGCAACGCCATGGCACGCTAGACTGTCCGCATTACGCGGGTGTTAGTCTTGCTATACGAGCGTTTCCAGATGCGCACGCAGGCACTCAGCATCGATATCGAGCGTGGTCTCAGCATTGACCTGGGCCAGACGATAGCCCACAAAGTAGGGCGATACCACCCAACGTGGCAGCGCCTTGGCAATGGTCCGGCCGTCTATGTGGTAGAAGAACAAGTTGTACGACTCCGCGCGACCACCGTGGTGCTCGTTCAGGATATAGCGCAGAGCTACCTGGATCGCATCGGCGAAGAGATCCGCCTCGGCTTGGTCTCTTGTGTCATCGCTAGCGGCGATTCCTTGCGGGGCTGAAACGTTGATCTCAAAGAACCCCATGATCGGTTCGGTTGAGATGTTGACCGAGATCCTCCCCTGTTGCCAGACATTGATGCCTTCGAAATTGGTGGAAGTCAGCGAAGCATAGCCGTCTTCCTGCTCCAAACCCACAATCTGCATGTGCGGATGAACGAGACTACCGCCCGAGAGCGGACCCTTGTTCTTGTACATGAGCACGCTTCGATACTGCTGTGAATCGATCATCTGCTGCCAGCAACCCAGGGCAAACCGCATCACATGGTGGAGTTCATCCGGCTCATAGGTCACCAGGTCGGCATCGTGATCGGCCGACTCGATCAGCACGGTTTGACGGGTGGCGCGCAGGGTCTTGAACTTATTCTCGAGCCAAATGCAATCGCCATCACGGCGAATGATGTCGGTGAGCCCTTCTGTATCGCAAAAGGGGCACGTGGTGCCGGGGCGGCGGTTGTCGTCGGGCTTACCGTTCGCCTGCTGAACGTCAAATACCAGCGCCACGGGTTATACCTCCAGCGGCACGATCTTGGTGCCATGGAGCTCGGAGACGCCCAGTGCCGCCGCCACGGTATCGCGGTTGGCCGTGGAAATGCCGCCGCCGGGAAGGATGGTCAGGCGGTCTCCCGCACACTCGATAAGACGCGACAGATGCTCCAGGTTGTCCTCGATCGGCGTACCGGCCGCGCCGCCATGCGTCAGGATGCGCGTAACACCGCAGTCGGCAAGCGTGTCAATCGCATCGAGCTGAGTCTCGGGCGAGAGCTGGTCAAAGGCCATGTGAAAGGTAATGTCGATGGGCCCGCGCTTGCACTCCTCGGTCGCGCAGCCCGCAGCCATCACGAGGGCGCCGAGCGTGAGCTCGTCGAGCGCCCATCCGCCGGCGCAGGGCTTGCAGCAGCCAAAGACCAAGCCGTCGGCGCCGGCGCTCACGGCAAGGCCCAAGTCCATCTCCATCATGCGCAGCTCGTCCTGGTTGTAGTGAAAGTCGCCGCCACGCGGACGGATCATGCACATCACTCGAGCGTCGTGCTCGTGAGCATAACTGACCGTAGCGCTGATAACGCCGGCCGAGGGCGTGGTACCACCGACGGCAAGGTTGTCGCACAACTCGATGCGCTTAGCACCGGCATCGATAGCCGCCGGCACCCGCTCAAAGTTCTCGGCACAAAACTCGTACAGCATAGATAGCCCCCAGGAGACATTTCGATTTCCACACGGCATTGTCGCACGTTAAATAGCAACCCGCACGATGGAACAAAACCTTGACAAGGAGTGTCCCAAAGTGCCGGCACATAAGGAACGTCCCCAGGTGCCACCTTGAGCGATGGGTACTCATTTAAGCACGTCCCCAATGAGTACCCGCAGGGGACAGACAGACCGGACTCCCTATACGACAACTGTTGACATCATATACTATGTGTCATATAGTAGGTGTTACACAGTATACTACGAAAGGAGGTGTGCGGATGGAGGCACAGATGAAGCGCGGCTTCCTCGAGGCCTGCGTGCTCGCGGCCGTCTCGGGCGAGGAATCCTACGGCTATCAGATCGTGAAGGACGTGCCCGCGAGTATGGGGCTCACGGAATCCACGCTCTATCCGTTGCTCAAGCGCCTGGAGAAGGCGGGCTGCATCACCGCGCGCTCCGCCGAGCACAACGGGCGGCTGCGGAGGTACTACCGCATCACGGACGCCGGGCGCGAGCGTATCGCCGAGTTCCTCGCCGAATGGCCATCCGTGCAGGAGATCTACCGTTACGTGGAGGGGGCGCACCATGACGCGCGATGAGTTCTTGAACCGGCTGGGCGAGCTTCTGGCCTGCCTGCCGGCAGATCAGGTAAAGGAAACGCAGGAGTTCTACGCGGAGGCCATCGCCGACCGTATGGAGGACGGCATGACGGAGGCCGAGGCTGTGGCCGCCATGGGCACGCCCGGTGAGGTCGCCGAGGCAACGCTCGACGAACTGCCCGCCGTGCCGCGCGCGATCGCGAGGACCAAGCGCAAGAGCACAGCACTTCTATGGGCGCTCGCCATCGTGGGCTCTCCGGTATGGATTCCGCTGCTGCTCGCGTTCGTCGCCGTTGCCGCTGCAGTCTACATCTGTATTTGGGTTCTTGCGCTCTGCGTGTGGATCGTGGCCGCGGCATTCGGGGGCGCGGGCCTGGTAGGGCTCCTGTTCGCCGTGGACGGCATCATTATCGGGCATGTTCCGTACGTTTTGGCCTCGATGGGAATGGGATTCGCTTCCATCGGTGTGGCGCTCCTCACGGGAGCCGGCGCCTGGACGGCGTCCAAGCAGATCGCGCGCCTCTCTGCCCTTTGGGCGAAGAAAGCCGTTTCGCCCTTCTGGAAAGATCGAGGCAATAAGAGCCGCATGGGCGCCGAAGCGGCGCCGCTCACGGCATAGGAAGGAGTGCAAACATGTCCAGCGTAAAAAGGATTTACCTTGCCGTAGCGGGTGGGCTTGTTGCCACGGGGCTCGTCCTGGCTGCTATCGGATTTGTGGCCTCCGGCTTTAACCTCGCTGTGCTCAACACGCAGATCGACCTGCGCGATGACACCATCATTCTGGGTGGTGTTGAAATAGACGACCCGACAGGGCTTCCACTCATCGAGCAGCTTGCCGAGGTCGGCGAGATCCATATTGGATCTGCAACGACTGGTTCGTCTTCTCCTCGCAAATGATCGAGCTCGTAGCAGCCGTCCCCCCCCCTTCGGGCGCACCACGACGGGCATGAGCACGCCGCGCTCGGAGCCTTTTTGCGAGACCTTCCGTCACGCTCTTCCTGCGTGGTGAACCGGTCATCGACCGACGAGAGGCTGATGGGAATCTCTCGACTTCGGGCCAATCCCGCTCACCGATCTGGTCTTCCTTCGTGATGCGCACATAAGCGAGCAGACACCGCGCAGTGCTTCAGCGCGGCCGCACTTCCACGTCTATGACGGAGGTGCCCGGCGGCGTCTTGGCGATCCCCTTGTTTGCAGGCGTTAGCGCGTGGGGATCGCCCACTCGGGGGTCGAGGCCGCCGAGGACGGCGGCGAACCTCGCGGTGTCATTCGACATCGCGAGGTTCCCGGACCATGACCACCTGGCCTCGTACCGCGGCATAGCCCCAAGGGTGAGGAGCTTCGGCACGTCGATCAGGGCGCCCGCGCAGCGTCGGCCGGTCCGCCGTTCGGCAGAACGGCGGAAGTCCCTAGCCGCCCAGGTAAGCCTTGCGGACGTTGTCGTCGTGCAGGAGCTCTTGGCCGGTGCCGGTCATGGTGATCTTGCCGGTCTCGAGCACGTAACCGCGTGTGGCGATGGAAAGCGCCATCTGCGCGTTTTGCTCGACCAGAAGCACCGTGGTGCCGGCCTTGTGCAGGTCCTCGACAATCTGGAAGATCTGTTCGATCAGAATCGGCGCCAGACCCATGGAAGGTTCGTCGAGCATAAGCAGTTTGGGGTTACTCATAAGGGCGCGCCCCATAACGAGCATCTGCTGCTCGCCGCCTGAAAGGGTGCCGGCGACCTGGCGACGACGTTCCTTCAGGCGCGGGAACTGCTCGTAGACGCGCTCCAGGCCCGGAGCCACCGTGGACTTGGGCTGCGTATAGGCGCCCATCTCCAGGTTCTCCTCAACCGTCATCTGCAAAAAGGCGCGACGACCCTCGGGAACCTGAGCCAGGCCCTTACCAACCAGCTTATCAGCGGGCGTATGGGTAATGTCCTCGCCCATAAACTTGATGGAGCCGGTCTTGGAGCGCAGCAGGCCCGAGACGGTCTTGAGCGTTGTGGACTTGCCGGCACCGTTGGCACCAATCAAGGCCACGATCTCGCCCTCGTTAACGTTAAAGGAGATGTCCTTGATGGCGTGGATGGCGCCGTACCAGACGTTGATGTTGTAGACGGAAAGCATCGGCTCTGCCATTTAGTTCTCCCCCTTATCCTGCTTACCCAGATACGCCTCGATAACGGCGTCGTTGTTCTGGATTTCCTCTGCCGTGCCCTTGGCGATAACCTTGCCAAAGTTAAGCACGCAGATGCCCTCGCAGATGTTCATGACGAGCGACATATCATGCTCGATAAGCATGATGGCGATGCCGAAGGTGTCGCGAATCTTGACGATGTTCGCCATGAGCTCTGCGGTCTCGGACGGGTTCATGCCGGCGGCAGGCTCGTCGAGCAGCAGCAGCTTGGGGTTGGTGGCAAGCGCGCGGACGATTTCCAGACGACGCTGGGCGCCGTAAGGAAGCGAGCCGGCCTGCTCGTTTGCCAGGTGCTCCATGTCAAAGATGGACAGCAGCTCCATGGCGCGCTCGTGGGCGGCCTTCTCGTGCTTCCAATACGTCGGCAGGCGCAGCACGCCCTCAAAGCCGGAGTAGCGCTCCTGGTTGTGCAGGCCGACCTTAACGTTGTCCTCCACCGTCATGGTGTTGAACAGGCGAATGTTCTGGAACGTACGGGCAATACCCATGCGGTTGACCTGGTAGACCGACTTGCCCGAGGTGTCCTCACCATCGAGCAGGATGGTGCCGTGCGTAGGCTGGTACACCTTGGTGAGCAGGTTGAAGACCGTGGTCTTGCCGGCACCGTTGGGGCCGATGAGACCGGCGATCTCAGTCTTGCCGATGGTCAGGCTAAAGTCATCGACTGCCTTAAGGCCGCCGAATTCAATGCCCAGGTGGATGCACTCGAGCGCCGGGCGCTGGCCCAGGTCGCGGTCGGGAACGATGGCGCCAGAAGGATACGGGACCATCTTGCCCTTGTTGAACTCAAACTTACTGGGCATCGGCTGCCACCTCCTTCTTGGAAGCAAAGCGGTCCTTAATGCGTGCGAAGAACGCCTTGAGCTGTGGGTTGTTGGTAAAGACCATGACCAGAATCAATACGATGGCGTAGATGAGCATGCGGTAGTCCGAGAACTGACGGAGCAGCTCGGGGAGCACCGTGAGCAGCGCCGCGGCGATAACGGAGCCGCGCATGTTGCCCAGGCCGCCCAGGACCACGAACACCAGAATGAGGATGGACGTATTGAAGTCGAACTTAGTAGCGGAAAGCTGCGAGAAGTTACCGCCGAACAGAGCTCCGGCAGCACCGGCGAGGGCAGCGGAAACCACGAAGGCGATCATGCGGTACTGGGTGACGGAGATGCCCACAGACTCGGCAGCGATCTTGTTGTCGCGCACGGCAATAATGGCACGACCGGTACGGCTGCGAACCAGGTTGAGCACAATCACGAGCGCGACCATAACCAGGATTGCGCCGGCAAGGAAGGTCGAATAGGTCGACACGCCCGATGCGCCCTGCGCGCCCTTGATGATGGCGGTGCCGTCCTCGAGCAGGTGCAGGTCGTCGATCGTGGAGTTACCCGTGATGTTAAAGATCACATGCAGGCCGCGGGAATCGACGCCCACAATGAGACAGGTGACGACCTCTTTGATAATCTCGCCAAAAGCGAGGGTCACGATGGCCAGATAGTCGCCGCTCAGGCGCAGGACCGGAATACCGATCAAGAAGCCCAAGATGGCAGCGGCGATAGCGCCGACCACAATGCTGATGATCAGACGCATCGGATCGGACGGAACGGTGCTCTCCAGCGCGACGGCAGTGACGATGCCCATATAGGCACCGACGCTCATAAAGCCCGCGTGGCCCAGCGACAAGTCGCCCGCGATGCCGACGACAAGGTTAAGGGAGATGGCCATGACGATATAGGCCGTGATGGGAACCAACTGACCGGCGATCATGCGCGGGATCATGTGGTTGGACTGCATAAAGAACACGATGGCGAACGCCACAACGCACATGGCGTACGTGACAAAGTCGTGACGCGTCTGCCTGTCTTTAAGAAACTTCATAACGCTCACCTACACCTTCTCGGGGACGTACTTGCCCAAGAGGCCGGCAGGCTTGACGAGCAGGACGATGATCAAAACACCAAAGACGATGGAGTTGGCAAGGCTCGTGGAAATGTAAGCCTGCGCCATCGCCTCGATGATGCCGATGAGAATACCACCGACAAAGGCACCGGGGATGGAACCAATGCCGCCGAAAACGGCAGCGTCGAAGGCCTTGATGCCAGGCATGGCGCCCGTGGTGGGCTGCAACACCGGCGAGTAGGAGCACAGGAGCACGCCGGCGATGGCGGCAAGGGCGGAGCCGATGGCGAACGTCATCGAGATGGTGCGGTTGACGTTGATGCCCATGAGCTGAGCGGCGGCCTTGTCCTCGGACACAGCGCGCATGGCCTTGCCCATCTTGGTCTTACCTGTAAAGAACATCAGGCCGGCCATGATAACCAGGCAGGCGACGATGGTGACAAGCGAGACGGCGCTTACGTTAAACTTGGCCAAGAACTCCGGCACCGGGAAGGTGACGAGCGAAGTGAAGTTCTTGGGCGTGGCGCCCCACAGAAGCTGCGCGGCGTTCTGCAGGAAGTAAGACACGCCGATGGCCGTGATCAGAACGGCCAGCGGGCCTGCTTGGCGCAGCGGCTTATAGGCCAGACCCTCAATGAGAACACCGAGAACCGTGCAGACCACACAAGAGAGAACTACAGATGCCCAGCCCGGGAGGCCGAGATACGACGTGGCGCAGAACGAGACATAGGCACCGACCATGATGACATCGCCGTGAGCGAAGTTGAGCATCTTGGCGATACCGTAGACCATGGTGTAGCCCAACGCGATGATGGCGTAGACGCTGCCCATGGACAGGCCGTTGACCAGGTATTGGATAAAGACCGTCATGTTCCACATCCCCCTTTCGAATAGGTTTCCAGTTAATGTATGAAACAGGGACGTTACACTGTCCCTAGATACCAAGCAAGCAGGGAAGGCCAAAACCTCCCCTGCTTGGGATCAAAACCGCTCTATGTAAGGCGGCCAATTAGGCCTGTACGTACTTGCCGTCGGTGATGACGTACGCCGTGGGCTCCTTCTGGACCTGGCCCTTATCGTTCCAGGTGAGCTTGCCGGTCAGACCGTCAACGGTAATCTTGAGCATAGCCTTGGACAGCTTCTCGGCGACCTCGGTCGGGTCGGCGTCGGCACCAAGACCGGCCTCCTTGACGGCCTCGGCCACCGCGTGCACGCCGTCGTAGGCGTCGGCGGCAAACTGGTCGGGAGTATCGCCGTACTTATCCTTGTAGGCGTTGACGAAGTCGGCGTTCTTCTCGTCGTCGGCGGAGAACGGGGTCATGAGCAGCAGACCCTCGGCAAGAGAGGTGTCGAAGCCCTCAACGCCCAAGATGCCGTCCATGCCGTCGCAGCCCATCATCTTGACGTCGTAGCCCATGTCCTTGGCGTTCTTGAGCAGGACGGACGCCGGCGTGTAGTAGATCGGCGCAAAGATCATGGTGGCGCCGGCCTGCTTGGCCTTGGTCAGCTGGTTGGTAAAGCTCGTGGCGGAGTCGTCCTTAAAGGTCTCCTCGTCGACAATCTCGAGCTTGGACTCGGCGGCCTGGGCCTTAAAGGAATCTGCGATGCCCGAAGAATAGGCGTCGCCAGAGTTATAGAACAGCACGAACTTCTCGTCCGCATACTTCTGCGCCAGGAACTTGGCAGCGTTGACACCCTGGTTGGGGTCGGTGAAGCAAACCTGGAAGACGCAATCCTTGCCGTCGGTGACGTCCTCGGAGGACGCGGACGGGGTGATCATGAACGTCTTGGGGTCGTTACCGCACTCTGCGGCAACGGCAACCGACGCACCCGTGGTGGTCGGGCCGACGAGGGCCTGCATGCCCCAGTCGAGCAGGGTGTTGAAGGCGTTGACGGCCTTCTCGCCATCGGCCTGGTCATCCTCGGCCTTGCTGGCAAGCGGCAGCTCCTTGGTCGAGAAATCCTTGCAGCCAAGCTCGACGCCCTGGGTAACGGACTTGCCGTAGGACGCGTTGGCGCCGGTCAGCGGTCCGATGGTGCCGATCTTAAAGGAACCGTCGGCCGACGCGGAACCGCTGTCGCCGCCGTTGGAGGAGCAGCCAGCTAGAATGGACATCGCCCCCAGACCTGCTGCGCTCGCGATAACGCTCCTGCGATTCATAACAGGGTTCAATGACTTACCGGTGAGGCTCGACATGCGGCTCTCCTCTCAAATCTCGTCGGGTTTCGGTTACCCGACAGGCCATCCTTCGCCGTGTTCGGCGTTCGCAAAATAGTAGACGCTTTAGTTGAGAAAAGTGGCGATTATTTCAACTTTTCTTTTGTTTTGTCCATTTATCCATATTTGTGCGTATTCCTATCGGTTTATGCAGTTTAGCCACTTTATTGTGTGAAAGTAATGTTTCTGTTCTGTTACAAGCGCCCTTGCCCTGAATAAAACGACCCCACCGGTCTCGTTATATGCACTTAGGCGGAGATGTACTTGCCGTCCTGGATCACATAGGCCGTGGCGGGCTTTTCGACCTGACCCTCGTCGTTCCACGTGAGCTCGCCCGTCAGGCCCTCGATCTTGATCTTGCGCATGGCCTTGGCAAGATCGTCGGCAATTTCGGCACCATCGACCGAAATGTCAATCCCCGCCTTATCGATAGCCTCGACGATGGCGTGGACGCAATCGTAAGCGTCGGCGGCAAACTGGTTGGGCGTCTCGTCGTAGGCATCCTTATAGGCCTTGACGAAGTCGGCATTCTTCTCATCGTCAGCCGAAAACGGGGTCATGAGCAGTACGCCCTCGGCAAGAGAGGTATCGAAGCCTTCCACAGAGAGCAGGCCGTCCATGCCATCGGTACCCATGAGGGTCATGTCGTAGCCCATGTCCTTGGCGTTCTTGAGCAAAACGGACGCCGGCGTGTAGTAGATCGGCGCAAAGACGAGCGTGGCGCCGGCCTCCTTGGCCTTGGTGAGCTGGTTGGTAAAGCTCGTGGAAGAGTCGTCCTTAAAGGTCTCGGTATCGACGATGTCGAGCTTTGAGGCCTTGGCCTGCTCGGCAAAAGCGTCGGCAACGCCCGAGCTATACGTATCGCCGGAGTTGTAGAACAGGGCGATCTTGGCATCCGCGTACTTCTCGGCCAAGAACTTTGCGGCGCTGGCGCCCATGGTGGGATCGGTGAAGCAAACCTGGAAAACCGTGGTCTTGTCCTTGGTGACGTCGAGAGACGAGGCCGAGGGCGTGACCATGAGCATATCGTCGGCAATCTCGCCCGAGACGGCGACGGCGGCACCAGTCGTGACGGGGCCGACGAGCGCCTGCATGCCCCAGTCGCACAGGGTATTGAAGGCGTTGATGGCCTTCTCGCCGTCAGCGACGTCGTCCTCGGACTTAAGCGAGAGCTTGAGGTCCTTGGTCGAGAAATCCTTGGCGGCGAGCTTGGCACCCTTCTCGGCCGAAACGCCATAGGTTGCCGCGGCGCCGGTCAGAGGGCCGATGACACCGATCTTGAATGCGCCGTCTTCATCGGCGGAGCCGCCGTCCGCGCCGTCCGAAGAGCAACCGGCGAGCGCGACGGTGCTTCCGAGCGCCGCGGCTCCGGCAAGGAAACTCCTGCGGTTAAGTACGTTGTTGATGCTAAACATGGTGTCCCCCTTTTCGCTAGCCGCGATGCGGCCGTCTTGCGGTACAGGGCAAACCTTATGGTGCAAACGTTGACAGTTTGTTACGGAAGTTCGTTTGTAGCGAGCATGTTTCCAATGTTTCCGCAGCGTTTCGGGGGTGCCGTTTTGTGCGACTCCTGTTGCCTGGCGAGCACGCGCCCTCGGTTCACGCTAGAATGCACTCAACCTTTAAGTGGTTAATCCATCCATAAGATGCACGAAGGAGCTATCTATGAGCGAACCCATGCGCACCGTGAACGTCGGTCTGATCGGTCTGGGAACCGTCGGCGGCGGCGTGGCCCGTCTGATCAAGAGCCACCACGATGAGTACCTGGCAGCCTACGGCATCGACCTTAAGCTGACCCGCGCCTGCGCGCTTGCTTGGGAGCAGGCCGAGGCGGCAGGCATTGAGCGCGAGGCCTTTACGAGTGACTGGCACGACGTCGTCACCGACCCCGCCGTCGACATCGTCGTCGAGCTGATCGGCGGCGAGCATCCCGCAACCGAGATATTCACCACCGCCTTCGAGAACGGCAAGCACGTCGTCTCTGCCAACAAGGCCCTGCTGGGCCGTCACGTCGAGACGCTTGCCGAGAAGGCGCGCGCGTGCGGCGTACAGATTAAGTGCGAGGCCAGTTGCGGCGGCGGCATCCCCATTGTGAGCACGCTCGAGCACGACCTGGTGGGCAACAAGATCCTGACCATCGCCGGTATCCTTAACGGCACCACCAACTACATCCTGTCGCGCATGGACGCCGAGGGCGCCGATTACGCTGACGTGCTCGCCGACGCCCAGGCAAAGGGCTATGCCGAGGCCGACCCGTCCGCCGACGTCGACGGCTTCGACGCCGCCAGCAAGACGGCAATCCTCGCTTCCATCGGCTTTGGCACCCGCGTGACCACCGACGATGTCTACCAGCAAGGTATCCGTACCATCGGCGCCGAAGACATTGCCCAGGCCCGCGAGCTCGGCTACACCATCAAGCTGCTGGGCATCGCACGCAACACCGACGCTGGCGTCGACGTCCGCGTGCATCCCACGCTGATCCCCGCCGACCACATGCTTGCCAAGGTCAACGGCGCCATGAACGCCGTCTACGTGGTAGGCGACGCCGTGGGCGAGACCATGTTCTACGGTGCCGGCGCAGGCTCCTTCCCCACCGCGAGCGCCGTCGTGGGCGATATCCTGTCGCTCTCCGAGCAGATCAGCCGCGGCGTGGCTCCGCTGCCCGAGATTGAGCCCTATGGTCACAACCTCGCCTTTAAGCCCATGGACGAGCTCCAGACCAAGTACTATGTGCGCCTGAAAGTCGCCGACCGCGTGGGCGCCCTGTCCGAGACGGTCGACATCTTTGCCAAGCACAACATCTCGATCTCGCTCATCAACCAGGTCGAGGACGGCAAGTCGGGCGTCAGCGATGCCTGCTCGGTCATCTTCCTGACGCACCGCGCGCTCGAGAAGGACGTCCAGGCTGCCGCCGCCGAGCTTGCCAGCGTCGACTGCGTGGCCGAGGTCGCCAACGTCCTGCGCATCGAGGACGTCGAGGCATGGACCGAAGGCGTCATGGCCAACTAGTCCACTACTTCGAACCTCAACGAAGCTCAACGCAAAAGGCGCGCTGCCTGCATCAACCACAGGCAGCGCGCCTTCTTCTGTTTGCAGGGGAAGCTGCGTCCCGGTATTTCAGCTCAGAACGGGGCGAAGCTTCCCTCAGGGCCTTTTTCGGAAACTATGTCCCATTCTGGGCGCGAATTCTGGGACACGCTTTCCGCAACGGGCCTCTCGCGGAAAGCACGTCCCACTCTGGACGCCAATTCCGGGACGCATTTTCCGCGGCGGCGTTGGCTACCTGCCGTCGTCGTCCTGGGCCTCATCGCGTGCATAGAGCTCCAGCATGCGGCGGCGGTATTCGCGCACGGCGAGCTTGGCGCGCTCCAGGCGGCGACGCTCATGCGGAGTCAGCTCGGACGTGTCGATCTCATCACCATAAGTCTTATCGGCAAGCAGGTGCGCCGCGTCCACGATGCGGGCATCGATGTGGCCGCTCGCCGCCTCGGCGGAAAGACGCTCGGCAATCGTATCGAGCGTAGGCAGGCCCTCGAATACGCGACCATGGCCATGCGAAGTCAGCAGCTCGTGCTCTCGTGCGAGCAGACTCGCCAAATCGTGATGAGCGCGCAGGATGTCGAGCGCATCGGATGGATGCTCGGCAACTTCTGCCACGGCGGCGACCGGCGCAGCATCCACCACGCGGTAGAAGAGCTGCGCGAGCAATGGCATCAAGAACACCGTGATGGCGCCGGCGGCAACCATAACCGACGCGATGTCTTGCGACAGCGCGCCCGCGTTGACGGCAACGCTCGTCACGGCAACGATGATCGGCAGCGCCGTGGTGCAGTACAGGGCCACGGTAATGCGGCCATACGCCGACACATCGCGCGTCGCAGGACAAATGCTCATAGAGACAAGGATCGGCACGGCACGAATAATCAGCAACGCCACGATAAAGCCCACGAGCAAGCCCGGGCGCGAAGCCACGGCCGTCAGGTCGATCTTTGCGCCCGATACGGTAAAGAACACCGGAATCAAAAAGCCGTAGGCCAGACCGTCGAGCTTGGTCTCGAGCGTATGGTTGCCCTCGGGGATGATATAGCGCAGGACAAAGCCGGCGGCAAAAGAACCCAACACGATGTCGAGATCAAAGACGGCCGAGAACGCCACGAGTGTGACCAGGATGAGCACCGTCAGGCGCACGAAGGTCTGCGACGTGGTATCGGCGCGCTCCTCGACAAACGCAAAGAAACGGCTGCCGACGCGCTTGGAGCGGCTCGGGACCACGGCAAGCAACACGCAAACCACCGCAAACAAGCCAAGGATTACGAGCGTTTGGATGCCAGTGCGGGCAGACAGCAGCACCGACATGGCGAGCACGGGACCGAGCTCTCCCCACGTGCCATAGGCAAGGATGGAGTCGCCCACACGCGTGCCAGTGAGCGAGCGCTCACGCATGATGGGTACGAGCGTGCCGAGCGCCGTGGAAGTGAGGGCAAGCGTCACGGCGATACCGTCGAAATGACTGACCGAGAACCACGGGGTAAAGCGCACAGCAAGCCAGGCGATACCAAACGTGACGACCCACGTCGCCAAGCCGTAGCGGCCCTCGACGCCCGTGATGCTCTTGGGATCGATCTCAAAGCCGGCAAGCAGGAACAAAAAGGCCAGACCGAGCTCGGACACCAGCGAGACCTCGGCATCTACATGGATGACGCCGAGCATATGGGGTCCCAGCACCGCGCCGAGCACGAGCAAAAAGACCGTCTCGGGAATGGGCTTTCTGGGAATCGCCGAGGCGATGAAGGGGCTTGCAAAGGCCACGAGTGCGATGATGGCGAGCGAAACGAATGCCATGTGATGCCTTTCTCTTGTTTGAGCCCCACTGTAGCACCCTCGCCGTCCTCAACGCGCCGCGAGCTGTCGTATCATAGTGAGGTTTACAAACATGTGGCTCAAGGCGGCCGCGAGGCTTGCCCCGTAAACCGACCGCTGCCGCATACCGTACCGTACGCCCAACCGATCAGGAAGGCAGGAACCAATGGTCTCTCGTATCTACGTGGAGAAGAAACCCGGGTTCGACGTCGAGGCTCAGCAGCTCAAGGGCGAGCTGACCGAAATTCTCGGCATCAAGGGCATCGAGGCCCTGAGGATCATCAACCGCTACGACGTCGAGGGCATCGACGAGGAGCTTTTCCGCTCCTGCGTGCCGACCGTCTTTAGCGAGCCCCAGGTCGATGTGACCTACGACGAGCTCCCCGCAAGCGATGGCGCCGTCTTTGCCGTCGAATTCCTGCCTGGCCAGTTTGACCAGCGCGCCGACTCCGCCAGCGAGTGCGTGCAGCTCATCAGCCAGGGCGAGCGCCCCGCCGTGCGCTCCGCCAAGGTCTATATGATCTCGGGCGCTCTGGACGAGGCCGCCATCGATGCCATCAAGCACTACGTGGTGAACCCCGTCGAGGCGCGCATCGCCACGCTCGACCTGCCCGAGACGCTGTACATGGAGACCCCCGAGCCCCAGCCCGTCGAGGTGCTCGACGGCTTCCGTGAGCTCGATGAGGCCGGCCTTGCCGCCTTTATTTCCGAGCGCGGTCTTGCCATGGACGAGGCGGACATCGCCTTCTGCCAGCAGTACTTCCGCGATGAGGACCGCGACCCCACCATCACCGAGATCCGCGTGATCGACACCTACTGGTCCGATCACTGCCGCCACACCACCTTCGGCACCGTCCTGGACGACGTGACGATCGACGACGCCGTGGTGCAGCAGGCCTTCGATCGCTACATGGAGATGCGCCACGAGCTCGGTCGCGACGCCAAGCCCGTCTGCCTCATGGACATGGGCACCATCGGCGCCAAGTACCTTAAGAAGACCGGCGTCATGACCGATGTCGACGAGTCCGAGGAGATCAACGCCTGCACCGTCAAGGTGAAGGTCGATGTCGACGGCGAGGACCAGGACTGGCTGTTCCTGTTTAAGAACGAGACCCACAACCACCCGACCGAGATCGAGCCCTTCGGCGGTGCCGCCACCTGCGTGGGCGGCGCCATCCGCGACCCGCTGTCGGGCCGCAGCTACGTGTACCAGGCCATGCGTGTCACCGGCGCCGGCGACCCCACCGTCCCCGTGTCCGAGACGCTCGAGGGCAAGCTGCCGCAGCGTAAGCTCGTGACCACTGCTGCCGCCGGCTACTCCAGCTACGGCAACCAGATCGGCCTTGCCACCGGTCAGGTCAACGAACTCTATCACCCCGGCTACGTGGCCAAGCGCATGGAGGTCGGCGCCGTCGTGGGCGCTACCCCGGCAAACCACGTTCGTCGCGAGTGCCCCGCCCCCACCGACAAGATCATCCTGCTGGGCGGCCGCACCGGACGTGACGGCATCGGCGGTGCCACCGGCTCCTCCAAGACCCAGAACACCGAGTCCATCGAGACCTCGGGTGCCGAGGTCCAGAAGGGCAACGCCCCGGTCGAGCGCAAGCTGCAGCGCCTGTTCCGCCGCGGCGATGCCTGCCGTCTGATCAAGCGCTGCAACGACTTTGGCGCCGGCGGCGTCTCGGTCGCCGTAGGCGAGCTTGCCGACGGCCTGTACGTGGACCTGGACACCGTGACCAAGAAGTACGACGGCCTGGACGGCACCGAGCTCGCTATCTCCGAGTCCCAGGAGCGCATGGCTTGCGCCGTCGCCGACGGTGACGTCGAGGAGTTCATGGGCTACGCCGCCGAGGAAAACCTGGAGGCTACCGTTATCGCCGAGGTGACCGCCGAGCCGCGCATGCGCATGGCATGGAACGGCGTCGCCATCGTCGATCTATCCCGCGAGTTCCTCAACTCCAACGGTGCGCCCAAGCACCAGGTCGCCCACGTCTGTGCCCGCAGCGTGTGGCAGCCCAGCTGGGCCGGCACCACGCTCGCCGAGCGCATGACCTCGCTCGTCACCGACCTCAACGTCGCTTCCAACAAGGGCCTTTCCGAGCGCTTCGACTCCACCATCGGCGCCGCGACCGTGCTCATGCCCTTTGGCGGCAAGACGCAGCTCACCCCAAGCTCGGCCATGGTCGCCAAGTTCCCCGTGGACGGCGAGACCACCACGGCGAGCGCCATGGCATGGGGCTTCAACCCCTATCTGATGGAGGCCGACCAGTTTGCGGGCGCCTACCTGTCCGTGGTCGAGTCCATTGCCAAGCTCGTTGCCGCCGGCTTTGAGCACAAGCGCGCCTATCTCTCCTTCCAGGAGTACTTCGAGCGTCTGCGCACCGAGGCCGAGCGCTGGGGCAAGCCCACGGCAGCCGTCTTGGGCGCCCTCATGGCCCAAGTCGACCTGGGTGCCGGCGCCATCGGTGGCAAGGATTCCATGAGCGGCTCGTTTGAGGACGAGGCCGGCGAGCTCAACGTTCCGCCGACCCTGATCAGCTTCGCTGTCGCCGTGGGCAAGGCCGCCCGCGCCGTCTCCCCTGAGTTCAAGGGCCTGACGCACCGCGTCGTTCGCATCGCCCCCGCCACCTACGGCGAGGACTACCGCCCCGACGCCCAGCAGTTGCTCGCCGCGTTTGACGCCGTCGAGGCGCTCACTGCTACCGGCGACGCCCTGGCCGTCTCCACGCCCGGCTACGGCTGCGGCGCCGAGAGCCTCTTTAAGATGTGCGTCGGTAACCAGATCGGTATCGAGCTTGCCGAGGACGTAGACGTGGAGAGCCTCTTCACCCCGCTCTACGGCAGCTTTATCGTCGAGCTCGCCGAGGACGCCGAGCTGCCCGAGGTCGCCGACGGCGTTGTCGTCGAGCCCCTAGGTACCACCGTCGAGGGCTATGTCATCGACACCGGCTCCGAGGTCATCGAGCTCGCCGAGCTCCAGGAAGCCTGGGAAAGCGGCATCGAGGGCGTCTTTGCCTACCGCAGCGCCGGCGAGACCCCCGAGGTCGAGACCATCGACTTCCGCGCCAAGGACATTCACGTGTACGGCGGCGCCAAGATCGCCCGCCCGCGCGTGATCATCCCCGTGTTCCCCGGCAACAACTGCGAGTACGACAGCGCCCGCGCCTTCCGTGCCGCCGGTGCCGAGGCCGACACCTTCGTGATCAACAACCTCACGCCCGAGGCGGTCGCCGAGAGCACCCACGAGCTTGCCCGCCGCATCCGTGCAAGCCAGATCGTCATGATCCCCGGCGGCTTCTCGGGCGGCGACGAGCCCGACGGCTCTGCCAAGTTCATCACGGCGTTCTTCCGCGCTCCCGAGGTCACCGAGGCAGTCCGCGACCTGCTCAAGGCCCGCGACGGCCTGATGCTGGGTATCTGCAACGGCTTCCAGGCCCTGATCAAGCTCGGCCTGGTGCCCTACGGCGACATCGTTGACGCCACGCCCGATGCGCCTACGCTGACGTTCAACACCATCGGTCGCCATCAGAGCCGCCTGGTGCGCACCCGCATCTCGTCCAACCTGTCCCCGTGGCTGTCGCAGTGCAGTCTGGACGACCCCTACACCGTCGCCATCAGCCACGGCGAGGGCCGCTTTGTCGCCAACGACGAGGTACTCGCCCAGCTGATCGCCAACGGCCAGGTCGCTACGCAGTACGTAGGCGAGGACGGCAAGCCCAGCATGGATCTTTCCGTCAACCCCAACGGCTCCGCGCTCGCCATCGAGGGCATCACGAGCCCCGACGGCCGCGTCCTGGGCAAGATGGGCCATGCCGAGCGTCGCGGCGACAACCTGTACCGCAACGTGCCCGAGCATGTCCCCGGCGATAAGTTCATGCCGATCTTTGAGAGCGGCGTAGCCTACTTCGCTTAAACCTTTCCCATCGGGTACAATCCCTTCGGGTAACATCACCCGCCACCGACGCATCCGGTGGCGGGTTCTTTTTTGCTTCGCGCATGTAGGAAGGACATCATGGAAAGCCGCAAGCCGTATCTCGCCACCCTGCCCGGACTCATCCTGGGCTGTCTCGTTTGCTGCGCGCTCTGGGGCTCCGCCTTCCCCTGCATCAAGATCGGCTACGGCCTCTTTGGCATTCCCGCGCACGACAGCGCCTCGCAGCTGCTCTTCGCGGGTTTGCGCTTTACGCTTGCCGGCATGCTGGTCATTGTTGGCATGAGCGTGGCCCAGCGCCGACCGCTCGTTCCGCAAGCGCGTGATATCAAGCCCATCTGCATCTTGTCGCTCTTCCAGACCATCGGCCAGTACTTCTTTTTCTACCTTGGTCTCTCCCGTGCAAGCGCTATGTCGAGCTCCATCATCGAGGCCAGCGCCAACTTCCTAGCCATCCTCTTTGCCGCCCTGGCGTTTCGCACCGAAAAGCTCAATGCGGCCAAGGTGCTCGGCTGCGTACTGGGCTTTGCCGGTGTCGCGCTCGTCAACCTTTCGGGCGCGGACGGCACCTTTGGCTTTGCACTCGACGGCGAGGGCTTTATCCTGGTCTCCACCGTCGCGGGTGCCCTTTCGACCTGCCTGATCGGCATCTTCTCGCGCGAGCACGACGGCGTCTTGCTTGCCGGGTGGCAGTTCTTGGTCGGCGGCCTGGTCCTCACCGCCATCGGCTTTTTGATGGGTGGCGCGCTCTCCCCCACGGCGATTGCCCCCGCCATCGCGCTCATCATCTACATGGCGCTTATCTCCGCGGTCGCCTACTCGCTGTGGTCGCGCCTACTTGCCGTCAACCCCGTCAGCCGCGTCTCGGTCTTTGGGTTTATGAACCCCGTCTTTGGTGTGCTGCTGAGCGCGCTGTTGCTCGGCGAGGGCGCTGGCACGAGCCCCGTTACCGTCATCGTTGCCCTGCTGTTGGTCTGCGGCGGCATCATCATCGTCAACAAGCCCAAAAAAGCTTAACGAACTGCCCTTATTTAGCAGAGGGGATTCATGTACTTTAGCTTAATGGAGTATATCGGTGAGCTGAGGGCCGCCACGCACGCAAGCGTGCGCCCCTTTTTTCTAGCGTATCTGGACACCGGCTTTCTTTTTCTCGGCCTTGACGCGGTAGAGCTCCGCATCGGCAGCGCGAAGTAAGTCTTGCCAGGTATCGACACCATCGCCGACCCGCGCGTAACCGATGGACATCCGCAATGCATACGGCACCTCGGCACGAGCGAGCTCGTCGTTAATCGCCGAACACAGGTCTATGATGTCCTGTTCCGCCGCAGCCTTCTGGAGCACCACGAACTCATCGCCGCCATAACGTGCGATAAAACCACCAGACGCCGAGCAGACCTCTTTGAGCGTAGCAGATATGACCTGGAGAGCATGGTCGCCCTCCACATGTCCATAGCGATCGTTAATCAGCTTAAAGCCGTCGGCGTCCATCATAAGCAGATACACATCTTCGGCCTGATCCACATTTGAGAAGAGCGACAGCATATAGGTCTCAAAACGGTTGCGATTGTTAAGTCCAGTCAACGGGTCGGTCGAGATCAGCTGCTCCTGGTAGATGATGTAGAGCAGCAGGATGCTCAGCGTTATACCGACACAAAGGCCCGGTACCGAAAACAAAACCTGGAAGGTACCGCCCACCAGAGCGGGGACCGCGAAAAAGGCGAGGGTGCGATAAATGGCCTTCTTTTGTAGGCTTTCGACTTTTCGAGCATGGACAAAGGCATGCAGGGACGTATATATGACGTAGCAGTAGCTAACGATGGGCTGAATCATATAAGCCGCACCGCGACGATATACACCCTGCGCATCGATATAGAACATAGCGTGCGTCCAGTAGCTGGTAAATGCCAGCACGACCACCAATGCGGTTGGCAACGTTAAAAGTACCACCCTGTAGGGCGTGGTCAGGAGCCGTGAGCCCTGCATCGTCTCGGAATAGAAAAACCAAATGAGGCACGCGATGGCGAACAGCGAAAACGAGACCGCGTTGGAAATCCAGTTGGCGGCAATGCCCAACGTGCCGCTCGCACCATCCGAAAGCGTCCAGATCATATCAAAGAAAATGTAGGCAGCAGAGGTGTAGCCAAGCATGCTAAACAAGAGCTGCTGGGTGCTCGAGAACAAGGAGCGACGACTTCGCACGGCAAGCCCGATAAGAACAATCATGCATAGCACGAATATCTCAATCTTGAGTGCCTTAACCACTAGACGCCGTCCCTTCAATATCCAAGTGGTCAGAATCGCCCGATTCGAATCTGGGCAATAAACACCCCTTACTCCGCAGGGGTAAAGGGAATAATAGCAGAGCGTCCGAATGACTCTGGATAACAGATGCCGTTCGGACGCTCTGATGGCGCGAATTGCACGCGCCGTTTCACTGATTCGAAGAGACGACTACTCGCCATCGATATCGGTCGCGACAGCCTCCTCGATAGCCTCGACACCGGCAACGGACAGGTCTTCCTTGCCCTGGCAGAACTTCCTGTCGACCCAGCCGGTCAGAATCGGAGCCATGATTGCCGTGATGATAACGGCGGTGGCGATCTGGGCGTACGCAGTGGGTGCAAGCTCGGCGTAGCGCGGTGCGACCTCGGCAAGGGCAACCGGCGTGGTCATAGCCGTGCCGGCGATGGTGGAACAGGCAACAGCAGCCTTGCCGTTACCACCGCACAGACGCTCAAAGGCAAAGGTGATGGGGCCGACGATAAAGAGCGTGATCAGGCCCAGCAGAATGCCCGAGATGCCGCCGGTGATGAAGCTCGAAAGGCTCATGGACGCACCGAGCTGAAATCCGATGACGGCGATCGCAGGGTTGGCACCGGGAACCAGCAGGTTCTTGATAAACGGGAACAGGTTGCCCAGGACCATGCCGATAACGAGCGGCAGGATGGAGCCGATGATGGTGCCGATGGGAATGTTGGCGAGGCCCGAGACACCGAGAATGATCATGGTGACGGCGGGGCCGGCCGTAAAGAACAGGATGCCGACGGCGCCCTGCTCGGACTCGTCGCCGAACTCGCCCATGATGCCCGTATAGAGTGCCATGTTGCAAAACGTGATGCCGCCGATGATGGACACGGAGCTCAGGCCCAAGAAGTTGTCGTTAAAGAAATAGGCGACGCCCAAGCCGAGAGCCGCCGCGACGATAAGCTTAGGAATCAGCACGACGATGCCGGTCTTAATGGCGCCCGGCGTGGACTTAAAGCTGATGCCGGCGCCCACAAACAGCAGAATCGCGGCAACGATGGTGTTGGAACCGCCACGGCAGGCGGCGGTAAAGAAGCCACCGATCTCGAAGACCTGCGGGCAAAAGGTATTGAGCAAAAGGCCGACGATCATCGGGTAGATCATGATGTCACCCGGGATGCGTGGTACTTTGAATTTCTTTTGCTCGTTGGTGGTCGCTTTCTGTGCCATGAAACCCCCATTTCCGCTGACACGGAACAAAAGACCACGTCATGCTTTGCTACAGTAAAGTTTGACCATGGTACCAGAAGAAGCAGACCGGCTCAGTGAGAAATTCGATTGTTGGGCCAGGACGGCGAACGCACCCTTGCTTTTAAACGAGGCTCAAAACAATATAGAACACGATGCCCGAGGCGCAGCACCACAACATCGACTTTGTCTTGATTGCCACCGCCACGACGCCGGCAGCCGCAATCCAGGGAATCAAGCCCTGCCACAAGCCGGTGTCGAAAGCGCCAGGGCTTATCAAATCGTTAGCGACCAGTGCCGCAAAGGAGGCGGGCGGAATATAACCCAAGGCCTCGGTAACGCGGGGCGACAGCGTTCTCCCGCGCAAGGCAAACGCCGGGGCAGTGCGGAAAAATGCGATAGCCGCCCACGACGACAGCCACAGGACCAAAAACTCATTAACGGGCATCGCGAGCATCCCTTCCTTCGGCGAGAGCATCGCACACAAGCGCCGCGGCAACGCCGGCGAGCACGCTTGCCGGCACGGCGATATTCGTCCACCCCAAGAACTTGCATATGGCGACGGACACCGCAGCCAAAACGGCAGCTACGATATTGCCGCGCGACAGCCTCTGCGAAAAGAGTAGGCAGATAAAGAGCGAGGTGCAGACAAAACCCGCAATAGCGGTTGGAACATCGACAACGGCGCCGACGATGGCGCCCGTCGTACACGAAACGCCCCATGTCGCGATGAGGATCGCGTTGAGCGCAAAGGACTCGTGCGGACCCCAATCCTCCCCTTCAACCAACTTGGCAAGCGAGATGCCATATGCTTCCTCGGTGAGCGTCGCGGCAACGGCCAGCGTCTGACGCTTCGAGGCACCCCTCAGATGCGGTGCGATCGATGCCGAGTAAAGCGCAAAGCGCGAGGAGATTGCGGCGACGCTCGCCACGATCGATGCCGCAGGCACACCTGCCAGCCACAGATTGCAGACCATAAACTGGCCGCTACCCGTCACGAACGTGCTGCTCAGAGCAAAAACCATCCAGGGTTCCATTCCCGTCTGCGCCATGATCATTCCGCACGGCGCGCCTATCGCAACATAGGTAAGCATCACCGGCCAGACGGTTTTAACGATTTTGAGCACCATAGCGTTCCTCGTCCCGACAAGCTTTCCGAGCCGCATTCAACGACGCGGCAGAATCATCGCCCGGCAGCAACCGAGTTCACCTACAATTGCCACCGGATCGAAAGACACAGAAAGACACAACTTTTTTAGGAAGTCATTATGACAGCTATCGATCGGGGCCGGGCGACCGCGGCCTTCAAACGCTATACCGATGCTTACGATGCCGCCAATCCGCGCATCGCACTCAAAATCGAGCATACGTACCACGTTGCCGAGGCATGCGATGCCGCGGCACGCGAACAGGGCTGGTCACCGCAGGACATTGACCTGGCATGGCTTTGCGGCCTGCTGCACGATATGGGCCGCTTTGAGCAGCTGCGACGCTGGGACACGTTTAAGGATGCCGAGAGCATGAGCCATGCGGCGTTGGGCGTCGAGGTTCTCTTTGGCGAAAACCCTGCAGACGCGCCCGCGACAACAAGCATCCGAGATTTTATCGAGGCCGACGAGCACGACGAGCTCATCCGCGCGAGCATCGCCTATCACAGCGACTTTCGTCTGCCGGCACAACTCGACGAGCGCACACGGTGCTTCTGCGACATCGTACGCGATGGCGACAAGATCGACATTATGCGCACCATCGCCGATAGCACCGTCGATACCATCCTCAAAGTGAATGAGGATACGTTTCTTGCTAGCCACTTCTCGGCGACGACACTTGCCGCCTTTGACGAGCATCGCTGCGTCGCACGCGATGAACGCGACGAGCCCGCAGACTACCTGGTGGGACTCATCTGCTTTATGTTTGAGCTCGTCTATCCAGCGAGCCGCGCGCTGGCGCGCGAACAGGGCGATATCTACCGTCTGCTCGACGCGCCCTTTGGCATTACGCGCCCCTTTGCCGATCCCGCCACGCAAGCGACCTGGGAGCGTCTAAAGGACGAGATGCGCGACTGGCTGGCGCGCGCCTAGCGCTCAAGCTGGGCCAGCAGCTCCTCGACGACCTCGACGGCATCACCGACAACCTTGTACTGGGCAGCACCAAAGATGGGGGCATCCGGGTCCTCGTTGATGGCGATAATGCACTTCGCCCCACCGATGCCGGCAAGATGCTGAATGGCGCCCGAAACACCGATACTCACGAGAAGCTTGGGCGAAACCGATACGCCCGTCTGGCCAATCTGATGGCGATACTCCAACCAACCGGCCTCCACGACAGGGCGCGTGCAGCCAAGCTCGGCGTCCAGAGCCTCGGCGAGCTTTCGCATCAGCGGCAAGTTTTTCTTGGAGCCAATGCCGCGGCCCACCACGACCAGACGCTCGGCATCGGCAATCGAAGCCTGCTGGCCCCGTTCCTCGGCGGGAATCGAAATCTCGACACGAGCCTTAGCATCATCCGCAAGTGATATCTGGGTGATCGCGCCGGAGCGGCCGTAGTCAAAGTCGGTCGCCTTAAAGATGCCGGGGCGCACCGTTGCCATCTGCGGACGGTGATTGGGGCAAATGATGGTGGCCATGAGGTTGCCACCAAACGCCGGGCGCGTCTGCTGCAGCAGGCCCGTCTCCGTATCCATCGAAAGCACGGTGCAGTCGGCCGTCAGGCCCGTCTGCAAACGCACGGCAACGCCGGGTGCCAGTTCGCGGCCAAAGGCGGTCGCACCGTACAGAATGGCCTCGGGCTTGCGCTCGGCCACCAAATCGCAGATCAGACGAGCGTAGACCTCCGCGTCGTTCTGGCGCAGGCGCTCGTCGCGACAGACCAGGACCTCGTCTGCACCGGCGCAAACCAAATGCTCAAGCTCCCCGAGCGAGCTCTCGGGCCCCATACCGGCCAGCGCCACCAGACGGCAGCCGCGAGCATCGGCAAGCTCGCGTCCCTTGCCCATCAGCTCATAGGCCACGGGAGCCACCGTATCGTGTTCGTCGGTCTGCACGAAAACCCAAACGTCTCGATATGCGCTAAGGTCCGCCGCGCCGGCGACCTCGTCACGCTCGATCGAGATAGCATTGACGGGACAGGCGTCGACGCACCCACCGCACAGGATACAGCCATCGGTTACACGGGCGCAGCGGTTGGGGCGCTCACCCTCCACCACAATGCCGCCCGAGGCACAGGCGCGAACGCAGCGACCGCAACCGATACAGGCTTCGCTATCGATAATCAGTCCGCTCATCTATGCCATCCCCTCGATAATCTTGGCAAGTTTTGCCGCCTGCTCGGACGCCGTTCCGTCAACGGCCTCGCACGTTTGGTCGCGATCGGGCACAAACGATCGCACGACCTGCGTCGGCGAGCCGGCAAGGCCGCAGCGCGCGGGGTCGGCGTTCACGTCAGCAGCGTTGACCACGCGCACGTCCGCCTCCTCGGCCGCACGAATACCGGCAATGCTCGGCATGCGCAGTTGGCCAATCTCCTTGGCGGTCGTCATCGCGCACGGCATCTCAAGATAGACCGTCTCCTCGCCGGCATCGCAGCCGTGAACAAGCGCCAGTGAACCACAGGTCGTAAAGCCCGCGCTCTGCACGCAGCTCACGTCGGTCACGCAGGGGATCTCAAAGGCACCGGCAAGTTCGGGACCAATCTGGGCCGTATCACCGTCCACCGCCATCTTGCCGCAGATGAGCAGGTCGAAGTCCTCGTCGAGCGCCTCGATGCCGCACTTGAGGGCATAGGTGGTTGCCAGGGTATCGGCACCTGCAAAGGCGCGATCGGTTAGCAGCAGTGCGTCATCGGCGCCTCGGGCGATGCAATCGCGCAAGAGCGATTCGGTCGCGGGGATGCCCATCGACACCACCGTTACGCGCACGTCCATGCCAAAGCCGATAAAGTCGTCCTTCAGCGCCAGCGCGCATTCCAAAGCGCTCGCGTCAAAGGGATTAATGACCGCCTGCTTGCCATCGCGCACGATGGTATTGGTCTTGGGGTCCATCTTGACCTCGGTGCTGCCCGGCACTGCCTTGACGCACACCACCATATGGAAATCGCTCATCTTTACGCGCCCCCTTTCTGGACGAGCTCATCCAAGAGGTTCTCCGAAAACAGGTTACCGCGACCCAGCTGCCCGGCAGGATCGAGCTGGAGCTTGAGCCGCGCCGACTCGACCATGGCCTCGTGACCGTACATCGTCTCCAAGAAGCCCGCCTTGATCTTGCCGACGCCGTGTTCGGCGGAGACGGCGCCACCCATGGCCGTGACCTCGGAAGCCCACTGGGCAAAGAGTTCTCCGCCGCGGCGGTAATCCTGCGCATCGCGCGGCAGAATGTTCACATGCAGATGGTTGTTACCGATGTGCCCCCAGGCGGCAGATTCAAGCCCGCTTTCGGCCAACGTGCGGCGATACAGGGCGACGACATCGGCCAAGCGCGCGTTGGGCACCGACATGTCCGAGCCCAGTTTGGTGATAGTGGGATCCGTGCGGCGACGCTCGTCGATGAGCATATTGACGCTCTCGGGTACCGCATGGCGGAAGAATCGCTGGCACTCGCGATCGACCTCGGTGCGCGCGACCCATGTCGCATCGTCGCTGCCGCCCGCAAGCTCCAGTACCCACCCCAAGTGATACAGTTCCTCAGTCGCCTGGGCTTCGTCGTCGCAGTCGAGCTCCACGTAGACACAGACCTTGGCGTCTTTGTCGAGCGCCGGCAGCGAGGCGAACGCGGTCGACTGCTCACGCTGACGACGCAGGATATCCAGGGCGCCTGCATCGAAATATTCGATGGCAGCCGCGTGGGACAGGACGGGACGCACAGAATCGGTGAAGGACACGGCCTTGTCTTCGCTGTCAAAGAAGCAGCTCACGCCCCAAACGACCGCAGGCGCCGCCTGCAGGGCAATCTCGAGCTCGGTGATGACGCCGAGTGTGCCACACGCACCGATAAACAGATCGATGGCATCCATATCGTCAGCAACGAAATAGCCCGAAGCATTTTTGGTCTTGGGCATGGTGTAGTCGGGAAGGTCGAGCTCGAGCGTGCGGCCCTGCACCGTGACGAGCGAAAGGCGACGACCCCGTGCAAAAACCTCGCCGCGGTGAAGCTCGAGCAGGTCGCCATCGGCCAGCACGACATGAAGGCCCGTGACGTGAGGGCGCATGGGGCCGTAAGCGTAGCTACGGGCGCCGGAAGCGTTGCATGCCGCCATGCCGCCCAGACAGGCAGATGCCTCGGTGGGATCGGTAGGAAAGAATTGCTCGGGGGCTTCCTGGAACTCCTCGTAGGCCTCAAGCGATGTCTGGTCCCAGCCGGCAGTCGGTAGCACTTTCTTGCCCAGTTGCTTGCGTAGCTCAGACAGCACGACGCCGGGCGCCACACGCAAAAGAAAGCGGCCCTGCTCATCGCGGCGAATGCCTAGGTAGCGATTCATGCGGGAAGTATTGAGAACGTGACCGCCATGAGGCACGGCGCCGGCGGCAAGACCGGTCCGGGCGCCCTGAACCGTCACCGGGACACGCTCGGCATGGAGCTTTTTCAAAATGGCGCGGACCTCGTCCTCCGTTGTCGGAAACGAGATGCTCGAGGCCTCGCCCGATGTGCGAGACTCATCGCGACCATACTCTTCGAACTCGTCGGTGAAGGGTTTGATGGTTGCAGACACGCGAACTCCCCCTTTAGCTAACTACAGTGTTTGCAGGGAGATGTTACCGCATCGTTTTGTCGACGTGTTCGAGACCGTCTCCATAATTGGCGATTTTTACGTTCGTGCAATTCGGCGAGCGGCAAGGTTTCCTCGGCAGACGATGCTTTTGACACATGTCGCTTTACCGCCAGCGACCACGCAATTGTCGCTCGAAAAAAGTTGAAGTTATTTTTGCCATCTTTTACCTGCAGAGATGTCAATCCGTCAAGCATTTGGTCAGAAATTGGTCAAGTAGTGACTGATACGGTCGGCATCGACAGCCAAAACCAATGGAAGTTTTGGCCCCAGAAGCAGGGAGGTTCCCATGGCATATTACTGGCCCCAGTACGGCGTCGCCATCGAGGTCGACGACGATCCCTATCTCCTGCCTTTCGACGAAGAGGCGTTCCCCGATACGACGGTCTACCACGTCACCACCGATGTTATCTGCGACCCCGAGTCGTTCTCGGCGCTCGCCCACCACATCGCGCGCATCCACAACATCGAGCTCCCTCACGACTTCGACGAGCTCATCTATTCGCGCCGTCTGATGCTTCACATGCTCTTTGGAGCGGACCCGTCCACGTTCGCACGCGTCTACACCACCAAGGACGCCGCATGAGCGCGAAGAAGCCGCCCCGCCTTGCAGGACTGGGGCGTCGCAAGAAACTCGTCGTTGTCTGCCTGGCTATCGTCTGCGCCCTCATCGCCGTAGGGCTATACGCCTGGCAGTCGCAGCCCGTGCCCGAAGCGGGCGCCTCGGTCACGACGGCAGAGGGCAAATCGCGCCAAGAAATCCAGGATGAGCTCGACGCCATCGTCCGCGACAACATGATGACGATCTCGGTCGCGCCGGTCGCACAGTTGCAGGAAGGCGGCAAGCTGCGCGTCAACGTGCAAAACGCCCAAGACAACAAGTTTCCCCAGCGCTTCCGCGTGATTCAAAACGACGAGACCATCTATGAGTCCGGTGTGGTCGAAGCCGGCAAGACGGTTGAGACCTGCCCCGCCGGCGATATCCAAGAAGGCGAGGCATATATCGAGATTCAGGCACTCGATGCCAAGACCTACGACACCCACGGCAATCCGACGCGCGCCAAAGTGCGGGTGGCCCAGGCAGAAGGCTAGTGGCCGACGCGCTCGCAGGGGCAGCACCCTGCCCCCATTCGTCCAACCATCACGGAAACAGTCCGTGACGAGCAGAAAGGATCGATTATGAACACACCCATGAACCTGAGCGGAGCCAGGGCACTCGCCGTGGGCGCAGGGCTTACGCTCGCACTTGCGATGGGCGCCGCGCCAACGGCGGCCATGGCAGAGGTACGCGTTGGAACCACCGATGTGACGGTGAAGGCCGACATTAGCAATGTTTCGTTTAAGGCGCCAACGGTCATCCCCTTTGCCGCCAAAGCCGACGGAACGCTTGTAGGACCCTCCGACAAGACGATTACCATCGACAACCTCTCGGCATATGGCATCCACGTCACCAACATGAAGGTCACGGCCAAGAACGACTGGACAATCGTTGCAGATGCAAAGACGGGCTCGGCCCAGAACTCCATCGATTTTAAGGTTGGCCCCGATAAGGCAGAAAAGGATGCCAGCTCGGCGACCCAGACTACGGGCCTCGATCTTTCCAAAGACGCAAACTTCGACATGAAGTACCAGGGCATTGCCGATGGAACGGACAAGATCAAGCTCGGTGTGAGTGGACACGTCGCGCGCGTCACGCGTGACATCTACCACGCCACCGGTACGGGAGATCAAGTGGCAAGCATCACCTGGACGGTCGAGCCCGGTGCACACGCCACGTCCTAAGGCAATCGCACTGGCCGCCATCGTCGGCATCTTGGCGTCCGCACCTGCCATGGCCTTTGCTCAACAAGAGCAAGCGCAGGCGGCCACAGAAGTGACCGTCGACCTTTCGGGCCTTGATCGCGGCAGTCGTCACGAGCCGCTCGCTCAGACGAGCGACACCCGGCAGCTCATTGCGGTAGGCACCGCCACGGTGGGAGCAGGACTGACGTGCCTTGGCCTGCACATCAAACGCAACCAATAGCCAAGCATAACCGGAGTACGCGGAATAGATAGGAGAACCATGGCACCCAAAAACCTTTTGCCCGTTGCCGCGCTCTGCAGCGCACTGGCGAGCGGTATGCCTCTCGCCGCTTGGGCGACGCCCGCCACGGCAAACTCCTTACCGCAAGCTCTGAACCCCGTGGCGGATTCGTCGGGTATCGTCGCCTGCCAACGTTTTTCGCTCGCACACGCCACGGTCCGAACCTCGGGATGCCTTCACCGCAATACGGTCGACTCGATAGTCGTGGATATCAAGCGACCGGACAAGGAGAACGGCCCCCAGGCAGGTTATGCCATCTGCACATGGAAATCGGCTGCAGTCGACGCCGATGGCGACCCATGCGACCTAGAGCTGCGCATCGATATCGCCTCGGTCGATGACTCGGCGAACGGGGCGAAGGTCGTCTTCGACAGCGCGACCTATGAAGAAGAAGGAGGAGGTGTATGCCTGGGCTGCGTTCCCTCGAATGTCGATGGCGCGCAGCCCATCATCTCCTTTACGGCATCGCTGCGACTGACCAAGGCGGACACCGAAGCCATCGCAACGGGAGATGCACCTTTGTTGTTCTACGCTGGCGACGCGGACGACCAAGAGGCTCAAAGCACCAGACAGAAGGGCTCGCTTAACCTCACGCGTGGATCAGAACCCGCCCCCATCAATATCGATGCCCAGGCGCAAGGCGTGCAGCGCATTCTCGCCGATCCGGCGCTGCTCCAAATGGCATGGCACGGAGTGGGGTCCGTCGGGATTGCTGCTCCCATATCTGGCGATAATGACAAATCCCCCGAAGACGAGGTCGCAGACACACCGGCACATGTTGACGATGCAGACGATGCGTCATCAGAAGACGACGCTGCGGCTCCTCTCGAGAAGCCAGGCGGCGCCGCCACCGAACTAGGCGATCCCCAACCGAAAGACGGCCTGGACTTTGCCGCTCCCCCAGATGTCGACGAAGGCAACTGTTGCATGATGGTCGCGCTCGACCACACGGAAACCGTCGATGCCGCAAGCATTGAGCCAGTCGCTGCCAATGCGCCCCGCCGCAAAAATATCCTCATCGCATTCCCCAATACCGTCGAGCTCGTCTTTTTGCCTTCGGGTGAAGTCGTCGCGCCTACGGCACTTACAGCAGTGGGAGCAAGGAGCGCATCGAACGATATCCAAGCTATCTCGGCACTTGATGCCACAACGACCGCCAAGTTACACCTTTATTCCGTTGCAGCAGACGGAACGCGAACCGAAGAATTCGACGGAACCAAGCTTTTGGTTCCTCGTCGCATCGGTATCCAAGAAGACTTCCCCTATCAGATGGAACTTGAAGGGTTCGATCGTGCACGAGATGCCGACATCATTGCCGCAGCCATCGAATCCCCGCAGCACCTCATGACGCTGCGCTTCGACTTTAGCCCCATCCTGTCTTAAACCGCCAACCGCCGCTTGGCTCGGATACTGAGCGCTCCCCTCCCCGTTCTGTTACGATTGCCGCGTTGGCATCAATTACAGGAGGGTTCATGCCGGGTTTAGGAACGATCATCAACGTCGCGCTTTTGATCGCGGGCGGTCTGCTGGGCCTCATAGGTGGGCGCTTCATTACGCCCCGCATCCAAGACACGCTCATGAAGGCGTCGGGGTTGTGCGTTCTGTTTATCGGCCTGGGCGGCACCATGCAAAAGATGCTCGTAATCGATGGAGAGGCGTTGGCGACCACCGGCACCACCATGCTTATCGTCTCATTTGCCCTCGGCTCACTCATCGGCGAGGCCATCAACCTGGAAGCCGCCATCGAGAACCTCGGCGAATGGCTCAAGCGCAAAACCGGCAGCGAAGGCGACAACGAGTTCACCAACGCCTTTGTCTCGTCATCGCTCACCGTGTGTATCGGCGCCATGGCCATCGTCGGATCGATTCAGGACGGTCTGCTCGGCGACTGGTCCACGCTTGCCCTGAAGGGCGCGCTGGACTGCATCATCGTCTGCACCATGACGGCCTCGCTTGGCCGCGGCTGCATCTTCTCGGCCCTGCCCGTTGCCGTATTCCAGGGCACGATCACGCTTTTTGCCGGCGCACTCTCCCCCATCATGACCACCGCAGCCCTCGACAGCCTTTCGCTTGTGGGCTCCATGCTCATCTTCTGCGTCGGCGTTAACCTTATTCGGCCTCAGACCTTCCGCACGGCCAACATGCTCCCCTCCGTCGTCGTGGCGGTCATCTACGCCCTCTTGTTCTAAATCTATCTACATAGCGGTATCTCGAACACCTGTTTGATGCTGTGCTATGATATGAGGTCACCGACACCATATAGGGAGAGGAGAGGGCGGTGGCCGACCAGGACGTCAAGATGCTCATCGAGCGCATTATGGCCGAGGCCCGGACCCATCAGTCCGCCCGCTTCTCAAACGAAATCTATGCTGACGAGCCGATTCTCAAGACCGGTCGTCAGATGCAGAACTTCCTCCCCGACCAGTACCGCAAGATGCGCGAGATATCACGCTGGCAAGATGATCCCAAAGGCGGCGCTGGGCGTTGGCTATCGGAGGCGGAGCTCTTTTACCGTCAAGGCCTGCTGATGGCCGACTTCGAGGACGATTGCCCCTACAACGGCACCTTTAAGTCGTACTTTCCCACCTACAATGCCATGAGCGATCGACAGTTGCGCGGCTACTTTACCTGGCGTGCCCAAGTGCGCCGCGGAACCGTCGAGGAAACGTCTACGTCCTTTGCCTTCCTGTATCTCTATGAGTTGATTTGCGGCATTGGCGTAGATGACCCGCTCGATGGTTTTAGCAAGATCAAGGCATTTTGGGAGGCCTATCGCGCCTTTGAACCCGGCATCGACCGGTTCGCACGCGTGTGGCTGCAGGACTACGCCGTGTTCCACGGACTCGACCCCAAGCTGCTTCGCGACTCTAAAACCGTTATGTTCGACAACGCCCTCATCGAGCTGCGCCGCGCAGCGCGAGACCTTGTACCCGCGCCGGCGCCGTCGGACCTGCCGCCTGCGCGTCGCAAGACCTCCAAGCCCACGCTTCCCCTTCCGCCCGATGAGGCGCATGAGGAGCGGCTCATGGCTGCCATCGACGCACTCTCGACGTACAACCTGAATAACTCACGGCTCGACCGTTCCCACCATCGTGACCTGCGCCACGTGGCATGCGCCGTGTATGTCCGTATGGCGCGCTACTATGACACGCACCGAAAGACCGGCATCGTAGCGAGCTTGTTTGGGGAGGAGACGGCCATGCCCTACACCATGTTTGCCTCGGCCGTGTTCTTTGCGCCCGAGCGCCACGAGGACTGCGAATATCGCCTGGACCCCATTCACATCTACCGCTGCCAAAATGGCTTTTGGGAATGCATGCGCATCCACGGCAGCAGACAAAAAAGTAGCAAGCTCGGTGAGATGATGCGCGCTTGTGATCAACGCCTGCGCTTGGCACTGGATCCCGGCCACCCCCTTAAGGAAGAGAAGGTCCCCAAATATCTGGCTAAGATTATCGATGACGAGATCACGGCATGGCTTTCATGGGATGCCGCACATCAGCCCGTTAAGATCGATATCGACCTGAGCCAGCTGGGGCACATTCGGAGCGCCGCCGCACAAACGCGCGAGGCGCTTTTGATCGACGAGGAGCGCGAGGACGGCACGCTTGCGGATGCCGAGGTGGCAGTTGCCGAGCGACGGGAAGCCGAGCCCGTGGCTGACACGATCGCCGAACCAGTCGTGACGACCATACAGCGGGACGAGGCTGGCGAGCCGACCATCTCCACCGAGCAGTTTGGCATCGTAGCCCCGCTCCTCGCACCAGCGCCCACGCCCGCCGACACCGCGTCCGCACTCGATCCCGCCGCAGACGCCTATCTTCGAGCACTACTCGAGCAAAACGCAGCGCAGACGGCATCGGCGGTGGCGCAGTCGGGCAAGAGTGAAGACATGCTCGTCGATAGCATCAACGAAGCGCTCTTTGACCTGGTGGGCGACACCGTTATTGAATTTGGCTCAGCAGGACCGCAAATTATCGAGGACTACGAAGCAGACGTGAGAGGATACTTAGACCATGAGTGATACCGCACCCGCAGCACCCCGTGTGCCCAAGCGCGTCGCCGCCGTCATTCTCAACTCGCTCAAGGGCGGCGTTGTCCCGCGCATTGGCCTTCCCTATATCACCGTGGGGCGAGAGGTCGAAATCCGTGCCCTGCTCACCGACCTAAGCCTCATCGCCGATGGCGGCGCGAGCTTCCGTTTCCTAGTCGGTCGCTACGGCGCCGGCAAGAGCTTTTTGCTCCAGACCATCCGAACGCATGCCATGGGCGAGGGCTTTGTGGTCGCCGATGCCGACCTTTCCCCTGAACGCCGCCTACAGGGCGGCCAGGGCCAGGGCCTCGCCACCTATCGAGAGCTCATCCGCAACATATCGACCAAGACGCGCCCCGAGGGCGGCGCGCTCAACCTTATCCTGGATCGCTGGGTCGCCTCGTGTGCCGACGCCGACGAGTCTGCCGTTAATGCCCAACTCGCTCCACTCGAAGAGATGGTCCACGGCTTCGACTTCACCCGCATGCTCCGCCGCTACCGCACGGCCGTCTCGGAGGGCGACGAAGAAGCTATGAGTCGCGTGACCAAATGGATTCGCGGCGAGTACCGCACCAAGAGCGAGGCGCGCGCCGAGCTAGGCTCCTCGACCATCATCAGCGATGACGATTGGTACGACTACGTCAAGCTCATTGCGCGCTTTTTGGTCTGCAGCGGCTACAAGGGCATGCTGGTGCTCATCGACGAGCTCGTGAATTTGTACAAGATTCCCAACGCCATCACGCGACAGTATAACTACGAGAAAATCCTAACGATGTACAACGACACGCTGCAGGGCAAGGCGCAGTACCTGGGCATGATCATGGGCGGTACGCCGACCTCTATCGAGGACCGCCGCCGCGGCGTCTTTTCCTATGAGGCCCTTCGGAGCCGTCTCGCTCAGGGCCGTTTTGCGCACGATGATCTCAAAGACATGCTCGCGCCCATCATCCGCCTGCAGCCGCTCACCTACGAGGAGCTGCTGGTGCTCATCGAAAAGCTCATGCAGATTCATGCCGGCTACTTTGGCTGGACCCCCACGCTTACCGAGAACGACCTGGTGGACTTCCTCAAGATCGAGTTTGGCCGCGTGGGGGCCGACACGCATCTGACGCCCCGCGAAGTCATCCGCGACTTTATCGAGCTGCTCGATATCCTGTGTCAAAACCCCGATGCTAACGTGGCCGAGTTGCTGCAAAGCGTCGGTGGCGACGCGCTGGCGCCGGCAGCCGCAACAGACGACACCGGCACCGCAGGCGACGACCGCAACTTCGCCGAGTTCACCATCTAACCTGCCAAAAAGGTCAGGTTTATTTTGGCAGGTTTTATCTGGGCAAACGCCGATGTTGCAAGATATCGAGCCGTTGCCCGTTGCGTTGATCAGCCCGTTGATGAGAGGAGGCCCCGTGAACGCCTTTTACCGCTACGCCCCGTTTATCCAAGACTTCATTTACTCCCACGATTGGGAGAGCCTGCGCTCCATCCAGGTTGCAGCAGCTGATGCCATCTTTAACACGCAAGATAATGTGCTCCTGACGGCATCCACGGCTTCCGGCAAAACCGAAGCGGCCTTCTTTCCCATCCTGACCGAGTTTTGGGAGAACCCGCCCGCAAGCGTTGGTGCCCTCTACATTGGCCCCCTCAAAGCGCTCATCAATGATCAGTTCGTCCGTCTCAACGACCTATGCGAAGAGGCCGATATCCCTATCTGGCACTGGCATGGCGATGTCTCCCAGTCGCACAAGGCTAAGCTCATCAAAAAACCGAGCGGCATCTTGCAGATTACGCCCGAGTCACTCGAGGCGCTCTTAATCCATAAGCACATGGCGATTCCGCGCATGTTTTGCGACCTGCGCTATGTGGTCATCGACGAGGTCCACTCGCTCATGCGCGGTGACCGCGGCGGGCAGACGCTCTGCCTTATCGAGCGACTCTCGCGCATGGCGGGCGTGCGACCCAGGCGCATCGGCCTTTCGGCCACCATCGGGGACCCGGAACGCACGGGTGCCTTCCTGTCGCAGGGGACGGGACGCGACTGCGTCATCCCCCGCTTTGAGGAGCCGCGCCGCGTGTGGTGTATCTCCATGGAGCACTTCTACAACTCGGGTCCCCAGGCTCAGCAGCGAGGATTCGCGAGCACAGGTCCGCAGGAAGCTGAGGTGCTCGGATGCGAGCGCATTGAGGCGGCACCACCCGCGGAGCTGCCGCCCGGTGTCCAAGACATGCGCCACAGCGGACAGCTTGCACAGGAAGAACGCCGTCAACGTCGCGAGCAGGCGCGGGGCAAGGCCGCTCCCAAAGACCGTCGCACTTCCTCGGCTCCCGAGGGCGAAGTCGACATCCCACGAGCGGCCGAGCAGGCGCTTCTCAACCCCACCGACACGGCGCCCGACAACGCCGACCCCGGTATGGGCTATATCTTTGAGCATACGCGCGGCCGCAAGTGCCTGGTCTTTGCCAACTCGCGCGAGGAGGCAGAGGCCGTGTGCTCCATGCTGCGCAGCTACTGCGAAAGTCGACACGAGCCCGACCGCTTTCTCATCCACCACGGCAACCTTTCGGCATCGCTGCGCGAGACGGCCGAGGAGCTCATGCGCGACGAGGAGCAGGCGCAGACAACCGTCACCACCTCTACGCTGGAGCTCGGTATCGATATCGGCCGCCTGGAGCGCGCCTTCCAGATTGACGCGCCGTTTACCGTCAGCTCCTTTTTGCAGCGCATGGGGCGCACAGGCCGTCGCGACCTTCCGCCCGAGATGTGGTTTGTCATGCGCGAGGAAGAACCCGAGCCGCGCACGATGATGCCCGAGACCATTCCTTGGAAGCTCCTGCAGGGCATCGCGCTCGTACAACTCTATCGCGAGGAAAAGTGGGTCGAGCCGCCCGAGCTCGATCGACTCCCCTACAGTCTGCTCTATCACCAGACCATGTCGACCCTCGCCAGCACCGGAGAGCTCACGCCGGCCGAACTTGCCCAGCGCGTGCTCACACTGAGCTATTTCCATCGCATCTCGGCCGATGACTATCGCGTGCTGCTGCGTCACCTCATTAAGATCGACCATATCCAGGTCACCGAAGGCGGCAGGCTTATCGTGGGTCTCGCGGGCGAGCGCATCATCAACAACTTTAAGTTCTACGCCGTGTTCCAGGAAAACGAGGAGTTCACTGTTCGCAGCGAATCGGCCGAGCTGGGCACGATCGTCAACCCGCCCCCGCCCGGTGAGCGCATCGCCATCGCCGGCCATTGCTGGATTGTCGAGGAAGTGGACTGGAAGCGTCATACCGTCTTTGCCACGCAGGTCAAGGGCCGTGTGCCGGCCTACTTTGGCGACTGCCCCGGTGACATCAATACACACGTACTCGAACGCATGCGCAAGGCGCTCAATGAACATGCCGTGTATCCGTACCTTATGGGCAACGCACGGGCACGTCTGGCGCAGGCTCGCCATACGGCCGAGATTTCGGGCGCGGGGACCAAGCCACTCATCAACCTGGGTGGCGACACCTGGGTGCTCTTCCCCTGGCTGGGCAGCTACGCCTTTTTGGCACTCGAGCGCATGCTCAAGATTAAGTGTACCGCGGAGCTGGGCCTTCGCGGACTCGACCCGTCACGTCCGTACTTTATGCAGTTCAAGATGAAGGCCGACGAGGAGACGTTCTTTGAGGTGCTCGCCGCCGAGGCCGAAAAGGACTTCGACCCCATCGAGCTCGTCTATCCCGGCGAGGTGCCTTATTTTGATCGCTACGACGAGTACGTTCCCGAGGAGCTTGTGCGCAAAGGCTTCGCCGAAGGCGTGCTCGACATCGAAGGCATGAAGCAGCGCGTCCTTAGCTGGCGAGACCACGCCTGAGACCAGTCTTTTTAGGACGGGGAAACTTACTTGTCGTGAAGGACGGTGCCGAGGAAGTCGGTGTCGAAGGGCTCGGCTTCGGCAAAAGCGTAGTCGCCGTCGCTGGCGATGAGCAGGTAGTTCTCCTCGCCGCCGAACTCCGCATCGCCACACGGGACCACCCAGGCGTGGGCGAATACCTCGAGTGCCGTGGCAGCGCAGTCGCGCAGGAACGTCACGTCGCTCCCCTCGTTTGCGCTCACGATATTGGCCGCGTAGATACCCCCGGGGTTCAGGCTGCCTCGCACCAAACGCAACGCCTCAACCGTCGCCAGCTCGCGTACGGGCTCGGCACCGCCAAAGCAATCGCTCACGATAACGTCGTAGCGGCGATGCCCCACGCTCGTCACGCCCAGATACGAGCGCGCCTCTGCGGTGATCACACACAAGCGGTCACCCACCATGCGCTCAAGCTCGTCCAGATAGAACCAACGACGGGCCAGACGCGTAATCTCGGCATCGTACTCAACGACATCCATACGCAGGCCCTCGTGCGACATCAGCGCAAACTTGGGGTAAGCAAACCCGCCACCGCCCAGCATGAGCATGCGGTCGATGCCATGCCCGCAAGCTGCGCGCATCGCATCCTGGGCCTCAAACACATCGTCAAACGCACGATAGTACGCAAAGACCGGCTCTGCCCAGCGATCGCCAACATAGCTCGCACTTTGGTAAACGCCACCCTGCACAAGCACGCGAACCTCATCGCCGTTCGCATCGCGCACGCGCCTTACGCGTGCTAGCCCATTACGAGTCCGCGCGACCTGCAAGCAGGCAGCGCGAACAGCGACAGCGGCCGCACCAAGCGCAGCAGCTCCCAAGGCAACACCGGCAACAACCCCGGCAGAAACACTCGGCTTGTTCATCTAGAGCTCCTTTTGCAGATAGAGGCCATGATCGTAAAAACCCAGGTGACGATAGTACTCACGCGTGCCGATCGCGCTAATCACGTTAATGTGCGTATAGCCCGCATCCCGAGCGATAGCGCACGCGCGCTCCACCAGCGAACGGCCCAGCCCATGATGCTGCGCCGCCTGGCCCTGATCGCCCACACGCGCCGCCATGCCATACACGTGTACCTCGCGAATCATCGCCTCGTCCGGCGTCGTCGGCAACTCGCCCGCGTGGGCGGCAACAAATGCGCGGTCGGGCAGAGACAAGCGCAAAAAGCCGGCGATCTTGCCCTGTGGTGTCACCCACTGCAAAAAGCGCTCGCCCGTCACCGGGGTCTCGTAGGCGACCTCGTCAAGAGACAACTCATCCAGGTCGGCACCCGCCGTGCTGATCTCGCGATAGCGAATCTCACGCACCGTCGCACCGTCGCCGCGAGCGGCCAAGCGATTCTCGACCAGCTGGCGCAGGTTGGGTTTCTTATTGCCCACCATGATGTCATCGGAGCTAAAGTCGCGAATCATGCGGCTGATGCGGCAGAACGCCGGCGTCACCACGATGTCGTCGGCCAGCACGTCGAGCAGCTCGTCCTCGGTATAGGGACGCCACTCGCCGCGCTCATAACAGCCCACCAGGCGCGAACCCTCAATAAGCGCGCACGGGTAGACCTTGACCTCGTCGGGCATAAAGGCCCCCTCGGTCATAAAACGCTCGTAGTCGCGCTTGTCTTCCTCAGGCGTGGCGCCCAGCAAGTTGAGCATAAAATGCGCGTGGATCTTAAAGCCAAACAGACGCGCGAGCGAAAACGCACGCTCAATCTGCGCCACCGTGATGCGCCGCTCGTTCATGTCGAGCAGATGCTGGTCAAGGCTCTGGATGCCCATCTGAATCTTGGTGCAACCCAGGCGGCGGATGAGCGTGAGCGCTTGCGGCGTCACGGCATCGGGGCGCGTCTCGATAACCAAACCCACCACGCGATGCTTCGCCGTCTCGTTGATGCGCTGCTGGCGTTCGAGCTCTTCCATGGTGGCCGTCTGCCACTCGGCGACCGCGCCCCAGGGTGTGCCAGAGCCGTACAGGCGACGCACCGCACGGTTGTAGCCGCCCACGGCAGCATCCACTTGCTCCTGCTCGTCGGCAACACCGGCAGCAAGCTCAACCTCGTCGGTCGCGATACCTGCGACTCGATAGCGCTCGCGACGCTCCGCCACCACGGGCGGCAGCGCATCGGCGGGAGCATCGTCGAGCAGGCGCCCCGCCTCGGTACGGCTGATGCCCGGACGCGCCAGCATGGGGTTGGCTGCCACGCCCGCCACGGCATCGTCATTGAGCGCGCGGAAGAGCTCCGACATAAACCATGTCTGATACTCCTGCGGATAGTCACTCCACGTGCCACCGAGAACGATAAGCTCAATTTTGTCGGTCGCATGTCCCATCTGTGAAAGCGCCGTCAGGCGAGCGCTCACCTGCAGATATGGATCGAAGCAGTTTTGCTCCGCACGGGCGCACGCTGGCTCGGCATGCAGGTAGCTTTTAGGCATGCGAAGGTCGTTAGGGCAAAACAGGCAATCGCCCGAGCACGGCCATGGCTTGGTGATGACAGTAATCGTCGCCACGCCCGAAGCTGTGCGGCGCGGCTTCATGCGTAGCACCTGCAGCAGCTGACGCTCCAGCTCGGCATCGACATTCCACCCAGCCCAACGCGCCGGTTCCTCGCGCTTCACCCGCTGGTAAAACGGCAGCAGGCGACGCTTGGCCAGGTCGCGCTTGTCGGCGCCCTCGCGGCGCGCCTCGGCATGTATCAGTTTGACGAGCGCCTTGTCGTCCACGGTCTCACCGCGATGCAGGGCCTCGAGTATGTTCAAAATAATCTGTTCCATGCCCCCATTGTAAAGGCAAAGGCGCCGGAGCCGACCACGGCCCCGGCGCCTTCATCAAAGAGCGCGGCTATGTTTACCGGTCTTCGAAAACCGTCCGTCACTCCGAATCAAACGACATGTCGCCCAAACCGACCTCAAAGCGATACGTGGCGGACTTGTCACCGTTATCGAACTCAAGGTTCGAAACGTCATCGCCCTCGTAGGCATCCATGACAAAATCGCTCTCAAAGTCGCCGCCGCCCAGGGTAACACTCGCCTTAAAGCCCGTAGAACTCGGAACCGTTATCTCCACGTCGCCCGAGCCCACACTCACGTCCATCAACTTCGCAGGGGCCTGGTTGAGCTCAAACGTCGCATCGCCCAAACCGACCTCGGCATTCAGGGTATCGGTCACGGCGCCCGTAAACTCGACGTCCCCCGAGTCCAGCGTTACATCCAAATCGTGGCACGCAATGTCTGTGACCGTCAGATCGCCCAGCCCCACATACGCCGTAATGCCCACCATGTTCTCGGCAACCTCGCGCGGCAGCTCAATGGTGACCGTACGGTCGATCACGTACTTGTCATCGCTGTCGAACTGGCCGATCTTGAGCGTAGAGCCCTCGATCTCGGCAAGATTCCGGGTTGCCGCGTCTGAAGCAGACGTCCCCTTCGCAACGCGGCCGCTTTCGATGACGCGCACCCGTCCGCCAGAGACACGCTTAACCTCGACTGTGCCCGACGTCACATCCAGGTCGAGCGACTGAAACGCGCCTTCGTCAAAAGTCGTGCACGAAAGCTGCTGGGACTGAGCGGAATAGTTGTCGCTATCCAGGCCAGGCCAGTCGAACGCAACGGTACCAAGACTCCACGGCCCATCAAAGTGAATCAATGCCCGTGAAATGCCAAAGACCAGTCCGATAATGAGCACGAACGCTCCGATGCCGACGCCCAGGCGCACCTTGGACTCATGCGAAAGCTTCATCATTCATCACCCTCTTTGGCGCTCGGCTCCGCGCCGTCGGCAGCAGCCGCGTCGGCATCAACCGTGGCGGAAGCGTCCTGCACCTGAACCTGAGCCGCCACCGGTACCGGACCAACCTGAATATCCCCACGTGCCCAATCGCCATCGAGCGCACGGGCCACCCAGTGGTAAATAGGGATTGTAAAGAAAATCAGCGCGGCAAAGGGGCAGCCACCAAGCAGGAACATCAGCAAAAAGAACAGCAGCCAGCAAACGGCCCAATACGGAAACGATTGGAACGGGCCCTTCACCGGAGTCGAGCCAACCGCGCCGCCACTCGTCGCCTGCGCTGTAGCGGCATTGGCGGCCTGCGCACTCCAGCTTGCCGCTTGCGCCGCCTTGGCGGCGGCGTCACTCGCCTGTGTTGCCGCCTCGGTAGCTCGTGCCGCCGCCTCATGGGTGCGTGCGCGCTCTGCCGCCTCGGCCTCGCGCTGGCGAGCGCGGTCCTCGTTCTCAAACTCGATATCGTCCTCGATCTCGTCACTCGGATTGAGCAGCTCGTCCAGGCTCACGCCATAGAGCTTGGCGAGCGAGATCAAGTTCTCAGTATCGGGCGAGCTCTCCGCGCGCTCCCACTTACTGACCGCCTGGCGCGACAGCCCCAGCTTTCGCGCCAGCCCTTCTTGGCTAAAGCCCTTGCTGCGACGAAGGTCGGCGAGCCGCTGCGCAGTTTCTACATTCATGGTTCCTCCTATGTGATGCCAGCCGTGCCGCCGGACCGTTTTTGTTCTTAAGGCGCCTTGCACAGTTAAAAATCTATCCGCCACCGCCAAAAGCATGCCACCTATTCTAGTGAGATTTTTGACAACCGGCGGTTGCGGGTGCATATGAGCTGCGGAAATGTGTCCAAACAAAGCAATGACCCGTAGCTTGGTTGTCCCCGTTGCGGCGTTAACGGTAGTATGGTCGTACTGTTTATTCCGCACCGCCAACGGAGGGAGTTCCGCGCCGTGAACCGCGATTTCGCTTCATCGCTCATCCAGCTCAACAACACGTTCTATCGCGAGCACTCCGCCTCCTTCTCCGATACGCGCCAGGCCCCGTGGCCCGGCTGGGTGCGCACCATGGACATCGCGCTCGAGCAGCTCGACGTCGCCACAATCGAGCATCCCGTCCGCGTCTTCGATCTTGCCTGCGGCAATATGCGGTTCGAGAACTTTGCCGCCGGCGGCGCACTTGCCGCCAAGGGCGTCGACGGAGCAAACCCCTCGGCAGATGCCAGCTGCCCGTTTGAGTTCTATGGTGTCGACTCGTGCCAAGACCTGGCCATCGATGCACATGGCCACGCACTGCGCATTCCCAACCTGCACTTCCAGGAGCTCGACGTGCTCGACGCCCTCATGAAGCTCAATCCCGCCGAGACGCCCGATACGCTCTTTGACGCCCCACTCGCTGATATCTCGGTGTGCTTTGGCTTTATGCACCACGTGCCATCGTGCGAATACCGCGTGCGCGTGCTCGATGCCCTCGTACGCCAAACGCGCCCGGGCGGCATCATCGCCATTAGCTTTTGGGAGTTTATGAACGACGAACGCATGGCGCGCAAGGCAGTTCGCGCCGAGGCGCGCGCCGAGCTCACCCCGCCGTTTGAGGGTTACGATTCCGCGCAGTTTGAAGCCGGCGACCACCTCATTGGCTGGCAAAACGACCGCCACGCCTACCGCTATTGCCATCACTTTGACGATCAGCAGATCACCGACCTGGTGCGCGGCGTGCGTACGTTCTACAAGAGCGGCGAGGTCCCCGTGCGCGAGCTTGAGCGCTTCCATGCCGACGGTCGCAGCGGCGATCTCAACCGCTATGTGATTCTCAAGCGCCTGTAGGCATCGACAACTCGCCGCCGAGCCGCATCGCATCTTTCGGGCAAGCTATGCCCGCCCTTTTCAACCCATTGACGGAACGCGCAGCTATGCGTTCCATACTTATGACCAAGGAGCCTCATGGGAGCCGTCCACGTTCGCACGCCTAAGAACTTTGTGCTCGAGGAGCGCCTGGAGCGCTACGCCGATGCGATTGAGACGAACCCCGAGGCCTATGCCGGAGATTGGCGCGGAGCATGCGCACCAGCTGGCGGCGAACCTTTCGGCCGTCTTCACTTGGATCTTGGGTGTGGCAAGGGAACCTATCTGGTTGAGCGCGCTCGTCGCGAGCCCGACACCCTCTTTATCGGTATGGACCAAGAACCCATCTGTATCGCCTACGCCGCACAGAAGATATGCGAACAAGGCCTGTCCAACGCACTCGTCCTACCCCGTGGCGCGGCATCGCTACCGCAACTGTTCGCTGCAGGCGAGCTCGATGCCATCACCATCAACTTTCCCACGCCGCAGCCCAAGGCCAAGTACGCCAAAAAACGACTCGTCCATGTCGAGCATTTGATGCTCTACCGCCCGCTCTTTGCAGCCGGCGCCACCGTCACACTGCGAACCGACAGCAAGCCATTGCGCGACTACGCCCTGGGGCAGTTTGCCGCGGCAGGCTACGACACACTTTGGATAAGTGACGACGTTCGCCGCGACCATCCCGAGCATCCCGAGACCGAGTATGAGTGCCGCACGCGCGAGATGGGCGCCGCCGTCTATGGCATTTGCGCCACACCCGGCGAGAAGCCTACCGAAGAGCAACTCGTAGCAGGCCGAGCGCAGGAGCAAAGCCTTGCCTGCTACCTGCCCGATAACCTCGATGAGCTCACCTATGTACCCCTGGGCATGGAAGAAGCCGTCGAGAACTTTAAGAACCGCGCCCGCAAGGGCAAGAAGCGCCTACCGCAGGAGTCCTAGGGGCTTCTGATGGTCGCGACGTCGGCAAACAAGCGCGAATAGGCGCCAACGAACGACCCTCGAGCCTAAGTGAGTAGACTTTTTCGCAATGGCCACGCACAACCCGCACAACGAAAACTAAAACCGCAGGTAGAGCCCTTGCACAAAAGCCATGTGCTCGCGATATTGCAAAAAGTCTACTCACTTAGCTGGCGACCGCACCAAACAGCTGGGTAGAACGCCCATTTCCTGCATTTTCTCGCGCGCTGGCACCCCGCGCCGCCGCTACGCCATAATAGTTGGCGGACAAACGCGAGAGAAAGCAAACACATGGCACAGACCACGACAGATACCACCGCCAGCACCGTCTCCGGCGCCGGGGCTGCCAGCTCATTCTCGGGCGGCACGGGAACCGAAGCCGAGTTTGGCTCGCTCGGTGCGCTCTCCCCCACCTGGTGGGAGCCCGAGGATGGCAGTGAGCCCGAACCATGGCTCACGCCTGATCAGGCCTTCGAACGCTTCTTTGAATGGACGAGCGACCGCGGCATTGAGCTGTGGGATCACCAAGAAGAGGCCCTCATGGATCTTGCCGCCGGCGATCACGTCATTTTGGGAACACCGACCGGATCGGGCAAGTCGCTTGTCGCGCTGGGCATGCTCTTTATGGGCATGGCGCAGGGCAAGCGCTGCTACTACACGGCTCCTATCAAGGCTCTGGTCAGCGAAAAGTTCTTCGACCTGGTACAGGTGCTCGGCCGCGATAACGTCGGCATGATCACCGGCGACACGCACATCAACACCAAGGCGCCCGTCATCTGCTGCACGGCAGAGATCCTTGCCAACGACGCACTGCGCGAGGGCGAAGATGCCGATGTTGGCTGCGTCGCCATGGACGAGTTTCACTACTTTGCCGACCCTGATCGCGGTTGGGCCTGGCAGGTGCCGCTGCTCACCCTGCCTCACACGCAATTCATGCTCATGAGCGCCACGCTCGGCGATGTCACCGCGATCGCCGCCTCGCTCGAGGAGCACACCGGCGCTACCTGCGACTTGGTCGTCGATGCCCCACGCCCCGTGCCGCTGAGCTACGACTACGTGACGACCTCGCTCGAGGGCACCGTCGAGCTCGCGATGCGCCGCGGCGAGGCCCCGCTCTACATCGTGCACTTTAGCCAGGACGCCGCACTTGCAACGGCACAGTCGCTCGCCAACTTTGGCATTGCCAGCAAGGAGCAGCGCGAGGCCATCAAGGAGGCGGCCAAGGGCACGAGCTTCTCGACGGCCTTCGGCAAGATCCTCAAGCGCTTGCTCGGCTGCGGCGTCGGCGTGCACCACGCTGGCATGTTGCCGCGCTATCGCCTGCTGGTCGAGCGCTTGGCGCAGCAGGGCCTGCTGCCCGTCATCTGCGGCACCGATACGCTCGGCGTCGGCATCAACGTGCCCATCCACACCGTGGTCCTCACCGCGCTCACCAAGTTCGACGGCTACAAGATGCGTCGCCTGCGCGCCCGTGAGTTCCATCAGATCGCCGGTCGCGCCGGCCGCTCGGGCTTCGATACCGAGGGCATGGTCATTGCCGAGGCTCCGGAGCACGAGATCGAGAACGCCAAGCTCATGGCCAAGGCAGGCGACGATCCCAAGAAGCTCCGTAAAATTAAAAAGAAGAAGGCCCCCGAGGGCTTTGTCACCTGGAACAAGCAGACCTTTGAGCGCCTGATTGAGACGCAGCCCGAGACGCTCAAGCCGCGCCTTCGCATCACACACTCCATGGTGATTAGCGTGGTCGAGCAGGGCGGCGATGCCCGCGCCCGCGTACACGACCTCATCGAGACGAGTCTGCAGACTCCCGAGGAAAAGGCAAAGCTCGAGGTTCGTGCCGACGAGATCTTCGCCACGCTCATTGACTCCGGCGTCGTCGTGCGCACCGAGGTGCCGCTCGCACCCGACGCTCCGGCTGACGCCGCGCCGGACATCGACTACGCGCTGACGGTCGACCTGCCCGAGGACTTTGCGCTCGACCAGCCGCTCTCGCCGTTTTTACTTGCCGCGCTGGAGCTGCTCGACCCCGAGAGTGAGACGTATACCATGGACCTCATCTCGATGGTCGAGGCTACGCTCGAGGACCCCAAGCAGGTATTGCGCGCACAGGAGCGCGCCGCGCGCGACCGCGCGATGGCCGAAATGAAGGCTGACGGCGTCGAATATGAGGAACGCCTGGAGCGCATCCAGGATGTCACCTACGAAAAGCCGCTCGAGGACTTGCTCGATGCCGCCTTCGACAAGTACTGCCAGGAAGTACCTTGGGCCAACGACTACCAGCTCTCGCCCAAGAGCGTCCTGCGCGACATGCTGGAGAGCGCGAGCGACTTTAAGGGCTATATCCAAAAGCTCGGCATCGCCCGCTCCGAAGGCATTTTGCTGCGCTACCTGGCAGAGGCCTACCGTTCTCTCGACCGCACCGTGCCCATTGAGAAACGCGATGAGCACTTGCGTGACATCGTTTCGTGGCTCGGCTTTGTGGTGCGCTCGGTCGACTCGAGCCTGGTGGACGAGTGGGAGAACGCCGGCAACCCCGCTGCACTCGACGCCGCACCGCCGCAGGGCATCGACGAGGTCGTGGCGGACCGTCGCGGCTGCACGCTGTTGGTGCGCAATGCACTCTTCCGCCGCGTGGCCCTTGCAGCCCGTGGACACGTGCGCGATCTGGGCGAGCTCGACGAGGACTGGGGCATGAGCGAGATCCGTTGGCAAAAGGCGCTCGATGCCTACCATGAGCAGCACGAGGAAATCCTCACCGACGGAGACGCCCGCAGCGCCGCGATGTTTTCCATCGACGAGTCCGATGAGAAGACCGCGCACGTATGGCACGTGCACCAGATCTTTGCCGACGAGGACGGCGACCACGACTTTGGCATCAGGGGCGATGTCGACCTGGACGCCACGCAAGACGGCGGCGAGGTCATCTTCAAAAACTACCGTGTCGGCTTTATCGAGGACCTGCTCGAGGACTAGTCGAACATACTGGAACGAAACAAAGCGGGGCCGTTGGCAATATCGCCAGCGGCCCCGCTTTTGCACTATACGCTATGCCTTACTCGGCATCCTCGACCTCATACGAATCCGCCTCGGCGGGCTCATCGTTTGTCTCTGGCGCAGCCCCGCGCGCCTCGTCAAACGCCGCCTTCATGGTCTTGTTGCCCCACGTGAGCTTGCGAATGGTAAGATCGTCGGCCTTCTTGTTGGCTAGGCGCAGGTTGTTCTCGGAAGACAGCAACGCCTCCTTGGTTTTCTGCAGATGGCTAATCGTCTTGTCGATCTCATCGATCGCCGTTTGGAACTTGCGGCTCGCGATCTCGTAGTTGCGACCGAAATCATTCTTGAACTTTTCCATCTTGGCTTCGAAGTTCGTGACGTCGATATTCTGCTGTTTGTACTCCGCCAGCTCCTGCTTATAGCGCAGCGAACCCATGGCGGCGTTGCGCAGCAGCGTGATCATGGGAATGAAGAACTGCGGGCGGATCACGTACATCTTCTCATAGCGGTAGCTCACGTCGACGATACCCGCGTTATAGAGCTCGCTCTCGGGCTCCAGCAGGGTGCAGAGCACCGCATACTCGCAACCTTTCTGGCGACGATCGTGATCGAGTTTCTTAAAGAAGTCCTCGTTTTTGTGCTTGGTCGCGGTCTCGTCGTTCTCGTTTTTCATCTCGAACATAATCGAAATGACCTCGTTGCCGCTCGCGTCGCACTCGCGGAAGATAAAATCGCCCTTGGTGCCCTCGGATGCATCGTTATCTTTCTCGAAGTATGCATTGGGAAACGCCGTCATGCGCAGGCGATTGAACTCGGTCTCGCAATGCTGTTCGAGCGACTCGCCCACCATCTTGGTGGACAGACGGACCTTCATGTCCTTAAGACGCTCAATCTCTTCGTCCTTGTAGCGAATCAACTCGTCACTCACGCGCTTGGCCTGCGCAAGCTCAAGCTCGTGGGCTGCCTTGGCCTGTTCCTCACGCGAATCGCGCACAGCCAGCTCGCTCGTCAGCTTGGCACGCGCCTCGTCGCGCTCACGCTCCGCCGCGGCGACCGCCTCTGACAGGTTCATTTTTGCCATCAGTTCTTGTTCGCGCAGCTGCGCACGCAGGCCCTCGGCCTCCTGCTCGGACTGAGCCTTTGCGGCGGAAAACTTCTCTTGTACCTTTGCGCGATAGTCAGCAAGCGTGCGCTCAGCCTCGCCGCGAGCGGCATCGATCTCACGCTGCGCCTCGGCAGCAGCAGCGGCAAGCGCCATCTCCTGAGCCTTGTCTGCCGCGGCAAGCTTGGCCTGCAGCTCGGCAATCTGGGCATCACGCACGGCTAAATCGTTTTGAGCAGCGTTGCGCGCCGCCGACTCGGCAAGCTTGGCTTCATCATCCTTGCGTCCCAGCTGCGCACGCAAATTGTCAATCTCACGCTGGAGCTCGGCGTTCTCCTTTTGAGCATCGGCACGGGCCTCAACCGCCGCGCGCTGGCTTGCACTCTCGCGCTCTGCGGCAGCGCCCTCGAGCTTGGCGCGTAGCTCGGCGAGTTCAGCATCGCGCTTGGCGACTTCTTGCGCCAGTTTCTGATCCGCAGTGTTCTTCTGCTCGACAAGCTGAGCGTTGCGCTGAGACTCTGCCTCCTGCAAAGCAGCCGACGAACGTGAGCGTTCAAGCTCCAGCGCCTGCTCGCCCTCGCGCTGGACTGCCTTCACACGCTCATCCAGGTCGCGCGAAAACTCGGCATCGCGCACCTGTTTGACGATATCCGCATAGCCAGACGCATCGACCTTAAAAACTTCGCCACAATGCGGGCACTTGATCTCATTCATAGCAGCTCCTCGATGAACGCAAATTTCGACCGCCTACACTCTACCGCGCCGCACGGACAAAAAAGGCGCCGCCGCCATAATGGCAACGGCGCCAGAACCACTACAAAGGTGCCTGTCCCCTTTGTGGTGGTTTGTGTGACGGTTCGAGAATTACAGTCCAAAATAGCCCAGGATCTGGTCGCGGCTTACGGGCTTGTAATCGTTGGCATCGAGACCGACATCGTAGCGAAAGATAGGACGTTCGCGATCGCGGTTGCGCGCGTTGGTGCGGTCTCCCCTGCTGTGGATATGCCCGTGCAGCATGATGGCGCCACGCGCCTTGCCATTCCAGCTGAGCATGGGGTAATGGCTCATAACCAGACGATGACCCTTGGCATAGCCGGGAGCAATCTCCAGGTAATCGCGCACCTCATCCCAAATATGCGGCGCGTCCGGATTTTCCCAATCGACGTCATGGTTACCACGGATGAGCGTCACGTTCTGGCATTCGATACGCTCGCGCAGGCGCACGGCATCCGCCAGGGGCAGACGATAGGTAAAGTCACCCAGGATGTAGAGACGGTCATCCACAGCCACGCACTCATTGATGGCATCGATGACCTTGCGATTCATCTCCTCGACCGAGTCAAACGGCCGGTCCATGTCGTGCAAGATATTCGTATCGCCCAGGTGCAGATCGGCGGTAAACCACATCATCGTCTATGCCCTCATTTCGCAACGTGTTCAACTCGTGCTAAGTATACAGACGCAGCGATGCGGCGGTTATCCAAAGAACCCGCCGAACAGTCCGCGGCGGCTCTTGTCTTGCTTTTTCGAAGCGTCACCCTGGGCATTCTTATCCTGCCGCTTCTTACGATCCCGCTCCAACTCATTGTCATCGAGTAGCATATCCCACTCAAACGGATCGTCTGTCAAATCGAACTGGTCGTCGTCATCAAACATGGCAGTCTCCCTAACCGATTAGCGAGCATCCACCACGTAGAGTCCAACACGCACCTGATGCCACGGGCTGCGCTCGGGAGCAACCTGTTGCACGCGGGCCTCAAATACGTCCTCATGGCCGTAATACATCATCAAGGACAGCGGGCCGACCTCGTTTCCCGGGACATAGCCAAGCTTGGTGTTGCCATAGTAGATCGCAACCGCCTCGGGATCATGGGGATTATCGCGCTCGGCGCACAGCGTCAGTTTATCGCCCACTTTAAGATCGCCTAGGACCAAAGCGCCGTCGGCATATTGAAATCCTGCGATATGAAATGACAGAAGAACACGTGAAGGCTCGTACATGGCAGCTCCTCTAACGGCCGGATAAACCGGCGCTTAACCTTATTGAGAAGTCTACGAGCTCGTGCGGACACAAATTCATCCTGCCTGCGCCTTTCGACCGTTTGTCGCTACGCCATCTGATTCTAATGCACAAACATGCGCACGAATTTGTGCTTCCAGCTTGCGTAGGGCGCATACCGAAACGGCACGTCCAGCCACGTTGCCTTGTTCACGATGCTCTTCTTGTGACTAAACGTATCGAAGCTCTCACGTCCATGGTACTGCCCCATGCCGCTCGCGCCCATGCCGCCAAAGCCCATATGACTCGTAGCCAGATGCATGATAGTGTCGTTGACACAGCCGCCGCCAAAGGGCACGTAGCGCACAAAGCGCTGCTGGACCTCGCGGTCCTGGCTAAAGATATACAGGGCCAGCGGCGTCGGACGATCCGTAATAAACGTCTCGGCCTCGTCTAGGCTCTCAAACGTCAGCACCGGCAAGATGGGGCCGAAGATTTCCTCCTGCATCACGGCGTCCTCAGGCGCCACGTCGTCTAGGATCGTCGGCTCAATCTTGAGCGACGACTCGCGCGCCGTGCCTCCCAGCACAACCTTGTCGGGGTCAATCAACCCGCGTACGCGCGCGAAATGCTTGGCGTTGACGATATGACCGTAGTCCTCGTTATCGAGCGGATGCTCGCCAAACATACGGCTGACCTCCTCCTTGATGAGGCCCAGCAGCTCGCCGTGCACGCGCGTATCGACCAGCAGGTAGTCGGGCGCCACGCAGGTCTGCCCCACGTTGAGCCATTTACCAAAGGCGATACGCCGTGCCGCAACCCTCAAGTTTGCCGTCGCATCCACGATGCAGGGGCTCTTTCCGCCCAGCTCAAGCGTCACGGGCGTAAGGTTTTTACTTGCGCGCTCCATGACGAGCTTGCCGACCGGAACGCTTCCGGTAAAGAAGATCTTGTCCCAGCTTTCATCGAGCAGCGCCTCATTCTCGGCACGCCCGCCTTCGACGACCGTCACCAGACGCGGATCAAATGCTTCCTCGCAAATCTGCCTGAGCACCGCGCTCGAAGCCGGCGCATAGGCACTCGGCTTGATGACCACGGTGTTGCCTGCAGCGAGCGCGCCGGCGAGCGGCTCGAGCGTCAGCAAAAACGGATAGTTCCAGGGCGCCATAATGAGCGTGACGCCATAGGGCACGGCTTGCGTTTTGCACACACTCACGGCGTTGGCAAGGTCACACGGACGCAGGCGCAGACGACTCCATCGAGCCACATGCGCAATCTGATGTCGAATCTCGGAAAGCGACGTGCCGATCTCGCACATATATGCCTCGTCATGCGACTTTCCCAAATCGGTCTTGAGCGCATGGGCAATATCGGCCTCGTGCGCCCGCACCGCATCGCGCAGGCGCATGAGGGCGCGACGTCGAGCATCGACATCAAACGTGGCGTGCGTCTTAAAATAGGCGCGCTGCTCGCCGACAATGCGCGCGATTTCCTCGGTATTCATGAGCCCTCCTAGTTCTCGCCCTCAAACATACCACCCGCAATGACCTCGTACATACGCTCGAGTTCCAAACGGTCCATCAAGAGTGGAACAGGGTATAGCGGATTGGCCTCGGCATCGGCATGGGCCGCCATTTGCGGAATATCGGAGCGGCGAATACCCGAGACATATTTGGGGATTCCCAGGGCCTCGTTCATGCGGTCGACCCAATCGATAAAGGCCTCGGCCGCAAGACAGTCCTGCGCGGTAGCCGGCGCGATACCGGCCATGCGGGCGAGATCGGCAAGCTTGGGGGCGGCGGCGTCACCATAAGCGCGAAGCATGTGCGGCAGGATGATCGCGTTAGCCAAACCGTGAGGAATGCCGTATCGGCCGCCCAGACTGTGCGCGATGGCATGCACATATCCGACATAGGAGCGGGTAAACGCAACGCCCCCCTTATACGCCGCCGAAAGCATATTGCGGCGCGCACGCATGTCGTCGCCATGCTCATAGGCCTCGAGCAAATTGTCGCGGATGAGCTGGACCGCCTGACGCGCCATCTTGCGCGTGTAGGGCGTGGTGCTACGGCCGATAAAGGCCTCGACAGCATGCGTCAGGGCGTCCATGCCCGTCTGCCCCGTAATGGAGGCAGGCAACCCGCGCGTAAACTCGGGGTCGTGGACTGCGAAACGCGGGATGAGCACAAAGTCGTTAATGGGGTATTTATAGTGCGTCTCGTTATCGGTGATAACCGCCGCGAGCGTGACTTCGCTTCCCGTACCGGCGGTAGTGGGAACCGCAATAAGCAGCGGCAGGAGACGGTGGACACGCAACAGGCCGCGCATCTTGTTGATGGGCTTGTTTGGTTGCGCAATGCGCGCCCCCACACCCTTGGCGCAGTCCATGGCCGAACCGCCACCAAAGCCGATAATGGCCCGGCAGTCGTTCTCGCGATACAGCGCCGCCGCTTCCTCCACATTCGAGACCGTGGGGTTCGCACGCGTTTCGGCATAGACCGTAACGCCAATCCCCTGAGCCGTAAGCGCACGCTCGAGTGATGCCGTGAGCCCCAAACGTGCAATACCAGGGTCTGTCACGATAAGGACCTTCTGGATCGAGCGCTTTTGAAGCACCGCGGGCACATCCTCGGCATGCTCCAAAACGCGCGGCTCGGTATAGGGCAGGATCGGCAATGCAATGCGAAAAACCGTCTGATATGTTCGGCACCAGGCACGACGGGCTAGATGCATAAAGGAAACTCCTATATTTGTTGATAGGTCAACATTTGCTCGACCGATTGTACTCAGCGGCGGTCAAAGACGGCTTGCCAATCGTTAATCAATCAACATCTTCATATCTCAAAATTGTTTTATTAAAAATCATTCCTAATAGGCTTCACATTTGGTTGCATTTATGGATAATAGAACTCGTCAAGACGCACGTCCGGAGAGGGCCCTTACGGGACCGGACGAGCGCACAATCGCCATCGATCGAAAGGATCGAATCATGAAGTTTGTTTGCCCCGTTTGCGGTTATGTGGAAGAGTTCGACGGCGACCAGCTGCCCGAGGACTTCAAGTGCCCCCAGTGCGGCGTTCCCGGTTCTCGTTTCCTGAAGCAGGAGGAGGGCCAGCTCGAGTGGGCCGCCGAGCACGTCGTGGGCGTCGCCAAGATGGAAGGCGTCTCCGAGGACATCGTTGCCGACCTTCGCGCCAACTTTGAGGGCGAGTGCTCCGAGGTCGGTATGTACCTGGCCATGGCTCGCGTCGCTCATCGCGAGGGCTACCCCGAGATTGGCCTGTACTGGGAGAAGGCTGCCCACGAGGAGGCCGAGCACGCCGCTAAGTTCGCCGAGCTCCTGGGCGAGGTCGTGACCGACTCCACCAAGAAGAACCTCGAGATGCGCGTTGAGGCCGAGAACGGCGCCACCGCCGGCAAGACCGATCTTGCCAAGCGCGCCAAGGCCGCTGGTCTCGATGCCATCCACGATACCGTGCACGAGATGGCTCGCGACGAGGCCCGCCACGGCAAGGCTTTCGCCGGCCTGCTCAAGCGCTACTTTGGCTAAGCCAGACGCCTGAGAGACAATCTCTAGCTCGATAAGGCCCGGACCGCACGGTTCGGGCCTTTTTCGTGCCCCACAAAACTTGTTAACGCCCTGAAATAAGACCGTCTTCGGCATCGGTTTCTCGTCAAAAACTAAGTGAGTAGACTTTTTGGAACTTGCCGAGCACACCATCCATATTGTTTTATAAAGCCGCAGGTAAATGACTTGTTGCAAAACTGCCTGGTCGCCAAAGTGCCAAAAGTCTACTCACTTAGAACCGCAGCCGTCCACGATCGAGCTGTTTTGCGTCTAACGGTCATCTTTCCGTCGATTACTCCCAATTTTGTCCAGTCAACGAATAGTTCAGACCGGAGTAATGTCTCAGCCCTTTGCTCATCTGAGCTTTTATCACGATATTCAGCATCGAGCATCCTGCATACGGCCTTAACGACGGCGCGGAATCTATCCTCATCGGATATCTGTCTGTGTGTCAGCAGAAGTACATCGTAGCCCATGGCCTGAAGGGCCGTCATGCGGTCAGCGTCACGCAAGCCATCCCCTGCGCGTCCGTGCGAGGCCTTTCCCTGACATTCAATGGCCACCTGTCGCCTACCGTCCGGCGAAGAAAGAAGTAGGTCGATATATACACGGGACTTACCCACAATCGCTCGAGCACTTGTGCTTAGCGTCACTTCGACATTGAGCCCTATGTCGCAAAACCCTTCGCCTCCCAGGGCTCGCGGCAGTGCAAGCAACAAATACGCCTCGACCTCAAAAGGCGATGCGGCACCCAATGGAACAAGTTGCGATACCGCCATAAATCTATTGCCGTAACGCATCCCGCAAACATCTGAACAAAAACGGTCAAGGTCTCTGCCCAAAACCAAAGCGTCTCGACGCCATAAATTTGAGGCGGTGCCGTCCTCGGACGGACAGCGCACCCAACCGAACGTTGTCGAAATCGCGCCCGAATCAATTGCACGCGTAAGCTCCGCCTCAAGTGCCGCCGGCAGAGCGCACACCGCAAACAAGCCACACATCTCCGCCAATACCAAAAGAAGCTGAAGATCCGTCAGATGCCGCGACATGATGAATGCCGTCAGTAGAGGAGACGTAATCAAAAATCCATGCTCCGTTTCCAGCACGGATTCCCTGGGGAGCTCACCAAGAAACAGCCGCTGTCTAATACTGGCAGGACAAGTCCGTTTGTTTCTCGTCCGAACCAATGTATGCAACGGAAAACCGAGCACAACCGCAGCCGTCGGGTTACGGACGAGGCCATATCGCTGCCGGTCTTCTTCCGGCCGTGGAAGCGGCGGACACAGAGCGCGGACCTGAGGGGGCAAACGCCAGTACCTAAAAGCCGATATGTCACAAAGTAGATCTTTCATAGGCACAGGAAAACACGAATTTCAACCCAGTCAGTCACGATGCGGCGCGAACGCACCGAAAATGGCGCCGAACGGACTGTCAAGTTTTCAACAGCCCTCTCCAACTGGCCAAAAGCTTGCCAAAAGCTGGACGAAGCCCTGTTGAAAACCCCATTTTTTTCTCGTGCGGAAGCTTTGCGCGGCAAGTGAGTAGACTTTTTTAAACATCCCGAGCAGGCCGGTCATCCTGCTTTTCAAAACCGCAGGTAGATAGCTTGTTACAAAACGGCCTGGTCACCAAAGTGCCAAAAGTCTACTCACTTAGATTGCAGAGTGCCCCCATGAGCTGCAATTCCAAGATATTTAGCACTTTTGGACTCAGATCGTCATACTGGACAAGAATTTGACTTGAGTTTTCAGGGGCAGATGCGCCATCGGCACACCAATAACAGTCACTGATATCGACAAAAGGGATACTCGAGCGCGTGAGGGCCCGCACAAAAGAGCTTCCACCCGCTCCGCGCTCCGCAACCGCGGTGCAGTAAAGGCCCGCGTCCGCATGTTCGATTGAGACCTCCCCCGCCGGAAACGCCTTCCGCACAAGCGCCGTCAGGCCATCACGCGCCTCGCGAGCACGAACGCGTACGCGGTTCACATGCCGTTCGTAATCACCCGATTCCAGCAAACGCGCTAACGCTACCTGGTCAACAGAGCTCACCGACGAGGCGTAAAAACCAAGGTTGCGCCTAAACCGCTCCATTAGCTGGTCGGGCAACACCATGTACGCTAGACGCAACGCCGATGACAGGCTCTTCGAAAACGTGTTGGTGTAGATAACCGACTGGGCGGCATCGATCGACGCGAGCGCGGGAATCGGCTTGCCGGCAAGGCGAAACTCACAATCAAAGTCATCTTCGATGAGATACCGGCCTGGTCGCTCGGCGGCCCAGCTGAGCAGCGCGTAGCGACGCGCAATGCTCGTCACAAGGCCGGTCGGATACTGATGGGACGGCATCAGGTGAAGGACATCGGTCCCGCTTTTCTGCAAAGCGCTCAAGTCCACGCCCCCATCATCCAACGGGATATGTCGAACTTTGCAGCCCATAGCCTGATAGATGCGTGTCAGGCGTAAATAGCCCGGATCCTCAACGGCATACACCTTGTCGGCTCCAAGCAGCTGAACCAACATGGTATCGAGCAGCTGGGCGCCCGCACCGATAACGATGTTGTCGGGATCGACATTCATGCCCCTCGTCCCACGCAGATGGTGAGCGATAGCGCGTCGTAGCCGCGCGGTGCCCTGTGCCGGCGCGGTCGAAAAGATTTCGCGTTCGTCTTCGGATGCCAGCGTCGCCCGCAGTGCGCTTTGCCAAAGCCGCGCCGCCTCCAAAGCGGAAGGAGAGAGCGGGGCGAATTGCTCGGTCCGTCCGTTGACATCATGCGCGCTGGGGCCCACAGAGACGGTATCTCGGTCGATGCTCCCCGCAGCCAAAGGCAAAACCGGTGCATCCGGAAGCTCACAAGCGTAGTAGCCACGACGCGGCTTTGAGCAAATATAGCCCTCGGCAAGTAACTGGCTATATGCATTCTCGATGGTAATGACACTGATACCCAGATGACTGGCAAAGGCGCGCTTAGACGGAAGATGCTCCCCCGCCGCAATACGTCCAGCAACGATATCATCTCGAATTTGCTGGTAAACATACTCATAGATCGATGCCTCGCCGCGTTTTTCCAAATTGTAGTCAAGCATGAGCCTATCACCTGACCTTATTAAGTCATTCAATCTGGTATTAGTCTGACCTTGTTATTATCTCGAAAACTGAGTATTTCGCCATACCTAGCTCCCCGATAGGATGTTCCGTCAAGCAATGCACATGCCAACCAAGGGAGCAACCATGGCAGAACAGACCAGCAAGGCCGATCGCGTCAAACTCAACCGCGAACTCGCGCAGATGCTCAAGGGCGGCGTCATCATGGACGTCACCACGCCCGAGCAGGCGCGCATCGCCGAGGAGGCAGGAGCCTGCGCCGTCATGGCTCTCGAGCGCATCCCGGCCGACATCCGCGCCGCCGGCGGCGTGTCGCGCATGAGTGACCCCAAGATGATCAAGGGCATTCAAGAGGCCGTCTCCATCCCTGTCATGGCCAAGTGCCGCATCGGTCACATCGTCGAGGCGCAGGTCCTTCAGGCCATCGAGATCGACTACATCGATGAGTCCGAGGTTCTCTCCCCCGCCGACGATGTCTACCACATCGACAAGACCCATTTTGACGTTCCGTTTGTCTGCGGTGCCCGTGACCTGGGCGAGGCGCTGCGCCGTGTTGCGGAGGGCGCCACGATGATCCGCACCAAGGGTGAGCCGGGTACGGGCGACGTCGTTCAGGCCGTGCGTCACATGCGCAAGATCCAAAAGCAGATTCGCGACGTTGTTGCCCTGCGTGACGACGAGCTCTTCGAGGCAGCCAAGCAACTGCAGGTTCCGGTCGAGCTGGTGCGTGAGGTCCATGCCACGGGTAAGCTTCCCGTCGTGAACTTTGCCGCCGGCGGCGTAGCGACCCCCGCCGACGCCGCGCTGATGATGCAGCTGGGCGCCGAAGGCGTCTTTGTGGGCTCGGGCATCTTTAAGAGCGGCGACCCGGCCAAGCGCGCCGCCGCCATCGTCAAGGCCGTGGCCAACTTCACCGATGCCAAGCTCATTGCCGAGCTTTCGGAGGACCTGGGCAAGGCCATGGTGGGCATCAACGCCGACGAGATCGAGATTATCATGGAGGAGCGCGGGCGCTAGTCCAGCAGAAAGGATCGCACATGAGCGATTATGCAGACCAAACGGTCGCCGTGCTGGCGGTCCAAGGTGCTTTTGCCGAGCACGAGGCAAGGCTATCCGAGCTGGGCGCACGTTGTATTGAGCTGAGGCAGGCGGCTGATTTGAAGCAAGACTTTGACCGTCTGGTACTTCCCGGCGGCGAGTCTACCGTTCATGGGAAGCTGCTTGATGAGTTGGGCATGCTCGAGGGGCTTCGCACCCGCATTGTTGAAGGCATGCCTGTATTGGGAACTTGCGCCGGCTTGATTCTACTGGCACGCGACCTTGCCGCCCACGACGATAAGGGCACGCCACGTTTAGCAACCATGGACGTACTTGTCGAGCGCAATGCCTACGGCAGGCAGCTCGGCAGCTTTCGAACCAAGGGACAGGTAGCCGGCATCGACGGTGAAGTGCCGCTGACGTTTATCCGCGCGCCCCGCATCGTCGAGGTGCGTAGCAATGCCAAGGCCCTGGCCGAAGTCGATGGGCGCATCGTCGCCGCCCGCCAGGGCAACCAGCTCGGCGTAACCTTCCACCCCGAACTCGACGAAGACACCCGCCTCCACGAACTGTTCCTACAAATGTAGAAAGAACGGAAACGAGAGTGGATAATCTCCCACCTTGAGCTTGAGTGCAGACTCAAACCGGGAGATTATCCACTCTCATGCTATGTAGTCATTTAAGAACGTCCCCAATGACTACTTCGACAACACCGATGTTTTGGTACCGACAGCGAAAACCCGCCAGAGCGAGCAAGGTGCCTTGAAACGAGGCGGCATTGACCTTCTGGTCATGCCGCCGAAGTTGAAAGGCAGATTGCCGCTCTGGCGGGTTTGCAGCGTCAAGCGGTTACGGCGTTTGGTAAAACGCCGTAACTAATTAGAAACGGTTGCCGCGGAAGCCGCCACCGTTGCGGCCGCCACGATCGCCACCGCGACCGCCGCGGTCGTTACCACGGTTGCCGCCGAAGCCACCACGGTTGCCGCCGCGGTCGCCATAGCCACCACGGTTGCCGCCAAAGCCGCCGCGACCGCCACGGTCGCCGCCGCGGTCGCCAAAGCCGCCACGGCCACCGCGATCGCCGCCGCGACCGCCGCGGTCACCGCCACGGCCACCGCGATCGCCAAAACCACCACGGCCGCCACGGTCGCCGCCACGGCCGCCGCGATCGTCACGGCCGCCGCGAGGACCGCGGTCCTCGTCCAGGCCCATGGCGACGAGCGGAGCGATGACCTTATCGAGAGCGGCCATCAGCTCGGTGGCCTCCTCGTAAGAAAGCTCGGGCAGGAGCTTCTCCTTCTTGTTGGCAAGCTCGACCAGGCCCTCAGCGGCATCCTCGGCAGCGAAGACGACGATCTTGCGCATATCGCCCTCGGCGTCGTCGATGCGGCCGACCAGATCGGCAGCCTCGGCCTCGGCCATCAGGCCATCAAGCTCACGAAGGCGCATGCCCAGCAGGTCGGACATTTCCTTCTGCTCCATCTTGGGCTTGAGGTCAAGGAGCTTGATGGCGCGCTCGATGTTCGCCATGCGCTCGGCCTTGGCCTCCTCCTCTTTGGAAATAGCAAAGCGACGGCCACGCAGCAGGCGGGCGGCCTTCTGCATCTTGTCCATCAGCTCTTCGTCATCGTAATCAACGGCGGCCTCGACAACCTCGGCCTCCTCCTCGGCGGAAACCTCGTCAGCAGCCTCAACCTCGGCAGCTTCGGTCTCCACGGTCTCGACTGCCTCAACCTCGGCAGCCATGGTCTCGTTCTCGGTCTCGTTCATAATCTCTTCGTTCTCGGACATGAGACTCCTTCTTGGCCCTCTCGGGCATCATCGCCCCATTCGCGGGGCCCGTCGCGCACTCTTTGCGCTTTAAACATTCATGCCTCTCGGCAAAACGTCCATTAGTTTATGGTGTCGCCATCCAATCTAGCTGCAGAATCTATGTGCACACATTAATGCGACATGTGCGACTCGCGACGAGCGTACACCAGCGACGTCACGAACCCGACCACGGCAATTACAGCCGCCACGCGCACGGCAGCTGCAAATCCAATCGCCTGGGCAACGTCGGTCGCAACGCCAGCGGCGCCGGCAGTCGCCGCAGAACTCGAGAGCAGGCCGATAAACAGCGACGGGCCAAACGATGCGGCAATCATGTTCCACGTGTTGAGCAATGCCGTTCCGTGAGGATGCTCAGCGGCAGGCAGCGTCTCCAAGCCGGCCGTCTGCGAGGGGCTTAGCACCAAACCGACTCCGGCATACACCACAACGGTCAGCGCCACGACAACGCCGATGTTCATGCTTGCCGCCGTCATCGAGATGGCAGTCTGTCCCACGGCGATCAGGGCAAAGCCAATCGGCAGCAGTGGCCATGCGCCACGGGCGTCCATCACGCGTCCGCCCACAATCGAGGTCACGGCGTTACAGGCAATCGCCGGCAAAATGAGCAAGCCCGCAATAAGTGCGGTCATGCCGTATGCGCCCTCAAAATAGAGCGGCAACAAAACGCTCATCGAGAACGTTGTCATCATCGACACCACCACAAGCAGGCACGCAGGCCAAAAACGAACGCTCGCCATGGGACGCACGTTAAGCACCGGATGCTCGAGCTTGAGCTGGCGGGCCGCAAACAGGCCGAGCAGCACAATGGCGGCGAAGAGCGTCACGATGCCGGCAATCAGATTGGTCGAGAACTCGCCTACGGAATACACAAAAGCCGTAATACCGGCGGCGAGCAAAACTACCGACAGAATATCAAGCGTGGTGTTCGAACGCTCTCCGACATTCTGAACAAGCTTTACGCCCGCCGCAGCGACCACAATGCCGCCCACCAGCGGCACTACGAACACCGCCCTCCAGCCAAACAACGTGCACATTAGACCGCTGATCACAGGTCCAAACGCCGGCCCCAGCGTAATGCAGGCACCGCCCAGGCTCAGATACAGGCCAAGCTTCTCGCGCGGGGCGCAAGACAGCGCCACGTTCATCATGAGTGGGAACAAGATGCCCGATCCCGCAGCCTGCAAAATACGGCTTGGCAGCAAAACGCTAAACGACGGAGCGAACAGGCACAGGACTTCGCCGGCGACCATGCATCCGCATGCGAAAAACAGCAGCTTGCGCGTCGAGAAACGGCCGGACAGAAAGGCCATAATGGCCGTAAAGATCGACGTCACGATCATGTAGCCCGAAACGAGCCACTGCGCCGTGGTGGCACTCACCGAAAAGGCCGCCATAATGTCGTGCAGCGCCACGTTAATGATGTTCTCGTTAAACGCGGCAACAAAGGCTGCAACATACATTACGACGAGAATCGCCGAGGCTGTCGACGGTGGTTGAGTTTGCTTTTGGGATTTGGTCCCCATGAAATTCCTTCCTCTTAGAACGACAATCGCATCGCCCCAGAGGAACGGTCCAGGGCGAAAATGAGCCCTAGACTTACGCCAGACGCCGTACACGACGAATCTGACAACATGGTCCAACGTCGAAAGATTGTAACGCGGACGCGCAGCTTTCCTTCCGCGCTATTATTAAAAGTCCACGAAAGCATGAGACATGAGGAGCCCTCCATGATTAAGCCCATCATGAAATCCGAGTTCTTTTTGCGCCTGCCTTCCGAAGACGCGGGACCCGACGATGCCGCGACCGGGCAGGACCTCCTGGATACGCTCCACGAGCATGAGCACGAGTGCGTGGGCCTCGCCGCTAACATGATCGGCGTGCGCAAACGCATCATCTGCGTAAAGGACGGCAACAGGGCGCTGCTCATGTACAACCCGCAAATTCTTGAGCAGGTCAATGCCTATCAAACGAGCGAAGGATGCCTCTCGCTGATCGGCGAGCGTCTCTGTACCCGCTATCGCCGCATTAAGGTTGAGTATTTGGACGAAAACTTCGTCCACCGCATCAAAAACTTCTCGGGCTACACCGCCGAGATCATCCAACACGAAATCGACCACTGCAACGGGATCGTGATCTAGTTCCGCCGATTCAAGAAAGCTCCCTACAGCAAAACAACTGCAGGGAGCTTTTCATAGTGCGGAGCTTCTATCCCTTAGCTCTGGCGGTAGTGATCAAAGAAGTCGGCGAGGTCTTCGAGGGACTCTTTGAGTACTTCCATGCGCGGCAGGTACACGATACGGAAGTGGTCGGGCTCGGCCCAGTTAAAGCCGCCGCCGCGCGTGATCAGGATCTTCTTCTCGTGCAGCAGGTCGAGGGCAAACTGCTCGTCATCGGTGATGTTGAACTTCTTAACATCCATCTTGGGGAAGATGTAGAACGCTGCACGCGGCTTAACCACCGAGATGCCGTCAATCTTGTTGAGCGCCTCATACACAAAGTTGCGCTGCTCGTAGACACGGCCGCCGGGACGGATGTAGTCGTTAACGGACTGATGGCCGCCGAGTGCCGTCTGGACGATCGACTGAGCCGGCACGTTGGAGCACAGGCGCATGTTGGAGAGCATGTTGATGCCCATGATGAAGTCACTCATGCAGCGCTGGTTGCCCGAAAGCACCATCCAGCCAATACGATAGCCCGCAATCATATGCGACTTGGAAAGGCCGCTAAAGGTGACGCAGGGCAGATCGGGAGCGAGCGAGGCAATCGAGACGTGCTCGTAGCCGTCCATGCACAGACGGTCGTAGATCTCGTCGGCAAAGATCATGAGCTGGTGCCTGCGCGCAACCTCGACGATGCCCTCGAGCACCTCGCGCGGGTAGACCGAGCCCGTGGGGTTGTTGGGGTTGATGATGACGAGGGCCTTGGTCGCGCTCGTGATCTTGGACTCCATATCTTCCAGGTCGGGATACCAATCGGCCTGCTCGTCGCACAGATAGTGCACGGGATGACCGCCGGCAAGGGTTGCGCACGCCGTCCAGAGCGGATAGTCGGGGCTGGGAATCAGAATCTCGTCGCCATTGTCGAGCAGCGCGTTCATCGAAAGCTGAATGAGTTCGGACACGCCGTTGCCCGTGTAGATGTGCTCCATCTGAACATTGGGCAGGCCCTTGATCTGCGAGTACTGCATAATCGCCTTGCGCGCAGAGAACAGGCCGCGCGAGTTGGAATAGCCTTCGCAGTCGGGCAGCTGCTGGCGCATGTCCTTGATAACCTCGTCGGGCGTGCGGAAACCGAAGGGCGCTGGGTTGCCGATGTTGAGCTTGAGGATGCGCTCGCCCTCGTCCTCCATACGGGCGGCCTCGTCGACGACGGGACCGCGCACATCATACAGGACGTTATCAAGCTTGGTGGATTTAGAAAAAGTACGCATGGTGGTGCTCCTTGGAATTTGAGCTGAGGAACTAGGTTCGGATTTGGCAACTTTACGGGACGGAGGGGTCTCACCTTGACCGGCGTCACCGGCAAGCAGCCAGGCAACATCGACCTCCAAAATGCGGGCGAGCAGCTCTGCCACATCGCGCCGCGGAATCGTCTTGCCGCTCACATATTGGCTCATCTGACTCTTGCCGAGTTTTTTGCCGAGCATCTCCGATGCGCGGATTACGTCCGACTGGCGAACGTCGCGATCGGACATAGTCTGTCGCAGGCGATCGCTAAACGTCTCTTGGGCCACTAGAACCTCCTTGCTGGCAAAGTTCAATTTACTGAACACGAATTGAACCTGAGTTCAATTTAGGCAGCAGTATAGCGCGACGCATTATCCGAAAGTTCAATTTCATAAGAAAATGTACCGAGCCCCGAGAATTGTCCCAAAGTGGACAACAGGTACGCGCTTTTAGAGATATTCAAGGAAACGAGCCGCCGCAAGAGAAACGTCAGCCGTGCGATATATGGCATTAATCTGGCGATGAGGATGTCCCTCGAGCGGGCGCACGGCAATATCGAACTGGCAGCGGCGCAAGATGAGCGCCGGAAGAATGCTCACGCCCAGACCGTCCTCGACCATGGCCATAATCGCATAGTCATCCCAGGTCGATAGCTTAGAGCGCACCGTCAGGCCCGCACGGCGAAACAACGGCGTGATCTCGTCATCACTTCCGCGTTCCAGCAGAATAAACTGCTCGTCGGCCAAATCGGCAAGAGAAACGGCCTTTGCAGTAGCAAGTGAAGAGTTTGCCGGCACCACCGCCATCAGCTCATCTTGCACCAACGCTCGCGACGCCATGCCGGCGCCGCGTGGCTCACGCGGAATAAAGCCCAGGTCGCAGCGGCCTTCCGCCACCCATTGCTCTATCTCGGAGTAATCACCCATCAACAGCTCGTAATCGACGTCCGGATGATCGGCGCGAAACCGCGCGATCACCGGCGGCAGCACATGGGTCGCCACACTCGAAAACGTACCGATACAGATCTTGCCACGCATGAGCCCTCGCATCTCGTCCACGCGTCGCTGCAGGCGGCCAAACTCTTCGCATAACGCCTCGACCGCCGGCATGACCTGCCGCCCGTCGGCAGAAAGCACCACGCCCTCGCGGCTTCTATCGAGCACTTTAAAGCCCCAGTCGGCCTCAAGGTCGCCCACCATGCGGCTCACGCCCGACTGCGAATAGTTCAGCCGCTCTGCAGCACGCGTAAAGCTGCCGGCACGTACCGTCTCGAGCAGCACTTGCATCTTTTGGATATTGGTCTCCACAGCACGTCCCCACCATTGCATGAGTTTTTGTCATGTTTGCCATGCATTATATTCGCTTTTCTTCTAAAGCCAGTTCACCCATAGTGAACATGCTCGGATATAGAGGGGATGTCAGCGCATGAACAACGGACTGTTTACGTACTTAGCAGCATTGCTATTGTTTGGCTCCAACGGCATCATTGCCGCTGCCATCGCGCTGCCGAGCTCCGATATCGTGCTACTACGCACGTTTTTGGGCGCACTCTCGCTTGTCACCGTCCTCGCCATCACCCAACGCCATAAGTTGCAGGCGCCATCTCGCCCCCGCGAAGCCGCAGCCCTCCTCCTCTCGGGAGCCGCACTGGGCGCCAGCTGGATTTTTCTGTTCCGCGCCTATCAGACGATCGGCGTCGGCGTATCCTCGCTGCTGTACTACTGCGGCCCCATCATTGTCATGGCGCTCTCCCCGCTCATCTTTGGCGAAAAGCTGACCGGCGGCAAAATCGCCGGGTTTATTGCCGTCGCCTGCGGCGCTTTTCTCATTGCAGCGCAAGGTCTAGGCGGCAATATGCCCATTGCGGGTATCGCCTGCGGCATCGCCTCGGCATTTTGCTATGCGCTGATGGTCATCGCTAGCAAGGGCGCGCCACACATCGAAGGCCTCGAAAACTCCACGCTCCAGGTGAGCGCCGCCTTTGTGACCGCACTGGCCCTCACGCTCATCGCGCAGGGCGCTCCCTCGTTTTTCTCCCCCAGCATCGCCGCAGGCATCGATTGGCGCGCCGTCGCTATGCTCGGCGTCGTCAACACCGGCATCGGTTGCCTGCTCTACTTTAGCGCCGTCGCCAAGCTGTCCGTCCAGACCGTCGCGGTCGTCGGCTATCTCGAGCCACTTTCGGCCGTCGTGTTCTCGGCCGTCCTTTTGGGCGAAGCCATAACACCGGTCCGCCTGATGGGTGCCGCGCTTATCATCGGCGGCGCGCTCTTTTGCGAACTCGCCGGCAAACACGCAAACGCCAAGGCTGGCATCGCCCAGACAGCACGTGCCTAAAAGCCCCTGCTTTGAAATGCTACCTGCGGACGTGAATAATCCCCAGCTGGGGATTATTGTCTAATATCCCGATGTGCCAAACTGCTCGTGTATATATAAAGACGGCATAAAGGTTATCTGTCCTAGACAGATAACCGGATGTCCAAGGGAGTCCACGTGGCACACAACAAACTGGAGGCAAACCTCCAAGACCAGCGCGGGCAAGGCGGGCACGGAGCCATCCCCCTCTCCGCTGGCATGCTGCTCGTAACGCTCGGCGTCGTCTATGGCGACATTGGCACGAGCCCCATGTACACCATGAAATCAATCGTTGCCAACAACGGCGGCATCGGTACCGTCAGCGAGGACATGATCTTGGGCGCGCTTTCGCTCGTCATCTGGACCATGACGCTCGTGACCACGGTCAAGTACGTGGTAATCGCCATGAAGGCCGACAACCACAACGAAGGCGGCATCTTCGCCCTGTTCAGTCTCGTGCGCAAGGTGGCGCCATGGCTGATTCTCCCCGCCATGATCGGCGGCGCGGCGCTGCTCGCCGACGGCATCCTCACCCCCGCCGTCACGGTTACCACGGCCATCGAGGGCTTGCGCACTATCGAGTGGGGCCACGCGCTTTTGGGCGACGGCCAGACCAACGTCATCATTATTACCATCATCATTATCTGTGGCCTATTTGCCATGCAGCGCGCCGGTACTTCGTCGATCGGCAAGCTGTTCGGCCCGCTCATGACGCTGTGGTTCCTGTTCCTGGCAGGCGCCGGCCTGTTCAACATGCTCGGCAACCTGTCCATCCTGCGCGCGCTCAACCCCATCCGCGGCATCATGTTCCTGTTCTCGCCCATCAACCACTCGGGTATCATGGTGCTCGGCTTTGTCTTCCTGTCGACAACCGGTGCCGAGGCGCTCTACTCGGACATGGGCCACGTGGGCAAGGCAAACATCTATGCATCCTGGCCATTTGTTAAGGCGGCCCTTATCCTCAACTATCTGGGTCAAGGCGCTTGGCTGCTCGCCAATAACTCCAACCCCCAGATGCTCGCGATGGATATCGTCAACCCGTTCTATATGATGCTTCCCGAGCCCCTGCGTCCCTTTGCCATCGTGCTTTCGGCCGTGGCGGCCATCATCGCCTCGCAGGCGCTCATCACCGGCTCGTTCTCGCTAGTATCCGAGGCCACGCGTCTCAACCTTATGCCGCACCTGCGCATCCACTACCCCAGCGACACCAAGGGCCAGCTCTATATTCCGCTCGTCAACAACATCATGTGGGTCGGCTGCATTTTCATCGTGCTGCTGTTCCAGAACTCCGAGCGCATGGAGAGCGCCTACGGCCTCGCCATTACCGTGACCATGCTCATGACCACGACGCTTTTGACGAGCTACATCGCCGGCATCCTCAAGCACAAGCTGGGTGCCTGCGTCTTCGCCCTGCTCTTTGGTGCCATTGAGCTGTGCTTCTTCGCTTCGTGCCTCACCATGTTCTTTGACGGCGGCTACGTCATGATCTTCCTGGCCGCGCTGCTGTTTGGCCTTATGTACGTGTGGCGCCGCGGCACCGCCATCGAGCGCACGCAGACGATTCTGCTGCCCGTCTCCAAGTACATCGATCAGCTCAATCGCCTGCGCAATGACGAGACCTATCCCGTGCTCGCTGACAATCTGGTATTTCTCACCAACAGCCCCGACCCGCTCACGCTCGACCGAGACGTGCTCTATTCCATCCTGGACAAGCACCCCAAGCGCGCCAAGGCATATTGGTTCATCAACGTGCACGTTACCGACGAGCCCTATACGCACGAGTATTCCGTCGAGACCTTTGGCACGGACTTTTTGTTCCGCGTGCGCTTGGACCTGGGTTTTAAGGTCAATCAGCGTATCAACGCCTACCTGCGCCAGATCGTTGGCGACTTGATGGCATCGGGTGAGCTGCCGCCGCAGCATCACACCTACTCTATCTACGAGACACGCGGCAACGTGGGCGACTTCCGCTTTTGCATGCTGCGCAAGATGCTTGCCCCCGAAACGGACATCAACCGCAACGACCACCGTGTGATGGCCATCAAGTACGCCGTCCGCCGCGCCTGCGGAAGCCCGGCACGTTGGTATGGTCTCGAGAACTCGGCCATCATCATTGAGTACGTACCGCTCTTTGCCCGCATGCGTCCGGCCGTCAAACTTGTGCGCACCGAGGTGCCGCTCGAGATCCTGATCGAAGAGGCCGAGGAAATGGAAGTCGACATCTTCTCGGACGACCTGGTCAACGGCAACGAAGCCGGTAAGGACATGAACGTCGATCCCACCGAGTTACTCGAGAGCGTCGCCGATACGCCCGAACAGCAACAGCTCGACGGCCTCGAGAGCGAACAACTCAACGACGCCAACTTCTAACACGCCGCCAGCCATTGACGACAACGGTCCTGCATCTCACGGGAGACGCAGGGCCGCTTTGCATTGCAGTAAAGCTAACGGCTACGAACGACGCGGCTCGGGAACCACGAGCCTATCGGGGCTCGCGCCCTCGGCATCCATCAGGCTCACGTAGCGAATCGACGGATCCCCATACATCGCGTAGTAATAATTGCCCGTGCGCGCGCTAAAGCATCCGGTATAGATAGTCTTCTCGAACTTGCCATCGCCCATCCTGGACGCCCCCTCAATCATCACCACGCCCTCGAGTGAACGGAACATGCGGACGACGTTTTCGGTCTCGCTCTCCTTTTGCGGGTAATTGGCATTGAGGTACGCCGCCTTTACAAAACGGCTCGGCGAATAGCAGTCACCCGGAATACCGCGCATGCCGGCACCCGCGCCATAGGGCTTAAGCTCGGCGCCACGCCATGTCGCCGTCTGCGGAAAATCGCTTGTGGCCGTGATATAGGTGCGCAGGTTTTCCATGTGCCACGGGAAGGTGGGCTGATTGGCAAGGGTGTCGACCGGATCGTCGTATACATGCAGGCCGTCAGCCATCATCTCGACCACGATGCTACGCTGGCTGTCGCCGATAATCCAATGGAGCAGCGACACGCCCAGCCCCTCTCCGGCAGATTTGGCGACAATCACCGTATCGCGCAGCGCGGCCTCGACCTCATCGACCGTCGAGAACGTCGCTGCCACCCAGAGGGGAAACTCGTAGGCCGCGATATTGGTCTTGCCGTCGACAGGCCCCTCGGCATACTCGGCATAACCCGGGAAATTGAGGCCCGCCACGGCGAGGCCCGCATCGTTGCCGCAATCGAAAAACATGGGGTAGTTCTTGTAATCGATGCACATACCGATCACCGCGTGTGCCGCTGTCGCGTCGTCGATAAACGAATACGGAATGTGAAACCCGCGCGGCATCACGCGAACCTGTTGGCCGTAGTCAAAGCTCCAGTCGAGGTTGCGTCCCAGATACATGTGGCCGGAATCATCGGTAAATCGAATACTCGTGCACATAGCGCCTCCTAGCTTCACGTTCTCGCTAAGTTCATTGTCACCAAACAAAAAGGCGCTAAACACAAAAGCCCGGACATGACAACAACGTCATACCCGGGCTATTCAAGCAGGATAAACTCAACCAAGTTAACCCCGCAGGTCGTCTAAGGGGTCAAAGTGCCGCAGATTGCCACGAAAGAGGAGCGAAGCGCACTTAAGGTGCGCGAGCGACGATTGAGCGGCAAGGTGCGGTGCTTTGGTCCCCTTAGACCAACTTTCCAAGACAGTGGTCAATCATGTGCTGAACCATCTGTGCCTCGAAGCCCACAAAGTCCTGCTTGCGCTCGCGCATCTTGCCGTCGACGATCTGGTCAAAGGCAACCTTGCACTTGATGTAGCGCGTGGACTTGGTGACCTCCTCGTGCGTCAGGCAGCTCTCCTCCATCTTGCTGGCGCCCAGACCAAACACCAGACGGGGGTTGTAGAGCACATGGGGCTCGCCGGCATCGTCCAGGTAGACGCAGACCTTCTTGGTGACGCCAATCTGGTTGGCGGCAAGGCAGCCGGCATCGTCGAGCGACTTGATGGTATCGATCAGGTCCTGTGCCACCGACTCGTCCTCGACGGTCGCGACCTCGCAACGCTGGGACAGAATAGCCTCGTCGTGGCAGAGCTCTTTAATCATACGTTCCTCCATAGGGGTCGTTGTAACTGCTTAAGTATACGGTACCCACACATTTTCATACGGAAAATACCGCCCGTCCGCTACAAAGCGCCGAACATCAACATGTGAGGAACAGCAAGGTTGTAAAGGCGATATAGTGAATGAGTTCGTGTCAATCGGCCTAAACTCGGGGCCGAACAAGGAAAGGGTATGCATGGACGAACTTTTTCACGTCAGTGAGCGCAAGTCCACAATCGGGACCGAACTTCGCGCTGGACTGACAACATTCCTGGCGATGGCCTACATCATCGCCGTCAACCCCGCAGTGCTCTCGGGCGCCGGCATCGATGCGGGAGCACTCGCCTGCGCCACCTGCCTGGGCGCCGGCATCATGACCATCTGCATGGGCATCTTCGCCAACCGCCCGCTCGCCTGCGCTTCGGGCCTGGGCATCAACGCCATGATCGCGGGCATCGCCACCACCATGTGCGGCGGTGACTGGCACGTGGCCATGAGCGTTATCTTCCTCGAGGGTATCGTCATCTTGCTGCTCGTCCTGTGCGGCCTGCGCGAGGCCATTATGGACGCCATCCCCGTGGTCCTGCGCCACGCCATCTCGGTTGGCTTGGGCCTGTTTATCGCCATGATCGGCCTGTGCGACGCTGGCATCATCACCGCTGGCGCCGGTACGCTCGTCGGCTTGGGCGACATCGCCTCCCCCACCTTTATCGTCGGCATCATCTCCATCGTCGTGACGGTTGCCCTGGCTTCCCGCAACGTGCCGGGCTCGCTGCTCATCGGCATCATCGTCGCCGTTATCGCCGGTATCCCGCTGGGCGTCACCCACGCCCCCGAGGGCCTCATCGCACCGCTCGACTTCTCGACCTTTGGCGCCCCGTTTGCTAGCACCGCCGATGGCAACATGGCCATCGTGAAGGTTCTGACCGACCCGATGCTGCTCGTCGTTGCCTTCTCGCTGCTCATGAGTGACTTCTTCGACACCATGGGCACAGCGATGGCCGTCGCCAAGCAGGGCGAGTTCTTGACCGAGGACGGCAATGTCGAGGACATCCGTCCCATCCTGGTCGTCGACTCCGTGGCCGCTGCTGCCGGTGGCTTTATGGGCGTCTCCTCCATCACCACCTTCGTCGAGTCCACCTCTGGCGCTGCCGACGGTGGCCGCACGGGCCTCACCTCCGTTACCACCGGCGTGCTGTTCATTCTCGCCGCGTTCTTCTCCCCCATCGTCACCATCGTTTCCAGCGCCGCCACCTGCGGTGCCCTGGTCTACGTCGGTTACCTCATGATGAGCGAGGCCTCCGAGATCGACTGGTCCGACGTGTCGCAGGGTTTCCCAGCGTTCATGATTGTCGCCGGCGTTCCCTTCACCTACTCCATCTCTGCCGGCATTGGCCTGGGCTTTATCGCCTACGTGATTGTCGCGCTCTTTAAGGGCGAGGCCTCCAAGATCAAGCCGCTCATGTGGATCGCAGCCCTTGCCTTCCTCGTCTACTTCTTTGTAGCGTAACGGCAAAGCTGCCAAAGCAGAACGCCAAAGCGCGGAGTCGCATCGAGCGGCTCCGCGCTTTTCTTTTAAGCCCAGGCAACGCACGGACGCGCGATATATTGCTTCCCAAGTTTTGGACATTTTGCCCTCCAAACGGCACTACCGCCGGCTACATCCTGCAGATATGCTGGGCGTAATCGCATAGGCCCTATGAGGATGGGAGTAACCATGGCCGCCTTGTTCACGACCCCCAAGCGCAATGACAAAACCTCTGGAGCCCATTTTGTCGAGCCTGACGTGTGCCGTCGCACGCTGCTCGCACACGGCAGCTGGCGCCGCGTGACGCGCCGCATCGTCTGCGGCCTGGCCTGCGCGCTCACGGTGAGCTCGCTGCTCATGCCGAGCGTCTCGCTCGCGGCCGAGTGGGTGGACGTCGGCGGCGTCCGCCACGAAGCGGCCGCGGGGCCCGCGGGAGACGCCGCCGGCACCTGGAGCTGGGACGGCGCCGACGACATGAAGCTCAACGGCTATAACGGCGGTGCAATCGAGGCCAAGGGCAAGCTCAACATTGCCTACGAGGGCAAGAACACCGTGAAAACCGAGCCCGATTACACCGGAGCCGCCATCAAAGCGCAGGATGGCACTAGCCAGAAAGCAGAGTTGAACATAACGAGCTCGAATAGCACGGATGAGCTCAATGTGACAGCCGAGACCGATGCAATTAAATCCACAGGCGACCTCTCCATTTCTGGCCCAGGCACTGTGAACACCACAAGCACTAATGCCGACGGAATTGAGGCAAAGGGCGATCTCTCTATCACGGGCTCGGGCACCGTGAATGCAACGGGCGGCACCGAAGGCATCCAATCCAAGGGCAAGACCACCATCGATTCCTCTGGCACAGTGATCGCTAAAGGAAACGAAAGTTACGGCATCTCCGCAGGCAGTGACCTGATCATCAAAGGCGGTGGCAAGGTAGAAGCAAGCTCTATCGAGGACGTGGCGATTTATACCGATGGCAACATCGAGATTTCGGGCGGCAGTCAGGTCGAGGCGAGCTCCCAGGAAGACCTTGCCGTCGACGCTGAGGGCAGTCTCACGGTCACCAACGCATCCCTTAACGCAAGCGGTGTTGAGTATGGCGTCTATGGCCGCAAGGGCATCACGCTCGACCACGCGACCGTGACGGTCCGTGCAAGCACGGGCGGCGGTTGGCAAACTATCGCTCTCATCACTGACGAGGACGACATCGTCATCAAGAATGGTTCCATCGTGGACGCGCTCGCGGAAGGCGGGTTCTCGGCTGCTATCGCCAGCAGAAACTACAACCCTGGCGAGTCAGGCGGCCACATCTACATCAGCGACTCCGCTGTCAAGGCTATAGCCCGCTATATCGAGACCGGTGGCGGCGGCCCCGATCACTACAGCGGAGACCAGAACGACGAAATCATCCCTGAGTCCGAGGGCCTGAACATCGGCATCTTCGCGCAGACCAGCGAGGGCATCACGCCCGCGACCATCTCGATTATCCGCAGCAAGGTCACGGCCGAGGGAGACACGGCAGCAATCTTCGCCCTTGCCATGAGCGAGGACGGCAAGGCGATCGGCACCATCGAGATCGAGGGCGCTCCCATTCAGAGGCCCGCAGGCGGCAAGGTCATTGACTATCGCTACGAGCAAGAGTACAGCCGCAGCATTATCTACGAGGCAGGTCAAACCATCGGCACGGGTGACGCCACGATCGACTCCCCCTATGACGCCGCTGTCGCCAAGAGCACGGTCATCGTGCCTCCCGAGGAGATCAAACCCGAGGAGAAGCCCGGCGAGACCAAGCCCGAGGGTTCCAAGTCCGAGGGCGCGAAGACAACCAAGACCGTTGCAGTTGCAGCCACGGGAGCCAAGACCACCGGCAAGCTCGCGGCAACCGGCGACGCCTCGAGCGCAGCCATCGTGGCAGCCGCCCTTGCGGGAACAGCCGCCATCGCCGCAGGCGCCGTGGTGAGCCGCAAGCGCTCATAGACGCCCTTCATACACGAACCGACACTTTTAAAGCCGCCTAGTCCGCGCACCGTTTAGCAACGCCACCGCCGAGCTCCCCTCCAGCGGTGGCGTTTTCTGTTTGCACTCGTATGGCGCACACGCGAGCGGAGTCGCAACAAGCGGCTCCGCGCTTTGTGATTAATGCCCGACAACGCGTAGGTGCGCAGCTTATTCCTCTTCCGGATTTTGGACATTTTGCCCTCCAAACGGCACTACCGCCGGCAACATCCAGCAGATACGCTGAATCTAGTCGTATAGGCCCTATGAGAACGGAAGCAACCATGGCAGCCTTGTTCACGACCCCCAAACGCAATGACACTACCGCCGGAACCCATGTTGCCGAACCCGACGTTCGCCGTCGCATAGGACTCGCGCACGGCAGCTGGCGCCGCGTGACGCGCCGCATCGTCGCGGGCGCCGTGTGCGCGCTCACGGTGAGCTCGCTGCTCATGCCGAGCGTCTCGCTCGCAGCGGAATGGGTCAAGGTCGGCGGCAACAAGTACAACACCGCGGCGAGCGACGAGGCCGGTACCTGGTCGTGGGACGGCGCCGACGACTTGAAGCTCAACAACTATAACGGCGGCGAGATCCAGGCCGCAGGCAAGCTCAACGTGAATTACTCGGGAACCAACATCGTCACTGCCGAATGGATCGAAAGCATCAACGTTTCTCATGGCACTAACGAGAATGCCGAGCTCAATATCCAAGGCGACGAGGGCGGCACGCTCAGCGTGACATCTACTGAGGACGCTATCCTCTCCACGGGTAATATCAACATCGACGGAGCCGGATCCGTCAACGCCACGAGCACTGGGTTTGATGCCATCAATGCCGGAGGTGATCTCGCTATCAAAGGTTCGGGCAACGTCAACGCCACGGGTGCATCGGATGGCATCAGGGCAAACGGCAATATCACGATTGACGACAGCGGAGCCGTCACCGCCAGGGCTACCAAGGACAAGGGTATTGGAGCCGACAAGAACCTCACCATCAAGGGTGGCGGGACGGTCGAGGCAAGCTCAGCCGATGGTGAGGCCCTTTGGAGCGGCGGTAATATCAACATCTCGGACGGCAGCCAGGTCAAGGCAAGCTCCGAGAAAGACGCTGCCGTCGAGGCCAAGGGCAGCCTCGCAGCCACAAACGCCTCCCTCAACGTAAACGGTGTTGAATATGGCGTCTATGCCCACAAGGGCATCACCCTCGATCATGCAAACGTGACGGTCCGTGCAAGTAAAGGCAGATACGGTGGCGCCAACGCCCTCTTCACCTACCAGGACGACATCGTCGTCAAGAACGGCTCCACCGTGGACGCGTTTGCGGAAGGCGAGGTTTCGGCTGCATTCTCCACCAGAAACGATCGACCCAACGAGAAGGGCGGCCACATCTACATCAGCGACTCCGTTGTCAAGGCCATAGCCCGCTATGTCGAGAACGGCGACGGCCCCATCCCCTACAGCGAAAACCAAGATGGCGAGACGAGGCGCGAACCCCAAGGCGAGAACATCGGCATCATCGCCCAGACCAGCGAGGGCGTCACACCCGCAGTCATCTCGATCATCCGCAGCAAGGTAACGGCCGAAGGAGATACAGCGGCAATCTTTGCCCGTGCCATGAGCGCTGACGGCAAGACAATCGGCACCATCAAGATTGAGAACGCCGCCATCCAGACGCCCGAAGGCGGCAAGGTCATTGACTATCGCAAGCTCCGTGACGGCATCTACGAGGCAGGCCAAGCCATCGGCACGGGCGACGCCACGGTCGACTCCCTCTATATCAAAGCAGTCGCCAAAAGTACGACCATCGCACCTCCCGAGGTAGCCAAGCCGGAAGACCCCAAGCCCGACGAGACCAAGCCCGCAGAAAGCAAGCCCGCGGAGTCCAAGCAGAACCCCAAGCCTGAGGGCTCAAAGCCGACCAAGACCGTTGCAGTTGCAACCACGGGAGCCAAGACCACCGGCAAGCTCGCGGCAACCGGCGACGTCTCGAGCGCAGCCATCGTGGCAGCCGCCCTTGCGGGAACAGCCGCCATCGCCGTAGGCGCCGTGGTGAGCCGCAAGCGCTCATAAACGCCTTTGGCCTTTAACGCGCGAGACGGCACCCACAGAAGTGCTAGCCCGCACACCGTTTAGCAACGCCACCGCCGAGCTCCCCTCCGGCGGTGGCGTTTTCCCGTTCGCGCTCGCGCGGCGCGCATGCGATTGTTCTTAATGCAGCCCAACCTGTATGTGCCAGCGTGCGACAATTGGGGCTGCCGATATCACAACACTGAGAGAAGCCTGCCATGGAAGCGCATCAAAAGCAGATAACCGTCTATTCGAATCATGCGGAAAGCGCACCTGCCATCTACCTCCCCGTAGTCATGGGCGACGGCAGCGAGGTTTATGACCGCTGCCAAGAGCTCGACTACCCACCGTTCACCCTTGTCGCCATTGGTGGGCTCGATTGGAATCGCGAGCTGAGCCCCTGGGCATGCGACGGGACCGTACGCGATGCCGAGCCTTTCGGCGGCCAAGCTGCCGATTTTCTTGATGAGCTGCTGAATCAGATAATCCCCCAGGTCGAGTCGTCGCTTCCTCAGCCGCCCACCTGGCGCGGCATTGCCGGTTACTCGCTCGCGGGCCTCTTCGCACTCTGGTCCCTCTGGCAAACCGACGCCTTTGACCGCGCGGCGAGCGCATCGGGGTCGCTGTGGTTTCCCAAATTTGTCGACCGTGCCAGTACGGCCCCTTTTGCCGGCAGCCCGCAAGCCGTCTATCTATCACTCGGCAAAAAGGAACCCAAGACGCCCAACCGCATGATGCGGCATGTACTCGACGACACACGCGCGATGGAAGCGTTGCTCGTCGAGCGCGGCATCCCAACAACGCTGGAGCTCAACCCCGGCAATCACTTTGCCCAAACCGACTTACGCATGGCCCGCGGCATCCACTGGATACTGACACATTAAAAATGGTGCCCACACGCATATACGCATGGGCACCATATCTTGTTTTAGCTGAACGCAGCTGCTACTCAGCAGCCTCCTCAAGCTCGGAGACATCAAACTCAAAGTCGTTGCCCGGCAGGATGGCGTTGAGCACAATGCCCACCAGTGAGCCCACGGCAATGCCGGACAGCGAAATGGTCACGCCGCCCAGCCCCAACACGATGGCGCCGGCGGTGCTGTACGCGATGCCGAGCGAAAGCACGAGCACCAGCGCGGCAACCAGCACGTTGCGGTTGTTCTGGAAATCGACCTGGTTCTCGATGAGGTTGCGGACGCCCACAGCGCTGATCATGCCGTAGAGCACAAGCGACACACCGCCGATCACACACGCCGGCATGGTCGCAATGACAGCCGCGAACTTGGGGCAGAACGAAAGCACGATGGCGCAACACGCGGCAATTCGAATTACGCGCGGGTCGAACACGCGCGTCAGGGCGAGCACGCCGGTGTTCTCACCATACGTAGTGTTGGCCGGAGCGCCAAAGAGCGAAGCCAGAATCGTGGCAAGGCCGTCGCCGAGCAGCGTGCGATGCAGACCGGGATCGGCAATGTAGTTGCGCTCGCAAGTCGAACCGATAGCAGAGATATCGCCGATATGCTCGATCATGGTCGCGAAGGCCAGCGGCATGATGGTGATGATGGCCGTCGTGGCATGACCGCTATCGAACTGCGGCCCAAAGAGTGCAAACACGGTGTTGTCCCACACGATGGGCAGACCGACCCACGGAGCGGCGGCAACGCCCGAGAAATCAACCTCGCCGAGCGCAGCCGCAACGGCATAGCTCACCACAACGCCCAGCAAAATCGGCACGATCTTGACCATGCCACGGCCCCAGATGTTGCAGATGACGATAACGGCAACGCCAATGACAGCCACAAGCCAGTTGGTCTGGCAGTTAGCAATAGCGGAACTTGCCAGGATCAAGCCGATGGAAATGACGATGGGGCCAGTCACCACCGGCGGAAAGAAGCGCATGACGCGCTTGGCGCCAAAGGCGCGGAACAGGGCCGCCAGCACCGGATAGAGCAGGCCGGCACAAGCTACGCCCAGGCAGGCGTAGGGCAAAAGCTCGGTCTCGCCGTTGGGCGCGATTGCGGCATAACCGGCAATAAAGGCAAACGATGAGCCCAAAAATGCCGGCACCTTACCGCGCGACAGGAAGTGGAACAGCAGCGTGCCCAAGCCGGCAAACAAAAGCGTTGCCGATACCGAGAGGCCGGTGAGCACGGGCACCAGCACCGTGGCGCCAAACATGGCAAACAGGTGCTGTAGGCCGAGCAGGAACATGCGCGGGCGGCCGAGCGACGATGCGTCGTAGATGGCATCGCTGACGGCGGGCGTCGAGGACTGGGACATGGATGTCCTTTCGAATGGAAGGGCGATCAGGCATATCGGATAACCTGCCCGAACGATACGATCCGAACCATTGTACGCGATACACTATGCCTCGCACGCGCCGCCACCTGCAAACACTAGCGCTATTTCCAAACGCGCTCGGCAACGCGCTTGACCAGCGCGATCTTTGCCCATTGCTCATCCTCGGTCAGCTTGTTGCCAATCTCGCAGCTGGCAAAGCCGCACTGAGGCGACAGATACAGGTTCTCGAGCGGCACGTACTTTGCGGCTTCACGGATGCGCTCGACGATGGCATCCTCGTCCTCAAGCTCAGCGACCTTGGTGGTCACCAGGCCCAACACGACCTTCTTGCCGGGAGCAACGTACTTGAGCGGCTCAAAACCACCGGCGCGCGGCGTGTCGAACTCCAAATAGAACGCATCGACATCCTCATGCGCAAACAGGTACGGCGCGATGGGGTCGTAGCCGCCCTCAAAAGCGTAGGTGGAGTGGTAGTTGCCGCGGCATACATGCGTGTTGATGACCAGATCGTCGGGCTTGTCCGCGATGGCGGCATTGTTGAGCGCCACGCCCAGCTCGCTCACCTTTTGCAGGTCAACCGGGCTCATGCCAGTCTTGGACACAAAGTCGGTATCGCAATAGATGCCCCAGGTGCAGTCATCAAATTGGATGTTGCGGCAGCCTGCGGCATACAGGTCGGCAATCACGGTGCGATATGCTGCAGCGATGGCATCGGCAAGTTCTTCGTCGGTCTTATAAACGGCACGTAGACTCTCCTGCTGGCCGTCGCAGCGGTCGAGCGTAACTTCGGAGAACGTCTGGATCGGCGCCGGAATGGTTTGCCGCGCGACCTGGCCCTCTCCCTCAAGCGCCTTGACAAACTTAAAGTGCTCGACGAACGGATGGTTCTCGCCGCTGATGGGACCGGTTACCACGGCGGTGTCGGCGGTAGTCTCCTCATCGTGGAACATATAGCCCGTGCGCGAGGTACGACGCTCAATGCCGCTGAGTCCCCACATAAAGTCGAGGTGCCAGTAACTGCGGCGGAACTCGCCATCGGTGATGACCTGTAGGCCGGCGGCCTTCTGCTTAGCCACCAAGTCGCGAATGGCCTCGTCCTCGACGGCCTTAAGACCGGCGGCGTCGAGTGTGCCCGCGGCATAGGCGGCACGGGCGTCCTTCACAGCCTGCGGACGAAGAAAGCTGCCGACGATATCGGCGCGAAACGGCGCGTTCGGTTGAATCGAAGTGCTCATAGATATCTCCCTTTGCATTGGTTGCTTTACTGGGACAGAGTATGAGCGCTCATATGGCCATCGTAAAATATATGTTTATAACAGTTTGATATAGATGCTTCCTATATCAGTTTGGGCCGCAATAAAGAGATTTGACTCCGCGCGGAACACGGCAGCCTAGATGTGCTGACGAATCGCGTCGATATAGGCCTGCCCATAGCGCGTTAGCGTCGTATTTTTGCGCGTGATGATGCCGATCTCCATGTACTCGTCTACATCGAGCGGAATCGAGATAATACCGGGGCCGTTGAGCTCGTGGCTGATCACGCCCGAACACACCGTGTAGCCGTTGAGGCCCATGACCAGGTTGAACAACGTCGCACGGTCGCGCACGCGGATATTCTTACGACGCTCAAAGGTCGAGGTCAGTTCCTCGGAATAATAAAACGAGTTATAGCTGCCCTGCTCATAGGACAGGAACGGGTAGTCTTCCAAGTCCTCGAGCGTCACGCTGGAGCGGCCAGCCAGCGGATGGTCTGCACACACAAAAACGTGCGGCGCGGCGCAAAAGAGCCCTTCGAACACGAGCTCGTTGGCCGCCAGCATGCGCTCGATGACCTCGCGATTGTGCTCCGACAGATACAGGATGCCGAGCTCGCTTTTCATGTGCGCGACGTCCTCGATAATCTCGTGGGTTTGCTCCTCGCGCAGGGTAAAGTCGTAACGCGCGGCATCGAACTCGCGAATCACGTCGACAAACGCGTTAACGGCAAAGGAATAATGCTGGCAGCTCACACTAAAGTGTGGCACCTGCTCGGATGCGCCCTTGTACTTGCCCTCGAGCAGGTCGGCCTGATCGAGTACCTGGCGCGCATAGCCCAAGAAGGTCTCGCCTTCCTCGGACACAACGACGCCCTTGTTAGTGCGCTCAAAGATATGCACGCCCATCTCGTTTTCGAGATCGCGAATCGATGCGGTAATCGAAGGCTGCGACACAAAGAGCCGGCGCGAGGCCTCGGTGATGCTGCCGCATTCGGCAACTTTGACGACATACCTGAGCTGCTGAAGCTTCATAGCTTTCTCCCTAGACGTTCGTGACGTCGAAACCAGTCGTGCTCACCTGACGCATAAACGGCGGCATCTCCCCCGTCGCAGCGCAGGCGGCAATCTGATGCAGAGCCCCGGCGACCGCATCGTCTGCCGCAGCGCCGATATGCCAGCGCGCGGCAGCCGTGACAGCCTCGTTGGCATTGGCGACTGCAACGGAGTTGGGGACGGCATCGATCATGGGCAGATCGTTATCGGAATCGCCAAATACGGCCACCTCATCGGGCGTCAGGCCCAAAGCGCGCGCCAGCTCCAGCGCAGCGCAGCCCTTGTCCCAACCAGCCGGAAGGATGTCAAACAGGCGCACTCGGTTGTTGGGAAACACGAGCGAGAGTTCCGGCACCTCAGCGGCAACGCGCTCGCGTAGCTCCGCGAGCTCCTCACGCGAACGGGCACTCCAGATATTCGCCTTGAACACCGGCGCTTCATCGACGACGGGACGGCACGGGGCCTCTTCGCCTTTGAGCCATGCGTTGCCGCCCGACTCCATGGCGCGACGAACGCGCTCGGGATCACTCGTCACGCAATAGGCATCGTTGCCCCAAAAGTCATCGCCCAGGCTATAGACTTTTAGAAATGTATCGTCGGTCTCTTGCTTCAGATAGTCGGCCAAACGCATCAGAGCATCGTTGTCGATTGCGTGCGAGGCGACTACTTCGCCGCCGACAAACATCACCTGGCCGTTACAGAACGCGCCAGTCGAAAAACACTCGGAACGATTTTTGAACATCCAGCCCATCGCGGACGGCTGGCGACCCGAAACCGGACCAAAGTGCAGACCCGCCGCTTGCATGGCATGAATACCCTCGATGGCGTAATCGCTGGCGCCGTCACGCCCGGCCGGAATCAGCGTATCGTCCATATCGGTCAGCACAAGTTTGATCATGAGGTCCCCATTCGTATCGGTCCTACCTATTGTAACGACCTGCCAAAATAAACCTGTCCCTTTTTGGCAGGTGCGTTAGTATAGGGAACAACAGATTCGATGCGGGAGTGCCGGCGGTGCAAACCACAAGGCTGAGAGGGCATGGGGCCCAATCCTTTGAACCTGTCAGTTAATGCTGGCGTAGGGAGCATGCCGCCTTTACAGGGGCGCTGTCTATGCACAGCGCCCCTTTTCTATGCCAAGGAGGCATGTGCAGTGATTGATTCAGAACAGCTTAAGCAACATATGGTCAAGGCCGTGGATGAGATTCGCGCCACCAATCCAATGGCCGGCTCCATCACCAACACGGTGACGATTGACTTTGTCGCCAACGCGCAGCTCGCCGTGGGCGGTTCGGCCGCCATGGTCTATCTGCCCGACGAGGGCGAGGCGCTCGTTGCCGGCGGCGGCGCCATCTATCTCAACATGGGCACGCTCTTCCCCATCTACGAGCAGACGATTCCCCGCGCGGCCAAGGCGGCACACGACGCCGGCAAGCCCTGGGTGCTCGATCCGGTGGGCCTGGGCATCGGCAGCCTGCGCACCCAGCTGGTAAACGAGCTCAAGCAGTACAAGCCCGCCATCGTGCGCGGCAACGCCTCCGAGATCATCGCGCTCGCCGGCCTGTGGGGTCTTGAGGGCGAGGCGGCTGATCTGAGCCGCGTGCGCGGTGTCGATACCACCGACACAGTCGACGCCGTCCGCGATGCCGCCGTGGCGCTCGCCCGTTACACCGGCGGCGCCGTAGTGGTCTCGGGCGAAGTCGACCTGATCACCGACGGCACGACGGTGGCCAAGTCCCACGGCGGCAGCCCGCTCATGTCAAAAATCACCGGCTGCGGCTGCTCGCAGGGCGGCGTGCTGGCCGTGTACGCCTGCGTCACCGATCCGTTTACGGCGGCAGTCTGCGGCACCGCGGTCTACAACGTGGCCGGCACGCGTGCCGCCGCTGTAGCCGATGCCCCGGCAAGCTTTAAGGTCGCCTTTATCGACGAGCTCTACCGCGCGACCGCCCAAGACATCGCCAACAACCAGCCCGGGCTCGAGGAGGCATAAGCCATGTCCGAGCCCGCAACCAATACCGGCATGAACACGCTCGTCGCCGTGGCCATCGCCCCATGCGGCACCGGCGATGAACTCTCCGCCGAGGTCGCCGAGGTCGTGCGTGTCATTCGCGAGAGCGGCCTTCCCAACCGCACCACCTCGATGTTCACCGAGATCGAGGGCGACTGGGACGAGGTCATGCAGGTCGTGCGTGATGCGACCTTTGTGTTGGCAAGCAAGGGTATCCGCACCGAAGTCGTGCTCAAAGCCGATATTCGACCCGGATTTACCGACACCATGACCGGCAAACTCAAGCGCATGGAAGCGCAGATCAAAAAGCAGGAGGAAGCACGATGAGCATCCGCGACAACCTTGATATCTCGGCCTACCTGGTACTCGGCCCCGAAAACACGCTGGGACGTCCCGTGGGCGATGTGGTGGCCCAGGCGCTCGATGCCGGCTTTACCTGCATCCAGGTGCGCTCCAAGGTGGCAAGCGCCCGCGAGATCATCGCACTGACCGGCGACGCCGCGCAGGCAATCGCACAGGCCGGCAAGACCGGTCAGGTCGCCCTGTTAATCGACGACCGCCTGGACTGCGTACTCGCCGCGCGCGAGCAGGGTATTGCTGTCGATGGCGTGCATGTAGGCCAGAGCGATATTCCCGTCGAGGTCTGCCGCAAACTTTTGGGCCCCGATGCCATCGTGGGCCTTTCGGCCCGCTGCGAGGAGATGCTCGAATACGTCAAGACCGCCGACATGAGTCTGGTCGACTACCTGGGCATCGGCCCGCTCCACGAGACCGAGACCAAGCGCGATTGCGGACGCGCGGCCGACGGCTCCATCATCACCAAAAGCTTTGAGGACCTGGCCGCACTCCACGCGGCAAGCCCCGTGCCCATCGTGGTGGGCGGCGGCGTCAAGACGGCCGACCTGCCGCAGCTCAAGGCCACCGGCGTCGACGGCTTCTTTGTGGTGAGCGCGGTCTGCAGTGCCGACGACCCCCACGCCGCAGCCAAGGAGCTCGTCGACACCTGGCAGCAGGCATAGGCATAAGCCGAGCAGCTGATTCACAGTCTCATATCTTCTAGAGCGGAAAGCGCATCCCAGTTTGGACCTCCATTCCGGGATGCGCTTTCCGTATGCAACCCCTACCCCGCTAGGTAGGCCTCCAACGCCGGCAAAGTCGCCTCCGCATCGCGGCGACCGACCTGGTAGATGCGCTCGAGCTCATCCGGTTCGCGGCACAGCGACGGCACCTTCACCGATTCGCTCGGCCGCACCACAAAGACCTCGCCGGCAGACTCGCGACGTGCCAGGTCATCGAGCGTGGCATTGTAGACCTCATGCCGATGCTCAAGCGCTGCGACAAACTCCGGGTAGTGACGGAACACGCGCCGCAGCATGGGCATCACGCTGTTGGGCTGCTTCACAAAGCCCGCCGGCTGCGTGAGTACCACGATATTGCGGTCATACCCCTGTGCAAACAGCCATGCGCTGGGAATAGAATCGGCCACGCCACCATCCAGGTACTTACGGCCCTCAATGGCAACGGGACGCGTCGCCACAGGAATCGCCGACGATGCCCGGATCCACTCGATATCCCTCTCGTCGCCATAGGGCAGGTCGTGGTAGACGGCCTTGCCCGTCTCGATATCGGTACACACGCACGTAAACCGCATGGGGCAGGCGCGATATGTCTCCAGGTCGACGGGATCGCGCTCGATGGGCACCTCGTGATAGGCAAAATCGGCATTGAACATATCGCCGGTTCGCAGCCAGCTGGTCACGCTTGCATAGCGCTTGTCGGCACAATAGGCCTTGTTGTAGCGAATGGCGCGGCCGATCTGGCGCGATTTAAAGTTGTAGCCAAACGCCGCGCCCGCCGAGACACCCACCATATGGTCGCAAGTTAAGCCGTGCTCCATCCATACGTCGAGCACGCCCGCCGTATACATACCGCGGTAGCCGCCTCCCTCGAGCGCGAGCCCCACCGTGCGCGTCGTATCCGGCTGTGCCATGCGACCATCTCCGTTCCTGCGTTTAAAACCGGGACAAGTATACCCGTCAACATATACCGTCCCAGTCGCATTTTTCATGCGCACCCCAGGCGTTGCCGTTTGGGGAATAAAAAACACCTCGCGGCGTTGCCATCCCCTTGCGCGCCCATAAGATGTTTATACTATTCAGTACTTTTCGATAACAAATAGCAAGCTGACAAATAAGCTCAGCAATGCAACGAGGCGGGGGCATGGAAACAAACGAGATGCAGGGTGCCGAGCCGCAACAGCACGACGAGATCAACCAGCTCAATACCCGTCTCGCCGAGTTATCGAAGCTCTACGGCGCACAGCAGCCCGAGGCCGAGCGCCTGCTCGCAGAAGCAACCAATGCCGCCGCCCACCTAAACGACCGCATCGTGCAACTCAAAGCCGATGCCTACATCGATTCGCTCACGGGCCTGCCCAACCGCACCGCCTACAACCATGACATTACATGTGTTTGGGATCGACAGCTCGAACACACGATTGCCTATATCGATATCGACGGTCTTAAAGTCTGCAACGACCATTTTGGACACCCAGCAGGCAACCGCTACATCATCAAGGTCGCCGACTGCCTTAAGCTGCACTGCCGTCCCGATGAGCGCATCTACCGCATAGGCGGCGACGAGTTCGTGCTCATCTCTATAACCGATTCGGTTGAGATGCTCAACCAGCGGCTCGAGGCCTGCCGGGCTTCTCTTGCCAGCTCGACGTTCGATGATGGCCAGACTCCCATGAGCTACAGCTACGGTTGCGCCCACGCCAATCCCCAAGCAGGCGATGTGTTCCACAAGATGACGGCCGAGGCAGACCGGCACATGTACGACTACAAATTCGCCAACGCCACACGCAATCGCATGAACAAAGCGTTCAACGAGCAGTATCGCGCACTCGACACCTTTGACGATTTTCTTGACGTGCGGGACCGCATCTTCCAGGCGCTATCGCTCACGGATACCGGACGCTACCTGTTTATCTGCAACGTCGACACCGATCAGTCTCATTGGTCTCAAAACGCTGTACAGGATTTTGGCCTACCAGCCGGAAACGTCCATCAGATGGACAAGGTATGGTCGCAACACATCCATCCCGACGACATCGATGCCTGGCGCCAGGATATCGAAGAGGTGATGTCCGGCAAAAAACACCGTCACAGAATGCGCTATCGCGCCAAGGATGCAAGCGGCCGATACATTACTGTCACGTGCTCCGGCATACGTCTTGACGGCAACGAAAGTGAGCCCACGCTGTTTGCCGGCTCCATCACAAACGCGAGCATTGTCGAAAGCACCGATCCCGCTACCGGTGTGGGCGATGTGCGCGCACTGATGGCGGCTATCGAGAAGCGTAGGGAACTCGCCAAACCCACCGATTTGGTGGCGTTTAAGTTCGAGAACATCGACCGTATCAATGCCGTCTATGGCTACCAAACGGGCAACGATGTTCTCATGGAGCTCACTGGGCGCATCCTGTCTCAGCTCCCCGAATCGCCCGAGTTCTTCCGCTCATATGGCCTGCAGTTTGTTCTTATGTTTGACAGCCAGCCCGACATCGATCTTTCCGATGCCGCCCAAAGGCTGTGGCAAACGCTCATGGCCCCCATCACGGTGCATGACATCGATATCGTCCCTGTCGCCCACACGACCTTTGCGCGTTATTCGTCTATCACCTCGCAGCCGCTCACGGTGCTGTCCAGCCTCAATCGCCGCCTTGACGCCGAGATACGCAGCACGGCTCCGACACATCACAGTCCAAGCGCTTTGACCCAAGTCGGTAGTTTTGCCGCGTACGACCGACGGGACAAGATGACCGGTCTCATGCGCGGCAATGATTTTCTACACGTCGCCGACACGCATCGGTCCGCGCACCCCAACGAAGACCGCGCCATTGTCGCCATCGACCTGGGACGCATGCGCGTCTTTAACGAGTGGTACGGACGCCAGGCAGGCGATACCCTCATTGCCGAGGTAGGAAGCGCGCTGCAGACGTTACAAGCCGATTGCGGCGGGATCGCCGGGTACTGGGGCCAGGACGACTTTGTCGCCTATCTTCCCGGCGACCGCAGAACCATCGACACGCTCTACGAACGCATCCGGGGCATCGTCGCCACGCGCGACGACTCGGTCGGCTTTTTGCCCGCCTTCGGCGTTTGCCCCGTAGGCTCAGAAGAACACATCAACATTTTGCTCTACGACCACGCAAAGGCCGCGCTCACCCGCGCGCGCCACGATTTTAGAAACCGCATCAAGTTCTTTGAACCCGAGACCTACGCGCAACGCGAGCGCGAGGACCATCTGCTCTCGGCATTCCAGCACGCTCTGAACCAAGGACGGATAACCTTCCACATCCAGCCGCAATGTGACATGGAAACCAAAAAGATCATAGGCGGCGAAGCGCTTGCCCGCTGGAAAGACGAGGACGGCGGCTTTGTCTCACCCGGTACGTTTGTACCGCTGCTCGAGCGCAACGGCTTCGCGGTGACGCTCGATCGCCATATTTGGAGCCTCGTTTTTGCATGGCTCTCCGAGCGTTTGGCTCAGGGATTGCCCTGCGTACCCATCTCCGTCAACATAAGCCAAACCGATTTGATCTCGGTTGACGTCGCCAAGCAGTTCGAACGCCTGGCAATGCGGCATGCCGTTCCTACGCATTACGTTAAGGCCGAAATCACCGAAAGCGCGTACGCCAATAATCCCGAGGATGTTACAACGCTCGCCAGCAAACTCCGTTCTCTGGGCTTCTCCGTGCTCATCGACGATTTTGGCAGCGGATCGTCGTCGCTCAGCATGTTGCAGAATATTGACGCCGATGTGATCAAACTCGACAGCCGTTTCATGCCCGTCGAAACCAGTCAGGCAGACAAGGGAGAAAGCATCGTCAAGTCTGTCATCAACATGTCTTGGCAAATCGGCATGCCCGTCATAGTCGAGGGCGTCGAGACCGACAAGCAAATCGCTTTTCTGCATGAACTCGGTGTGCGCTATGTCCAAGGTTTTTACTACTACCGCCCCATGCCGATCAATGCGTTCGAGGAGCTCCTTGCCGACAGCGCATCCATTGACCCGCGCGGCATCCTTTTGCAGAACAGCGGCCATACGCTGCCGCCGCAACATGGCGCCGCTTGTTAACGACAAACGCCTTTAGCCCCCACCGCGCAGCGCAACCAGCGCGCCGCAGCGCCTCGACCCAAGAAAGCAGCGTAGCTATGGATAGCGCCAACAACTATACCGAGAAGCTCGAAAAGACCGTTCGCGACCTTCTCGATCGTCAGGATGATTTGATTAGGACCGCCTTTACCGACCAGCTTACCGGGCTTGGTAACCGCGGCGGCTTTGCCCGCTCCCTCGAGGAGCTCTGGGAGCAGGACACCCCCGTTACCATGGCGTACATCGATATCGACAATCTCAAGCACTGCAACGACGTCTTTGGCCATGACGAGGGTAACCGCTATATTTTGCAGGTAAGCCTCTATCTCAAGCTGTATATGAAAGTGGACGAAGCGGCGTTTCGCATAGGCGGCGACGAGTTTGCCATCCTATCTACGATTGCGACCGAGGACGACCTCGCCGAACGTCTGGAACACTGCCGAACGGTCCTGCTCAAAAACAACGATTCCGAGATGCCCCGCTCGTTTAGCTATGGAGTGTCGTATGCCGACCCCGCCCTGGGCGAAGCCCCCAATCGCATGACGCTCGATGCCGACCATCGCATGTACGACTACAAGCTACGTCATGCCATGCACCTTGATCGACGCAATATCACGCAAGTCCACGCCGACGACTTCGAAATAAGCGATCGCATTTTCGACGCCTTTTCGATGCTCAACGAGGGCCGCTATTTCTTTATCGAGAACTTGGACAAACATCGCACCCTTTGGTCACAAGGCGCCTTGCGCGATCTTGGCCTTCCCTCGGAGCACATAGACAACTGTCGCGATTACTGGAAAACGCGCGTGCATCCCGATGACCTTGAGGCCTACATCAACGACATCGACCAGGTCTATAACGGCACCAAGCACCGTCGCGTCATGCAGTATCGTGTGCGCAATGCCGTCGGCGACTACGTCCTCTGCCGTGCTCGCGGGTTTCGCATCGACGGCGACGAAAATGTCCCCTCGCTCTATGTCGGCGAGCTCGTCAACCACTCACTTGCCGAAACCGTCGACGCCGCGACAGGCCTCGGAACCCAGCGCATGTTGGTCAATGCCATCGACGCCTGTCGTTGCGACCGTTGCGAGACGGGCCTTATAGCGGTGCGCGTTCGTGGCACGACAAAGCTCAACGAGCTCTACGGAGCCGAGGCTGTCGACAACATGCTCGCCGAATACGCAGGCCGCATGCTGTCGATCACCCGCGGCAGGAGCAGGGTCTACCGTTCACGTAGCGTCCAGTTCGTCGTGCTCAGCAACGACCTGGACCACGAGGCATTCGAGCAACTGACCCGCCACCTTAAAGAGGCCGTTTTCGCTCCTGTGCAAATCGCAGGCGACACCATTGCTCCCGTCTGTCTTGTCGTCCCGACCTTTTACGAACGCCTGGACTCCCAAGCATCGACTGTTTTGGGCGAACTCGATCGTCGCCTTCGTACGGCCGGCGGACTTGTTCCCAACGACAGTCTGCCCATACCCGAGATGGAACGCAAAGGCGCCGTCGCCGAGCACCTCGACATGCTCACCGGTCTCTACCGACCCAGCGAGTTTATGCGCCGTGCCAATGCCTTCATCAAGGCAAGGCGCGACGGCGCTTGGTGTATCGCCACCGTCGACATGGGCCACATGCGCCTATTTAACGAATGGTATGGACAGGCCGAAGGCGACCGTATGCTTGCCGATGTGGGCACGGTGCTCAAGGATATCGAGAATGACGATATGGGCGTCGCAGGGTACTGGGGACAAGACGACTTTTGTCTGCTCATACCCTTTGAGCACGATTTCGTTCACCGTGTCTATGCGCGCGTGCGCGAGGCTGTAGCCAAGCACAACGACGGCGTAGGTTTTTGGCCGTCCATGGGCGTTTACCCCATCGACTCCAATGAGGAGATCACCATCGATGCGCAGGCAAAGGCCATGTTTACCAATCGGCGCGCAAAAAACGACTTTAAGGAGCGCATTGCCATTTTCTGCCCCGCGGAGTACGAGCGCGAAGTCGCGTTCCACCACACGCTGACCGAATTCCAGTACGCGCTCTCAGATGGTCGTATTACCTACCACTTGCAGCCCCAGGTCGATATGGAAACCGGTGAGATTATTGGCGCCGAAGCACTCACCCGCTGGATTGACAAGGACGGCTCTCTCATTTCGCCCGCAACGTTTATCCCCGCACTCGAGGAAAGCGGCTTTGTGGTGACGCTCGACAAGTACATTTGGCAGGGTGTCGCCTCGTGGCTGCGCGAGCGCATCGATCGAGGGCTTCGTGTGGTTCCGGTTTCGCTTAATGTGTCGCGCGTGGATATCCTTGCCTGCGACGTTGCCGAGCATATGGGGGCGCTCGCCGCCCAATACAACCTACCGCCCGAGCTCATGCGTATCGAGATCACCGAGACGGCTTATACGGGAGAGTCCGAGGCCGTGGACAAACTGACGGCCGACCTGCACACCCGCGGCTTCTCGACCTATATGGACGATTTTGGCACCGGTCAGTCCACGCTCGCGATGCTCAAGAACGTCAACGTCGACGTCATCAAGCTCGACCGCGCCTTTGTACCCACCGATCGCGATCAAGGCCGCAGCACGCAAATCATTTCATCGATGCTCGAAATGGCGCAGTCGCTCCATCTGCCCGTCGAGGTCGAAGGCGTCGAGACAAATGAACAGGCGAACACGCTACGACAAATGGGCGCCCGCTACGCTCAGGGCTTCCTCTACTACCGCCCCATGCCGGCGAAGGATTTTGAGGCATTGCTCGATGGTGGCAATAACAACTGATACGCTCGCGCGCAAAACGCCACCGCCGAAGGGGGAATTTGCCTCCATTAGCTGACTTATATCCCCAATTCAAACCGAATTGGGGATATGATACAAACCATTGTTCCGCCCAAGGAGGTTATCCATCATGAACGAGTCATATCGCCTGGGTGAGCAATTGATTATTGCCTATCTCCAACGACTTGCGAATGGCATCTCGACCGCCGAACTCGATGTTGCCGCGCTGCCTGCTGAGCTACGCGCCGTTGGTGAGCAACTGCAAAAGACGCATGCCATCCTGCAACAAGAGCGCCGGCTGCTTGAGCGCAACGCCTATATCGATCCGCTCACCAACTTGGGCAACCGCAGCGGACTCGACCGTCACGTCGAGCAACTCTGGCGCAAAGGCGACCCCTTCACCTGCGCCTATATTGACATCGACCATCTCAAGCATTGCAATGATAGGTTTGGCCACGCCGAAGGCAATCGCTATATTCTGAGCATCTGCTGCACGCTCTCCGAAACCATGGAGCACGATGAGATGCTGTTCCGTATCGGTGGAGACGAGTTTGTGCTTATCTCGCTCTCCGCAAACGAGACTGAACTCGAGCAGCGCTTGGAGCAGGTACGTGCCGGGCTGATCGAGGCGAGCTCAGATGGCAAGGCGCCCATGATCGCCAGCTTTAGCTTTGGCTGCTCGCGCGTCGATCCACTTGCCGGCGACACGCGTCGCCAGATGACGATGGATGCCGATCGCAAGATGTATCGCTATAAGCTTATGCATCGTGTACAGCAACCGGAAAACAATGACGCGCCGCAACGCCCAATCGCCGATCAGCTTCCCTGCAACGACCGGGTGTTCCAAGCGATCTCCATGAGCTCCGAGACGCGCTATCCGTTCATCCTTAACCTCGATACTGGAGAATCGCAATGGTCGGTTAACGCCGTGCGCGATTTTGACCTGCCTTCCCAGCACCCTTTTAACTCACTCGACATGTGGCTCGCCCGCGTTCATCCCGAGGACCGCGACAACGTACGCGCCGAGCTCGACATGGTGATAAACGGCACGTGGCACTTCCACTACATGCAGTATCGCGTAATGGATGCCACCGGAAAATACGCGCTTTGCGACTGCACGGGCTACCGCTTGGACGGCACCGATACCGAGCCCAGCATGTATGTGGGCATTATCGTCAACCGAAGCCTAGCGGATACGACCGACTCGGTAACGGGCCTGGGCGATGTCCATGCGCTGGTCAACGCTATTGGAGAGATGCGCCGCGTGCCGCACGAGGCAGGCTTTATTGCCATTAAGGTCGACGATATCGCCGAGGTCAATGCCCGCTTTGGATTCGATGCAGGCGACCGCGTGCTCGCCGAAAGCGCCGCCTGCCTCATGGATTGTTCGCGCGGCAAGGGCCGCCTATTCCGCTCGACGGGGCCGACATTCGTGGCACTCTTCGATGAGCTCGGCCCCGAGGCAATCGATGAGATCGCAAGCGACATCGAACGGTTCCTGGGTTCTCCCGTGCTCATCGGCTCGCTTGAATATCAGCCGCCCATTCGCGTGGCCACGCTCCATCTGGACGGCGTCGACCGTCAGCCTGTTTCCATTTTGAACGAGCTTAAAGCGTTGCTCGGGAAAGCCGTGCAGGTGCCAGGTACCAAACTGGATTAGCACCGCGCCCGCACCGCCTCCCCCATCGTGCGATAATCCTCTGCAGAAGTCACCAAAAGCAGAGGGAGTTTGTGATGAAGGTTCTTTTGGTCAACGGCAGTCCCAAGGCAAACGGCAACACCGCCCGCGCACTCGCCGAGGTCGCCGAGCAACTTAATGCAGAAGGCATTGATACCGAGGTGTTTCAGCTGGGCGCCAAGCCCATTCGCGATTGCATCGGTTGTGGCCTGTGCGGCAAGCTTGGCGGTCGCTGCACCTTTGACGACGACGTGGTGAACGAGCTCATCGCTGCCGCCGAGCAGGCAGATGGTTTTGTCTTTGGCTCACCCGTCTACTATGCGCACCCCAGCGGACGCATCCTCTCGGCCCTCGACCGCGCCTTCTATGCAGGCGGGCAAGCCTTTGAGCACAAGCCCGGCGCCGCGGTCGCCGTCGCCCGTCGCGGCGGCACGTCGACCACGTTCGATGTGCTCAACAAGTACTTCACCATTAAGCAAATGCCCGTGGTTGCTTCCACCTACTGGAACAACGTGTTTGGCCGCGTGCCCGGCGACGCCGATGGGGATGCCGAGGGCCTTGCCACCATGCGAAACATCGGCAAAAACATGGCCTGGCTCCTGCGCTGTATCGAGGCAGGACAGGCCGCCGGTATCAACGCACCCGAGGCAGATCGCGCAACGACCAACTTCATTCGATAAGTCCAGCGGCGGTAACCTCGATGTCCTATCAATGTCAGCGAAAAGCCAGCTGATGAGGCAAGGTGCCTTGAAAGAGGAGGGCGCTGGGCTTTTGCCCGCGCCCGACGATTGAAAGGCAGATTGCCCATCAGATGGCTTTGCAGCGTCGAGGTGACCGCCGTTCGTTAGAACGGCGGAACAATAAATGAATATTCAAATCTTCGGCACCAAAAAGTCCTTTGATACCAAGAAGGCCCAACGCTATTTTAAGGAGCGCCGCATTAAGGTGCAGTTTATTGACCTTAAGGAAAAGGAGATGAGCAAGGGCGAGCTCACGAGCGTGATGCAGGCGGTCGGCGGCATCGACAAGCTGCTCAATCCCAAAGCAAAGGACGAGGAAACGCTCGCGCTCATCCAGCACCTCACCCCCAGCCAGCGGTTCGATAAGTTGCTCGAGAATCAGCAGGTTCTGGCCGAGCCCATCGTGCGCAACGGCAAGAAGGCCACCGTCGGCTATAGTCCCGACGTGTGGGGAGCCTGGGAGTAGGCTGTGTTATTTGTCGGCGCGTGGGTATAAGAGCAGGCGTTTGGCATAAGATTTAACTGTAAGCCATGTCTAACAAAGGAGGGCACATGCCCAACAAACCCGTGAAGATCATCATGCTTACCGGATACCTCGGTGCCGGCAAGACCACGCTGCTCAATCACATCCTCGCTAACGACGGCGGCATCCGCGCCGCCGTGATCGTCAACGATATCGGCGAGATCAACGTCGACGCCAGTCTCATCGCCGACGGCGGCCTTTCCGAGACCGATGACCTCATCCCGCTCACCAACGGCTGCATCTGCTGCACGCTTTCGGATGACCTGGCCAACCAGCTGCAGGGCATCGCCGATTCGGGCAACTTCGACTACATCATCATCGAGGCATCGGGCATTTGCGAGCCTATCCCCATCGCCTACACCATCTCGAGCTTCTGCGACGAGGCCAAGGTGGGCGACGAGCCCAAGCTCGCGCTCGACAACATCGTGGCCGTGGTCGACTGCGCCCGCATGTACGACGAGTTCAACGGCGGTCGCGACCTGCTGGCCGAGGATATCGACGAGGACGACATCGAAAGCCTGCTCATCCAGCAGATCGAATTCTGCTCCACGCTGATCCTCAACAAGACCGATACCGTGACGCCCGAGCAGATCGCCGAGCTCAAGGCCATCGTGCGCAGCCTGCAGAAGGACGCCGTGATTGTCGAGGCCCAAAACGGCGAGGTCCCCATGGAGGAGCTGCTCGACACCGACCGCTTCGACTTTATGCGCGCCTACAACTCCGCCGCCTGGATCGAGGCCATGGAGCATCCCGAGGAGCACGACGACCCCGAGGTGCTCGAGTACGACATCGAGACCTTTGTGTACTCGCGCCGCAAGCCGTTTGACCTGCAGAAGTTCACCAATTTTGTTGAGCAGGAGTGGCCCGACGAGGTCATCCGCGTCAAGGGTCCGCTGTGGCAGACCGGCGATCCGGACATGTGCTACATGTTTGAGCAGGCCGGCCACCAGATGCGCCTGATGGAGAACGGCCTGTTTGTCGATTCGGCGCCCGAGGGCGAGAAGCAGAAGATCATCGACGAGAACCCCGAGATCATGCAGATTTGGGACGACGAGACGGGCGACCGCATGACGAGCCTGTGCATCATCGGCCGTCACATGGACAAGGATGCGCTCATCGCCTCCCTCGATGCCTGCCTGACCGACTGGCACCGCGCCTAGGTTTATCCAAGCGGGCATTTTTCCGCCTATGTAACCGCCAAACCACCACGAAGGTGCTCTTCGTGGTGGTTTTTCGTTCTGAGCCAAGGAGATTCATGTTCAACATTGTGCTGTATGCGCCCGAGATTCCGGCCAATACGGGCAATATCGGCCGCACCTGCGTGGTCACCGGCGCCCGCCTGCATCTGATGGAGCCGCTGGGCTTCTCGCTCGACGACAAAACGGTACGTCGCGCCGGCCTGGGCTACTGGCAAAACTTGGACGTGACGACCTATGCCGGCTGGGAGGATTTCCTTGCACGCAACGGTCTCTCCCCTGCCGACGAGCGCCTACATCTGCTGACCAAAAAGGCACGCCGCACCTATGCGCAGAGTACCTACCGCGATGGCGACTACTTGGTCTTTGGCAGCGAGAGCTCGGGCATTCCCGAGCCACTGCTCGCCGCGGCGCCCGAGCGCTGCGAGCGCATCCCTATGCTGCGCGATTGCGACTCGCTCGATAACGCCGAGGCTTGGGAAGCCCACGAGGAATCGCTCGGACATACCGAGGACAGCCACGAGGCCATCCTGCAGCAGGATATCTGCGGCAACTTCATCGACCCGGACGACTACCGCATTAGCGCCCTCAACCTTTCCAACAGCGCCGCCATCGTCCTCTACGAAGCCCTGCGCCAAACAGGCTTTCCGGGAATGTGACAAAGGAACTGTTCCTTTGTCACATTCGGTTATAGGTAGCGGCCGGTGATGCTTGCGGGGCAGGCTGCGATGTCGTCTGGCGTGCCGGCGCAGACGATTTGCCCGCCTGCATCGCCACCGCCCGGGCCCATGTCGATCACGTAATCGGCGTTACGGATAAGGTCGAGGTCGTGTTCGATCACGATAACCGTGGCGCCCTTGGCAACAAGGCCGTCGAACACACTCAGCAACACCTGAACATCGAGCGGATGTAGTCCGATCGTGGGCTCGTCAAACACAAACACGGCATCATCCTGCACGCGACCCATCTCGCTCGCGAGCTTAAGACGCTGCGCCTCGCCGCCCGAAAGCGCCGGCGTGGGCTCACCGAGCGTGAGATAGCCCAAGCCAAGGTCGTGCAAGGTCTGCAAGCGCGTCTGAACTTTCTTGAGCCCCACCGTGGCGTCGATGGCCTCGTCCACACTCATGTCCATGAGCTGCGGCAACGTAAGCAGACTCCCATCCTTGCCCTCGCGATGGATATGCGAGGCGGTCTCGGCGTAGCGCGAACCACGGCATGCCGGGCAGACGATTTCGACATCGGGCAAAAACTGCACGTCGAGCGATATCGAGCCCGTGCCATCACACGTAGGGCAGCGCAAGGCGCCGGTGTTGTAGCTAAAGGCGCCCGCCTTGTAGCCGGCTGCCTTGGCCTCGGGCGTACGTGCAAAGGCGCGGCGCAGCTCATCATGGATGTCGGCATAGGTTGCCACCGTCGAGCGCACGTTGGCACCGATGGGCGTGGCGTCAATCAGGTTGGCACGCGCAATGCCCTCGGCATCGATCCAGCGCACGTGGCGTGGCAAGCGCTCGCCAGCTGCCTGCGCCTTAAGCGCCGGGATGAGCGTCTCGAGCACCAACGTCGTCTTGCCCGAACCCGAAACACCCGTAACCGCGACCAAGCGACCGCGCGGAATATCGACTTCGAGCGGCTTGACGGTATGGATGGTATCGGTCGCCATGCGGATATGACCCTGGTCGAACATTTCGTCGTCAGTCACCTGCGGGCGCAAGCGCTTGGGCTCGGCGCGCAAAAACGGCGCGATGCGACTGCCCTGCGATTGTTCGACCTCGTCCACCGTGCCCGCAGCGATTACACTGCCGCCGCCCGCTCCGGCAACGGGCCCCATCTCGACCAGATAGTCGGCTTCCTCCAGCACACGCGTATCGTGGTCGACAACAACCACGGTGTTGCCGTCATCCACCAGATCGCGCATCACGCCCACCAAGCCGTCGACATTGGCAGGATGCAAGCCGATCGAGGGCTCATCCAGCACATAAAGCACGCCCGTCGATCGGTTGCGCACCACACGGGCGAGCTGCACGCGCTGGCGCTCACCCGTGGAGAGCGTGGCACCGGCGCGGTCGAGTGAAAGGTAATCGAGACCCAGGTCGACCAGGCGACGGGCCGCACCCAAAAACGAATCGCAGATATCCGTCGCCATGGGCTGCATCTCGGTCGGCAAGGATGCGGGCACCCCGCGCACCCACTCAATCGCCTCGCCCAATGTCATGGCCGCTGCCTGCGCCAGATTGATACCGCGCACCTGGGGCTGGCGCGCAGCCTCGGAAAGACGCGTGCCGCCACAGTCACGGCATGGCCCCTCGCGCAAAAAGCGTGCCACGCGTTTGAGGCCCTTGTCGTCCTTAACCTTGGCGAGCGCATTCTCGACGGTATAGACGGCGTTGTAATAGGTAAAGTCGAGCGGCGTGGCGCCCTCGCCGTTTTTGGGAACGTAGAGAATGTGCTTTTTAACCGCCGGACCATGGAACACGATGTCGCGCTCTTGAGGCGTGAGCTGGTTAAACGGCACGTCGGTGCGTACGCCCATCTCGCCTGCCACCTGCTTCATCAGATCCCACATGAGCGTGCCCCAGGGAAGCACCGCGCCCTCGTTGATAGTCTTGGACTCGTCGGGCACCAGGCTCGCTTCGTCCACCTCGCGCATGACACCGGTGCCGCCGCAGGTAGGGCACGCACCGCCGCTATTGAAAGCCAAATCCTCGGCACTCGGCGCGTAGAACTCGCAGCCGCATGTCGGACACGTGAGTGGCAGGCCTGCGGCCACGTTAAGACTCGGCTCCACGCGCGCCCCGCAGTGCGGGCACATGTGATGGGCGCAACGGCTAAAGAGTAGACGCAGGCTATTGTTGAGCTCGGTCATGGTGCCAAAGGTCGAGCGCACGCCCGGCACGCTCGGGCGCTGATGCAATGCGAGCGCCGCCGGCACGTGCAGTACCTCGTCCACCTGGGCGTGCTCGGCCTGCGTCAGACGACGGCGAGTATAAGTGCTGAGCGCCTCCAGGTAGCGGCGCGAGCCCTCGGCGTAAAGAACGCCCAGTGCCAGCGAACTCTTGCCCGAGCCCGACACGCCGGCAATACCCACGAGCTTTCCCAGCGGGATATCAATATCGATGTCCTTGAGGTTGTGTACACGTGCGCCACGCACCTCGATAGCTTGCGGGCCCATCTTCTGTTCCGTCACCTTTATCATCCTACTCGTGCCATAAAATGCGGTCGCGGATATACTCGCCCAGCATGGGCACGGTAAACCGGACGAGGCCGTATCCGGCAGCCTCGATGACGCGCTCGCGAATCAGGCTTGCGCGATATTTACTCGCCCAGCTCTGGGTACGATCACAGCGCTCAATGATATCCGCCATGCGCGTCGGTTTACCCTCATCAGCAGCCATAGCCTCGATAAAGAGGCGTTGCGGACTGCGCAGCCCGTAATACAGAGGCGCGTCAACCGCTTCGTAGAACTCGGAGACGGCATCCGCGTGCCCAGCCTCGACATCGCGCTCTTCAATGACCTGCGAGCCACGCCGGACAGCAGACCGCCACATGTAATAGCCCACCAGCTGAACCATGTAGGGATGCCCATGCTCTTGCGCGCCGCAAGGTCCGCCGTCTCCGCGTCAACGTAAAGACCAGCGTCTTTGACCGTCCGGACATATGAATCGCGCACCTTGGGCAAAGATATCGCCCCCAGCGTACGCTGCTGGGCACGCCGCAAAAACGTCACGCTCGGCTCTTCGAGCAGGTCGTCAACCATACTGGGTAAGCCGGCGAACACCAGCGCAAGACCGCGCTGGTCGCTATCGGGCAAGCCCGTGGCATCCTGGTCTCCGAGCACCTGCTGATAGAGAACGGCAAGAGCCGCCAGTTCCTCAATAGACGCCGATTGCGCCTCGTCAATCGCAAACAGGATGCCCTTGCCTGGACCGAGCTTCTTAAGGCGCTTGTTGACCAGCCCTCGCAACGTCTCGCCCTTTGCCCGCGCCGCCTCGACCGACATCCGACCAAACGACGGACCGAACTCCATTGACGTCACAACGGGTTTATTCGAGCGAAGCGCGTAGGCCAAGCGGTCGCATAAGCCAAGCGAAGCGGAATCGGAGACAACCGCCCATCCGCGCTCGCTGGCCAGACGTTGCAGCTCCCGCAGGAGAACCGTCTTGCCGCAGCCGCGGTTTCCCGTAATGAGCATGAGCCTGCCCGGCGCTCCGGCGCCGTTATCGAGCCCTTCCTCGAAATCTTCGATGACCGACTCGCGACCGATGAGTATCGGAGGCCGCTTGCCAGCCGTGGGCTTAAAGGGATTTGGATTCATGTCGGCCTCCTCGGATTGGCAAACCCTGGTAATAGTTATACCAACTTATACCGAGTTATACCAACAGCAGGTGACAAAAGGGCCGCCTTTCTATCACCTATGGCCGAAAAACTCGGCGTCTGCTGCTCGCCAGGGGCGGAAGGTGGCGGGATCGACCTTTACGTGCGCCGCGGCGGGTACGTCGTACTATTTGACCGTGTAACCGGCGCCGTGAGAGCAAAAGACCGAATCGGGCGTGTTGGGCAGATCGGCCTCTGGCTCATAGGCGGCAGCCTCGATTACGCGCTCGGCATCATGGCAAGCCGCATAGCCGGCGAACTCTAGGTACAGATGCCCGCGACCGCTCGTGTAGGCAGCCACCTCCAGCGCGTAATCCTGCACCTCAGATGCCGGCACGCGACCCACAAGCTTCGCCCGATCTCCCGCCATCGTCGGCGGCTCGTACTCGGCACCCATGCGCGTGGCATCCGAGAGCGCCCGGCCCACGCACTCCCCCGGCACCTCGAGCTCAAAGCGGTACCACGGCTCCAACAGCACCGCCGCGCCAGCCTCACGTGCCCGCATGAGCCCCTGGCGAACCGCGCGGTACGTGGCCTGGCGAAAATCGCCGCCCTCGGTGTGTTTGGCATGCGCGCGGCCGCCCGTGAGCGTAATGCGCACATCGGTGATGGGCGAGCCGGTCAGCACGCCCAGGTGATCGCGCTCCATGGCGTTGGTGAGTGCCAAACGCTGCCAGTTAAGATCGAGCTCGTCAGTCGAGGTTACGGTGCCAAACTGCACGCCCGAGCCCGCCGGCAACGGCTCCAGGCGCAAATGCACCTCGGCATAGTGGCGCAGCGGCTCAAAGTGGCCCACGCCCTCGACCGGCTGCGAAATAGTCTCCTTATAGAGAATGCCGCCGGACTCAAACGCAACCGAAAGGCCAAAGCGATCAGCCAACACCCGCTGCACGACCTCGAGTTGCACGGCGCCCATCAACTGCAAATGAATCTGCTCAAGATGCGTATTCCAGCTTACGCCGAGCATGGGATCTTCATCCGCCAGCTCAGTCAACGCTCTGAACACCGCATGGACATCATGTTCGCCCGGAAGCACCGTATAGGTGAGGACCGGCGCAATGACGGGCGCATCGCCCGCAGGCTCCGCGCCCAGGGCGTCCCCTGGGCGAACGTGCGCAAGACCCGTCACGGCACAAATACCGCCAGCAGCAACTTCTTGGGCAAGCTCATACTTTTCGCCGTTATAGATGCGTACCTGATCGACCTTCTGCTCCCATGCCTCGGCGCCGGAACGTCCGTCAATCATCTGCTTGGCATGCAGCGTGCCGCCGGTCACTTTAACCCAAGCCAAGCGCTCGCCGCGATTCCCGCGGCTGACACGATAGACGCGCGCGGCAAACTCCGGAAGCCATGCCTGTTCACGCATCAGCGCGCATATGCCATCCAGCAGCTCGTCCACGCCTTGGTCCTTGAGCGCCGAGCCGGCAAAACAGGGAAAGAGCTTGCGCTCGGCAACCATGCGTGACAGCGTTGCGACAGAAAGCTCACCCGCCTCAAGAAACTCCTCGAGCGCCGCCTCGTCCAACGCAGCAGCGTCCTCCTGAACGGCGCCGCCCGCCAGCAGTTCGCTGGCATCCAGGCAGCCCTCGGAAAGACGTTGCCCAAGTTGTGCCAGCAAAACATCGCGGCCGGGATTCTCCAAATCGATTTTGTTGATGAAGATGAACGTCGGGATGTCATAGCGCGCAAGCAGGCGCCACAGGGTTTCGGTGTGTCCTTGCACGCCGTCGTTGGCGCCCACAACCAAAATCGCGTAGTCCATCGCGCGCAATGTGCGCTCCGCCTCGGCTGAAAAATCGACATGCCCCGGTGCATCCACGAGCATGACGTGGGTATCGCCATGGTCGAGTACGGCCTGCGACGAGAAAATCGTGATGCCGCGCTCGCGCTCGATCGCGTCAGTGTCCAGATGCGAATCACCATCGTCCACGCGGCCGCGCTTGCGAATGCGACCCGCGTTGAACAGCATGGCCTCGGCCAACGTGGTCTTGCCGGCATCGACATGCGCCAAGATTCCAACGACCGCTTGCTTCGACATGGCTCTCCTCTTATTACAAGCCCATCGCACGCGGCAACAGGCATCCTCGTTCCACACTGGATGATACAATTTACGTGCCGGCGGGCGAAGCGGGCCCTATCCCCCGACCGAGCTCATCGCCCCGCGTTGCCGCGCGGCGATTTTCGTAGGTTCGCGCCTTGCGAAAGCCGGCACCTCCCCTTTTTGTCTGCCCGGGCTCATCTGGGGCGATAACAACGCGAGCCCCACAACAACGCGTTTTACCAAAAATGGCCCCACTCGGGGCCATTTTCATTTCGGTGAAACGCTGGTATGTGACTCGGCCTTTATGCCTCGCGCAGCCAATCAAACGCGACGCGCGGCGTACCGTCCGACACATATACGATACTGGCGCGCTTAAACCCGGCCTTGGCGATGGCGCCCTGCATGGGCAGGTTGTCTTGATGCGTGTCGATACGCAGGTGATCGGCGCGCTCCTTGGCAAAGGCAAACATCGCAGCCGCGATACCGTGCACGGTGCCGTCGGATGCCACGCGGTGCAGCACGGCGTACGGAGTGTCGCTATGCCATTGACCGTCCTCAATTACGTCATAGCACTCGTCCGGACCCGGTAAAAAGGCAAACGTCGCCACCACGCGACCGTCGACTTCGCACACATAGCTGCCACCAGCGGCGATATCGGCTGCCAGCTGCTCGGCAGAAGGCGTGCCCTCGGGCCACTGCGTGGCGTTGCCATGCGCGCGCATAAAGGCGCGGGCCGCGTCATAGATAGCCATGACGGCGGGAATGTCGGTATCGAGGGTTTTTCTGATCATCACGCGGCGACCTCACGTTTATTGGTATCACTTTGATTGGGCAATGATACCAGCGTTTGGAGAGGGGCACGAAGCAGATGGGGAGCAAAAAGCGAGCCGCTTGGTCAAAAGCCAAAAGCGAGTTTTTAGGCGCTGCCACGGGCGGCGATATGAGCGACCTGTTTGCGCGCGAGAATGAGCTCCGCGACGCCCTGGACGCCGAGCGCGATGAGGCCTGGCGCTACAAATCGTGCGAGCGCAAAAACCGTTACGACACGCGCGCCGAGGCCGAGGCAGTTATGGCCGACTGCGAAAGCCGCGGGCGGCGCGGTTTGGCCTGCTACAAATGCGAATACTGCGGCGGCTGGCACCTGACATCGCACCCTTGGAAATAGGCACCACATCGGCACGGCACCGACGGAGCGCCAACCATCGCACGCAAGCTACGGGCGCGGCGGCACCAAGACATCGTAACGAACGGCCTTGCCCGCAAGTTGATAGCTCGGCTTAACACCGGCAAGCAGTGGCCCCTTCACCGGCCGCTTGATAACCAACTTGCGCGGGTGCACCGCAAGCGCAGCCTCAACCAGCGTCTCCTCATCGGCGCACGGCTGCTCCAAATGATGCAAGAGTTGGAACTTCTTTTTGACCGCTGCACTCTTGGTGCGCTCGGGAAACATGGGGTCCAGGTACACCACGTCGGGTGCTGCGAGCTCGCCCTGCTCGAGCAGCTCGACGGTTTGACGAAGGCCTGCAATGCTGTCCTCGCCCGCATGCAGACGCATGCGCGCCACGGCTGTCGCAAGCGCCGGATCATCTGCCGCGCGATCCAAAGCATCCTTGAGGAGCGCCGCGATCACGCAATCCTGCTCATACAGATCGACGGTAAAGCCCGCGGCCGCCAGCAGCAGCGAATCCTCGCCAAAGCCTGCCGTGGCGTCAATCGCCCATGGGCTCTCGATGCCTTTTGCGCGCGCAGCCTTTACCAGCAGTTCTTGCTGCAGACGGCCCTGCTTGAGCCGTGGAAGCATGCGGCCAAAATCGGCACGCAGCTCCATCGTGCCGTCGGTGAGTGTGAGGCCCTCGGACTTCCCGATCAGCTCAAGCCCCGCGGACCGAGCAACAGAAAAGGGATCGACGACGCCCATGGGTACTCCTTAGCAAGCAAAACGAATACGTGAGCGCCGTTTGTGTCGGCACCCAACCGTCCGCTATTGTCCCACATGCGACATGGCCCACAGCATCGCAATACAAAGCACCGCCATCAATCCCGTGCACACAGTAGCGATCACGGAATCACTCATGCGCCTTCCCAACGACCGCGCCTCACGTACCTGCTCTGCTCCGTACATCATGGTTCCTCCTTCGGTCTAGCTCTTACCATGGCCCCATCATCGCAGCGCCGCGCATACGCTGCCATCGATTTGGCTTACGCCCAGCTTTCCTTTTTGAAAGGTTGGACCGCACAGGCAAGAGACGCTTTCAAACGCATGCATCGCCCCGTTGAACTACAATGTGCTTCACCATATGTGCAGTACATTGGGTGCGCCAAGTTGGCGTACTCGTATCGAAAGGACCAGCCATGAGCTTCACTCGCAAGACTCTCAAAATCCTTGCTCTCATCTACTTTGTTTTGGGCATCGCCAGCCTCGTCACCGCCGGCGTCGGTATCGCCACGGGCGGTCTCGATTCCACGTACGGTTCGTACGCCACGCTCGCAGCGGTCGTGCTTATCGCCAAGGGTCTCGTCGACCTTGCCGCAGGCGTCGCCGGTGTCAAGGGCGCCAACAAGCCTTCGCAGGTGGACGGCGCGTTTAAGCTCGGTATTGTTGCCGCGGTCGCCACGCTTGCCCAAGCGGTGCTCACGCTTCCCGCGTTTGGCGGCGACGCCATCAACTTTGGCGCCTTTGTCATCGTGGTGTACGACCTGTTCTTTGTCCAGCAGGCACACGCCGTTAAGGCCGAGAACAAGGACCGCCTGTAAGCGCTCGCTTCTCATAACCTCTGCAGCCAAGCAACTAAAAAGGGCCGATCGCGCATCTCCGCGGTCGGCCCTTTACGTTTGCCCAGATAAAACCTACCAAAATAAACCTGTCCCTTTTTGGCAGGTTGTTAGCTGTGGCGGTACTCGGCGATGATGAAGTCGATGTCGGTTTGAAGGGTATCCAAATTTGCCAGGCGCTCTTTGTCGGCAGGGCGTGTGCGATAGTAGTACGGCGTCATCTGGAACACCGCCTCGATATCGGCCTGGATCTGAAGCGTAATATTCGCAGATACCCGCTGCGTTCCGACTAACTCGAGCTCGGTGGTCTTCGGCAGCTTTTCATCGTTAAGGTACGGCGTGTCGTAGAGCACCTCCTTGAGCCCAAACAGATGACGGGCACCCGGCACCACGGTGTAGAGCGAACCCTCCGGCGCCAGCACGCGGGCAAACTCGCGCTCGTTAAAGGGAGCGAAGAGCTCGGTCACCATATCGAAGGCGCCATCGGCCACAGGGATGTCCTTCATGTTGGCCACGAAGTAGGTCGCATCGCCGCGCTTGGCCGCCAAGCGCACCATCTCCTTGCCCAGGTCGAAACCGTAAGCATCCACGCCCGGCACCGCGCCCATGGCGCTGGTGTAGTAGCCCTCGCCACAGCAAATATCGAGCAGCGTCATGGGGCCGTTCACAGACGCGGCGCGCCCAGACACCTGCTTGCGCGCCAACTCAACCATCGCATCGCGCAACGGCGCATAGTAACCGCAATTCAGAAAGTCACGGCGGCTGCGTGCCTGCGACTTGGGATCGCCCATAGAGTCGCCGCTCTTGGACGAGCGCAGTAGATATAGATAGCCCTCGCGCGCACGGTCAAACCGGTGTCCACCCGCGCACACAGCACCGCGCTCGTCGTCCACCAACGGCTCATGGCAAACGGGACACAACAACATGGCAACTCCTTAGCGCGAACAACACAACGCCCACCATTGTCGCACGCCTTCCCCACCTAGTCATTGGGGGACGTTCTTGAATAACCAGTCGTTTAAGAACGTCCCCAATGACTAGTCGATTAGGAGTATCATCGTCTGCGCAAATAAGCACGAAAGAGCATGTTAGAGATTGAGAGCGCATGGCTGACACCGTATCTAAGCACATTGACATGACCACCGGATCGCTGTGGCGCAATATCCCCCTGTTCGCCTTCCCCGTGGCCGCCACGAGCATCTTGGAGCAGCTGTCGAACCTCATCGCCACGGTCATCATCGGTAACTTCTCGGGCGACCAGGGAACCCTCGCCATGGCGGCGGTCGGCTCCAATGTTCCGCTTACCAGCCTTATGCTCAACCTGTTTATTGGCATGTCGCTTGGCTCCAACGTGGTCATCGCCAACGCTATCGGCCGAAACGATCAGAACATGGTCAAACGCGCCGTCCATACCTCGATTCTTATGGCACTTGTGGGCTTTGTCGTCATCGCGCTGGGCGAGATCTTTGCCGAGCCCATGCTCGCCGCCCTCAACGTTCCCGCCGAGACCATGCCGCTCGCTTCGCTCTACCTGCGCGTCTTTTTGCTCAGCCTGCCCTCGATCTTGCTCTACAACTTTGAGGCCGCGATCTTCCGCTCCGTCGGCATCACCCGCATGCCGCTACAGGCGCTTGCCGTGTCCACCGTCCTCAACATTGGCCTGGACCTCATCTTTGTCCCCGTACTCCACTGGGGCGTCGCGGGCGTCGCCATCGCCACCGCCATCGCCTACACCGTCAGTGCCGCTACGCTCTTTATCCGCCTGCTCAAGACCGACTCCGTCGTCCGCGTCACCCTACGCGACCTGGCTATCGACCCCGTCGCCCTCAAGCGCATCGTCAAGATCGGCCTGCCCGCCGGCATCCAAAGCGCCGTCTTTGCCGTCGCCAACATCATCATCCAGTCTGCCATCAACAGCTTGGGCACCGAGGTCATGGCGGCATCGAGTGCCGCCATGAGCCTGGAGTACGTGTGCTACAACCTGCTCAACAGCTTTAGCCAGGCTTGCACCACCTTTGTGGGACAAAATCACGGCGCCCGCCAGATCGACCGCTGCACCAAGACGCTCAAGGTCTGCTTGGTCGAAGGCGGTATCGTTGCACTCACCACGATCATCGTTATTGTCGGCCTGGGGCGCGAAATCTTGTCGCTGTTCAATAGCGATCCCAACATCGTCTCAATCGGCTATATCCGCGTGTGCTCGATCTTCCCGGCGTACGCCTTTAGCATGTTCTACGAAAACATGTCAGGCTACCTGCGCGGCTTTGGTATCTCGCTCACGCCCGCCCTCATCACCATGATCTGCGTCTGCGGTATCCGCTTCTATTGGGTGTTCTGCGTGTTCCCGCATTTCCGCACCTTTGCAAACATCATGATGGTCTACCCCATCAGCCTGGGCACCACGGCGTTCTTTATGGTCGTTGCGGTACTACTTTGCCACCCGGCACGCACCTATCGCGCCACCCAAGCCAAAGTGACAGCCCGCTAAACACCGCACCCAACGTCACGCCAGTCATTAATTGACAATATGCGAGCTCATATAGTCGATAAAGCGCCTCGTGGCGATGGGCATGGTGTCCCAGCTGCGCCAGGCGGCCACCACGTCGCGCGAGGGGGCATGCACGATGGGCCGCACATGAATATCGGCTTGCACGCCCTCTACAGTACGACGGTAGAGCATGCTCACGCCCAGGCCCTCCTCCACCATCGCCATGATGGTGTAGTCGTCGGTCACCTCACTCGTCACGTGCGGTGACAGCCCATGCGCCGCAAATGCATCGAGCACCAGGCTCTGTTCGCCCTCATCCAGCAGCACAAACGGCTCGGACGCCAGGTCGACGAGTGTCACCTTTTCCTTTGCCGTCAGCGGATGCGCGGCCGGCAACAATGCTACCAACTCGTCGTGATAGACCACACGCTTCTCGAGCCCAGCGGTAAATCCGCGCGCCGTAAAACAAAAATCAACCACGCCATCGTGCACCCACTGGGCGTTGCGCGTGTAATCGCCCTGCTTGAGGGTAAAGCGTACGCCCGGGTGCAGGGCACCAAAGTCGCGGATCACGCGCGGCAACACGGTTCGACTCACATTGGTAAACGTCGCAATGCGAATATCAGTCGACGAAAGCCCAAGTAACTCCTGACGTTTGCCCTCAAGCTCGGCCTCGGCGGTCACAATCTGGCGCAGGAACGGCAGATATTGTTTACCGTCGCGCGTAAGCGAAACGCCCTGCTTACCGCGCTCGATAAGCGTGGTACCCAGCTCGCGCTCGAGCGCCTTGACGGCCTGGCTCACCGCACTTTGGGTATAGCCCAGCTCGTCCGCCGCGCCCTTAAGGCTGCCGCGATCGACCACCATACAAACAATCTGATACCGCGATGCCATCGTGCCTCCACATCGATGTAGCCGTAAAACGTTTTGCCAGGGCTTTTCCTAATGACATTAGCATTTCTTAATTATACTGAGGATACATTCGCTTTACTACATCCACATCTGGGAGCAGAATCCTTTTTACGAAACCGTTCTGTAACAAAAGGAGTCCCATGGATCGCAAAAAAGCAATCGCGCTCTCATTTTCCGTTCCCGTCGCATGGGGCTTTTCGTACCCCCTCATGAAGATCGGCATGGACAGCATGAACGCCACGAGCATCGTTGCGTTGCGCTGCATCATCGCCTTTGTGGCCTGCCTGATGCTCTTCCACAAGCGCGCGTTCCGCATCAACCGCGACCTTATGGTCCGCGCCGCCATCATCGGCGCCATTATGGCAACCGAGCTCACTTGCATGTGCCTGGGCTCCAGCCTCACCTCCGCCTCCACTGCCGGCTTTTTGCAGAGCCTGACGGTCGTGATCGTGCCGTTTGCCAACGCCGCCCTGCTGCGCCGCGCCCCCGAGCGCAAAGTGCTCGTCGGCACCGCCATCGTCACCTGCGGCATGCTGCTGCTCTCGGGCGCCGACTTTACCAGCCTGAACCCGGGCGCGCTCATCATGCTGCTCTCGGCCTTTATCTATGCCAGCCACATCATCGTGGCCAAGCGGTTTGTCGAAGAAGTCGATCCGCTGGCTCTGGGCGTTTGGCAGCTGGGCTTTGGCGCCCTGTTCTCGGGCATTGCCGCATGCGTCTTTGGCGGCTTCACGCTTCCCGGCACGCCCAGCGAAATCGTCGTTGTCGTCGCGCTCGCACTCATCTGCTCTGCCTACGGCTTTATCACCCAGACGCTCGTTCAGCCCCACGTGCCAGCCGAGACCACCGGCTTCGCCTTCTCGCTCGAGCCGGTCTGCTCCGCCGTCTTCTCGTTCTTCCTGGTCGGCGAGGTCCTGAGCCCCATCGCATTCTTTGGCGCCGCCCTCATCCTCACCGGCGTCATGGTTGCAACCGTCGAGCTTCCGCGCCTTCGCGCACATGGACAGGCTCGTATGGCAGGAGCGCCCGAACGCACCTCGTAGACCCCGCTCTTCATGCAGCCGCGGCATAAAGGCAACCGGTGCGCCTTTACAATAGATGCCAACAGAGCATCTGCCATAAAGGAGCCCCATGGACACCGTAACTCGCGACCGCAACATAGCAACTTGGTTGGGCGATGCGCCGCAGCCGGTACGTGACACTACGAACCAGCTGCTCGAGCGCATCGTCCTTTTGCGTGCCGAGCAAACCATCTACCCGGCACAAGACGACATCCTCAATGCCCTCGCCTACACGCCGGCCAACCAGGTCAAGGTTGTCATCTTGGGTCAAGACCCCTATCACGGACCCAACCAGGCAATGGGACTATCGTTCTCGGTCCCCGCGACGCAAACCAAGTTGCCGCCGAGCCTGCGCAACATCTATAAGGAGCTCAAAGCCGATCTAGGCTGCCCCATTCCCGCCACGGGAGACCTAACCCCATGGGCGCAACAGGGCATCCTGCTCCTCAACACTACGCTCACCGTGCGCGAGCATGCCGCGAACTCGCACGCCAAACTGGGCTGGAGCACCCTGACCGACTACGTTATCGAACGCTGCTGCCAGCTGCCCCAACCGGTAGTCTTTTTGGCATGGGGCCGCTTTGCCCAGCAGATGGTCGAAGGCAAGCTCGCCGCTACCGGCGCGGGCAAGGCAACCGGCAAGTTCTGCCTGGCCTCTACGCACCCCTCGCCGCTTTCGGCCAACCGTGCCACGGCAGAACTCCCCGCTTTTATGGGGTCGCGCCCCTTCTCTGCCGCCAATCGGCTACTCGAACAGCACGGCTCGACCCCCGTCAACTGGACTTGCCTCGGCTAACAATCGATACATCAAAAAACGCGCCCGATGGCTTTCCGCCGGGCGCGTTTTCTATTCGGGCCAAATAAATTGCGTGCGGCCGGCCTCGCCGCCATCGATCAGCAGACTCTGCCCGGTCATAAACCGGTTGGTCACGCCCACAAAGTAGATCCACTCGGCGATCTCTTGGGCGGTGGCCCAGCGTTTAAGCGGCGTGAGCTCCATAATCTGGTTCCACAGGTGCTCGTCTTCCATCACGCAACGGTTGAGCGGCGTGATAACGCCGCCCGGGTCCACACTGTTGGCGATAGCCTGCGGTGCCAGACGGTTTGCAAGGTTCTTGGTGTAGGCGATAACGCCGCCCTTGCTGGCGGCATAGGCGGGAAACTCCGATCCCGTATGCCCGCTCGCCGACCCCACATTGACCACGGATTTGATAGCCGGCGCCGGCTTGGCGGCAAGCCCCTCTTCCACAAAGGCGTAGCGCTCGGTCACGTTAATGGTGCCACGCAGGTTGGCGGCGATGTCGTCGGCCGAATCCTGCGTGCCGGCAACGTTCACGATCACCTGGGGCTCAAGGTCGCTTGGAAACGAGTCCGGCTCGCGGACATCAACAATCAGATGGCGGTAGCGCTCGTGTTCGATCGCTGCCGGCAGCAGATCAAAGCCCACGACCTCGTGGCCCTCATCCAAAAAGCGCTGCACGCACGCGGCTCCGATACCGCCCGAAGCGCCCGTGATCAAAACCCGCATACTTGCTCCTTAGGCGGTTGCGTGGCGCTCGAGGTACTCGGAGCCCACATTCTCGCGCTCCCAGCCGCGCACGACCTTGTAGCCCACGGGACTCAGGAAGACCTCGCACAGCAGCTCGGCGACGGCGCCCGTCAGCGAGCACATAAGAACCTGCACCCAGGTCCAGCCAAAGAACGTGTGGCTCACCACAATGGCAAAGACCAGGTTGTCGATAAACTGACCAACGCCCGTGGAGACATAGGAGCGGAAGGCAAAGCTCGCAAAATTATTCTTTTTGAGCATGCGGCCGAGCGACTGGTTGAGCGTGGAGTTAACCACGGCAGAAACGAGCATGGCAAGCGACGAGCCAAGCACCACGTACCAGGTGCCGCCGATGGTGGCGTTAAGGGCAGTGTTGACCTCGATCATGCCGGTGTCGTAGTAGGCGCCCCACATGCCGGGCGTTAGCGAGCATGCCCAAAAGCACAAGCTCACGGCCAGGTTAACCAGCAGCGCGAGGATAGAGATTTTGATGGATGCCTTGGCGCCAAAGCGCTTGCAGATCATGTCCTGGCACAAAAACGAGACCCAGCTCACCACAAAGCCGCAATCGAGCGCCAGATACGGCAGACTGATGAGCTCTTTGTTGGCCAGCAGGTTCATCATGATGACGCTCACGAAAAACAGCGAAACCGTTGCCGCGGGAATGCTCCGCAACAGGACCTTGTAGTCCTCCATGACCTTCTTGATCATTATGTACTCCTTTGGTTTTAGGTTTAACGAGCAGGATATCGGACCCGAACTGCTCGGACGCCCCGGTCTTGAGACGACGGTGGGTATGATAGCCGCTCACACGGCATCAGGCAAGCAAACGGCGCGGCAGCCCCGCAGGGCCACCACGCCGATGCGCTAAAACGCTACGTTGCCAAACTCCGACAGGATAAGGTCGGGATTGTGGTCGGTTGCCCAATCCACGTTCCACGGGCTCGTGAACAGCAGCAACTTGCCGCCGCGCATGTCCTCGACGCGCAGCGTGTCGCGCGTGAGCGAAAGGCCCGGGATATCGATGGTATCGGGGTCGTTCTGAATCCAGCGGATGTCCGTATAGGGCAGCGGCTGGCGACGAACCTCAACACGGTACTCGGCCTTGAGGCGACGCTCGAGCACCTCAAACTGCAGCACGCCGACCACGCCCACGATGACGCTCTCCATACCGGCGCCCAGCTCGCGGAAGATCTGGATGGCGCCCTCCTGGGCAAGCTCCTCCATGCCTTTGACAAACTGCTTGCGCTTGAGCGTGTCGACCTGCGTAATGCGAGCGAACATCTCGGGGGCAAATGTCGGGATCTGCGGATACTGCACATGGCGCTTGCCAGAGCACACGGTGTCACCGATGCTAAAGATACCCGGATCGAACAGGCCCACGATATCGCCCGCGTACGCCTCGTCCACGATGGCGCGGTCATCGGCCATCATCGAGGTACCCGTAGCGAGCTTAAGCTTGCGGTTGCCCTGCACGTGGAAGGCATCCATGCCGCGCTCGAACTTGCCCGAGCAAATGCGCACAAAGGCGATGCGGTCGCGGTGGTTCTTGTCCATGTTGGCCTGGATCTTAAACACAAAGCCGCTAAAGTCGTCGCGGCAGGGATCGACCGGTTCGCTGGTGAGCGTATCGGTATAGGCGCGCGGCGTCGGGGCCAGACGCAGGAACTCCTTCAGGAAAGGCTCCACGCCAAAGTTGGTAAGCGCCGAGCCAAAGAACGCCGGGCTCAGCTTGCCGCAGGCCACGGCATCCAAATCGAGCTCGTCGCCGGCACCATCGAGCAGCTCGATATCGTCCATCAGGTTCTTATGGTTTTCTTCGCCGATGAGCTCGTCCATGGAAGGATCGCCCAGTTCGGCCTCGACCTCAGCGACCTTCTTGGTGGCGTTGGCGTGGCCGTCGCCCTCAAAGGCAATGACGTGACGAGTCTGACGATCGAACACGCCGCGGAAGTTGCGGCCGCTGCCGATCGGCCAGTTCATGGGATACGTATTGATGCCCAGGACATTCTCGATCTCTTCCATGAGCTCAAACGGATCGCGAGCCTCGTGGTCGAGCTTGTTCACAAAGGTGAAGATGGGGATGTGACGCAGTGTGCAGACCTTAAAGAGCTTTTTGGTCTGGGCCTCGACGCCCTTGGCGCCGTCGATGACCATGACCGCAGCGTCGGCGGCCATAAGGGTACGGTAGGTATCCTCCGAGAAGTCCTGGTGGCCGGGGGTATCGAGAATGTTGACACAGGCGCCGTTATAGGTGAACTGCAGCACCGAGGAGGTGACGGAGATGCCGCGCTCCTTCTCGATGTCCATCCAGTCCGAGACAGCATGCTTGGCCGAGCTCTTGCCCTTGACCGAGCCGGCAGTCTGGATGCTGCCGGTATAGAGCAGCAGCTTCTCGGTAAGCGTGGTCTTACCGGCGTCCGGGTGGCTGATGATCGCGAATGTGCGGCGCGACGAGATTTCATCCGACAGGCTTGCCATGCGGATCCTTTCTTGCGTTCTATATGCATTACGTCGATGTAACTGCCCTATTGTAGCCGTGAAACCCCGCCATAGGGCACCTATCAGGACAAATTCATCAGTTGGGGTCTGGGTAGCCGGCTTAATCCGAATTTGTCTCTTGCGTAACTGTGCATAGTGTATATATACTGTGCTTACCGGTTATATACACGTGTAGCCCAACAGCTAAGGAGCCGCTGTGGACATTATCCTATCCAATTCGAGCGACAAGCCCATCTACGAGCAGATATCCTCGCAGGTCAAAGCTCAAATCCTTTCGGGCACGCTCGCCGCGGGAGCCAAACTCCCCAGCATCCGCGCACTCGCGAGCGACCTGGGCGTGAGCGTCATCACCACCAAGCGCGCCTACGCCGATCTGGAGCAGCTCGGGTTTATCTGTACCGTGCAGGGCAAGGGCTGCTTTGTTGCCGACGGCAACCAAGAACTCTTGCGTGAAAACCAGCTCTGCCATATCGAAGAGCTGCTTACGCAGGCGGCAGAACAAGCCGAAGCCCTGAGCGTCACGCGCGACAAACTGCACGAGATGCTCGACCTGGTAGCCCCCGAAACCATGCAGTAGCCATCTGCAAGAAAGGCTATACCATGCAAAACTTGTTAGAACTCAAAGGTGTCTCACGCCGCGTGAGCGACCGTTTTTCGCTGCGTGATGTCATGCTCGCCGTGGAGCCCGGCCAGATTGTTGGCTTTGTGGGCGCTAACGGTGCCGGCAAGACAACGACCATTCGCGCCGCGCTCGGGCTTATCAAGCTCGATGCCGGCGAGGTGCGCCTGTTTGGGCAGCGCTGTGGCGCCGACGCGCCCGATGAGACACAGCGCTGCCTGCGCTCCCGCGTCGGTCTCGTCCTGGACACGTGCCCCTTCCCTTCAACGCTCAAGGTGGGCCAGATCGAGGCACTCGTAGGTCAGGCGTACCCCACGTGGGACCGCAAAACGTTCGCCGGATTCATCGACCGATTTGGCCTCGATCCCAAGACAAAGGTCAAGAACCTCTCCCGCGGCATGGGCATGAAACTGCAGCTTGCCTGTGCACTCAGCCATAATGCCAAGCTACTCCTTTTGGACGAAGCCACCGCGGGCCTCGATCCCATGGCGCGCGAGGAACTGCTCGATGACCTGCTTGCTTTTGTCGCCGACGGCCAGCACAGCGTGCTGCTCTCGAGCCACATTACGTCCGACCTCGATCGCGCCGCCGACCGCGTCATCTGCATCGATAACGGCTCGATTGTGTTTGACCTGCCGCGCGAGGACATTACCGACCGAGCCGGCATCGCCCACTGCACCCAAGCGCAGGCCGCCGAGCTTATGGCTTGCGTCGAAGGTGCCCATGCCGCCCGCCACGCCTACAGCGTGGACGTGCTCGTGCCCAACCGTCGCGAAACGCTCGAGGCCTTTCCCGAGATTCCCTGCGATCGGGTAACCATTGACGACTATCTTCGCCTCACGCTGAAAGGGGCTTCAAAATGAAACGCGCCTTTATGTCCGAGCTCGCCATCGCTCGCACGCTCATCCCGAGCATTGCGGGCGTCGGCCTGTTCATCTTCGTCGTGCTAACCCTTGCCAACGCATCGGACGGCGATTCCGGTATGAGCGCCGGCGCCTGCGCGGTCAGCGCCATGTCACCCATCATAATCATGAACTCACTGGCTGGCTACGATAACCAAAACGGCTGGGAGCGCTATCGGGCAACGCTGCCGTTCTCGCGCAAAGACATCATCTGCGCACGCTACCTGTGCATTATTGCTTTCTCGGCCGTCATGGCATGCGCCGCCGTGCTTTTGAGCATCATCGCCCTTCCGTTCTTCGATCACACGGGCATTCCCTCGACGGGACAGACCGTCTTTGAGATCACAATAGCCTCCGCCGCATCGATGCTCATCTCCCTCATGATGGTGTTTTTGGCACAGCCGCTGTTCTTTCGATTTGGACACATGGAGGCGCTGCGCCTTTCCGTCGGCCTGTTTGCCCTGATGGGCTGCGGTACCATGGCGATGCTGAGCTCTTCCAACCCCATTAGCAACTGGCTCATGTCGATTGCCGGAGCGAATCCCAATCCTGCCGTCCTTGGCGGTCTGTGCGCAGGCATCGCCGTACTTGCCCTCGCGCTATGTGCAATCAGCTGCACCGTCAGCACCAAGGTTTATCGAGTACGCGATCTGTAGCCACGCGTATCTCAATCCACGAAGGACGCGATCGCCGCCCCTCCCCGTAAATCCGTGACAAATGGCATATCCCCAGCGTGAGCCACCGTACTACTTGCGCAGCGGCTTGGGCAATGGAATACCGGCAGCGATAACGGCCGCGATGATCATGCAGACGATGCCTTTGAGCGGGAAGCACATGAGCAACAGGCCCACGACCATAATGGGTTGGCGCATGACGGCGCCCATCGTCGATGCCGTGCAGACGGCGACGCAAAAGACCGGATCGGCGCCGGTGAGGATGGCAAGGCCGTAGCCCAGGCTCACACCCGAGAAGATAACCGGGAAGAAGTGGCCGCCACGCCAACCAAGGTTGATGAGGGCGGGCGTCAGCATGGCCTTAACAAGACCGGTCGCGATAAGCACGCCAGCGGGAATGGTCAGGTAGGTTTCCATGAGCACGTCGGCCTGGGTCTCGCCGGCAAACATGGTGTAGGGCAGAACCGTGCCACAGATGGCGAGCGCCAGACCGGCTAGCATGGCCTTGACGACAGGACGCTCCCCTATTGCATGAGACAGTGCCTCGCTCGCGTGCTCAGAGACAAAGTACAGCCAACCGCATACGGTGCCGACCAACGCCAGCGGAATGAGCCAGACAAGTTCCAGGTTGCCCACCACGGCGGCCTCGAACCTCGGCATGCCCATGCCGCCGCCCACAAGCTGGCCGAGCAGCAGGTAGGTGCCCAGACCGCCGGCAATCGCAATGCCGTAGACCACCGTCTTTTGCGCCTTGGGCAGCTTGATGGTGATCTCGCCGGACGCGGATTCATCGTCGGCGTCTTCGCCCTGGCCGTCAGTACTTCCGGCAAGCGGTGCCACAAAGCCAAAGACGGGCGCGGTAAAGAGCGCCGTCAGGGCAGCCTGGGTGCCCAGCAGCGTGAGCTCCCTAAACTCAGCTCCAAAGCGACGCATGCGATCGCCGACCCAGCTGCACAGACCCGCGATAACGCCGGTCAGGCCGGCCTCCGGTCCAATGCTGCCACCAAACAGCAGCGGCAGCAATGCCGCGAGCGAAAGCTTGCCCAGGTTGTCGTACGGGTAGCGCCCATCGCGCTTTACCTTGGCCATCACCTGGTTGAGGTCATCGGTCTTGGTGCCCGTCGTCTTTTCGTACAGACCGATCAGCAGGCCGCCCAGCAGGCAGACGAAAAACGGGTATGGCAGAAAGCCAAACGGTCCGCTGGCAAGCTCGGGCGAAGCGACGCCCAGCGCGTGCGGAATCTCGGTCCATAGATAGTCGATACCGTGCTCCATCGCAAAGAAGAACAGCCAGACTGCGGCACCTGCGAACGCACCGGTCACGGCAACGCTAGCTAAAAACAGCGCGCGGTTTGTGGGTTTGGCAAGGTTATCCATCGGGTCCTCCCGCGGTCAAAGTCGACATAGATACGTTTTATTGTAGAGCGAGTGTGGCCCAGACAAGCCAGCCGTCTGCGCCGCAAACGGCACCATTGGGAGCCATAGTGGGGCAGGCTCAAGGCTTATCCGTTGATAATCGAGGCAATCTCGCGCAAATCGTCGGCAAAGTAGATGCCGTGCTGGCGCTTCAGGCTCGAAAGCCCCTTATCAATCATGTGCCCGAGCAGCGCCTTGAGGTCGTTGTAGTAACCGTTCAGGTTGTACAAAATGCACGGCGCATCGAGATGCCCCAACGACACCGCGGACATGACCTCGGCAATCTCCTCGAGCGTGCCCGTCCCACCGGGAAAGGCGATGAACGCATCGCCGAGCTCAATCATCTTGGCCTTGCGCTCGGCCATATCGCTCGTCACGATAAGGTCGTCGATACCGTCATGCTGAAACTCGGCCTCGATAAAAAAGCTCGGCTCAACACCCGTCACATGTCCACCTGCCTCGAGCACGCTATCGGCGAGCGCACCCATCAGGCCCGACTTGGACCCGCCGTATACCAGCGCGTGTCCGTTGGAGCCAATCCAGTTGCCCAGCTCCTGCAGCGCGGGCAGAAACGCTGGGTCGTTACCAACGCTGGCACCCAGATACACGGTGATATTCATATTCAGTCCCCCCAATCGTGACGCGCGGCGCCCGTTCTAGCGTTGGCGGCGGCGATATTCGCGCACGCGGCGCGACAGGTCGGCGAGCTCGTCACGATCGAGCTCCTCCAAATGCTCAAGATCGTCCATAAAGCGCGCCATGGTGTCCTTTTGGCGCAGCTTGATGAGCGTATTGCAGTAGTTCACCGCCACGCCCGTAAGCATGGCGATATAGAAGATACTGATGACGCTTAGGATGACGGTAATGCCGCGGGCAACCGGCGTTTCTGCCGGGATATCGCCAAAGTCGATCGTCGAGACCGTCTCAAAGCTAAACCACAGGCCATCACCAAAGGTGAGGGTCGTAGGCTCGGACAGCCAGACAGCCGTCGAGCACAGCAGGTAAAAGATAAGAAACAGGCCCGTGATGCGTGCAAAGCCAGCCTGTCGCAGCACATCGGCAAGCGTCCTCAACCTGTTCATCGCGACCCCTTTTCCCAGACGCCCAATCACATTCGCTCGATATTGTCCCACAACCGACAGTTAGGGACGTTCCTTTTGTGCCGGCAGAAAGGGACTGTCCCCAACTGCCGGGCGGGATCGTTTAGCGATGCAGCTGCCGACTGGGCAGGCTGAGCTGGTATCCTTATGCGGTAATGTCTCGATTCGTTAGGATTGCATGTGAGAGCTTCCGCTGTCCTTCGTTCAGTTATATATCGCACCCTGGCCGTTGCGCTTACCGCGCTCGCCGTACTGAGCGCCGTCGCGCCCGCCCCTGCCTTTGCCGCCGACTCTGATCAGCAGGCCAAGACGGTCCGCGTTGGTTGGCTCGTCAACAACGAGGGCATCCAGGACGGCACCCCCGGCGAGCGTCTCTCGGGATGGGGTTACGAGTACCTCCAGACCCTGTCGTACTACACGCCCGGCTGGCGGTACGAATACGTCTCCGGCACCTTCACCGAGCTTATGGACATGCTCGAGGCGGGCGAGATCGACCTCATGCCCAACATCTCCTACTCTGAGGAACGCGCCCAAAAGCTGCTCTTTTCCTCGAACCCCGAGGGCACCGAGCGCTACTTCATCTACGCCAAGCCCGATCGCGACGATCTGGCCAAGGGTGACCCCCAAGCGCTCCAAGGCCTTACCATCGGCTGCAACCCCGGCGTTATGCAAACCTTCGTTGGCCAGCAGTGGCTCGCCAACGAAGGCATTACCTGCACCTATAAAGAAATCGACACTGGCGGTGCCCTCTTTGACGCGCTCGCAAACAACGAGGTCGATGCCATCATCATGAACGACACGACCTCGTCGCCCAGCGCCTCCCCCATGTTCTACATTGGTTCGAGCGACTACTATTTTGCCGTCCCCAAAAGCCGCCCCGACCTGATGGACGACATCAATGCCGCCATGTCGGCAATCGCCCGCGTCAACCCACGCTATATCGACGAAGTCAAATCTAACTACTCGGCCCAAAACAGCGGTTCATCATCGCTCAACAGCCCCGAACGTTCCTGGCTCAAAGCAAATGGCAACACCATCACGCTCGGCTACATTACGGGCAAACTCCCCTACTGCAACGAAGACGAAAACGGCGAAATGGAAGGCTCGCTCGCATCGCTTGCGACGACGTTGCACGATAAATTTGGCATTACGGTCAAAACCGTCGCCTTTGATAGTTACAAGATGATGTCAAAGGCCCTGTCAAAGGGAAGCATAGACGTTGCGCTGCCGGTATACCGAGATTACTGGTTTGCCGAGCAATCAGGCGTTGTGCAGTCGGTATCGTTGGGGACCATATCCCTCACCGCCATCCACACCGGCAGCGACCTGAACAAAGACCTTCAGAACATCGCCTGTACCAAATCATCGTTTGTCAACAAAAATGCACTTGAAAGTCTGTTCCCCACAGCGACCGTGACCGAATACCAATCCGACGATGAAGCGTTCGACGCCCTCAGGAAGGGAACGGCACATTGCATCGTCGCTCCCAGCTCACGCGTAAAAACCATCGGCGACCGTTATGATCTCGAGGGCTACGAGACGGTCGAGCTCCCTGACACCTGTGAGCTCTCGTGCTGGATTTCGCGCGGAAAGCCCGAGCTGCTGGGAATCATCAACAAGGGCATCATCAATGCCGGAGAATCGCTCTCCGCAAGCAATTACTCCTCCACGTCGTACACGGCCCAGGAATCCAACACGCTTCAATTCCTTTATCGCAACCGCACCGCCATTGCAGCTACCCTCATCGGTATGTTGTCGGTCGGCATCGTCCTGCTCATCTGGGCGCTCGCGCGCGCTCGAACCGAGCGCAAAAAAGCCGATGCTGCCAACGCCGCTAAGACGGCATTCCTCACGCGCATGAGCCACGACATCCGTACGCCGCTCAACGGTATCCTGGGCCTTATCGAGATCGAGGAATTGAAGGAAGGCGATATCCAGGTCGCCCGCGAGAGCCGTGCCAAGGCGCGCGTTGCCGCCAATCACCTGCTCTCGCTGATCAACGACATCCTCGAGATGGGCAAAATCGAAGACCGCAAGCTAACACTGGAGCATGCGCCTTTTAACCTCAAAGAGCTCTGTGACGATACGCTGGTGCTGTGCAAGCTCCACGCGTCCAGTAACGGCATCACCATGCAGGACAATAGTCTGCCGTACGCCACGGGGCCATACATGGTCGGCAGTCCCACCCATATCCGACAGATCATGATCAACCTGTTAGACAACAGCATTAAGTACAACAAGCGCGGCGGCTCCGTCACCTTTAGCTCAAAGACCAAGCCACTCGATAACGGGCGCGCGCTCTTTTGCTTTAGCGTTTCGGATACCGGCATTGGCATGACTCCCAAATTCTTAAAACATATCTATGAGCCGTTTGCCCAAGAAGGTAACGATGCGCGCAGCAAGTTCCAAGGAACCGGCATGGGCATGCCAATCGTCAAGTCGCTTATTGAACTGATGGGCGGCACCATCGAAGTCACCAGCGAGTTCCATGTGGGCACCACGTTCTACGTGGAAATTCCGCTCGATATCGACAAGAATCCCCAGGCGCGGGCGAATACGGTTGAGAGTACGCTCGACTGCTCGCTCGCCAACATGAACGTGCTGCTCGCCGAAGACAACGAATTGAACGCCGAGATTGCCCAGGCGCTGCTAGAATCCGAGGGCGTCGTGGTCACCCGCGCCGCCAACGGCAACGAAGTCGTCGATCTGTACCTGTCACATCCCGCCGGCAGCTTCGATGCGATTCTGATGGACATTATGATGCCGGGCATGGACGGCTATGAGGCAACCCGCGCGATTCGCCTGAGCAAGAAGGCCGATGCAGCCGATATCCCCATCATCGCGCTCACCGCCAATGCCTTTGCCGAGGACGCCAAGGCGGCACACGACGCCGGCATGAACGCCCATCTGTCCAAACCGCTCGACTTTAACAAGCTCAAAAACATACTCGCCCGCATCAAGAAAAACGGACCCGTTTCGCTATAGTTTGTGCTATAGTTTGTGCTCAACCACCACGCACGACCAGAAAGGAAACCAACGATGTTTAGGCCCTTACGTCGAAAGAAATGCGCCATCACTGACGAGGAAGCGCGCGAACTGCTCGCTACCTGCAAGCGCGGCGTCTTTGCCGTCAACGGCGACGATGGCTACCCGTACGCCATTCCCGTCAACTACTTCTTTGACACCGAGCACGACAAGATTTATTTCCATGGCGCCAAGGCTGGCCACAAGGTCGACGCACTCAAGCGCGATGACAAGGTCTGCTTTACCGTTTACGGCAACGAGTGGTACCAGGACGGTGACTGGGCTCCCTACGTTATGAGTACCGTGGTCTTTGGCCGCTGTCGCCTGGCAAATGACACTCCCGCGTTTATCGAGGATAAAGTCCGCCAGCTCGCGCTTAAGTACTACCCTTCTGCCGAGGAAGTCGAAGAGGAAATCGCCAAGGACATTAAGGGCGTCCAGCTCTACGAGATTACGATTGAACATCTTTGCGGTAAGCAGATTCAGGAAAAGTAAGCCCCCTCAGCAGACCTCATCAATAGCAATATGGCCCGGTTCCAACCAACATTAGAACCGGGCCATATGCTTATAAAGCGTCGGCAGCTATGTGCGCAAGCGCCTCAACAAGTTCCTGCGAGCTCACGGGTTTACTCAGGTGCGCGTCCATGCCCGCCTCACGCGAAAGCCTGCGGTCGTCGGCAAAGGCGTTGGCACTCACGGCGATAATCGGCGTAGTCGCGGCATCCTCGCGATCGAGTGCTCGAATCTGACGTGTGGCCTCAAGGCCGTCGATACCGGGCATCATGATGTCCATCAACACCACGTCGTACTCGTACGGCGCGCTCGCGGCAAACATCTCGACGGCAGACTCGCCATCCTTAGCATGCGTCACGACGGCACCGGCACGGCTGAGCGTAAACTGCGCGATCTCGGCATTCAGATCGTTATCCTCTACGAGCAAAACGCGCAGGCCCTGGAGCGCATCGCCGTCGCCCGCATCTACGCGAACTGCCTGAGGAATCTCGGAGCGGTCGCACTTCTCGAACGGCAGGCGGATGGTAAACGTCGTTCCCTGCCCCAAGGTGCTTGTAAAGCTCATGGTTCCGCCCATAAGCTCGACCAACTGTTTTGCGATAGGCGCGCCCAGGCCAGTTCCCGATGAAGCGCCTTCCACCTGTTGCTCCTCGCGGCAAAACGGCTCGTAGAGGCGCTGTTGGAACTCCTCGCTCATGCCAATACCGTTGTCGGCGATCGTGTATTCATAGACGGGGACGCCATCCGCTGGCTCCACCTCGCGGCACACCAGGCGAACATAGCCGCCCTGGCGGTTGTACTTGACGGCATTGCCGGCAATATTGAGCAACAAGCGCTTGAGGTGCGTCACGCTCACCCGCGCATAGGGATGATTAAGCGTCTGCTGGTCGCAGATAATTGTCACCAGACGCTCCTCGGCCTGGCGCTCCAAAATATCGCGCACCTCGTGGTTGAGGGTTACCAAGTTTGTGGGAACAAGCTCCAGTTCGATCTGCCCGCTCTCCAGACGACTCATATCCAGGGCCTCGTTGGCAAGGTCGAGCAGCAGTCCCGATGCCGACCAGATCTTTGAGCGGCACTCAGTCTGCTTTTGCAGATCGTCCGCATTGGCATCGCCGACCTCAACCATACCGCGAATGCCGTTGATGGGCGTGCGCAGATCATGGCTCATGCGACGCAAAAATTCCGTTTTTGCAGAGTTGGCAGACGAGGCCTCACGCGCTGCCTTTGCCAGCCTGTCGCCATAGTCGCGCTCCTGCTGCAGCAAGTCCGTCAAACGTCGACGATCAGCGCGGCGGCGCGCCATCACAACAACGGCTATAACACCGCCGTAGAGCACCAGCACGCCGGCAGCAACAGCCGCGACGACCTCAAAGTAGCGCCGCGCCGAGGCATAGGTGTACACGTAGAACCCGCGCGCTTTTCCAAATGTGCCCAAATACCACTCGCCATTGGCGTTAACCAATCTGACCTTACCAGCCGGGCATCGATCCTTTATACCGTCGACAATGAAGACATCCGTCGCAGGCAGATCGGACACGCCCAATATGGTGGGTTCAACGGCATTGGTCGCAACGACTTTGCCATCGCTTTCGATCACGATATTGCCACTGTCGATGGTCTCATAACCACCGAGCAGGCTCTGCAGTTTGAGCGTATTGCTTGCAACTGCCTTCGCGTTCTGATGCCTGACCGCGATAACGATGCCCTCGCCATCTTGCCGGGTCACGCAACCAATGTCTGCAACCGAATCATCCGAAAGCGTAATGCGGGCGGCATAGGACTTAAGCGGATGGGCCGCCACCTCCAGCACGGGTGCTTCCTTGAGATACGTAGCGAGCGACTCGTAGCCCACGCCATCCGTCGAGGACTCGGACACCAAATTGCCCGATGCGTCCGTCACGATCAGTGCGCTCACGTTGAACTGGTCGGCATATTGCTCCAGCATGGCGTTATCCACCGAACCGTCGCGCTCCATATCGCGCGCTGCCTCTCCTGCGATCTCCATAACGCGAATCAGGTTTTTGGTCGTATAGGCGCTATTGAACGCATCGTATGAAAGGCTCTGCGTCGCCACGTAATCGACAACGTCGGCAAAGCGCTGCTCGGCTTGGGCCGTCGTGTAACCGTAGCTCATCATGCCGGCAACAACCGAGAGCGCTATCCCCAGCAGAGCGACAAGGAGCCATGCCCCTGCCGAACGATTGCCCCGCTCCTCTACGGCGTGGTTGGGCGCATCGATCATGACAGGCCCTCCATATTCAAAAATGGCGAAGGGTCATCAAAGTACTTTGACACCAGACGTTCCATGGTGCCATCGGCAAGCATTTCTTGGTAGGCACGGGTGAGTTTAACGTCGATGCCGCGCGTATCATTGATATCGAAAGCGGTGCCCAAACCAACCTCTAGCAGCGGCTCATCCAAAATGCGATACGTTACGCCATAGTCTTTTTCGTAGGTGAGCAGCGAGGACTCATGCGCGGCGATGGCGTCGACCAGACCCTCGACGAGCGCCGGGTTCAGGTATGAGCGGTCCGAAAAGCAGTAGAGCTCTTTGATCTGCGGAACGTTTTCATTTGTACGATTGAGCAAAATGTCCTCGGGCTTGGTGGTGGACTGGACTGCCACGACCTTATCCTCAAGATCGGCAAGCGTGTAGATATCGCTCTGGGGATCGACCGCGACCACCTGGCGGCTCGCAAGGTACGGGCCGGCCCAACGATACTCGTTTTCGCGACCCGTCATGCTAAAGCTGCCCATGACGCAATCGAGCTCGCCGCTCGCCAGCAGCTCGTTCTTCTTTTCCCAATCGATCAGCTGGTACTTTGGCTTGTAACCAATGCGGGCCAAAGCCTCGGTTAGTATCTCGACATCCAGGCCAACGATATCGCCGTACTCGTCGGTATACACAAACGGTGGATAGAGGTCGCTGCCAACATTGAGCGTCTTAAGGTTGTCGTCTTTGGCTTGCGAGGCGCCCAGACCTTCAAATGCAGACGTCGAGGCTCTGCCATTCGACCCGGAACAGCCAGCTATCGCTACGACAAAGGCACACGCTACCGCAAGCGCGACAAACAACGATATGGCAACCGAGCGGCGAGGTCTTTTCATCGAGCTCCAGAAGATCCTGTTTACAGACTGAAATGGTAAAAAATAATAGCAAACAAAACCACACGAGTGCCCAATGGCTACAGACGTTTTACCGTGCGGGGCCTTCCAGCCGACTTGGCAGAAGGCCCCGCATGCAGCGCGCACTTACCGTGCATTAAAAACGTAGCGGTCCAGGCGGTCGCACGCTTCCCTCACGCGCGAAAGCGGCAGCGCCAGATTCACACGAATGTGGCAGGGCCCGTGGAACGGACGGCCATCTTGGTAGCCAACGCCCACTCGCGGCCCCTCGTCGAGCAACCACTGAATATCGCGGCCATGCTCGCGGCACCACTCGGTGCAGTCCAGAAACACCATGTACGTGCCCTGCGGACGCGAATAGGACACGCCCTCAAAATGCTCGTCCACGTAATTGCAGAAGTACTCGATATTGCCGGCAAGCACCTGGTTGAGCTCGTCCACCCACTCGTAGCCCTGCGGCTGGTAGGCACCGATAAGCGCATGCATGGAGAGGACGTTCATCTCGTTGTAGTGGGTCTTGTCGGACACGGCGCACACGCGGTCGCGCAGCGTCTCATTGTAGATGATGTGGTAGCTGCCGACCAGGCCCGCCAGGTTAAACGTCTTGCTCGGCGCGTAGAGGGCAACCGTGCGCATGCGGGCATCCTCGCTCACCGACTGCGTCGGGATGTGCTTGTGTCCCGGCAGGATGATATCGGACCAAATCTCGTCCGAGATCACCACGCAATCGTGCTGGCGATAAATGTCCATGGCGCGCTCGATCTCGTCGCGCTCCCATACGCGGCCGCAGGGATTGTGCGGCGAGCAGAACACCGCGGCATGGATGTGGTTTTGGGCGAGCTTGTGCTCCATGTCCTCAAAGTCCATACGCCACACGCCCTGGTCGTCGAGCTTAAGCGGGCTGTGGACAATGTGATAGCCCGCGGCCTCAATGGACTTGGTAAAGCCGATGTAGGTAGGGCTGTGGACCAACACCGCATCGCCTGGCTGAACATACGCACGCAGCGTCGACACGACACCGCCCAGCACGCCGTTTTCGTAGCCGATATGTTCAGGGCGCAGGCCCTCGACGCCATTGCGGCGGCTCTGCCATTCGATGATGCGGTCGAAGTACTCGGGACGCGGATTGAAGTAGCCAAACATGGGGTGCTGAGCGCGCTTGATGATGTACTCCTGAACCGTGGGCACCGTGGCGAAGTTCATGTCGGCCACCCACATGGGAATGCGGTCGAAGCCCTCGTCGGGTGCGTTCGGAGCCATACCGGGGATCTCGCCCCAGGAGTCAACGGCGATGGAGTCCATGCCGTGGCGGTCGATAAGCGAGCTAAAGTCGTATTTCATGCTGAGCCCCCGTGCAAAGTGATTGTTTTGGTAGGCGTTATTGTCCACCAGCGTGGGCGGTTTTGGCGCGGAGTTTGGCGTTTAATTTGACGGGTGCGGACGAATGGCTGGTTAGTCTTGCGCGTCGTTGACTGCGACTACGGTTAGCTGGGTTTCGTCGACCGTAAACGATATGTCGAGCCCGGCGTAGGCCAGATGGTAGACGCGGTTTGGCTCGTGCTTGCTGCCCGCGCGGCGCGGATCTTGGCGAAGGACCTCGACCAAGCCGGGGAGCTTTGCGGGCGGGACCATATCTTGCAGCGCTCGTGGGAACTCGACGTCGAGCTCTTGCCACGGAGTATCCTCGATCCAGCCGCCCGTCGCATCCGGGTGACAGTCGGCAAACGGAATGTAGGGCTTAATGTCGTAGATGGGCGTGCCGTCGCGCAAATCGGCCCCCAGCACATAGATGATGGGGCCATCGTCAGTGAGCTCGACACGATCGAGCTTGACGCAGGTGAGCCCAATGGGATTAGGGCGAAACGGACTGCGCGTGGCAAACACGCCCACGCGCTCGGCTCCGCCCAGACGCGGCGGGCGCACGGTCTTCGACCACTTGACGTTGGTGCCGGACCTGTCCTGCGTCTTGGCATCGGTAGCTATGTCCTTAACCGTGCCGCCGGGCGTTCCGTTTTCAAAGCGCCACAACAGCCATAGGTGAGAGAAGGAGTCCAGGCCCTCAACCGCTGCGTTGGAGGCAAATTCCGGCTCAAAGACGATGCGTCCCTGCAGATGGGGTGCCAAAAAGCTGTTGCGCGGAATGCCGAACTTCTGCGGCAGGTCGGTATGTATGTGTGCAATAGGTTCCATGCCGGTCATTGTACGGCATGGAGGTGTGGGGCGTTGCGCGCAATTCTTCGCCGCAGTCCCCGTCGTGCAACCAACGGTTGCTTGGAAGGGCGCCTGCCGCCGCGTATGCTTAAGCCATCAACCAGCAGAAAGGAGCCGCTATGGCCTTTGCAGAAAAGCTCATTGCCATCCGTCGCGCCCATCACCTTACCCAAGAGCAGCTCGCCGCCAAACTCTTCGTCACACGCCAAGCCGTCAGCCGTTGGGAGCGCGGCGAGGTCACCCCGGGCATCGACATGATGAAGCTCATTGCCGCCGTAACCGGCGAGCCACTGTCCCACCTGCTCGAAATGCCCGAGCATTATTGCCAGAGCTGCGGCATGATACTCACGCCCGACGACTGCGGCACCGATGCCACGGGCGCCACGACCGACCATTACTGCAAGTGGTGCTACGACCACGGCAAGTACACCTACGACACCACCATGGAGGCAATGATCGAGGATTGCGCCCCGCGGCTGGCGCAAAACACCGGCATGTCGCTCGACGAAGCCGTCTCGCTCATGGGCGCCGTCCTGCCGCAACTGGAGCGCTGGCGCACCGTGCAGGAAAACGAGGAGCGCTACGGCGCCGAAGCGCGGGCACGCTATGGCGATGAGGCTATCGATGCAGCAAATGAAGCGCTGCTGGACATGGACCCCGAGACATGGAACGACATGAAGGAACTTGAACGCGCTGTTCTGGGCCAACTTTCGATTGCCATGGGCATTGGCGACCCAGAGAGCAACGAGGCCCACAAACTTGTCGCAATGCACCGTCGATGGATTGCCCTTAACTGGGGACACGAGCCCCAAGACGAAGCATACCTGGGCCTCGCCCACGGCTATCTTGCCGATCAGCGCTTTGTTGACTACTACGACAAGCCCTGCGGCACCGGAGCCACGGCGTTTCTGGTCCAGGCCATCGAGTCGTCGTTGACGCGCGCATAGACCGCGGCTGCTTTGGGTATTTCAATCGAAACCTCAACCGATTGGAGACCCATGGCTACTAATCATGAGCTCACGCTGTACGTTATGACCGGCTGCCCGTATTGCATAAAAGTCAAGCGATTCCTTGCCGATAACGGTGTGGCCATCCCCGAGCGCAATATCTCGACCGATACCGAGGCCGAGCAGACGCTCATCGCCGTCGGCGGAAAACGCCAGGTTCCCTGCTTGTTCATCGACGGCAAGCCGCTCTACGAGTCAAGCGACATCATCGCGTGGGTGCAGAAGAACCTGCTCTAACACTCGCGTTGCGACCGGCTCGCCCCAACCTATACGACCCAAACATGTACGCCAGCATCCAAAGTCGACCATTTCCGACATCTTTGGATGCTGGCGTACAGCTTTTGGGTAGCCATGGACGCTCTTAGCCGGCTAATTGTTTGAGGCGACCTTTGGATTATGGCTGTTTGACGCCTCTGGAAAGGTTTCCGAGAGGGCTGTGGTCAAAAAAGGCCAAATATGAGTACTGCTACCTGTTTAGTAGCAGCGATTTTGATCACTTCAGGAACTATTCAACGTTCCACTGGTCGCGCGCGCAGACGTGGTGTAAGAGTGTCCTGAGGTCCGTCGCTGCAAGCCCCGATGTTACTCCTTCTTGAGGC
>NZ_JADMUF010000009.1 GCF_015546965.1 Collinsella aerofaciens
CCGGGCCCGCGCCTTTAGACGCGAGCCCGGGGCCCGTGGGTTATACCCTAAGAGCAAACCACCCTTTTTAAGGGTGGTTCTGATTTGGCGCCGAAATGCGCAATGCTTTCCGGGCTGTCCACGGGCTGTCCACGGGCTATTGGGTTGTTGGTGCATGAAAAATGCCGACATCCCGCCTCGGGGAGGAGGCGGGAACACACCGAGTAGACGGAGGGGTGTGGAGCGCGGTCGCGTCTCGACTGACGACGTTGCCCATCGACAGGATTATTGTAGCGCATGGCGGTTCTTGGTATATCGTGTCGAGCGTTTGCGTTGTGCCATTGCCTGCGGCAACGGTGTGTTACACTCTTGCACTGCTGAGTGGGCCAGACGGTCGCGCGATGTGCTGCTTGCAGCACGCGTGAGGAAAGTCCGGGCTCCAGAGGGCGGGATGCCGGCTAACGGCCGGGCGGAGTGATCCGACGGAAAGCGCCGCAGAAAAGAAGACTCCCACCTGCGCCGCAAGGCGTAAAGGGAAAAGCTGAAACGGTGGTGTAAGAGACCACCAGCGTCGTGGCAACACGGCGGCTTGGCAAGCCCCATCCGGAGCAAGCGCGAATAGGAACGTTATGGGCCGGCCCGGTCCGCGTTCGGGTAGCGTGCGTGGAGCTGCACGGTAACGTGCAGACAAGATAAATGACCGTTCACGACAGAACCCGGCTTATAGGCCCACTTGGCACTTTGTTGACGCTGCGAACCCGTCAGCGCGGCAATCTGCCTTTCAAGCCTTCGGGCATGACCATAAGGTCAATGCCCTCGTCTTTCAAGGCACCTTGCTCGCACTGACGGGTTCTCGCTGTTGATGACGGCATCATTGGCGTTTCCGCTCTTGTTGGCGAGGGCAACGATGCTGTCTTTGCCGTATTATTGAGGCTGTTTGTTGCTTTGCTTGTTGTTGAGGGGCTTTGTTGGACAGCTATTTTACTCTGCAATCGAATATTGAGGTTTCGGGCGAATTTGTGGACCGCAAGAGCCGGTTTATTGCCCAGCTGGTCCATATTGAGTCCGAGGATGAGGCGAATGCCTTTATCGAGACCGTTCGCAAACGTCATTACGACGCTCGACACAATGTTCCCGCGTGGATTTTGGTCGATGGACGTGAGCGCCAGAGCGATGACGGTGAGCCGAGCCGCACGAGCGGCATGCCGACGCTCGAGGTGTTGCGCGGTGCGGGGCTCAAAAATGTTTGCTGCGTGGTGACGCGCTATTTTGGTGGCACGCTGTTGGGGCCCGGTGGCTTGGTGCGCGCCTATACCGCGGCGACGCAGGCGGCGGTGGCAGCTGCTCAGGAGGCTGGGCAGATCGTTGAGATGACGAGTGTCGTGCCGGTTGACGTGCGTGTGGCCTATCCGCAGTATGAGCAGGTGCTTCGTTTGGCGCAGGATTCGGGTGCCAAGGTTTCTAATACCGATTACGCGGATGCCGTGACACTTCATTTGGTGTTTAAGGCGGGGGAGCAGGAGCCGTTTTGCGCTAAGATGCGCGAGCTTATGGCGGGGCGCGAGGAGATTGAGGTCGGCGCTCCCGAATTTGCCGAGTTCTAACGGCGACGGCCGGCGTGCTTTTGGATGGATCCCAAGCGCGCCGGCCGTCGTTTTATGTTGCTGCCGTTTACTCGGCGAGTTGCTTTAGCACATCACAGGCGATTTCGATGGCATCGTCGATGCAGCCGGGGCAGCTGCGGAGCGGACCCTTGTCCGATCCGATGCCCTTGAGCGTGCCGCAGACGGTCGTCGTGTTCTTCTCGCCAAAACGTTTGGCGATCTCGCGCGACAGCTTGTAGGTCTGGCCCTTGGTCTTGGGGTTTTCCATGCCGTCGCTCATTACAAAGCCCATGATGGCCACGGCGCCCGAGATGGCGCCGCAGGTTTCGGTCATGCCGCCCATGCCGGCGCCAAAGCCCTCGGTGAGGGTAAAGGCGACCTGGGGGTCGAGCCCGACGGCGGGCGCGAGCGTGCAGGCGACGGCCTGTGCGCAGTTAAAACCACGGGCGTGGTATTCGGCAGCCTGAGCCTGACAGGCGTTGATGTCGAGCTGGGCCGTATCGATTTGCTTCATCGTTGTCTCCTTGGTCACGGTGTACCCGCCTATGGTACCCGTGACGGGGCATGTAATCATCGAGAGCTTCATGTATGCCTCGTTTTTATCTATCGAGCAAATGCCCAAGGCTTGAGATAAATACCCCTGATCAATTTGTCCCATAACCTACCTTGGGGATGGGTTGAGAGGGGTGCAAGGTAGCGGTATCGTGAACCGAATAAAACGTAACCTAGGCAAGGGAGCTAGATATGAGCGAGCAGACCATCGGTACTACATGTGTTCAGGGCGGCTATCACCCGGGAGATGCCGAGCCGCGCCAGGTGCCCATCTACCAGTCCACCACGTGGAAGTACGACACGTCCGAGCACATGGGCAAGCTGTTTGACCTGGAGGAGTCGGGTTACTTCTACAGCCGTCTACAGAACCCCACGTGCGATCTGGTTGCCGCCAAGATCTGCGAGATGGAGGGCGGCACTGCCGCTATGCTCACGAGCTCGGGTATGGCTGCGAACTTCCTCGCGATCTTTAACGTGGCCGGTGCCGGCGATCACGTGGTCGCGAGCTCTGCCATCTACGGCGGTACCTATAACCTGCTCGCCCATACCATGGAGCGCATGGGTTTGACCTGCACGTTCGTCGCCCCCGACTGCACCGATGAGGAGCTCGAGGCAGCCTTTGAGCCCAATACCAAGCTCGTCTTTGGCGAGACGATCGCCAACCCCGCCCTTGCTGTGCTCGATATTGAGCGCTTTGCCAAGGCCGCGCATGACCACGGCGTGCCGCTGATGGTCGACAACACCTTCCCGACGCCCGTGATGTGCCGTCCCTTTGAGTGGGGCGCCGACATCGTTACGCACTCCACCACCAAGTACATGGATGGACATGCTGCCTACCTGGGTGGCGTGATTGTCGATCACGGCCAGTTTGACTGGATGGCCCATGCGGACAAGTTCCCGGGTCTCACCACGCCCGATGAGAGCTACCACGGCGTGACCTATGCCGAGAAGTTTGGTCGCGAGGGTGCCTTCATTACCAAGGCAACCGCTCAGCTCATGCGCGATCTTGGTCCTATGCAGAATCCGCAGGCGGCGTTCTTCCTGAACAGCTCGCTCGAGAGCCTGCACGTGCGTATGCCGCGCCATTGCGAGAACGGTCTGGCGGTCGCCAAGTTCCTGCAGGGCCATCCCAAGGTGCGCTTCGTGAGCTATCCGGGCCTGGAGGGCGATAAGTACTATGACATCGCTCAGAAGTACATGCCCAACGGTACGTGCGGCGTCGTAAGCTTTGGCTTTATCGGTGGTCGCGCGGCGGCCGAGACCTTTATGAAGAGCCTCAAGCTCGCCCAGATCGCTACGCACGTGGCCGACGCCCGCACCTGCTGCTTGCATCCGGCAAACGCCACCCATCGCCAGATGAACGATGAGGAGCTCATCGCCTGCGGTATCTCCGCCGACATGGTGCGCCTGTCGTGCGGCCTCGAGGACACGGCCGATCTGATTGCCGACCTTGAGCAGGCGCTCGAGCAGTGCTAGGCTAGCGTGCGTGCTAGGCGTGGGACGGCTTTTCGGCTGACGACGTCCTCATAGTTCCGATTCCGTAGGCGGGACCCCGATCGTGTCCGTTTGTAGGCGATTGGGGTCCCGTTTTTGCGTTGCACGATAGAAAGGATATACATGGAGAAAACTGCCGAGCAGCTGCGCCGCGAACACATTGCCCTAGAGGGCGACACCCACGGTAAGAATAAATGGGCGATTCTGTTCACCGTGCTCGTCATGACCTTTATGGCGTGTCTGGATGCGAGCATCGTGACGGTGGCGCTCCCAGTGATGCAAAAGGAGCTGGGGGTGGGTCTCGACCGCATTCAGCTCGTGAGCTCGGTGTATCTGCTCGCGACGTGCGTCGCCATGCTGCCGTTTGGCCGCTTGGGCGATGTGCGCGGCAAGGTGAATGTGTTCCAGCTTGGTGTAATCGTCTTTACGGGTGGCTCGTTGCTTTGCGGGCTTTCGGCTTCGCTCGAGGTGCTTATCTTGGCGCGTTTCGTGCAGGGCATTGGCTGTGCCGCCGCGATGGCCAACAATATGGGCATCATCACCGAGTCGTTTCCGGCGCGTGAGCGCGGCCGTGCCATGGGCATTCTGGCGACCTTTGTGGCTCTTGGCATGATGTGCGGCCCCGTGCTCGGCGGCGTGCTGGTGGCGAGCTTTCCCTGGGAGAGCATCTTCCTTATCAATCTGCCCATTGGCGTAATCTCGTTTATCGTGGGACTCTATACGCTGCCGCATGTGAAGCCGGAGGCTGGCGAACGCCCTATGCCGTTGACAGAGGCGGCGCGTCGCTGCTTTGCGAGCTCGGCTTTCACGATTAACCTGGCTTGCATGCTTATCGTGTTCGTGGGTATCGGTGCCTCCGAGTTTGTGCTGCCGTTCTACTTTCAGGATGCCCACGGCTTTAGCTCCGATATCTCCGGCCTGTTGTTTTTGGCGATGCCGGTCGTGAATGCCTTTGTGGGCCCGCTTTCGGGCTCGGTGTCCGACCGTGTTGGTTGTGAAGCGCCCACGGCCGTTGGCCTGGGCGTGTACGTGTGCGGTCTCTTTGCGGTGAGCACGCTTGACGAGCACTCTTCCATCTTGATGATCGTGTGCTGCGTCGCGTTTATGTCGTGCGGCACGTCGATCTTCCAGAGTCCCAATAATTCGCTGTATATGGGTTCGGCTCCGCGTGAGGCGCTTGGCTTTGCGGGCAGCTTGAGCAGCTTGGCGCGCTATGCGGGCATAGCGCTGGGTATTAATGCGGCGTCGCGCATCCTGTATGGACAGACGAGCGCGGCGATGGGCAAGACGGTCACGAGCTATGTGGCGGGTCGTCCGGACGTGTTCCTCTTTGGCTTCCGTTTGGTATTCTACGTGCTGATGGCCGTTGCTACCGTGGGCTTTGCGCTCACATTGGTACGTTTGGTGAGGACGCGCACCCGGCATTAGCGTGTTGGGAGGCTGTCTGCCACGAATCGGGCCTGTCTACTGGTCTTGCAGCTTTATGGTGCGATACGGCTTGTGGGGCGGTCGGGGGTCGGTCCGTGGTAGACTATCGAACAACGTTTATTAATCGCGCGGTATCGTTGCCGCGAGAAGGGGTTGCGCCATGCAGGAGCTTGAGGATCGTATTCGCCATGACGGCATCGTAAAGGCCGGTAACGTCCTTAAGGTTGATGCCTTCCTCAACCACCAATGCGACGTTGAGCTGTTCGACCACATGGGCGCCGAGTGGGCCCGTCTGTTCGAGGGTGTCGAGATCAACAAGATCCTGACGATCGAGGCTTCGGGCATTGGCATGGCTTGCATTGCAGCCCAGCATTTTGGCGGCGTGCCGGTGGTCTTTGCCAAGAAGGCCCAGTCCATCAACCTTGACGGCGAGCAGTATGCCACGACCATCTACTCCTTTACCAAGCAGAAGGAGTACCCGGTCATCGTCGGCAAGCGCTTCCTGTCCGAGGGCGACAAGGTCCTGATCATCGACGACTTTTTGGCCAACGGCTGCGCGCTCGAGGGTCTTATCAAGATCTGCGAGGCTGCGGGTGCCGAGGTGTCCGGTATTGGCATTGCGGTGGAGAAGGGCTTCCAGGGCGGTGGCGATAAGCTCCGCGAGCGTGGCTTCCGCGTCGAGAGCCTGGCCCGTATCGCCGATATGGACTGTGAGACCGGCGAGATCACCTTCGCCTAAGCGCGCGACATAAGCGATTGGTATGCGATGTGACAAAGGGGCTTTCCCTTTGTCACATTTTTTTGTATGAGGGGAGGTGTTGATATGGATGAGAACAAGATGGGATGGCGCGAGTATGCGCGCTATGCCGAGATGTCGGTCGAGGATTTGGCGCGCGATTGCGAGGTGCAGGTATTTCGCGCGACGGGTCCGGGCGGACAGGGCGTGAACACGACTGATTCGGCGGTACGCATGAAGCATGGGCCCACGGGGATTGTCGTGACGGCGCGCGAGAGCCGCAGTCAGTTCCAGAACCGTAGCTGCTGTCTGCGTAAGCTGCGCGCTGAGCTTGAGCGTCGTGGCCGTCCGCCGCGCCGCCGCGTCAAGACCAAGGTGCCTCAGCGGTCTCGCCAGCGCAGACTCAATGACAAGCACTTCAACGCCATTAAAAAAGCCAACCGTCGCAAGCCGGGTGGGGAGGAATGATCTTCTCAATAAGTTGCGGTGAAATAGGGACTGTTTTGCGGCTTTAGCTGCATATACAGTCCCTATTTCACCGCAACTTAGGTGGGGTTAGCGGGTGGGGCGCCAGACGTGGAGGGCGCCGGCGAGGATGTCCACCTCGATGCGCGAGGCGATAATGGGCTCGCCGTCGGCCTGGATGGGGTAGTTGGGCTCCTCAAAGGTAAGCTCAGCATGGCGACAGCGGCGCATGCGAACCGGTGGCAGCTTGGTGTGGTGGCCGTCTTTGGCCGAAAGGAACATAGGCAGGGCTACCGCGCGAGGGACGGGGCCGCAGGCGTAGCAGACGTCGAATATACCGTCACAGGGGTCGGCGTCGGGACAGATGCGATAACCCGATCCATAGGTAGGGCCCAGCTGAATCGCCATGATGATCGCCCTCACGCGCTCGGCAGGCGTCCCGTCAAAGCTGACTGTCATGGGGTAGTTGCGATAGCGTAGGCCAAACTGCTCAAGTCCCGAGAGGGTGTAGAGCGGCGCGCCTGTCAAGCCGGTCTTTTTGCGCAGCTCGGTGGTGCCCAGGCCGATGGCGGCATCGATGCCGACCGAAAGCGTCTGGTCGTAGTACTCAACGGTAGCCTCGCCGCTGCCGCTTGCAGGGCTCCACGAGCGAATGCGCCCGACGTCCTGACGCTGCAGCTCGCAGGTGAGCAGCGCGCCAAAATCCTTGCCGGAGAAATCGTCGATGTCGAGCGTCTGGGCAAAATCGTTGCCGGAGCCCACGGGCAGGACGGCAAGAGCGGGGCGGGCGTCCTCCTCTTGCGTCATAAGCCCGTTGACGACCTCGTGGATCACGCCATCGCCGCCAAGGGCGATAACGGTGCGATAGCCCTGAGCCTGTGCGGCAAGTCCCTTGGCATGTCCCATGCGCTCGGTTAGCATCAGGTCAAACTGGGATGCGCGTGCAGTCATGTCCAAAAAGCGCTGCAGGCGCTCGGCAACTTCGCGCGCTGCACCCGACTGGGCGGCTGGGTTGGCGATGATGAGCGTGCGACCAAAATCAGTTGCGTGCATGGGGTGACTCCCGGCGTATGACGTGACGGTGCGGTCGCGCTCAGGTCGAATTGCCCCCGATTGTGGCTGCACGGCGAATATTTACGTCTACTCTATCAGGTCGTTGTGGCGCTCGATAGCATCCGCTACCGTACCGCCCTCATCCACAATAAGCGAACGGCGCTTGGGTGAGATGATGCGCTGGGCGGGGTACACGCCACGGTGTCCGCCTGCAAGATAGCTGATAAAGGCAACGATAACGAAAAAGCCTGCCGCCGTTCCGTGGAACAGATCAATCGCCATCATGCAGGTGGTAATGGGCACGTTGAGGCCGGCACAGAACACGCCGAGCGTGCCGAGGGCTGCCATAAAGCTGGGGTCGACTCCCGTGAGGCACCCCATCCAGCCTCCGAGCGCGGCACCGATGCCAAATAAGGGCGTGACCTCGCCGCCCTGGAAGCCCGCGCCCAGGGTAAGCGCGGTTACAACGAGTTTGATGGCCGCATCTGCAAGCGTTGTTTTGCCCGCAAAGCCCGCGCCCGAAAGCCAAGTGGAGAGGCCTGCATAGTCCCACGCGTTGAGGATGGCGTAGGCTGCCAAAACCACGAGCGCGCCCACGAGCGCGCGGAGCAAGTAGTTCGTAATAAAATGGCTGTACAGACTTTTGACCGTGCGAACCGACCAGGCAAAGAGGCGTGCCGTCAGACCGAAGATAATGGCGCTGATAACAACGATGGCAACCGTCCGCGGCGTCATGCCGGGAACGCTGGCGATGACATTCGCTTCGTACTCGGTACCCAGGGCGAGTGATGTAAAGTAGCCGGTAAATGAGGCGACCAGGCAGTAGATGCCCGCCGTGTAGTCGATCTTGCCGATAAAGCACATCTCCATGCCAAAGAAAGCTCCGGCAAGGGGCGAGCCGAATACGGCGCCAAAGGCCGACGAGATGCCGGCGAGCATGAGGTCGTGGTGGTCATGCTTTTTGAGGTGGGCGAGGCTCGAGATGTTGCTGGCGATGGTGCCGCCAATCTGCACCGCGGCTCCCTCGCGACCGGCCGATCCGCCCGTTAGGTGCGTGAGCGTTGAGCAGATGAAGGTGAGGACGGCCATGCGCATATGGATGAGGCGTGTGCCCAGGGCGGAGTCAATGACCAGGTTGTTACCACGCTTGGCGGCGAGACCGTGGTTCTTGTAGACCCATGCGGTGGCAACGCCCACAGCGGGAAGCAGCGCGTACACCCACGCATGTTGCTCGCGATAGTCGGTCGCGATATTCAGCGAGGCCAAAAACGCCCAAGCGGCAACGCCCATGGCGAGCGAGACGATGACGACGAGTACGAGCAGCTTGGCACTCGCGAGTAGGTTGCGGACGTTGCGGCGCGTGTCGGCAGCTAAGAGATGCTCGGAGCGGGTGATCTGATGCCTGCCTGCCATGATGACGTCGTTAAGGGAGAAAAAGCCGCCGTCGTCGAGCGGCTGGGAATGATCCTGCGCCTCGTTTGCGCTTTCGGGTTTGTCGGTAAAAGCCATACGTTCCTCTTTTTGGTTGCATCACGAGCATTATAAAACGCGGTAAACGCGACGAGCCGGTGGGTTGGTTTCCATTCTGTTTCGCGGCCTGCAACCGACAGGTGTATTTGCGGGTATAGGCCGAGTCGCGGTCGTGCGTCGGGGGATTATACTGAGACAAGCATAAAGATTCGGCGCCCCTGTTGTGCGCCGTGGCATTAAGAGGTGCATATGGCAGAGAAACTCATTCCGCTGGAGGACGCGCAGTCGATTGTTCTGTCGCACGTTGCTCCGACCGATCTCGTCGAGATTCCCGTGTGGCAGGCCGCCGGTCTTCCCTTGGCCGAGGACGCGGTGGCCGATATCGACATCTCGCCGTTTGCCAACAGCGCCATGGACGGGTATGCCGTGCGCGCAGCCGATCTTGCTGCGGCCGCCGGTGACACTCCGGTGACGCTCTCCGTCGTAGGACACGAGGCCGCGGGCCATGTCTTTGAGGGCACAATCGGCGCGGGCGAGACCGTCCGCATCATGACGGGCGCGCCGGTGCCCGAAGGTGCCGATGCCGTGGTGAAGTACGAGATCGTCGGCGTGCTCGACGGCGATGGCAACGAGGGCTCGCACGTTCGCTTCTCGGCGCCTGCCAAGGTAGGGGAGAACGTTCGCTCTGCCGCCGAGGAGGCCCATGCCGGCGATGTTGTGATGCATGCCGGCGAGGTCGTGGCCCCGGCGGGCGCCGGCTTGCTGGCAAGCGCCGGATACGCGAGCGTGAAGGTACATGCCGCCCCGCGCGTGGGCATTATCTCGCTGGGCACGGAACTGGTCGCACCGAGTAAGGTACCGGCGCGCGGTCAGATTCGCGATTCCAACTCCTCGGCGCTGATGGCCGAGGCGCTCGATGCCGGGGCAGATCCGGTGTTCTACGGTATTGCGCCCGACGATGAGCAGGCGATTGCCGAGCTGGTGCATCGCGCCACGCGAGAGTGCGATTTTGTCATTACAAGTGGTGGCGCCTCGGCGGGCGATTACGACTACGTGACGGCGCTCGTCCGGCGCGAGGGCGAGGTGCTGTTCGATCGCATCTCGATGCGTCCGGGCAAGGCCATCACGTTTGGCTTGCTCGGGGGTAAGCCCTACCTGGGGCTTTCAGGCAATCCGGCCGCGGCGTATGTGGGCTTTGAGATGCTTGCCCGTCCGGCGATTCGCAAGATGCGCGGTTTTTCCGAGGGTGCGCGTCCCGTGCAGCAGGCGACGCTCACGCACTGCGTGAAGAAGCGCCAGGACCGACGCTTCTTCGATCGCGCCACGGTTTTGCGCGACCCCGAGACCGGTGAGCTGTTGGTGACCGAGGCCAAGACGCAGAATTCGGCGCTGCTCGGCACGATGCAGCGGGCCAACTGCCTGCTGCGTATTGACGAAGGGCCGTGTGAGCTCAAGCCGGGCGACGTCGTGGACGTCGTGCGCGTCGACCTGCCCGAGGGCACGGTGTTGTAGGAGGAAGACTATGGAGTTGAAGATTTCGATCGTGACGTGCTCGGATACGCGCGATCTTGCTCAGGACGAGGCTGGAGCCGCACTCGAGGAACTTATCAAGGCGCAGGGCTGGACGGTCGTCTCACATGTGGTCGTGCGCGACGACGCCAGCGAGATCGGTGATGCCATTGTGGAAGCTGCCGATGAGTGCCACGCCAATGTCGTGCTCACCTGTGGCGGCACGGGACTTTCGATGCGCGACGTGACGCCCGAGGCGACGCGTGCCGTCTGCGACCGCGATGTGCCGGGTATTGCAGAGGCAATCCGTGCCTACTCGATGACCAAGACGCGCCGCGCCATGCTCTCGCGCGCCGTGTGCATGCAGCGTGGGCATACGCTTGTCATCAACTTTCCGGGATCCACGAAAGCGGCCCGCGAAAGCTGGGAGGCCGTGAGCGATCAGCTGGAGCATGCGGCCCAAATGACGGCGGGCGGCGGACATACCAACTAAGCGGTTTACCTGCGGCGGGGCGACCAGAACGGCTGCTCCGCTTTTGTTTTCCGCCGAAGCGACGCCAAGGTGCACGGCAACTCGAAACTATATTCTCTGGCGAGAATAATTTCTCACTATCATTATTCTCGTAGAAGTATAATCTGATTGCAGTTTAAAGCCCGCGGTGGGGTACCCGGGCACAAGGTCCGAAAGGGTTGAATATGTTCGATATGGTTTCACGCCGCGGTTTTGTCTCGCTTTCTGCTGCCGCTGCCGCCGGCTTTGGCCTTGCTGGCTGCTCGGGCAACAAGACGTCCGAGCCCGCTGGTTCCGATGCCGGCTCCGCCAAGTCTTCCTCTAAGAAGAAGGCTGTCGAGCTGCAGGTCTTTGCCGCCAACTCGCTCGAGAAGGCTCTGCCCGAGGTTCAGGAGCTCTACACCGAGCAGACCGGTACCACGTTTGCCGACACGCAGTTCAAAGCGTCCGGCGACCTTGTCGAGCAGATGCGCGCCGGTGCTGCGGTCGACGTGCTCATCACCGCTTCCAAGGGCACCATGGACGATGCCGAGGCCGCCGAGCTCGTCGACGCCTACACCCGTGAGGATATGTTCGTCAACGATCTCGTGATCATTCGCGCCGAGGGCTCCGACACCAAGGTCGAGGTCATCGCCGACGTCGCGAATCTGGACGGCAAGATCGCCATCGGCGACGCCAAGACCGTTCCCGCCGGCAAGTACGCCAACCAGGCCCTGGCCTCCGTGGGCCTCTACACCGGCACCGAGGGCGACGATGGCGAGTATGCTCCCGAGATCGCCGACAAGGTGGCCCTGGCCGACAAAGTTGGTACCGCCGCCGCCTATGTGTCCACAGGCGACTGCGTGGCCGGTTTTGTCTACAGCTCCGATATCTTCCGCTACGACGGCATCGAGGAGGCCTTCGTGTGCCCCGAGGATTCGCACAAGCCCATCGTGTACCCGGGTGCCGTTGCCGAGAGCTCCGAGCACGCCGACGAGGCCAAGGCGTTTATCGACTTTTGCCTGACCAACAAAAAGGCCCAGAAGATTTGGGCCAAGTACGGCTTTGAGCTTTCCGAGTAGTGCGGTAGAGCACTGGATAACGATATCCTTGAGGGCGGGCGTTCTTGCGATCGCCCGCCCTTTTTAGATAGAAGCGGCGTACCCACAGCGCCGTTACCGTGTGTTTGAGGAGTCGCCCGTGTCAAGAAAAACGATTCGCCTGCTGGCTGTGCTGGCTGCGGTCCTGTGCGCGCTGATCGCGCGGCCCGGAGTTGCCCGGGCCGAGGCGCTCTTCACCACCGCCGATGGGTGCCAGGCGACCGAAGATTCCGCGCTTATCGATGGTGTCGGGTTTGGCCTCAACGCGTTTGAGCGCAATGCCAAGGGCACGTCCCGTTCGTTTGCGGGTCAGCCCGAGGGCTATCGATTTCTCATTTACAAGAAGACGACCCTCGTGACGGTGACGACGCCCGAGAACATCGTGGTCTGGGTCGACGCCCATGCCGCCAAAGACGCGGGGTTCGACATCTCAAAGGCAGATGACCAAAAGGCGCTCAAGAAGATGCTCGTAGGGCTCGACAAGTCGCACTCCATGGGTGGGGCGTTGCTGGAGGACTCTAAGCTCGAATGGGTCTTTACCTCGGATAACGCGCTGGTGCAGGGCGATTACCGCTATCAGTTTAAGGTGAAGGGCGGCAACGGCGATTACTACACGGTGGTGAATGCCGCCGACGCCGCGAATGTCGAGCTTGACTTGGGTGACGGCGTCCTGTGGAGTGATAATGCCGCCCTCGTGCGGTATGCGGACGTGTCGACGACGATGCCGCCGTCGCTGGCGGAGCGCGCCGCAGTCTTCTTTGGTGGTATCGACTACCGTCCGTTTTGGGTGTCTATCAAAACGAGCGGCCTTGCCCTGGTGATTGCCTTTGCACTGGGCCTGTTTGCCGCATGGAAGACCATGGGTACTACGAGCCGCATCAAGGGCCTGCTCGATTCGGTCTTTACGATTCCTATGGTGCTGCCGCCTACGGTGTGCGGCTTTTTGCTGCTTATGCTGTTTGGCCGCTCGACCGGGGTGGGCCAGTGGCTTATCGCGCACGGCGTCTCGATCGTCTTTACGTGGCCCGCGGCGGTGATATCTGCCGTGGTGGTGTCGTTTCCCCTGGTCTACCGTACGGCGCTCGGTGCCTTCGAGAGCCTCGATACGCAGATGCTCGACGCCGCGCGAACCTTGGGATGGTCCGAACGTCGCATCTTTGCCAAGCTCATGATGCCGCTCGGCTGGCCCTCCATCGCCGCCGGCACGGTGCTCGCCTTTGCCCGCGCGATGGGCGAGTTTGGCTGCACGCTGTTCTTTGCGGGCAACTACGCCGGTATTACGCAGACCATCCCCATCGCCATCTACTTTGAGTGGATGGGCGGCAACACATCGGTGGCCCTCTTTTGGGTCGCCGTCGTGATCGTGTTCAGTTTCCTGGTCATTCTGTTCATCAACATGTACACCGCGCATTCGCAAAAGTATCGCGAGCGGGGCCTTTCCCGTGCGGAGCGCAAACAGGCCAAAGATCTCGCCGGACAGGGCGATTCGCTCGACCCGGCGGGCGGCGATGCCTTGCGTATTGATCGCGAGGCACTGGCCGAGCTCATGCGCGATGATGCGGCGCCGCAGGGAGGTCGATAAGCTATGTCGCTCGTTTTGGATATCAAAAAGCGCTATCCCGGGTTTATGCTCGACATGCAGCTCGAGGCCGGCGAGGAGCGCGTGGCGCTGCTGGGCGCCTCGGGTTGCGGCAAGAGCTGCACACTGCGCTGCATTGCCGGTGTGGAGACGCCTGACGAGGGCAAGATCGTCGTCAACGGCGTGACCTTTTTTGACTCGGCGGCGGGCATCAACCTGTCGCCCCAGGAGCGAAAATGCGCCCTGCTGTTCCAAAACTATCAGCTGTTTCCCAACATGACGGTGGCCGATAACGTATGCGCCGGTGTAAAGGATGCGGGCGACGCCGTGGCGCGCAAAAGGCTGGCCGAGCGCTATCTGGGCATTTTCGGTCTAGCCGATTTTGCCGACCGCTACCCCGCGCGACTCTCGGGCGGGCAGCAGCAACGCGTGGCGCTTGCCCGTATGGTGGCGGCGCATCCGGGCATCTTTATGTTCGACGAGCCCATGAGCGCGCTCGATTCCTATCTTAAGAGCGCGCTCGAGCAGAACATGCTCGACCTGTTCGACGTGTGCAACCGCACCGTGATCTATGTGAGCCACGACATCGATGAAGCGTGCCGCCTCTGCCAGCGCATCTGCGTGATGCACGACGGGCATGTTGAGGAGATCGACTCCATCGAGGACGTGGTCCGTCGTCCGCAGACGCTGGCGGCGCTGCGCCTGACGGGGTGCAAGAACACAAGCCGGGCGCGCAAGATCGGGCCCGAGGAAGTTGAGGCGCTCGATTGGGGCATGACCTTTAACGTGGGTCGCGAGGTTCCCGATAATGTGGCGTACCTGGGCATTCGCGCAAGCTACTTCCATGTTGACAATCGCGCGGAGCGGGGCCGTAACAGCTACGATTTGCACGTGGCCCGAGTGAGCGATTCGCGCTTTGAGCGCCTGGTGCTGCTGGACGTGCCGCGTGCTGATGCGCCCACGCGTCTGCAGTGGAAGGTCAACAAGGTGGGCATGCCTGTCGACGAGCTGCCGCAAGCAGGCGAGACGCTGCGCATGCATTTTGATGCCAGCAGGATCCATTTGGTTTGTCGATAGCGTCGGGTAATGCTGTCGGGGATATAAGCCTCGGTGGCTTTGTTTTTGCCGTTCGCCGAATGAGGGATGACAGACTCTTATCAATCAAGATAATTATTTATTAAACGACGGCACGCGAGGCTGTCGTACGAATGTCAACGGTGTTCGTCTGGACGATGACCGCTGATATAGTTGACCTTGACTGGTTAAGGAGGGTGCGCACATGCCGCAGACGACATACATTCGCCGCGTTGCCGCGCGCGCCCTGTATATGGCTCGGAGTCGCATATGAGCAGGTATGTTCACGGCTCCGGGAGAGACGACGCACAACTAAATAATCGACCGCAAAGCAGGTTCCCTAAAATTCCGGGTTTGAGCACGGCCGGGCAATCGCCGTCCGTCGTGCAGCAATACCGTAGCTATCCGTATTTGGTTCGAGAGGGGAACCGTCATGGCTGAAGAATTTGATTTCCATCCGATGTGGGAGAGCCTCGGCATGAATCTTGCCGACCACGATATGCTGCTGGGCGCCGTGGGCCAGATGTACGGCGATATGTTCCTTACGCAGAACAATCGCCCCAAGTCCACGTCCTACCTGGACTTTGTGGCCACCAACATCCATAGCGGTCGCATTAAGGAGATGCTCGACAAGAAGGAGGCCGGCGAGGCCACCAAGATCGTGGGCTCGTTCTGCGTGTACGTGCCCGAGGAGATCGTGCTTGCCTGTGACGGCATTCCCGTGGGTCTGTGCTCGGGTGCCGACTGGGCAACCGATAAGGTCGAGGAGCACCTGCCGCGCAACACCTGCCCGCTTATCAAGAGCTTTGCCGGCTTTAAGCTGGGCGAGGTCTGCCCCTATATTGAGTCGAGTGACTTGGTGGTAGGCGAGAACACCTGCGATGGCAAGAAGAAAGCCTACGAGTTCTTTGCAACGCAAAAGAACATGTACGTCATGGATATTCCCAACGTGCACGACGAGTCGACGCTCGTGACCTGGAAGGCCGAGGTCAAAAAGCTCGCCGCCAAGATCGAGGACGAGTGCGGCGTCAAGATTACGCCCGAGCGTCTGAAGGCCGCCATCCACGCCGTCAATGAGAAGCGCCGCGCCCTGCAGCGCCTCGCTGCGACCCGCGCTGCCGACCCGGCGCCCATCAGCGGTCTCGACAGCCTGCTGACCGTTCAGGCCGCCTTTATGGACGACACACCGCGTCTGACCGGAGCCATCAACGATATGGCGGCTGAGTGCGAGCAGCGTGTCGAGGCCGGCGAGGGCGTGGCGCCCAAGGGGACCAAGCGCATCCTGTACACCGGTACGCCCATGGCCGTGCCCAACTGGAAGCTGTTCAACCTCATCGAGAAGGCCGGCGGCGTCGTGGTGGGCGAGGAGTCCTGCACGGGTTCGCGCTACTACAAGGACCTGGTGGACGAGAGCGGCGAGACGGTCGACGAGATGCTCGATGCCATCGCCGAGCGCTACTTTAAGATCAACTGCGCCGTCTTTACGCCCAACGACCAGCGTATGAAGGACATTGTCCAGATGGCCAAGGACCTGCATGCCGACGGCATCGTCGACGTGGCCCTGCAGTTCTGCACGCTCTACGAGATGGAGTCGTTTGCCGTGGAGAAGGCCGCCGAGGAGGCGGGCATTCCGTTTATGCACATCACGACCGACTACGCCGGCGAGGATGCCGGTCAGCTCCAGACCCGCATCGAGGCCTTCCTCGAGACGATTTAGCCGCACCTGCGCTAAGCTGTGCCGCCGGGTGTTTCTATCTACGCGATAGGGATTTCTCTGTTGCCACGCCGGCCGGTGTCCGGATGCACCGCAGGGCGCCGATCGGCTTCGCATAGTTGCCGGGGCGGGGATTTCCGCCGTCCCGGCAGATTCTATCTGTTTGTTCAGACATGAAAGGAACTCAATGAACAACGACCTTTTCAAGGCGGGCGTTTCCCGTCGCGGTTTTCTGACCGGCTCCGCTGCCCTGTGCGCCATGGCGGGCCTCGGCCTCGCCGGCTGCGGCGGTTCGGGCGCCGAGAGCGGTAGCGCCGCTGCCTCCGGCCAGGATGTGGAGTATCGCGACGAGCTGCAGATCGCGCTCCCGGCGAGCCCGGACGGCCTCGATCCGCACACCACGTCGTCGCTTGTGACCATGGACATCATCTGCAACGTCGTCGAGCCGCTCTTTGGCCTCGATAGCGACTACGAGCCCCAGCCCGTGCTGGCCAAGGGCTATGAGGTCTCCGACGACGGCCTGACCTACACCATCAAGCTGCGCGAGGGCGTTACCTTCCACAACGGCAAGGAGTTTGGCTCCGAGGACGTCGTGGCCTCGATGAACCGCTGGCTCACCGTCAACGACCGCGCCGCGAGCCTGCTGCCCGGTGCCACCTTCGCCGCCTCGGGCGACCACGAGGTCACCTGCACGCTGACCGAGCCCGCCATCGACTTTCTGATCATCCTGGGCAACCACTCCCAGTATCCGGGCATCTTCCCCTCCGAGGTCATCGAGGCCGCGGGCGATACCGGCGTGACCGAGTACGTGGGTACCGGTGCCTACAAGTTTGTGGAGTGGAAGCAGGACCAGTACGTCCATCTCACCCGCTACGAGGACTATGTCGCCGCCCACGGCAAGGCTTCGGGCTACACCGGCAAGGTCTCCGCGCCCACCAAGGACATCTACTATCAGTTCGTGACTGAGGCCTCCACGCGCGTGAGCGGGTTTGAGACCGGCGAGTACGATGTCGCTGGCGAGATCCCCACCGAGAACTACCACGACTTCGACGGCAACGACGACGTTAAGCTCTACACCCATAACGCCGGCGTTCTGACCGCCTTCCTCAACATGAACGAGGGCGTCTTCGCCGACGAGGAGATCCGCAAGTGCGCACTCATGGCTATCGACTGCGAGGCGGCCGCTCTTGCCGCCTATGGCGAGAAGGAGCTCTTCAACATCGATCCCAACCTTGGCAACCCCGAGAACACTCAGTGGGCGACCGACGCGGGCAAGAAGTACTTCAACCAGGCCGACGCCAAGGCCGCCAAGAAGGCCCTGGCCAAGACCTCCTATGCCGGTGAGACGGTCAAGCTGCTGACCACCCCCGACTACAAGGATATGTACAACGCCACCGTCGCGCTGCAGGAGCAGCTCGAGAAGGCCGGCTTCACCGCCGAGGTCGACAGCTACGAGTTCGCGACCTTTATGGACATCCGCTCCAGCAAGCCCGAGCAGTGGGACCTCTTTGTGGCCTCCACCAACTACAAGCCCATCCCGGCCCAGTCCCTCTCGGTCTCCAAGGCCTTCTATGGCCTGTCCGACGAGAAGGCGCTCAAGCTCGTTGCCGAGACCCGCACCGCCAAGGACACCGACGCCGCGGCCAAGAAGTGGGCCGAGGCTCAGGAGCGTCTCTATGAGATCGCCGTCATCGAGCCGCTTTGCCACTACGCTTCCATCACGGGCACCCAGGCAGACGTCGAGGACGTCGAGGTGCTCGACGGCGCCATCATCTGGAACGCCAAGCGTCCGGAGTAATGCAATAGATGGCGTGGCGGCTGGAGGGGTCTGGTCCCCTGTGGCCGCCACGCCCTGTCCACGTTCAGAGGGGAAATAGACGCCTCGCATGTTGAAGTACACGCTCAAACGTATAGGCGCGATGGTTCCGGTGATGCTCATCATCTCGGTCGTCGTGTTTTTGATTATCTATCTCACACCGGGTGACCCGGCCTCTTCGATGCTCGGCATGGAGGCTTCGGCCGACCAGATCGAGCGCGTCAACGATAGCCTGGGACTCAACGAGCCGCTGCCGCAGCGCTACGTTGAGTGGATGGGCGGCGTGCTTACCGGCGACCTGGGCGATTCGTATTTTATGCGCCAGCCCGTCACGCAGGCGATTGCCGAGCACTTTGGCCCCACGCTATCGCTCGCGCTTCTGGCGCAGCTCATCGCGCTGTTGATTGCACTGCCCTGCGGCGTCGTCGCTGCCCTCAAACATGGGTCGCGCACCGACGCGGTCTTGCGTGTCGTTGCTCTTTTGGGCGTGGCGATACCCGGCTTTTTGATGGCGCTCATGCTTATGTGGCTGTTTGCCGTCACGTTGCGTGTGTTCCCGGTGGCCGGCTATGCGCCGCTATCGAAGGGTTGGTTCAGCCATTTACGTTATCTTGCGTTGCCGGCCATATCGCTTGGATGCGTGCAGGCGGCCCTGCTCATGCGCATGACCCGTTCGAGCGTTATCGAGGCCATGCAGCTCGACTGCGTCAAGACGGCGCGTGCCAAGGGCGTCTCCGAGGTTCGCGTGGTGCTGGCCCATGCCCTGCGCAACGCAGCGCTGCCGATTCTCACCTCGGTCGGCTATTCTTTTGGCGCCCTGATTACGGGCGCCGTGGTGACTGAGGCCATTTTTAACATCCCTGGTTTGGGCCAGCTAGTCACGAGCTCTATCGAGCGTCGTGACTATCCGGTGATTCAGGGTGTGCTGCTGGTCATCGCCTTGTTGAATTCGGTGATCAATCTGGCCGTCGACCTTGCCTACGGCGCTTTTGACCCGCGCGCTCGCAAATGGGGCGATGCATGATGACAAACTTTAAGAAGGCTCTTGCCAACAAGGGGTTTGTGGTCGGCGGCTGCATTTTCCTGGCGATTGCGCTGATCGCGCTCGTCGGTCCGCTGGTGTGGACGGTTAATCCCAATGCGCAGGAAATGGCGTTGCGACTTTCGGCACCTTCGCCCGCGCATCCCTTTGGCTGCGATGACTTTGGCCGCGACCCGCTTGCCCGCGTCATCGTGGGCGCGCGCGTGTCGCTTGGCGTCGGCATTGCCGTCACGCTCGCGACGAGTGCGCTCGGCTTGGTGATCGGTGCCCATGCGTGCTACAACGAGAGGCTCGATCATATTCTCATGCGCATCTGCGACGGCCTTATGTCCATTCCGGGCGTGCTGCTGGCCATCGCACTCATGGCCATGATGGGTGCCTCGGTCTGGAACGTCATCATCGCGCTCTCCATCGTCTATACGCCCAGCATGGCGCGCATCGTGCGCTCGCGTGCGATGGTGGTCAAGGAGGAACCCTTTGTGGAGGCCCTGCGCGTGCAGGGCGCCTCGACCGCGCGCATCGTGTGGCTGCATATCGTGCCCAACGTTATGGCACCCTTCCTGGTGCAGGCGACCTTTGTCTTTGCCGAGGCCGTGCTCTCGGAGGCCGCCCTCTCGTTTCTGGGCCTGGGTATCAAGGCACCCGACGCCAGCTGGGGGAACATCCTGCAGGCGGGCAAGAACGTGATGCGCAAAGCCTGGTGGATGATCTTCTTCCCGGCAGCGGCCATCATCGCGAGCGTGCTTTCGCTCAATCTGGCCGGCGACGGCCTGCGCGACGCCCTCGACCCCAAGACCAAGGAGGACTAGTCCATGGCTCAGCATCTTTTGGACGTGCGCGACCTCTGCATCTCGTTTTTGGGCCGCGATGGCAACGCGCTGGAAGCCGTCAACAAACTCAACCTACATATCGATGCCGGCGAGATCGTTGGTGTTGTCGGCGAGTCCGGCTGCGGTAAGTCGGTGTTTGCCCAGAGTGTCGTGCGCCTCTTGGAGCATGAACAGAAGATGGCCTATACCGGTCAGATTCTCTTTGACGGGGAGGACCTGCTCGCGCGCCCGCTCAAGCGTATGCGCGAGGTGCGTGGCTGCGACATCGCCATGATCTTCCAGGACCCGTTGAGCTCGCTTAACCCCGTCATGACGGTCGGGGCCCAGGTTGTCGAGGCCGTGCGGGCCCACCGTAAGGTGAGCCGACGCGAAGCCCGCAACGAGGCTCTATCGCTGTTGGAGCGTGTGGGAATTCGAGATGCCGCGGCTCGCTTCGACATGTATCCGGGCGATTTTAGCGGCGGTATGCGCCAGCGCGTGATGATTGCCATGGCGCTTGCCGGTCATCCGCGACTGCTGATTGCCGATGAGCCCACCACGGCACTCGACACGACGACTCAAAAACAGATTTTGGATCTCCTGCGCGAACTCAACAGTTCCGAGGGCATGGCGGTGCTTTTTATCAGCCATGATTTGGGTGTCGTCACGAGCATCTGCTCGCGCGTGCACGTCATGTATCTGGGCCAAATCGTAGAAGAGATCGACGCCTGCGGCCTTATGGAGCGCCCGAGCCACCCGTATGCCCAGGGGCTCATCGCGAGCATTCCGCCGCTCGAAGGCGAGCGAGTTGACACGCTGGCGGATATTCCGGGCACAGTGCCGCCGCTTACGGCAATACCCTGTGGATGCCGCTTTGCGCCTCGTTGCGCCCGGGCGGACGAGCGTTGCCGCGCGCAGGAGCCTCCGCTGGTTGCCGTGAATGCGTGCGACCGGTCTAAATGCTGGCTTGTCGAGAAAGGGGAGTGCCATGGCTGTTGATAACGAAGCCCTGCTTAGGGTCTCACATCTGACCAAAGCGTATCCCATGCCGGGCTCAGGTTTTAAGCGTCAGGCCTTTACTGCCGTGGACGATCTGTCGTTTGAGATCGCGCCGGGCGAAGTCTATGGCCTGGTTGGCGAATCCGGATCGGGCAAGTCGACGACTGGGCGCCTGATCTGTGGTCTCGAGCGTGCGGATTCCGGCTCGATTATCTATCGCGGGCACGACCTCGCCACGATGTCGGAGCACGAACGCAAGCCGTTCCGCCGCGAGATCCAGCTGGTATTCCAGGATAGCTCTACGGCTTTTGACCCGCGCAACCGTGTCGGCCGCATTTTGGAGGAGCCGCTGATTATCGCCGGCGTGCGCGATGCGGATGAGCGCCATGGGCGCGCGCTCTCGGCCCTGGCCTCGGTCGGTCTTCTGGCAGAGCATTATGACCGCTATCCGCACGACCTTTCGGGGGGACAGCGTCAGCGACTCAATCTGGCACGGGCGCTTATTTGCGAGCCGCGCCTTGTGGTATGCGACGAGCCGGTCTCGGCGCTTGACGTGTCCGTTCAGGCCCAAGTGCTCAACTTGCTTCGCGACCTGCAGCGCACGACGGGCGTGGCGCTGCTGTTTATCACGCATGATATGCGTGTGGTTCGGCATATGTCCGACCGGATTGGCGTGCTTTACCACGGTCGTCTTGTCGAGGAAGGCGCGGCCGAGGACGTGATCGCGCACCCGAGCGATCCGTATACGCAGGAGCTTATCGACGCCATTCCCTAGAGGATGATTCCTTTTGGGTATGACGTGGATTCGTTGTTTAATTGTCGGTATATCGGTGCAAGAGAGGGGAACTACTATGGCCGATATCGAGGAACAGCCGTTGCCGTCCACGTTTGAGGAGTTCAACGAGCAACGCAAGGCGGCGTTTATTCGCGTCAAGGATTACAAACAGGCCGGCAATCGCCTGGTCGGCTTTTTGTGCAGCTATACGCCGCTCGAGATTATCGATGCCGCGGGGGCTGTGAGCGTGGCGCTGTGCGGTACGTCCGATGAGGTGATTCCCGAGGCCGAGAAGGTGCTGCCGGCAAATCTTTGTCCGCTCATCAAGTCGACGTACGGTTTTGCCTATTCGCAAAAGTGCCCGTTTACGTACTTTAGCGACATGATCATCGGCGAGACCACCTGCGACGGCAAGAAGAAGATGTACGAGCTACTCAACGAGCTCAAGCGTACGCACATTCTGCATCTTCCGCAGGGCCGCGACCGCGCCTACGAGCGCGAGGGCTGGTACGAGGAGTGCCGCCTGCTCAAGGAGGAGCTCGAGGGCTTCTACGGCATCACGATTACCGACGATGACCTGCGCGCTGCCGTCCGTCGTCGCAACCGCTTGCGTGCGGCCCAGCTCGAGATGTTTGCGCTGCAGGCCAACCAGCCGGCGGCCATGAGCGGCGTCGACCTGATGAGCACCATGTTTGCCGGTACGTTTAGTTTTGATATCGAGGCCTATACGCAGCAGCTGGAGCAAAAGGTTGCCAAGCTGCGCGAGGCCTACGACGCGGGCGAGCGCCCGGTTGCGGCGGATGCCAAGCGCATTCTGATCACCGGCTGCCCGGTGGGCGGTGTGATCAACAAGATCGGTCGCACCATCGAGTCCAACGGCGGCGTGGTCGTTTGCATGGACGACTGCTCGGGCGAGCGTACGGCGGCCATGATGATCGACCCGGAGGCTCCCGACATCCTGCGCGCCATCGCCGACCGCTACCTGGATATCAACTGCTCGGTCATGACGCCCAACGACGGTCGTATGGACAACACCCTGGCCATGTGCGAGAAATACCACGTCGATGGAGTGGTCGAGAGCGTGCTCCAGGCGTGCCACACCTTTAACGTGGAGAGTGCGCGCATGCAGGAGGCTGTCGAGGGTGCGGGTATTCCGTACATGAAGATCGAGACCGATTACAGCAACGGCGACATGGGCCAGATCGAGACCCGCATCGCCGCCTTCATCGAAACCCTCTAGCTTCCTCAGGCGCCGGATCTTGCTCCTCAAACCGTCGCTTGCGTACCCAAAGTACGCTGCGCTCCTCTTTCGGGGCAATCTCCGGCACCTGAGAAACCTAGAGCTAAGGCGCCTGAACGCGCCGCTACCTTTGATGTTTAGATTGGAAGAGAGCCATGATAGGGATCGGGATCGATATCGGGTCTACGGCGGCTAAGGCTGCTGTGGTCGACGGGGAGGGTTCGGTGGCGTGGACGTGCGTGCAGCCAACCGGGTTCTCCTCGGTCGATGCTTCCGAGCGGCTGCGCGAGGCACTGGCAGCGGCCGGCTATGACGTGACGGCCGAAGATGCTCGCGTGGTCGCGACTGGCTACGGCCGTGTTGCCGTGCCCTATGCGCACAAGGTCGTGACCGAGATCACCTGCCACGGCACCGGTGCCGTGCGTCTGTTTGGTGACCATGGCACCGTGATCGATGTGGGTGGTCAGGACACCAAGGTCATCCAGCTTAAAGGCGGCCGCGTGGCCAAATTTGCCATGAACGACAAGTGCGCCGCCGGCACGGGGCGCTTTTTGGAGATCATGGCCGACCGCCTGGGCATTACCCAGCAGCAGATGGCAGACCTCGCCCGCACCGGCGAGCCTACCAAGATTTCCAGCATGTGCACGGTGTTTGCCGAAAGCGAGGTCATCAGCCTGATCGGTCGCGGCGAGCCGCGCGAGAACATTGCGCGTGGCGTGATCGACAGCGTGGTCTCGCGCGTGGCGACCATGGCCGGGCAGGCCGCGGGCGCTCCATACTACCTGACCGGTGGCCTGTGCGAGAATGCCTTCGTGGTGGAGCGGTTGGGCGAGCTACTGGGGTCGCCGGTGACCACCTCGCCCCAGGCTCGCTTTGCCGGTGCCATCGGCGCGGCGATTCGCGCCGCCGCCTTGGCCTAGGGGTGTACCGCGACATGCGCATCCTCAATATCTCGGCACAAAAACCAGATAGCACCGGCAGCGGCACCTACCTTGCCGCGCTCGTGCGCGAACAGATCGAGACGGGGCATCGCGCCGCCGTGCTTTGCGGCGCGGCTCCGGGTGATACCCAAGGCGAGCTGGACCGACGTGCTGCCGTGTTTGCCGTACCGTTCGAGTCGCCCGAGCTGCCGTTTCCCATCTGCGGTATGTCCGATGTCATGCCCTATCCCTCTACACGCTATCGTGATCTGACGCCTTCGATGCTCAAGGCATTTGAGCGGGCATTTGCTGCTGCAATCGATCGGGCGGTGGCTGAGTTTCGGCCCGATCTGGTGCTCTGCCATCACCTGTATCTGGTGACCGCATTGGCGCGCGAGTGTGTCCGGGGCGTGCCAGTTGTTGCAGTGTGCCATTCGACCGACCTGCGCCAGCTGCGTTCGCATGCGCTCGAGCGCGATCGCATCGTAAGTGCGGTTCGTCGGCTCGATGCCGTCTTTGCGCTCCATGCTGAGCAGGCTGAGCAGATTAGCCTGGTGTGCGGCGTCGATACCGATCGCATCCACGTGATTGGGACGGGCTACGACCATCGCGTCTTCTGTCGCGACGCAAGCGTGGCGAGGCAGCCGGGATCGCTTGTGTACGTGGGCAAGATTTGCTTTAAAAAGGGCGTCGAGTCGCTGGTTCGAGCCGTGTCATTGCCGATTGACGATGGCGTCCGCCCATCTGGCTTGGTACTTGTGGGCGGCCGCGGGGACGATGCCGAGTACGCGCGTATCGAGCGCTTGACCGCGGCCTCGGATGTGCCGGTGACGCTGGCGGGGCGCCTGGATAGCGATGAGCTCGTGCGTGCCTACCGCAGTTCCGACGTTTTTGTGCTGCCTTCGTTTTACGAGGGTCTGCCGCTCGTGACGATTGAGGCCCTCGCGTGCGGCTGCAAAGTTGTGGCGACCGATTTGCCCGGCGTTCGTCCCTGGATGGAGGCGATGCTTCCCGGTGCTCCCGTGACGTGGGTGGCGTCGCCGCGTATGACGGATGTCGACACGCCCGTGGCGGCCGACCTTCCGTTGTTTGAGCGCGCACTGGCAGATGCTATCGCGCAGGCGCTTGCGGCTCCGCCTTCGACGTTCGAGCCGTCGGCGGTCTCTTGGGAAGCGTGCCTGGCGCGTATACTTAAAGTCGTTGATTTGTTGGAAGGGAGGTTCGTATGGCTAAGGACACCATGAGGCTCACGTCTATGACGGCCGCGAGCGGTTGAGCCGCTAAGTTGGCTCCTGGAGCCCTCGCCCAGGTCCTGGGCGACTTGCCAAATGTGCATAACGACAACTTGCTCGTGGGGTTCGATACCTCTGACGATGCGAGTGTCTTCCGCGTAGGGGAGAACCTGGGGCTTGTGCAGTCCATCGACTTCTTCCCGCCGATGGTCGACGACCCGTTTCTGTTTGGCCAGATTGCCGCGGCCAACTCGCTGTCGGACATCTACGCCATGGGCGGGCGGCCGAGCCATGCCATGAACCTACTCTGCATACCCAGTTGTCTGGGCATCGAGGTTGCCGGTCAGATTCTGGCGGGCGGCGCCGACAAGTGCGTCGAGGCGGGTTGCTCCATCGCGGGCGGCCATACCATCAACGACGACGAGCCCAAGTACGGCCTGTCCGTGAGCGGCTTTGTCGCGCTCGACCGCATGCTCGCCAACAGCGGCGCGCGCGTGGGCGATGTCCTGCTGCTGACCAAAGCGGTCGGCTCGGGCATTATCACCACGTCCATTAAGGGCGAGCTTATCGAGCAGGACGAGGCCGCAGCCATGTTTGACTCGATGCGCACGCTCAACGAGGCGCCGATTCGTCTGTCCGAGGGACTTGAGCTTCACGGCTGTACCGATATCACAGGCTTTGGCCTGATCGGGCATGCATGCGAGATGGCCGAGGGTTCGGGCGTGCAGATTGAGCTTGCGTCCGGGGTGGTGCCGCTCTTTGATCAGGTGCTCGACATGGCGCGTCTGGGCATTATCCCGGCGGGTGCCTACCGCAACCAGGACTTCTTTGGCCCGCGCGTGGCGGCCGACGATGACTTGGAGCCGAGCATGTTGGATGCACTGTACGATCCGCAGACCTCGGGCGGGTTGCTCATTGCGGCGTCTGCCGCCGATGTGGATGAGCTTGCGAGCCGCCTGCATGCCGAAGGTCGCATCGCCGCCGTTGTCGGTCGCGTGTGCGAGCCGGTGCCGGACGGTCCCGCTGTTCGCGTTGTACGTTCGTTGTAATCGTTAATTTGACCGCCGCGTTCTGGGGCGGTCTCATTCGAAAGGAATAACTATGTCTACCAAAATTGAAGTCAATGCCATGGGCGATGCCTGCCCGCTGCCCGTCGTCAAGACGCTTAAGGCACTCAAACAGCTTAATGGCGAGGGCGCCGTCGTGACTGCGGTCGATAACGAGACCGCCGTCAAGAACATCTCCAAGATGGCGCAGGAGAAGGGCTGCACGGCCTCGGTCGAGAAGATCTCGGACGCCGAGTGGCACGTGACTGTCGTGACCGCCGGTGCCGTGGCCGTTGCGGACCCCGAGCAGGACGGTGTTGCTTTTTGCGACGCCAGCGCCGGCAAGGGCAAACTCGTCATTTCCGTCTACACCGATTGCATGGGCCGTGGCGACGACGAGTTGGGCCACAAGCTCATGAAGGCGTTTATCTTTGCCGTGACGCAGCAGGAGGAGCTGCCCGCGACTATGCTGTTCTACAACGGCGGCGCCAAGCTCACCGTCGAGGGCTCGCCGGTGCTCGACGACCTGAAGGGCCTGGCCGAGCAGGGCGTCGAGATCCTCACCTGCGGCACCTGCCTCGATCACTATGGCATTAAGGACCAGCTGGCGGTGGGCGAGGTCACCAACATGTACGTGATCGTGGAGAAGATGGAGCAGGCCGTGCGCGTTGTGCGCCCGTAGCGTATTGGTTGGAGTTGCCATGAGGGAGAAGCGCCCGGCGCTTGTCATCACGTTTCCTACCACGGCGGCCGCCATGGGCTGCGAGTCCCTGTGTATCGAGCGCGGCCTTCCCGGGCGAACGATTCCCGTGCCCGGGGAGGTCGCCGCTGGCTGCGGTCTGGCGTGGAAAGCCCTGCCTGCAGATGAGGACCTGCTGCGCGGCGAGCTTGCTGCGGCAGGCGTTCCCACTGAGGGCTTTACGGTGATCGACATGTGGGAGGTCGTGCGATGATCTACCTGGATAACGCGGCGACGACTATGCATAAGCCGCAAACGGTCATCGATGCCGTGACCCAGGCGATGTGCTCGCTCGGCAATGCCGGACGCGGCGCGACGTCGGGTGCGCTCGATGCGGCGCGTACCATCCACGGCTGCCGCGCCAAGCTTGCGCGCTTGCTGGGCTGCCCGCGGGCCGATCATGTTTGTTTTACGCCCAACTCCACCGCGGCGCTCAATACCGTCATCAATGGCGTGGTGCGCCCCGGCGACCGCGTGGTCACGACGGTGCTCGAGCACAACTCCGTGCTGCGTCCGCTCAACCGCCTGGCGGCAGAGCAGGGCGTGACCGTTGAGCATGCGGGCTGCGACGCGAACGGCGTGCTCGACTACGACGAGCTCGAGCGGCTGGTCACGTCCGGTACGCGCGCCGTGGTGGTGACGCACGCCTCCAATGTGACCGGTAACGCGGTCGACATTGCGCGCGTGGTGGCCATCGCGCATGCGGCCGGCGCGTTGGCGATCGTCGATGCTTCGCAGTCTGCCGGCACGGCGAAGATTGACATGCGGGGCATGGGGCTCGACATTGTATGCTTTACCGGCCATAAGGGGCTTATGGGTCCGCAGGGTACCGGTGGCCTGGCCGTGGCTGAGGGCGTCGACGTGGCGCCGTGGGCCATGGGCGGCACGGGTGTGCACAGCTTCGATGCGTTGCAGCCGATGGAGTGGCCTACGCGACTGGAAGCGGGCACACTTAACGGCCATGGTATCGCAGGTCTTTCCGCCGGTCTCGACTTTATCGAGGCCCAGGGCGGGGTTGAGGCGATTGCGGCTCACGAGCGCGCGCTGGCCGATCGTTTCCTCGCTGGCGTGCGCGAGATTCCGGGCATTACGCTCTACGGCGCCTTTGACCAGCCAGCGCGCTCGGCAATCGTTTCGCTCAACGTGGGCGATGTCGATTCGGCTGAGATTTCCGACGCGCTTATGCAAGGGTGGGGGATTGCGACGCGCCCCGGTGCCCATTGCGCTCCGCTCATGCACCGCGCGCTGGGGACCGAGCGCCAGGGCGTGGTTCGCTTCTCGTTTGGTTATTTCAACACGGATGAGGAAGTCGACACGGCGATTGAGGCTCTGCGCGATTTGAGCTGCGATTAGACCAACCTTCTGCGCCCTTAGATAAACCGTTTGCGCAACCTTCCCGCATTGTCGCTTATACAGGGTATTGTGAGATGATGGCCCGCACTGGGTCCTCGGTATCTTTGCGAATTGCGGGAAGGTTCCTATGAACAGGATCACTGCTGCCCTCTATAGGTTTTTGGTCGTCTATCTTTCGGTCGCGATGGTCGTGACCTCGATACCCCTTGCGCCCAGCACGGCCTATGCCGATGATACCGAGGCGCTTGCTGTCGAAAACGAGGCCCAAGAGACCGACTCGGACTCTGACGCTGATGCCAAGACGGGCGATAGCGCGTCGTCTTCGGGGGAGGGCGGTTCATCCGCAACTTCCGACACGACTGATGACGCTCAGAACAAATCGTCCAGCTCTGATGCCAGCACTCCCGCGTCGAGTCTGGCCCAAGACCTTGCGGGCGCTGCTACCGATTCGGATGCCGCAAGGAGCCTGGCTGCTACGGCGGAGCCCCCGTCCGACGACAGCGAAGTCGATGCCCTCACGTACGAGCCAACGGTCTACGAGTATGCCAAGTTCATGCCGAACTACTATCTGTATCCGTGCGACGCAGACGGAAATCTCACGGTAGAGGTTGATGAGAACAACCCGCGCGAGAACTCCGTCGACGGCCGAATGGTAACGAATTTGATTATCGATTACAGGACGGATCTGGTCGACGTACAGCTCTGTGCCGATTCGACTAATCTGCGCTCAGTGCGCTTTGAGAACAGTTCAATTTCTAAAATCGGAACACACGCCTTCTATAACTGCCCGAACCTTACCGATATCAGCCTTTCCGGTATGGCTATCGGTCACATCGGGAAAGAGGCATTCTATGGCTGCAAGTCGCTTACGAGTTTGAACATCAACGAGGTTGCCACCATTGGCTCTATGGGCGACGCCGCGTTTGCCGAGAGTGGACTGGTGTCGACGGGACTCGATAAGGTTGTTGGCCTCACGTCGATTCCTCTCATGGCCTACGACGGCTGCAAGGCTCTGACCGATACTGGTCTGGATAAGAATACCTCCATCACATCAATCGGTGCCGACGCGTTCAATAACTGCTCGCGCCTTGCGACGACGGGACTCGAGAGCAATACAACGGTCGAGACGCTCCGCGAATGCTGCTTCTCTGGGACCAATATGAGCGGCGGGCTGGCGCTGCCCCTTTATTCCAAGATCGAAGAACTGCCGAGTTGTGCGTTCTCTGACTCTAAGCTCGAAACCGTGTACCTTGGGTGTGACCATGCGGTGCTCATTAATTCCACCACGTTTCCCAAGTACGACATGACGGTTATGGTTCCAGCCAAGATGGTTTCGCAATACGAAAGCGGCCGCCCCAAAGAGGTTTGGGAGAGTTGCAATGGCAGCCTGCCCGTTCCCGTGGGCAAGGTGCTCCAAAAGATTAAGGTCTCGCGCGATCCCGACAAGATGACCTATCAGCAGGGTGACACCATTTCGCTCGAGGGCATGAGCGTCACATTTCAATATCCTCATTCGACGACGGATGGCGACTACGAGGCTCTTATAAAGGAAGAGCTCGGCGAGTACTTTACGGCGTCCCCCTGCGACGGCGACGTCTTCGATGACTCGATGGACGGAGAGCCCATACAGCTGGTGTATGACGACGGCTACACACGCCTTGTCACGTACAGCAAGGGCAACCTGCAGCAGGCGGCCTACGAGTATGCCAAGCTCATGCCCAACTACTATCTGTATCCGTGCGACGCAAACGGAAACCTTACGGTAGAGATTGATGAGAACAACCCGCGCGAGAACTCCGTCGACGGTCGAATGGTAACGAATTTGATTGTCGATTACGGAGTGGATGAAGTCGATGCACAGCTCTGTGCCGACTCGACCAATCTGCGCTCAGTGCGCTTTGAGAACAGCTCCATTTCTAAAATTGGACTGCACGCCTTCTATAATTGCCCGAATCTCACCGATATCAGCCTTTCCGGCATGACCATCGGTACCATCGGGAAAGAGGCATTCTATGGCTGCAAGTCGCTTACGAGCCTGAATATCAACGAGACCGCCACCATCGGCTCGATGGGCGAGGCTGCTTTTGCCGGGAGCGGGCTGGTTTCGACGGGACTCGACAAGATTGTTGGCCTCACATCGATTCCCGACAGGGCCTACGACGGCTGCAAAGCTCTGACCGATACCGGTCTGGACAAGAACACCTCCATTACATCGGTTGGCGTTTGCGCGTTCAGACACTGCTCGAGCCTTGCTACCACGGGGCTCGAGAGCAATACAACAGTCGAAACGCTTGGCCACACCTGCTTCTATGGCACTGACTTGAGTGGCGGGCTGACGCTTCCCTATAACTCCAAGATCGAGGAGCTGCCGGACAAGGCGTTTTGCGACACCAATCTCGAGACCGTATTTCTTGCCTGCAACCATGCGGTGCTCATTAACACCGACACGTTTCCCAAGTACAACATGACGGTTATGGTCCCCGCAAAGATGATTCCGAAGTATGCTAACGGGCATCCCAAAGCTGTTTGGGAGAGGTGCAATGGCTGCCTACCCGTCCCGGTGGGCAAGGTGCTCAAGAACGTTGAAATCTCGCACGATCCTACCAACATGACCTATGAGCCCGGGGACACCATTTCGCTCGAGGGGATGAGCGTCGAGCTCGATTACCCGCATTCGGTATCGATTTGGAACTACGAGGCCCTCATAAAGGAAGAGCTCGGCGAGTACCTTACGGCGACTCCCTGCGACGGTGATGTCTTTGACGAGTCGATGGACGGACAGCCCATCAAACTCGTGTATGACGATGGCTATTCGCATTTTGAAACCCAGACCAAGGGCACGCTACAGCTTAAGAAGCCCGCGCCGACATCGTTCCAGATCTCCTATGCCCAAACGATCGACAAAGGCGAACGCAAGCTGATGGACGGCGTTGAGCTGCCCGATGTTTCTGGCTCGATGACGCTCGATGCGGGCACCGAGGTCACGCTCGATGCCGGTTCTTTGGGGATGCTCAACGACAACCTTACCTTTAAGGGCTGGTATGATACCGAGTCCGGCGAGTACATTTCCAAAGAGACGGTCTACACGTTTACGCCGAATAAGGATCTGTCCCTCGAGGCGCGCTTTAAGCTCAAGGACTATGCGGTGCATGTCAACGATGCGCAGGCGACCGATTCGTCGCAGGATTTTGCGCACCTGAGTGTTGCCGCCCAAAACTGCTATCGCAATGCCGGCGAGACGGTTGAGGTTTCCGCCGTCACGGACAATGCCCTGTTCCTGGGCTGGTATCTGGGCGAGGGCGATGATGCGTACGCCGTGAGCGATCAGCTCGACTTTACCTATACGGTGGACAAGGCGGACGCGATTGTGTCCGAGGACAAAACTGACGCGAGGATCGAGATCACGCCGCGCTACTGCGCCCCGCAGGCGAGCGTTGTGCTGAGTGTGGACGGGGTCGATGAGGACGGGCAGCCGCTCGGACAGTTTCTCTCTACCGGTCTTTACGGTATTGGGTCGCGCGTAACGGTCGTGGCGGTGCCAATGCCTGGCTATGTGTTTGACTACGCGACCGATGCCCTCGGCAATGTTGTCTTTACCGGCGACGATGGTCCGTCCTACACGTTTGTGCTCGAGGGGGATGTGCAGTATACCGCGCATTTCCGCGAGGCGACTGACCCCGACGAGTCACTCGCGGCGCTTAAGGCCGCGCTCATCGCCGCGATTACGGCTGCGGCCGTCCTCGCTACCATGTATGGGCTGGGCGAGATCGTCGACCCCATCGCGGCCGATGCGGTAATCGAGATCGGTATGGCCGACAACATCGAGGATGTTGCCGCTGTGGGCACCAAGGTGCTCAAGGAGATTAAAGACATCATCGACGACCACAAGAAGCCCAAGCCTCATGGCGACCACAAGATCGAAATTATTGCCACCGCGCAGCCCGAGGTTGGCGGCGTCGTTACCGGAGGCGGTATCCACTATGAGGGGACGGTCGCCACGCTCGAGGCTGTCGCAAATCCCGGCTATCGCTTCGTATGTTGGAAAGAGAACGGCGTCGAGGTCTCGACATCTCCTCTCAAGACGATGACGATCACGGACCTGACGCCCGAGGTCGTAAAAATGACAGCCGTCTTTGAGAAAAAAGTCGAGGTCACGGCGGTCGCCGAAGCCGATGGCATCCAGGCCGATTTTTCGACAGGCTGCACCGCAAGCCCTGTAAAGCAGAGCATTACGCGTGGCGACCAGGCCATGGTCACCGCGAGCGAGGGCCCCGACTATGCCTTTGTGGGATGGTTCGAGGACGGTATCGAGGTTTCGCCCGAGCGTACGTATATCTTTAAGGCTGAGGTCGATCGCCATCTGGTTGCACGTTTCCGCAAGGCGGACAAGACCATTCTGGTAAACACCGATCCCTTCGACAGCGCCGAGGTCCTGTGCGATGGCTTGCCGGTCGTGGACGGCAAGGTTCGCGCGAAGGATGGAGACATTCTCACGTTTACGGTGCGGCCCAAGGTGCGCCCCGACAATCCGGAGAAGACGTACCGGTTTGTGGAGTGGCGCGAAACCGATGCACAGGGCATCACGATTGCCAACAAGCAGGAAGTTTGCGAATACCGCGTTAACGGCAATGCCCGGATCGAGGCCGTGATGGACGGCAGGGATACGCATACTGTGCGTGCCGAGGCCGACCCGCTCGAGGGCGGCACCGTTACGCTGAAGCGCGGCGAGACTGCCGGCATGGTGCTCGAGGTTCCCGAAGGCGAGCGCGTGACCGCGGAGGCCACGCCATCCGAGGGCTATATCTTTGACGGTTGGTATCTGAGCAACGGCGGTTCGGATGTTACCTCGACGCTGGTTTCGAGCGAGCGCTCCTATTCCTTTGAGCCCATTACCGACTGCGTGATCCAAGCAAAGTTTACGCGTGCCTGCAAGGTGGACGTTGTCGTTGAGCCTGCCGCGGCCATGGCGGGCAAGTATTTGGTGCACGGCGAGGGCTACTGCATGAAGGGCGAGCCTGCCACGCTGAGCATTGAGCTCACGGCCGAGGCGAGCAAGCAATTTACCTTTAAGGGCTGGTACGACGCCAAGACGGATCTGCTTTTAGGTACCGACCCGAGCTACCTTGAGTTCTATCCCGAGGACGTGGAATGTACCGTGCGTGCGGTGTTTGAGGAAAACACGTATACCGTGGAGGCAAAGGCCAAGAAGACCTTTGTGGAGCGCGGTACGGTCGAGATCGAGGGGCATCCGGGGGCATCTTCGGTTACCTGCGGATACGGCGATACGGTGATACTCAAGGCGAAGCCCAACGACGGCTACCGCTTTGACCATTGGAAGGATGACTCCGGTGAGGAGTACGACACCGCCGAGCTGGTTGTTAAGGTTACCAAGAGCGATACCTATACCGCGATCTTTACCGACTCAAAGCCCGAGGTCATGGTCACGGCCGATTCGTGGCTCGGCGGTACCGTGACGTGCAACGGGACCGTGGTGAAGCCTACGACCGATAAGTTCAAGCTGGGGGAGACCCTTACCCTGACGGCCAAGGCCCATCCAGGCTTTTTGTTCTGGGGTTGGTACGTCAATGGTCGCCTGAAGAGCCTTAAGCACGAGACCTCGTTGGTCGCCAAAGCTCGCGGTAAAACCGGGCACTGCGTTATTACCGCGGCCTTTGTGCCTATTGATACCGTCTGCGTGCCCCTCGCCGATCCTGCGGAGGGCGGCACCGTCAAGGCGAGCCGAATCCTTGCCGACCGCGGCGCGGAGGTTGCCCTTAAGGCGACGCCCAATCCCGGTTACGTCTTTACTGGTTGGTATACGGCCGACGGCACGTTTGAGTCTGCCGATGCGGAGTTCACCTGCCATCAGGAGCGCACCCATGTGCACGTCGCTCGCTTTATGGCAAAAAGCTATGAAGTCGACGCCACGACGGTAGTCGATTCCGGCACCGGTTCGCTGGTCGAATCGAGCGTCGCCGGCTGGGTCGAGGGTACAGGTACCGTTGAGGCGGGGCACGCCGCCACGCTGACGGCGCACACGCTTTCGGGCTTCGCGTTTGAGTATTGGGCCGATGCTTCGGGCGCCGTGGTAAGCCGTGACAGCACCTATCACGTGGTGCCGACGTCTGACACGACGCTCCAAGCCGTGTTCTCGGCAAAACAATACACGGTGGACGTCTCGTGCGAAGAGAGCATGGGCTCGGTCGAGGGAGCGGGGACGTATGCCGCCGGGCAAGTTGTCACCGTGCGTGCGGTCGCCGCCGAGGATACGGCTTTTGTGGGCTGGTTCCGTAACGGTACGTGTGTGAGCTCTAAGAAAACCTATCGATTTACCGTGCGTGAGGACACGTCGCTCTACGCCGTCTTTGCATCGGGTTCGTATGTCGTGCATACCGTTGCTTCGCCTGCCGAGGGTGGAGCCGTGAGCGGCTTTGGCGGCTATGAGTCCGGTGATCGCGCAACGCTTCGTGCGATCGCCAGCACCGGGTATTCGTTTGCGGGTTGGACGGACGACAAGGGCGAGACAGTCAGCGAGAACGCCGACTATACCGTTAAGGTCACGGGCGATGCCACCTATATGGCGACCTTTGCGCCTAAGTCCTACCAGGTCGTTTTGAGCGCGAGTGACGATAGCGTGGGCACCCTGAGCGGCGAGGGCTCTTATCAATTCGGCGATACGGTCGAACTCAACGCTACGCCCATGGGGACTAAGCGTTTTGTTGGCTGGTATGTTCTGGACACCGAGGGCAACAAGTCACTGCTGAGTTGTGACGCCCATTGCTGGGTTAAGCTCGACAAGGATATGGTTGAGGGGCTCGAGGACGACACGCTGGATATTCAGGCTGTGTTTGCCGATCCGTACGAGGTGACCGTTTCGGGCGAGGTCGTGGTGAAGGACAAGGCTTCGAGCAGGGGCTGCCGTGTTACGGGCAGCGGCAGCTTTGCCGTAGGCGATCAGGTGGAGCTGACGGCTGTGGCCGGTATGGGCTATCGCTTTGTGGGCTGGAGCACCGACAAGGAGGGTACCTCGATTGTCGAGACCGCGACGACCCTCGATGTGACCGCCACGCAAGATATGACGTACTACGCGCAGTTCGAATCCGATGGACAGGTGACCATCACCGTCACGGGGTCGTCCATCTTCCGCGGTACGGCCCTTCTGGTCGACGGCATTCCTGCCGGTAGCAGGTCCTACGACAGGGGCGACATGTATATGGCGATCGCGATTCCGTGGAAGAAGTACCACTTCTCGCACTGGGTCGACGATGCGGGCGTCACGGTGAGCTATAGCGCGTTCTATATCGGCACCGCCAAGGAGAACAGGCAGCTCACGGCTGTGTTCTATGAGACGGGCTGCGATGTGCAGGTCGCGACGTACCCCAAGGGTGCGGGCTTTAGCATGGTTGCGCTCGGTACCGGCAGCTCCTACCACTCCGCGGCGATTATGTTTACCGTGCCGCATAAGGGCTGGAAGTTTAAATACTGGGTTGACGAGAACGGCCTGCCTGTGGGCTTTACGCCGGTGATCAACCGCGTAGTGTTCGGCAACCGTACTTTTACGGCCGTTTATGAGCGGGCGTCGATGACGGTCACGGCGGTGGATTCGCGTCAGGGCGGGCACGTCGAGGGTTCCTTCGAGGACGAATCTCTGGGCTATGCCGTGACCAACGAAGTCGAGAACGGTGAGTCCACGACCCTGACTGCCGTTCCCGATGCGGGCTATGTGTTCGATGGGTGGTATACGCGTAACGATGACGGGTCGTTGGGCGATGAGCCGCTGAGCACGGATGCAGTTTGGACGTTTGTCCCCGAAGACAACATGACCGTCGAAGCGCGCTTTGCGGAGGCACCCAGGTACAAGGTGACGGCGCAGGCGGTCAACGGATCGGTTGATCCAGAGACTGCTTCGGTCGCTACGGATGGCAAGGTGACGCTTTCGGCGACGCCCGATGAAGGCTGCTACCTGACGCGCGTGACCGTTGCGGAAAAGGCTGGCGAGGACGGTTCGGCCGGCAATGCCTATGACCTCGATATTTCCGACTACCAGGGCGGGGCGTACGAGGTCACACTGAGCGGCGTGAGTGCTCCGCAGCAGGTCACGTTTGAGTTTGCGAAGGCTGCGGCTCCGAAGGTGCTTGCCCAGCCTCAGGATGCGAGTGCTTACGAGGGCGATCCGGTTGAGCTTTCGGTCGCCGCCGAGGCGGGGCGTAACGTTCGCGCCCACGCCGCCGTATCTTCGGGTTCTGCCGCCGACGTTATGCTGGGCTACCAGTGGTATCGCGTGACTGCCGATGGCGGCAAGTCGGTGGCGTTGAAGGGCGAGACCGGGGAGACCCTCTCGATTGCCCAGCTCGACAGCGAGGGCGAGGGCGAGTATTTCTGCCGCATTACGCAGAGCTATCTGGGCACGGTGACAAAGACGGATACCAAGCATGCGACGGTGTCCATCGTGCCGCGAGAAGCACTTGTATTTAACGGGCGTGTGCTGCCGGTGGCGACCGCTCACGATGAATACCGTGCGCAGATTGCCGGCGCTACGGGCGGCAAGGCACCGTATGCGTATAACTTGGATGATGTTGAGGTTCCTGAGGGCATGCGGCTGACGCTGGCAGATGACGGATCGGGCGCCTTGGTGCTCTCGGGCGTGCCTGCGGCTACGGGTGTTTGTCGCTTTAAGATTTCGTGCACCGATGACCTGGGTAATAAGCGCGTAGCGCATTTTGTGCTGGTCGTGAAGGCGAAGGAACCATCGCTCGCGTTTGAAGGCCAGAGCTTTGTCTATAACGCGACGGCGCAGGCCCCGGAGCTTTCGGGTGTGCCCGAGGGTTGCGAGGACGATGTCAAACTGACCTATGTTGGCACGGGCGATACGCATTACTCGTCGGATCAGGCGCCGGTGGATGCCGGCACGTATCGTGCGGTGGTGACGCTCGACGCCAAGGGATATGTCGGTAATGCCTCCTGTGACTTCACGATTGAGAAGGCCCCGGTCGATATTTCGATCGAGACGTCTGATGTGACATACGATGGCGCACGACACGGTGCGGCGGTTGCGGTTGCCGGCCTTGATGCGTCTGCCTATTCCGTTACCTATCGCGGCATAGATGGAACGTCCTATGGTCCGACGGCGCTGGAGCCGTGCGACAGTGGCAACTACCGCGTCACGGTTAAGGTGACTGACTCCAACTATCAGGGTAAAAAGTCCGCCGAGTTCTCGATTGCAAAGGCAAGCCAGGTCATTACGGGAACGACGAGCTATTCGGGTGTGTACGGTGGAGACCCCATTGTGTTTAACAACGTTGCCCAGACTCCCGTGAGCTTTGAGCTGGTCGATTCCGATGACGATGCGAGCCCGGTTTCGATTAAGGGACGCTGTGCGACGGTGAAGGCCGCCGGTACGGCGCATGTTGTCGCCCATGCCGCTGCCTCGCGTAACTATCTTGCCGCCGAGGACGTCGAGTTGACGGTTTCCGTTGCACCTGCCCAGTTACTGGTGAAGGTCGACGATGCCGAGCGCTTTGAGGGTCAGAAGAACCCCGAGTTTACCTCCAGCTTGGTGAGTCGTTGCGACACGTCGGACGTAAAGGTTACGTACTTCTGCTCGGCGAATGAGAAATCGCCGGTGGGTGAGTACCAGATCGACGCGGCGGTCGCCGATCCGAACTATGATGTCGCAGTCGACCCCGGCACGCTGACGGTCAAGAAGAAGCCCGAGCACTACAAGGTGACGGCGAAGGCAGTCAACGGTTCGGTCGACAATGCTTCGGTTTCGGTTGTTGTGGGCGGGGACGCGATCCTCTCGGCGACGCCCGACGAGGGCTGCTACCTCGAGCGCGTGACGGTCGCGCAGGCAGGCTCGGATGCGACCGTTGACCTCGACATTTCTGATTACAAGGGCGGGGCGTACGAGGTCACGTTGAGCGATGTCACCGCATCGCAGGAGGTCACGTTCGAGTTTGCGAAGGCGGACGCTCCGCGTGTGGTCGCGCAGCCGCAGGACGTAAGCGTCCATGAGGGCGATTCGGCTGTGCTCTCGGTTGCGGCCGAGGCAGGCAAGAACGTCGACGATCACGCGGCCTCGTCCACGGGTTGCGCTGCCGAGATTGAGCTTTCCTATCAGTGGTTCCGCATGGTGGATGGCGAGGCCGTGGCGCTCGAGGGCGAGACGGGGGAGACGCTCTCGCTCGCGGACCTCGATGGCGAGCAGGCCGGCGAGTATTTCTGCCGCATTACTCAGCACTACCTTGGTATTGAGAAGCAGACGGACAGTGATTGTGCCTCCGTCTCCATCGTGCCGTGGGACACCCTTGTGTTTAACGGCGACCTGCTGCCGGCAGCGAGCACCCACAGCACGTACCTCGCAACGATTGCCGGGGCCACGGGCGGCAAGGCTCCATACGAGTACGCATGGGATAAGACGAAGCTCCCCGACGGGTTCAAACTCTCCCGTACTTCGGGCGGCCTGACGCTCTCCGGTGTTCCGTCCAGGACGGGCGTTTCCACCTTCGATATCACGTGCACGGATGCCCGTGGCGAGGCCGTGACTGCCTCCTTTGCGCTCGTTGTCCAGGCAAAGCGCGTAAAGCTATCGTTCACGGATGGCGACTTTACCTTTAATGGTGCGCCGCAGGCGCCCGAAGTTTCCGGTGCCCCCAAGGTCTGCAAAGGCGACCTTAAGGTCTGGTACTTCGGTACCGGAAGCACGCAATATTCCTCGACGGAGGCCCCGACTGATGCCGGCACGTACCGCGCTGTGGTAACGTTGCGAAGCCATGGTTACGCCGGTGCCGCTGCCTGTGAGTTCGAGATCGCTCCGGCAAAGCTCAAGGTGAAGGTTGACGACGCCGAGCGCTTCGAGGGGGAGGCGAACCCAGCGTTTACCTCGAGCCTAGAGAGTGCGGTTGACACTTCGGGCGTGAAGGTCGAGTACTCCTGCGATGCCGATGAGAGCTCTCCTGCTGGCGAGTACCAGATCGGCGCGACGGTCACCGACCCGAACTTCGATGTCGAGGTCGTGCCCGGAACGCTGACGGTGAAAAAGAAGCAGGAGCCCGTCGATCCCGACCCGGTGGTTCCGGACCCGGACAACCCGGATCCCGATCAGCCTGATCCTGGTCCTAACCCCGATCCGGATAATCCGGAGCCCGATAACCCTGATCCGGGCCCCAAGCCTGATCCTGATAATCCCGATCCGGACAACCCCGAGCCCGATAACCCGAACAAGCCCGAACGCTTTGAGGTGACGACAAAGGCGGTCAACGGATCGGTCGACAACGCTTCCGTCACCGTTGATTCCGGCGGCGACGTGACGCTCTCGGCGATGCCTGACGAGGACTGCTACCTCGAGCGGGTGACGGTCACGGAAGCCGGCTCGGACAAGGCCATCGATCTCGATATCTCCGGCTATGAGGGCGGAGCGTACGAGGTCACGCTGAGTGGCGTCACTGCGTCGCACGAGATTACGTTCGAGTTCGCGAAAGCAGACGCTCCGAAGGTGATCGCGCAGCCACAGGACGCGAATGCCCACGAGGGCGATGCTGTTGTGCTCTCGGTTGCTGCCGAGGCGGGCAAGGGCGTCCTCGACCACGCGTCCTCGTCCACGGGTTCTGCCGCTGTTGTCGAACTGTCCTATCAATGGTTCCACATGGTGGGAGGCGAGGCCGTGGCGCTCGGGGGCGAGACGGGGGAGACACTCCTCATTGAGAACCTTGATGACTATTGCGCCGGCGAGTATTTCTGCCGCGTCACCCAGCGCTATCTCGGCACCGAGGCGCAGGTGGAAAGCGATCGCGCTGTCGTTTCCGTTGTGCCCCGGGATGCCCTCGTGTTCAACGGCGGTCTGCTGCCGGTCGCACGCGCGCATAGCACGTATCGCGCGACGATTTCGGGTGCCGCGGGTGGCGAAGCTCCGTATGAGTACGCGTGGGACGACGCTAAGCTCCCCGACGGGTTTAAGCTCACCCGCACAGCGGGCGGTCTGACGCTCTCGGGCGTCCCGTCCAAGGCCGGAGTGTCTACCTTTGACATCACGTGCAAGGACGCTCAGGACAAGACCGTGACCGCGCACTTCGTTCTGGTCGTTCAGGCGAAGCGGGTTGAGCTCGCGTTTGAGGGCGGTAACTTCGTCTACAGCGGTGATGCCCAAGCGCCCGAGGTCACGGGGGCTCCCGAGGCCTGCGAGGGTGATCTGAGGGTTAGGTATTACGGGACGGGTGGCACGCACTATTCGTCAAGTGAGGCCCCGACCGATGCCGGCACGTACCGCGCTGTAGCCACGTTGCGAAGCAACGGGTATATCGGCGCCGCCTCGCGCAAGTTCAAGATTACGCCGGCGAAGCTTAAGGTGAAGGTCGACGATGCTGAACGCTTCGAGGGGGAGATGAATCCCGCCTTTACCTCAAGCCTAAAGAGCTCGGCCGATACCTCGGGCGTGAAGGTCGAGTACTCCTGCGTCGCCGATGAGAGTTCCCCGGCGGGCGAGTACCAGATCGAGGCGACGGTCACCGACCCGAACTTTGATGTCACGGTTGAGCCCGGTACGCTGACGGTGAAGAAGCAGGAGCCTGTCAACCCGGACCCGGTGGTTCCCGATCCGGACAAGCCCGAGCCCGACCAGCCTGACCAGCCGGACCCGGGCAAGCCTGAGCCCGATAAACCGGAGCCTGATCAGCCGGACAAGCCGGACCCGGAAAACCCGGATAAGCCCGAGCCTGACAACCCGAGTAAGCCAGAGCCGGAAAAGCCCGGAACGCCCGATTCCGACCAGCCGGATTCAAAGGATCCGACAAAACCCGGTAGCTCGGATGACTCCGCAGCCGATAAGGCAAAGGCATCGGGCGCGGAAAACTCCGGCAAGAAGGAGTCTTCCAAGTCGAGCGCTCAGCAGCTCGCCGATACGGGCGATCGTGCGCCGTTGGCTGTCGCTGTGGCCGCGGGTGCTGTTGCGCTTGTCGCGCTGGGGCTCGAGCTGCTGCGTCGCCGCCATCCGGGCGCGTAGTGCACTCGCTTGGCAGCCAGATTGACGCCCTGGCAGGATGTAGCCTGCTAAAGCGTTTATACTTGCGGGACGGGTATTTTGCCCGTCCCGTTTTTGTTTCGACCCGAAAGGTGTGCCTATGGCCTCATCTGCACCGCGCGGTCTGCGCTCCGACCATGTCGTTACCGTCGGCATCGCTCTATTCTCGATGCTCTTTGGCGCAGGCAACTTGATTATTCCGCCGCTGTTGGCGCTTCAGGCAGGTTCTGCCACGCCGGTCGCCATGCTCGGCTTTCTGATTGCCGCCATCGGCCTGCCCGTCATGGGCTTTATCGCTGTGGCACTTGCCGGTACGGCGCGTGAGCTTGCCGGTCGCGTGCACCCCAAGTTCGGTGAGTTCTTTGTCGCGGCGGTTTACCTGGCCATCGGCCCGTGCCTGGCTATTCCGCGCACGAGCTCCACGGCGTTTGAGATGCTGGTACCGTTGCTGCCCGAGGGTGTTTCGCTTGGCACCGCGCGCTTGGTCTTCGCCGTCGCCTTCTTCGTGGTCGCATTTGCACTTACGCTGCGCCCCGGCGTCATCACGCGCGTGCTCGGTCGCATTACTGGCCCCGCGCTCATTGCGCTCATCGTACTCGTTGTCGGCGCCGCCGTGATTTCGCCGCTGGGACCGGCTGCTGCCCCGCAAGCTCCCTATGATGCCGGCGTTGCGGTCCAAGGCTTCTTGACCGGCTACCAGACCATGGACCTGCTTGCGTCGCTCGCCTTCGGCATCATCATCGCCGAGACCATTCACGAGCTGGGTGTTACCGATGACAAGCGCGTGGCCTTTGAGATTTCGCGCTCCGGTGTGATCGCCGGCGTGCTCATGGCCATCATCTATTGCGGCTTGGCTCTTGCCGGCATGCAGCTCGGCACCGTGATGCCCGACGCCACCAACGGCGCTGCCATCCTTGCTCGCTCGGCCTCCATGCACTTTGGCCTTGCCGGCACGGTTGTGGTCTTCGCCATCTTCTTCCTCGCCTGCATGAACGTGTGCATTGGCCTCATTAGTTGCTGCGCGCGCTATTTCTGTGAGACGTACGTGGTTGAAGGGGGAGCGGAGGTCTCCGAGGAGGCCATGCGCCGCCCCTTCGCGATTCTCGCCTTTGTGTTCGCGGCGTTTTCGTGCGTGCTCTCCAACGTGGGCCTCGACGTGATCCTTATGTTCTCGGTGCCCATGCTCAACGCCTTGTATCCCGTCGCCATCGTGCTGGTTCTCATGGGTTTGGTACACGGCTTTTGCGACGCTCATCCGCAGGTGTGGGTCTGGGTCGGCGGTGTGGTTGCCGTGCAGAGCGTGATTACCTCGGTCCGCGATGCGTTCTTTGCGGGTGCCTGGCTGCCGTTCGATGCTTTGCCGCTGGCGGACATCGGTGCCGCATGGGCGCCGGTCGCCGTGGTGGCGTTTGCGATCGGCCTGGCCCACAGCCAGTTTGTCGCACATTCGAGGAGCTAGGGTTTCTGCGCTTGCACAGGCGGGGAGTCTCCCCTATAATTTCCTTCGCTTTGGGACACGCAAGGTTTAGACCTTAGCTGCTCAACACCTTCGGGACGTGGCGCAGTTTGGTAGCGCGCCTGCTTTGGGAGCAGGATGTCGCAGGTTCAAATCCTGTCGTCCCGACCATATCTTGCGGGCGTAGTTCAATGGTAGAACCCCAGCCTTCCAAGCTGATGACGCGGGTTCGATTCCCGTCGCCCGCTCCATAAGATAGTTTTAACGGCTTTGGCTCTATTTGGTGCCAGAGCCGTTTTCATATACATGCCGGGGACCCCACATCCCCTCCTAAGTTGCGGTGAAATACGGACTGTTTTTCGGCTTTTATGGCCCATGTAGTCCGTATTTCACCGCAACTATTTGTAAGGTTGGATTTTGACGCCGTTGGGAGGGTCGTAGCGACCGTCTACCGAGAGTGGAAATATTTTTTGAAGCTCTGACCTGCGGCGTCAAGCTTTTGGTCAGCTTTTGGCAAGGCCTGCGGACGGAAGCATGCGATAGCGTAATGGTATTCTCTCCGCCGTGATGGTTATGGGGTTGGCCATGCTCGATAAAGGCAAACATTTTCCGCAGTCATATGCAAGGATGCTATTCTCGGCCGTTGGAATTCATCAAGATGGACAGCTGCTTATAACAATTGATCCTTGGGATGAACGCCGTGCGCGTGAGCTTATGCAGGAAGAGCTCATGCTTCGTCTTTACAACCACGTGTATGCGGATCCGGTCTATTGGAATAATCTTGGGGTTGAAGATCGCATCTTTCAGCTGGCATCCGCTATTGCGGTCGTTGAACCGGATGCTGTGTTTTGCGGATCGACAGCAGCGCTGCTCTACGGCATCGGCTCGGCGTATACGCTTCTGGATAAAGTGCAAGTACTGCTGCCACGGTCTACAAGGCGTGATACGTACGAGTTCGTTGAATACAAGCGCTGGCGGGCGGGCGAAGTGTGGCGGCTAGGTCTGTTTACACTGACGGATCCGTGTCGAACGGTTGTTGATATCGCCCGAACGAGCGCCTTTCGCTATGCGCTGGGCTTTGTCGATGGCTTGGCCCGTGAGTACGATGTCGAACGCGAAGAACTGCGAGCATATGCGCAGGCAAATTGCCGAGGGTTGCATGGCATCGCGCGTGCGTTTGATGTGTTCGAGTATATGGACGGAAGGTCGGACAACGGGGGAGAGTCCGAGGCGCGGGCAGCCATGATTCTTGCCGGCATTGCTGCGCCCGAGCTTCAGGTTGAGATTACTCGGCCAGGAAACGCTGGCTATTATCTGGCGGATTATGGTTGGCAGACGCCAGATGGGTCATGGATGTTGGCGGAGCTTCATGGTTTGGGCAAGTTCGAGGACGATACTCAAAACGATCTGGAGCATGCCGCGGCAAAAACCTATCGAGCTGCCTTATTACGCGATACGAACCTGCGTGCCATGGGTCATAACGTCATTCATTTCAAGCTGTCAGACACCTACGATGTCGAAGCATTCGGCGCTATGATGCGCGGTTACGGCATTCCAACAACAAAGCCTTTTGCGGATTCCTGATAGTAGGGACAACCAACTCCGCTGCCTAACAACAAGTTGCGGTGAAATACGGACTAAATGGCGGCTCAGAGGCATAAAACAGTCCGTATTTCACCGCAACTTAGGAGGGGATGGTTGTTAGCTGCGGGGGCGGTGACGCTGCTTGTCGGTTAGCTGCGGGGGCGGTGGCGGAGTTTGTCGATGGTGGCGTCGGTGGCGCGTTCGCGGGCTTCGGCTGCGTTGATGCGTTTGCGGCGGTAGTCGATCATGCCTTGGATGATGGGCTTGCCAAAGCTCACGACATCATCGTTGTAGATGGCGGTTCGGGCTGCGAGGAGGCAGTCGGTAAAGTCCATATGGGTCTTGCCGAAGAGTTTGACGGCAAGGGCGACAACGGTGGGCTCGTCGACCATCACGTCGTCGAGCAGTCTAGCCATGGCAGCCGCAATCTCTGTGCGGGGGACCTTATAGACTTCGCGCAGCGTGACGACGACGCGCGTGATGATTTCGGGGTAAACGCGAGCGGTGCGCGTGGCGATGACCTTGGCGGCGCGCGGTGACAGAACTTCGTCGTCGTCAAGCAGGTAACGTAGGATGACGGTCTCGTCGATGATGGTGCTACTCATGGATATCTACTTCCTCGGGACCCAAAACCGACTCGTCGCTTTCTGTAGCAAGGTACTCAATCCAGGCATTGCGCTCCTCGGAGCGGCGATTGGGGTCCCCGTATGCTTTGAGCAGTCCATAGGCGGCCGTGCCGTCCTTTGAGCGCACGGCGACCGGCTGAAAGGGGAGCTTGCGCATCAAAATGCTTTGCGCGACAAATAAGCGGACAGCCTCGGCGAGCGATGTGCCCATGGCGTCGTAGAGACGCTCGGCATGCTGCTTGTCTTCCTCGCGAATGCGCACCTGCAGGATGGCTCGTTTTTGAGTCGATGACATCACTGGCCTCCCTTAATGAGCGTGCAATTTGAATAGTCAAATACAACATCGGCTAATAATAGCCAATCTTACAACCACTACTTTATTGCACTAGAGTAATTGAGTGTAAACGATATTACAAACGTACTACATCCTTCAGAAACGAGCGTGAAATCTCCCTTGGATGTACGCATGTAATACACTCACCTTTATAGCTTCTAGAGAATAATTCCAACCTGCCAAAACCCCTGCAATACACCCGTATTGCAGGGCCTATGCTCAAGTTTGCCACCTGCAACTGCGTATATTTAACCTGTATATCGTTGGAGGAATTCTATCGAAGTGCCTGTTTCGCCGCATGCACTCGATACGCCGATGCCGGACCACGGGCGGTCCGGGGCAACGTCGACAGGGTCTCTCCGGCATGGGATTCAGGAGGGAGTGAACAACATGGGCAATAAACGAGTCGTAGCCGATTCCTCACGCTGCATTGGGTGCCAAACCTGTATGGCGGCGTGCATCGAGGCGCACGACATCCCCGGCAACATCGCCGCGCCGCGCCTGCGCGTGACGCGTACGTACGAGATCTCCGCACCGGTGGCTTGCCATCACTGCGAGGATGCCCCGTGCGCGAAGGCCTGTCCTACGGGCGCCTTGTTCTTTGATCCAAAGAACCATCGTATCGGCGTCAACGAGGACAACTGCATCGGCTGCAAGAGCTGCGTCATGGCATGCCCCTTTGGCGCCGTGAGCGTGGCGACCACGCAGGTTCCGGTCTTGATGGGCGACGTTCGCGTGGGTTCGCAGACCAAGAGCTTCGTGCTCAAGTGCGACCTGTGCGTGGACCGTCCCGGCGGTCCGGCGTGCGCCGAGGCGTGCCCGACCAAGGGCCTCACCCTGGTAGACGAGGAGCGCCTGGCGGAACTGACCGCCGAGCGTGCCCGCGCCACCATCGAAAACGAGGCGTAAGCGTTGGGGCGACAAGCCCAATGATTGTCAAATAAGTACCGATTAATCGGTAGCAGAGAAAGGAAGGAGGGTGTCATGGAGAAGCATAAAGTGATCTGCCCGTACTGCGGCGCCGGTTGCCAGTTTAACCTCTTGGTCCAAAACGGCCAGGTCGTGGGTACCGAACCGCTCAACGGCATCACCAACCAGAGCGAGCTGTGCCTTAAGGGCATGAGCGGCTACGACTTCATCAACGACACCAAGATCTTGACTCCTCGCGTACTGCACCCGATGATCCGCCGCACTAAGGGCGCGGATCTTGAGCGCGTAAGCTGGGACGAGGCACTGGATTTCACCGCATCTAAGATGCAGGCCATAATTGACGAATATGGTCCTAACGCTGTCATGACTACCGGCTCTTCGCGAGGCGGCGGCAATGAGGCGAACTACGTCATGCAGAAGTTTACGCGTGCGTGCATCGGCACCCACAGCGTGGACAACTGCGCCCGTACTTGACACGGCCCTACTGTCCTCGGTCTGATGGACACGGTTGGTTCAGGTTGCATGTCATGCTCCATCCCCGGTATGGAGGATGCGGGCTGCATTTTCCTCTTCGGCTATAACCCTGCCGATTCGCACCCCATCGTCGCAAGGCGTATCGTGCGAGCCAAAGAAAAGGGTTGCAAGATCATCGTCGCCGATCCGCGCCATATCGAAACCGCGCGTATCGCCGATCTCTACCTTCCGATCAAGAACGGTTGCAACGTTGCGTTCCTCAACGCCTTTGCCAACTGTCTGGTCAACGATGGCCTCTACGACAAGGAATTCGTCGCCGAGCACACGAACGGCTTTGACGAGTGGTGGGAGACCATCAAGAACTACACTCCCGAATCTGTACAGGACATCACGGGTGTCGAGCCCGCGTTGATCCACCAAGCTGCCGAGATGTACGCCACGGCGAAGCCCTCTGCCATCATTGGCTGGGGCATGGGCGTATGCCAGCAGAAGCAGAACCTGAAGACGGTGCACACCATCGCCTCCATCGCCTGCGTTGCCGGCCAGATCGGCAAACCCAATTCCGGCCTCGCGCCCGTGCGCGGTCAGAATAACGTCCAGGGCTCCTGCGATATGGGCATGCTGCCCAACCTGTACCCTGGCTACCAGAAAGTCACTGACCCCGCAGTGCGTGCCAAGTTTGCCAAAGCTTGGGGCGTGCCCGAGGAAAAGCTCCCGCTCGAGGAGGGCTACAAGCTCACCGATCTGGGCCACCTGGTCGACGAGGGCAAGGTGCACTGCTTCTACAACTACGGCGAGGACCCGGTGCAGACCGAGCCCGATTCGGCCGGTATGCGCAAGACGCTCTCCGAGCTGGATCTGTTCATTTGCCAGGACATCTTTATGACGCAGACGACCATGCTCGCCGACGTCATCCTGCCTGCCACCTCTTGGGGCGAGCACGAGGGTGTCTTTACCGCATCCGACCGTAGCTTCCAGCACTTTGACGCGGCCGTTCCGCCCAAGGGCGAGTGCCGTCACGACTGGGAGATCTTCGCGGACCTGTCCACGCGTATGGGTTACCCCATGCACTACGACAACACCGAGCAGATCTGGAACGAGTGCATTAGCCTGTGCCCCAATTTTGTGGGCGCGACCTACGAGAAGATGGCTCCCGAGGGCGGCTACGCCCAGTGGCCCGTCAAGAGCACCGATGTGAACGACCACGGTACGCCCGACATGTTCGCTGGTGGCAAGTTCACCACCAAGGACGGCCGCGCCAACCTGATGGCGCACGACTGGGAGGCGCCCTCCGAGCTTCCCGACGATGAGTACCCGCTCATTCTGTGCACCGTCCGCGAGGTCGGCCACTACAGCTGCCGTTCGATGACCGGCAACTGCAAGACGCTGGCGCTGCTTGCCGATGAGCCCGGTTTTGTCCGCATGAATCCCGCGGACGCCCAGGCGCGCGGCATCAAGAACGGCGACATCGTCTCGATTCACAGCCGCCGCGGCCAGGTATACAGCCGCGCCGACGTGAGCGACCGTATCAACAAGGGCACGGTCTATATGACCTACCAGTGGTGGATCGGCAAGTGCAACGAGCTGACCATGCACAAGGTCGACCCGGTCTCGCATACGCCCGAGGACAAGTTCTCCGCCTGCCAGGTCGACGCCATTGCCGACCAGGTCTGGGCCGAGGGCGAGGTCGAGCGTCAGTACACCGAGCTCAAGCAGGCTCTGGTGGATGCCGCCGCTCCCCAAGACGTTGAGCCCGGCGCCGCCAAGTTCGACGACGAGGCGCACGTGAACCAAATCGTGTAGTCCCGTTCTCGTTGGCTTTTTGGGCCGGGCGTCCCGTACGTTCGGGAGCCCGGCCCGTTATTTTGAAAGGAAGTGGGGATGAACCGCTTCATCGACATCAACCCGGAGAGGTGCATCGGCTGCGGAACATGCCAGTCCGCCTGTGCCGACGCCCACCGGATGCAGGGTCTTCAGGATACGCCGCGCCTGGCGCTCGTGAAGACCGGCGGTATTTCGGCCGCCCTTGCCTGCCACCATTGCGAGGGTGCCCCCTGCGCCGAGGTTTGCCCGGTGAATGCCATCGAGCACGATGGCGACCGCATCCACGTCAAGGAGCAGGAGTGCATCGGGTGCAGGCTGTGCGCCATCGCGTGCCCCTTCGGAGCCATCCATCCCGATGGCACGTCTATCGCCGGTGTCGCAGGCATGTGCGATCCGACGCCTTCGTATCCTAAGTCCCTGAGCAGCCTGCTTACGTGGGCTCCTGGCCAGTACACCTGCGCTGTCAAGTGCGACCTGTGCGCCTTCGATCCAGACGGCCCGCATTGTGTGGCGGCGTGCCCCACCAAGGCGCTGACCGTCATGGGCGGCGCGGCCGATCGCGAGCTCGACGAGGCCAAGCGCCTGCGCTCGATCGAAAACGGTCCGGCCGTCGACGTTACCGCTGTGGCCCAGGGCCTGTCAGAGAAAGCAGAAGGGAGCGTAAACAATGGATAGCATGACGCTGTTTATCGCATCGCTTGCCGTCTCGTGCATCGGTGCGCTCGCCTCGGTTCTGCTGATCAAGGCCGATAACGCTGCCAAAACCGCCGGCTGCCTTATCGGCGCCGCCGCCGCGGTGCTTTCGTTTGTGGCCGGTATCCAGGCCGTGCTGGGCGATGTCACGTCGGTCGACACCATCGTGTTTTTCCCGTTTGCCCATTTCCAGCTGCTGCTCAATCAGCTGTCCGGTCTGTTCGTGGCGCTCATCTCGGTGCTCGCGTTTGCCGGTTCGATCTACGGTCTCAACTACTTTGATGAGTACCCGGGCAAAAAGGGCCGCGCCGGCTTCTTCTTTAACACCTTCGTGGCGTCCATGATGCTCGTCATCACCGCCGACAACGTGTTTTGGTTCCTGGTCGCCTTTGAGCTCATGTCGCTGACCTCGTACTTCCTGGTCGTGATCGAGGAGAACGAGAACTCCATTCACGGCGGTTGGCTCTACTTTGTGATCGCTCACGTGGGCTTTGTGCTCATCATGGCGAGCTTCCTCACCATGACCAACTTCGCCGGTGGCTCGTTTGCCTTTGCGGATTTCCGCGCCACGCAGTTTAGCCCCGCGGTCGCATCCGTGTGCTTCGTGCTCGCCTTCTTTGGCTTTGGCGCCAAGGCCGGTATCATCCCGCTGCACGGCTGGCTGCCCAAGGCACATCCCGAGGCGCCGTCCAACGTGTCGGCCCTCATGTCCGGCGGCATGATCAAGATCGGTATCTTCGGCATCCTCAAGGTGGGCCTCGACCTGCTCTCCGCCTCGGGCGTTCAGGTCTGGTGGGGCCTTATGGTCATGGTCTTCGGTGCGATCTCGTCGGTCCTCGGCGTGGCCTTCGCCCTGCAGGAGCATGACATCAAGCGCCTGCTGGCCTATCACTCTGTCGAGAACATCGGCATCATTCTGCTCGGCGTCGGCGCCTCCATGGCCGCCATGGCGCTCAACTCGGTCGGCATCGCCGTCCTGGCTCTGATGGCCGCCCTCTACCACACGTTTAACCACGCGATGTTTAAGGGCGAGCTGTTCTTGGGCGCCGGTGCGCTGCTGTACTCCACGGGTACGCGCAATATGGAGAAGATGGGCGGCCTGTTCCGTCGTATGCCGGCTACGGCCATCTGCTTCCTTGTTGGCGCGCTTGCCATCTCGGCCATCCCGCCCTTCAACGGCTTTGTGTCCGAGTGGTTTACCTACCAGTCGCTCTTTAATGCCGCCATGCAGGGTGACAAGGCCGTCATGATCGTGGCCGTGTTCGCTGCCGTCGCGCTTGCCATTACCGGCGCTCTGGCCGTCACGTGCTTCGTCAAGGCCTATGGCGTCTCCTTTGCCTCCGCGCCCCGCTCCGAGGCCGCGGCCAATGCCAAGGAGGTCCCCGCCCCCATGGTGTTTGCGCAGGGCCTGCTCGCGGCCATCTGCGTCGTGCTGGGCATTGGCGCTCCCGTGATCGCGCCCGTGCTGGTCGATGTCGCCGCGTCCGTGCTGCATCCGTACGGTGGCGTATTTGCCGCCGAGGGCATGGAGCTCATGAACCAATACTCCGGCGCTGCCACCTCCACGCCCGCGATCGCTATTGCGCTCGTGGTGCTCGTCGGCCTTGCCTGCGGCTATCGCAAGCTCAAGACCGTCGGCAAGGTGCAGAAGTCCCAGCCGTGGGCATGCGGCTATGCTCCCAACGAGCATATGCCCGTCGTGGCCACGACCTTTGCCTCCGAGGTGTCCTGGTTTATGCAGCCGCTCTACACGCTGCGTGACCGCTGCACGGCCGTCTGCTGGTCCATCGCGCACTTCTTCCAGAAGCTCACCGGTGTGGCCGAGGCTGTGGAGCCCGTACCCGACAAGGTTCTCGTCGATGCCCCGCATAAGGGTGTCGAGAAGCTCGCCGACCTCGCGACTAAGCTCGAGGGCGGCAACTACAGCATCTATATCTGCTACATCGTCGCGGCACTCGTGGTGTTCCTCGTGCTCGCCGTGCAAATGGGTTAAGGAGGGGAGAGCATGAACAACATCGTACTTGCCGTTCTGCAGGGCGTGGTCGTCATGGCCGTCGCACCGTTCTTCTCCGGTCTCGGCCGCGTGATCCGCGCCAAGATGCACAACCGTCGCGGCCCCAGCATCATGCAGGACTATCGCGACCTGGCCAAGCTCTTTGCGCGCCCCGAGTCCCAGAGCGCGGATGCGAGCTTTGCGCTGCGCATTATGCCGCCGCTGTTCTTCGCCGTCGCCTTTATGCTCGCTATGGGCCTGCCGCTCTTTACGGCACAAAGCCCCATCCCGGTCTTTGGTGACGCCATCACCATCATGTACAGCCTGGCGCTCGCCCGCTTCTTCTTCGCCCTCTGCGGTGTGGATTCGTCCAACGCCTACGCCGGTATCGGCGGCGTTCGCGAGCTGCTCATGAGCGTGCTCATCGAGCCGTCCATGCTGCTGGCACTGTTTGCCGCCGCCCTGGTGTGCGGTTCCACCGACATCGCCACCATGGGTCAGCACATCATGACGGGCGCGATCGACGCGCCGGTCGCCGTGATCCTCGCCGGCATCGCCTTTGCGATTGCCTGCTACATGGAGCTCGGCAAGCTGCCCTTTGATCAGGCCGAGGCTGAGCAGGAGCTCCAGGAAGGTCCGCTCGCCGAGCTTTCCGGCCCGTCGCTCGCCATGGCCAAACTTGCCATGTCCATGAAGCAGGTCCTGGTCGTCGCTTGGTTCTGCGCGATCTTCGTCCCTTGGGGCGAGCCCGCGACCGTGGGCGCCGCCGCCGTTCTGGGTGCAGTCATCTTCCTGGTGAAGTGCCTGATCGACTTTGTCGTATGCGGCGTGATCGAGAACTCTTGCTCGCGTTCGCGCTTTAAGGTGCTCGGTAATCAGACCTGGGCCGTCGTGGGCATCGCCGTGCTGGCGTTTGTCTTCGTGGTCGTCGGCGTGTAGGAGAAGGGAGAAACAATGTCATTTGCAGTCAGTCTGTCCCTTCTCGGCTTGGTCGCTATCGCGGCCCCGATGGTGGCCTCGGTGCTCGTCGCCCTGTTCCCCCGTCCGTACGCCAAGTGGTTCAGCGTTTTGGGTGCCGCCGTCTCGACGGTCTGCACCATCGCCCTCGCCGCGAATTTCGCCGGCGCCGGCATGCCCGACACGCAGGTCCCCCTGATCTCGTTTGGGCAGACCCTCGTCATGGGATTCACCTTCGATCGCATGAGCACGCTGCTCGCGCCCGCCTTTGTGGGTATCGGCCTGCTTGTCGTGATCTATTCGATTCCCTATATGAGCGAGAATAACCGTGAGCATCCCGACGCGCCGCGCCGTCGCTTCTACGCGTACCTCGCGACCTTCATCGGCGCCATGGCCGGCCTCGTGTACAGCTCGACCCTTTTGGGCCAGCTCGTGTTCTTTGAGATCACGGGTGCGTGCTCTTGGGGCCTCATTAGCTACTACATGTCGCCTACGGCCAAGAAGGCCGGCATGAAGGCCCTGATCATCACGCATATCGGTGCGCTCGGCCTGTATCTGGGCGCCGCCATCGTGTTTGCCCACACCGGTACCTTCGCCATCACCGCGATTGCCGGCCTCGACGCCAAGCTCAAGGCTATCGTCCTTTTGCTCGTGCTGTTTGCGGCCTGGGCCAAGTCCGCACAGGTCCCCATGTACATGTGGCTGCCTTCGGCCATGGAGGCGCCGACGCCTGTTTCGGCCTACCTGCATGGTGCCTCGATGGTTAAGGTTGGCGTGTGCGTGTTCGCGCGTGCACTCGTCTCTGCCGGCGAGGTTCCCGAGATCGTGGGCTGGGTCGCCATTATCGACGCCATGGTTACCATGCTCTTTGGTTTCCTTATGTACCTGCCGCAAAAGGATATGAAGCGCCTGCTGGCCTTCTCCACGATTGCCCAGCTCTCCTATGTGTTCTTTGGTCTGGGCCTTTCGGTCTTTGGCAGCCAGCTGGCTTTTGACGGTGCCGTGTGCCACATCTTTAACCATGCTTTCGCCAAGACCCTGTTCTTCCTCATCGCCGGTTCGTTCTCCTTTACGCTCGGCACGCGTATGCTGCCCAAGCTTCGCGGCATCGTAAAGAAGTACCCGATCTCGGGCGTGGGCTTTGGAGTCGCGGCGCTCGCCATTGCCGGCGTGCCGCCCATGAACACGTTCTTCTCGAAGTTCCAGATCATCGCCGGCGGCTTCTCTGTGGGTGCCGGCAATGTCGCGATCCTGGTGCTCGTGTGCATCATGGTTGCCGAGACCGTCGCCACCTTCGCCTGGTTCCTCAAGTGGATGGGCTATTGCCTGCCCGGCGAGCCGAGCGACGAGGTCGCTGCGGGGGCCCCGCTTCCCCGTGCGATGGCGTTCGTGTTCATCGTGCTCATCATCATGGTCATCGTCAGCGGCCCGCTTTCGGCCAGCTGGATCGGTTAGGAGGTAGAACGACATGGGTTATTCGATCGTCAACATTCTTGGCGGCCTTCTGATCGTCACGTCTACCATGGTGGTCGTCTCCAAGAACATCAAACATGCCATCAACTGGTATGCGCTGCAGTCGCTGGTGCTCGTGGGGCTTCTCGCCACGCTCGGTGTCACCACCGGTGCGCAGGAGCTGCTTATGTGGGCTGGATCTGCCTTTATCACTAAGGTCGTCCTGGTCCCTTATATCCTCACCCGCGCATACAAGAAGATGGGCGAGCCGAGCGATGCATCGCTTAAGGCCGGCCTTAAGCCCGCGTGGGCCATCTGCATCATCGCCGTGGAAGTCGCGATCTGCTTTGCCGTCGTGACGCAGATCAGCCTGCCCACGGCCGAGGTCGCAACGCCTGCGCTCGCTATTAGCTTCGCTCACTTCTTTGTGGGCCTCACCTGCATCATCTCGCAGCGCAACATCATGAAGCAGATCTTTGGATACTGCCTTATGGAAAACGGCAGCCACGTGACGCTCGCGCTTTTGGCCCCCACCGCTCCCGAGATTATCGAGATCGGTATCGCCACCGACGCCATCTTTGCCGTCATCATCATGTCCATCGTCGTACGTCGCATTTGGGACGACTCTCACTCGCTCGATGCGCGCGACCTGTCCGAGCTGAGGGGGTAGTCCATGGAAACGTTGATTCTCGCCCTGCTCGCGACTCCTTTGGTGTTCTCGCTGGTCATGGCATTTTTGCCCAAGAACACGTCCTATAACGTGTTTGCCGGTCTCAACCTGGTCTCCGTCGCAGCCGTCCTGGTGCTGTCGATTATGACGGCCGGTGACGTCCTTATGAGCGGTGACACCACGAGCGCTCTTGGCCTGTGGTTCCACCTCGATTCGCTGGGCGCCATCTTTGTGCTGCTCATCGGCTTTATCGGTTTTCTTACGGGGCTGTTCTCGCTGCCCTATGTAAAGGCCGATATCGAGGAGGGCTCTATGCCCGCCGAGCGCGCCAAGCAGTATTTTGCGCTGTTTAGCCTGTTCGTGTTCACCATGCTGCTCGCGTGCCTGTCCAACAACATGATCCTCACGTGGGCCGCCGTGGAGGCAACCACGCTTTCCACCGTGTTCCTCGTGGGTATCTACAAGAACAAGACGGCCCTCGAGGCTTCTTGGAAGTATGCGATGGTCTGCACCGCCGGCGTGGCCTTTGGCCTGTTCGGTACGCTGCTGATCTACGCCAACGCCGCCGACGTGATTCCCAACGCCCACGAGGCCGCATTCCTGTCGTGCGTGCTGCCGTATGCCGACCAGTTCGACCCGACGCTCATGCGCCTCGCCTTTGCGTTTATCGTGATCGGCTTTGGCACCAAGGCCGGCCTGTTCCCCATGCACACTTGGCTGCCCGATGCCCACTCTCAGGCCCCGAGCCCTGTCTCGGCCCTGCTCTCGGGTGTGTTGCTTAAGTGCGCCATGCTTGTGATCATGCGCTTCTACGGCTTTACCATCCAGGCCGTGGGCGCCGAGTATCCGCAGCTTTTGCTGCTGATCGTCGGCACGCTGTCCATTTTGGTGGCGGCACTTTCGATGTTTCGCCAAGACGACCTCAAGCGCCGCTTTGCGTACTCGTCTGTGGAGAACGTGGGCGTTATCGCCCTGTGCCTGGGTATCGGTGGCCCGCTGGGTATCGCCGCGGCCCTGCTGCACTGCGTGTTCCACGGCTTTACCAAGACGCTTGCCTTCTGCGTGTCCGGCAACATCCAGCACGCCTTTGGCACGCGTAGCCTGGCTAAGATCCAAGGCGTCGTCGAGGTTGCCCCCGCAACCGCCGCGCTCGCCATCCTGGCGCTGCTCGGTCTTGGTGCCTTCCCGCCCTTTGGCATGTTTATCTCCGAGTTCCTGACTTTTGTCGCCGGTGTTACCGCCGGTCCCATGTGGCTGGTCGTCGTGGTCGCCCTCGGTCTTACCGTGGCCATCTCCGCGCTCACCCGCATCGCACTCAAGTCGGTATTCGGCCATGCGCCCCAGGGTATGGGCAAGCATGAGGCCCCGGCGCTCATGCTTATCCCCGAAATCATCCTGGCTGTCATGATCTTGTGGTTTGGCATCGCCACCCCGCTGCCCCTCGTGCACGGTGTGGAGACCGCGACCGGCATCGTGCTCGAGCAGAGCACCGAGGAACTTCACGCGACGCCGATGTACCGCGCTGTGTTCGGTACCGAGACCGCTCAGAGCGAGGTGGAGTAACGAATGATTGAAACTGAGAACAAGGTGTATGCCCGCCGCTGCGAGAGCCATGTCGAGGCCCTGCGCCACGCCGTTCCGGGCTGCATCGAGAAGGTCGAGTGGCAGTGCGAGGACCAGCTGACGATTACCGTCAAGCAGGACAAGCTGCCCGAGGCCGTCCACTACCTGTATTACGAGCGCTACGGCTGGATTCCCGTGATCATCGGCAACGATGAGCGCAGCCTGTGCGGCCGTTACGCCGTGTACTACGTCATCTCCATGGAGGGGGAGGATCCCGGCTGGGTGACCGTGCGCACCGAGGTTGATCCCGCCAAGATGACGTTCCCGTCCGTGACGCCGTTCGTCCCCGCCTGCGTGTGGGGCGAGCGCGAGCTGCGCGACATGTTCGGCCTGATCCCCGAGGGTCTGCCCGATCGTCGTCGCCTGGTGCTGCCCGACGATTGGCCCAGCGGCCTGTATCCGCTGCGCAAGGACTCCATGGACTACCGCTTCCGTCCCGCTCCCGCGAGCGACATGGAAAACTACGAGTTCTTGGCCGATACCAAGGGCAAGGAGACCACGCTCGTCCCCATGGGCCCGCTGCACATTACCTCCGACGAGCCCGGCCACTTCCGCCTGTTCGTCGAGGGCGAGACGATCGTCGACGCCGACTACCGTCTGTTCTACGTGCACCGCGGCATGGAGAAGGTCGCCGAGACGCGTCTGAACTATGACGCCGTGACGTTCCTCGCCGACCGCATCTGCGGCATCTGCGGCTGCGCCCACTCGGTGGCCTATGCCGAGGCCGTCGAGCGCGCCCAGGGCATTCATGTCCCGCCGCGCGCCCAGTACATCCGCGCCATCATGCTCGAGGTCGAGCGCCTGCACTCGCATCTGCTCAACATTGGCCTGGCGTCGCACTACACGGGCTTCGACTCCGGCTTCCAACAGTTCTTCCGCGTCCGCGAGAAGTCCATGGACCTGGCCGAGAAGCTCTCCGGTCACCGCAAGACCTACGGCCTCAACGTGATCGGCGGCGTGCGTCGCGACATTTTGGCCGAGCAGAAGCTCTCCACGCTAACGACCATCCACCAGCTGCGCTCCGAGGTTCAGGAACTCGTCGACGTGCTGCTCTCCACGCCCAACTTTATCGAGCGTACGAGCGGCATCGGCATCCTGGACCGCAAGATCGCCCGCGACTTCTCGCCGGTCGGCCCGCTCATGCGTGGCTCGGGCTATGCCCGCGACGTGCGCTTTGACCATCCCTTCGACGGCTACGCCGATCCGGATGTCCAAAAGATGCACGCCGCTACGGCCGACACCTGCGACGCCTTCGGCCGCACCGCCGTCCGCATCCAGGAGGTCTACGATTCGATCGATATGATCGAGACCATGCTCGAGAACTGCCCGTCGGGCCCCATCCTCACCACGGATTGGGAGTACACCCCGCACAAGTACGCCATCGGCGCCACCGAGGCGCCGCGCGGCGAGGACGTGCACTGGGCCATGCTCGGCAATAACCAGAAGTGCTACCGCTGGCGCGCCAAGGCCGCCACGTACAGCAACTGGCCGGTCCTGCGCTACATGTTCCGCGGCAACACCGTGGGCGATGCAGCGCTGATCGTCGGCTCGCTCGACCCGTGCTACTCCTGCACCGATCGCGTGACGGTGACCGATGTCGCCGCCAAGCGCGACCACGTGCTCGACAAGGAGCAGTTCGAGAACGTCTGGCGCGACAAGTCGCCGCTCGCGGGCGAGGGCACCATGGCCGCCCCGCTCGATGAGGAGGCGCTCTAAAATGCTGAAGCTTTGGAAGGTTAACGCCAAGGCCGGCGACGCGACAGTCAAGTACCCGTTTGCGCCGTTCCCCACCAACAAGGACATGCGCGGCAAGCCCGAGCACAATGCCGAGCTCTGCATCGCCTGCGGTGCCTGCGGCGTGGCATGCCCGGCCGATGCCATTCGCATGGACACCGACCTTGCGGCCGATACCATTACCTGGTCGATCGACTACGGCCGCTGCATCTTTTGCGGCCGTTGCGAGGAAGCCTGCCCCATGGAGGCCATCAAGCTCACCGAGGAGTTTGAGCTGGCCGTCATGAGCAAGGACGACCTCACCAGCAAGAGCGTCTACACGCTCGAGCATTGCTCGCGCTGCGGCAAGCCGTTTGCCCCGCACAAGGAGATCGACTACGCCAAGCGCCTGCTGCAAAAGGCCGGCGGCATGGAGGCCGAGCAGGCTGCCCGTACCGTCGGTATGTGCCAGGAGTGCAAGCGCGAGCTCGACGCCCTGCGCGCCGCCTCGGCCGTAAAGACCGGCAACGCTGCCGGCATGGCTGCCAACGAGACGCTTGCGTCCGGCGAGCCCCAGGGCCCCGGCATGGAGTATCTGGGCGGCCACGGCGTGAACCCGGAGTATATCGACCGCGAGCTCAACCCCGATGCGCCCGAGATTCCCGCCGGTCCGGCGCCGGTCGAGGGCATCATCATGGATTTTGATACGAAGGAGGAGTAACCATGGCCGAACCCACGCTTTTGCCCGAGCGGCTTCAGTACCGCCCGACCAAGATCGAGCTCGACGAGAGCATCGAGAAGGCCAAGGAGACCCTTCTTAAGAAGATCAAGCGCTCGGTGTACGTCTACCGTGTCGACTGCGGCGGCTGCAACGGCTGCGAGATCGAGATCTTCGGTTCCATCACGCCCGTCTTCGACGTCGAGCGCTTTGGCATCAAGGTCGTGCCCTCGCCCCGTCACGCCGATGTGTTGCTGTACACCGGTGCCGTGACGCGTGCCATGCGCATGCCGGCCCTGCGCGCCTTTGAGGCCGCACCCGATCCCAAGATCGTGGTGTCCTATGGCGCGTGCGGCTGCACCGGCGGCATCTTCTACGACAACTACTGCGTCTGGGGCGGCACGGACAAGATCTTGCCGGTCGATGTCTACATCCCCGGCTGCCCGCCCAGCCCCGCGCAGACCGTCTACGGCTTTGCCATGGCACTTGGCCTGCTGGACCAAAAGCTCCATGCCGAGACCACGGTGGAGGCCGCCGGCGAGCAGGCCGATATCCTGCACCCCGGCGTGCCGTACAAGCTGCGCGTTGCCATTGAGCGCGAAGCTCGCGCCATGAGCGGCTACCGTTACGGCCGCGACTTGGCCAACGAGTTTATGGATACGCTCGAGGGCGCGCCCAAGGGCGATATCCGCGGTGCCATGGCGCTGCTCATCGACAAGCAGGATGATCCTCGCCGCGTTGAGGTGTACTCGGCGTTACAGGATCTGGTGCTGGCCGGAGGTCGCTAGATGGAGCTCACGGACCGCTCTGGTTACTTTGCGGGCCCCGGCATGCTCGGCGGCTCTTTTGGCGATGCCTCGCGCGCAAGCGACGAGGCCGCCGAGGGCGTCGCCGACCCCTGCCTGGGCCATACGCCCGACCAGGTGGTCTTCTATGAGCTCACGCGTAAGTTTGTGGAGACCGAGGAAGACGTTCCCCAGGAGGCCTGCGACGTGCTGTACTACACGCTCGCCGTGGGCCACCACACCGGCGTGCTCGACTGCTTTGAGCCGCGCCTGTCGGTGCCGGTGAACGTGTTCTATTCGCTCGTCGACGCGCTGCCGGAGGGGGAGGCCAAGACCAAGTTCGAGGCCATCCGCTCCTTTGGCGAGTGCCAGCTCGACAAGGCGGCGGTGCCGTCGTTGCTCGAGGCCTGCGACACGCTGCTCGACGATCGTGGTTTTCGCGGTTCGGCCAAGGCCGGCATCTCGGTGTTCGATGACGACTTTGGCCTGCATGCCCAGCAGGTTGCGTTCTTAATGAAGTTTCGCGATCTGGTTGAGCGCGTGCGCGATGTGTCGGGCGTGTATCTGACGGGAAGGTTGCAGTAATGGGTCGCGTTGTAGATGGTCGTGTGAACGGCGCCCCGTTTGCGGGTATCGTGCTCACGGCGGGAAGCGTGCTGCGCGCCGACGATGCCGCCGGCCCCGTGCTCTCCAAAAAGATGGAGGACACGCCCATCGCCGGTTGGTACACCATCGACGGTGGGCAAACGCCCGAGGACGACATCATCGAGGTCAAGCGCGAGCGTCCGCCGCGCCTGGTGTTGGTCGATGCCGCCGACATGGCGCTGCCCGTCGGCGCCATCCGCCTGCTCGACAAACGCGATGTGGCCCGCAAGTCGATGTTTACCACGCATTCGCTTCCTTTGTCGATTCTGATCGAGGAAATCGAACAATCGTGTGATGATATCGTCTTCGTTGGGATTCAGCCGGGCGACACGGAGTTCTACAACCCCATGTCCCCGGAAGTCTTTGACGCCGTCGACGCCGTGTATGACGCCGTGGCCGCCAACGACTTTTCCCACTTTGTCCGCTTGGGGCAGGAGCTATAGGAGCGCTTGTCCCTGCTGATTAGGAAAGAAGTGATTGACATGGCAGATTCCAAGGTGGAGTACCCCGCTCCCGATTGCCTGGCGCCCGCCGCGATCGAGGCCAAGACCGAGACCGCCGGCGTGACCAAGGCTAACCTGCCGGTCGCTAAGGCCTTTCTGTTGGCAATGTTCGCCGGTGCGTTTATCGCCTTCGGCGGCCTGTTCTTTACGGTGTTTTTGAGCGACAGCACGCTGGGCTGGGGTGCCCAGCGCGTCGTGGGCGGCCTGTGCTTTTGCCTGGGCCTGGTGCTCGTGCTGGTGTGCGGCGCCGAGCTGTTCACCGGTAATTCGCTTATGGTCTGCGCGCTCAAGAGCAAAAAGATCACCCTGGTCCAGATGCTCAAGGCTTGGGTCGTCGTGTGGCTTGGTAACCTTGCTGGTGCCCTGTTCATCGTCTTTTTGGTGTACATGGCTGGCATTTACAAGCTCAACGGCGAGGCGGTCGCCAATTCCATGGTGAGCGTCGCCGCCGGCAAGGTGACGGTCGACTGGGTGACGATCTTCTTCCGCGGCATCCTATGCAACATCTTTGTGTGCCTGGCCGTGTGGATCGGTACTGCCGGCAAGACCGTGGTCGATAAGGTCGTTGGCATTCTGCTGCCCATCGCAGCCTTTGTGGCCTGCGGTTTTGAGCACTGCGTTGCCAACATGTACTTTTTGCCCATGGGTGCCGTGATGCATGCATGCGGTTATGGTGCCGAGGTCGCCGGGGCCGATGCACTCAACGCCGCGGGCATTGCGTTTAACCTATCCGCCGCCACGCTGGGCAACATCGTGGGCGGCGCGGTTCTGATCGCGCTCGGCTACTGGTTTATCTACGCCAAGAAGTCCGAGGCGTAAGGTACCGTCTGTTTGACGTTGGGCCTCCCGCGGGGCGTTGCCGTGCGGGAGGCTTTTTGGGTCTGGGGCTCGTTGCCGGGCTGTTGGCCCGTTGTGTTTGGCTTGTGAAAGGGGTAATCGAGATGGCATCTGCTGTGAAGCGTGACGGCGCCGTGGTGACCACATGCGGGGGATGCTATGCCGATTGCGCCTTTGCGGCACGCGTTGAGGACGGTCGCGTGGTGGCCGAGCTGCCGGTGCCGGGACATCCGTGCGCGGCGCGTGCCCTGTGCGCCCGCGGTCGGCATCGCCTGTCTATGCCGTTTGACGAGCGCGACCGCATCGTGCACCCCATGCGACGTCGCCAGGATGGCTCGGGGTTCGATGCGATTTCCTGGGACGAGGCGTTTGCTCAGATTGCCGAGCGCCTTTTGGGGGTTGTTGACGGGCATGGTCCGCGCGCGCTGGGCATGACACTCGGCGTGCCCTCGTTCGACCGCTACTGGGCGTATCGTTTTATGCATGCGCTGGGTTCGCCCAACGTGTACGGTGCCGACGGCGCCTGCGAGGTGAGCCGCCTGACCGGCTGGGAGCACAGCCTGGGCTACAGCCCGGCGTCCGACCTGGCCCACACCGATTGCATCATGTACCTGGGGCGCTCCATCGTGGATTCGTCGACGACGGGTGCAGTCGATGCGCTCAACGATGCGCGTCGGCGCGGGGCCAAGATCATTGTGGTGGACCCGCGGCGCAGCGGCTCGGCCGCGCTTGCCGACCGCTGGCTGCGCGTGCGCCCGGGCTGCGACTTGGCGTTGCTGTTGGGTATTGCCCACGTGATGATTGCCGAGGGCCTGTACGACCACGAGTTCGTGGACCGCTATACCACTGGCTTTGACGAGTTGGCGCAGGCGGCCCGTGCCTGGACGCCCGAGTGGGCCGAGTCCATGTGCGACGTGCCGGCAGATGACATCCGCGCGACGGCGCGCGACCTGGCTGCTGCGGCGCCTGCCGCCGTTGTCGACGCGGGCTTTCACGGTGGCATTGGCATTGCGTATGCCAACAGCACCCAGACGGCGCGCGCTATCTGCCTGGTTGATGTGCTGTTGGGCTGCCTGGGGCATGTGGGCGGTGCGCTCAACCCGCCCACGCCGCTTGTGTTGGGCGACCTCGATCCCGCACGCTTTGCGACGCCGACGGTGCCGCGTGAGCCCAAGTTGGGCTCCGAGCGCTATCCGCTCGTCGATCCGGTGCGCGGCCTGTGCACGACCATCGGCCAATCGATCCTCGCCGGCGACCTGCGTGGGCTCATCGTCTATGCCAGCAACCCTGGTGCGGGTTACGGCAACGCCGATGCGTGGCTTGGCATCTTGCAGCAGCTCGACCTGCTCGTGACGATCGATATTCGCTGGTCTGAGACGGCGCGTGCGTCTGACTATGTGCTGCCTGACGTGACGTATCTGGAGGCCGACCGCGGCGTGGGTACGGTCGTGGGCCGCAACGATGCGCGCGTGTTCTACCGCAGCGCCGTGCTGCCGGTCTTGCATGACGATACGCGTCCCGGCCGGGAGATCTTTGCCGGCCTGGCTGCTGCCTGCGGCGTGGGCGAGTATTTTGACTTTACGCCTGACGACTTGGCGGCTGCCCAGGTGGCTCCGTTTGGGATCGACCTCACTGCGCTCAAGGAGCGCGGTTGGGCAGACACGGGCGTGCCGCTGCCGTCGCGTACGGGCAAGCCGGTGGTTCCGCTCGACGGCGGCAAGATTGCGCTGGCAAACGACGTATGGGAGCGCGCCGGCTTGGGTCGTGTGCCTGGCTGGATTGCGCCCATGGTGGAGCCGGGGCTGGGGATGTTTCGCCTCATTAGCGGCAACCGGCCCTTTGAGTCGCACACTTCGCGCAGACTTGCTGCGGCGGGTGCTGCCGAGGCAGGTTCCGACTTGGACGCCGTGCAGATGAATGCCGATGTCGCCGAGCGCATGGGTATCGCCAACGGCGAGGTCGTCGAGCTGGTGAGCGACATGGGCCGCGACCGCGTACGCGTGGAGACCACGCCCTATCTGCATCCGGCGTGCATCTTTACGTCGGCGGCTCCGGGCGGGCGTTCGTTTGGCGCTGGCGCGGATGGCGCCCAGGCACTTGGCGTCGGCCCGCTCGACCACACGCCGCTGCGCTGGGACCCCATTACGGGCGCCGCGCTCACCCAGGAAAACGCCGTTCTCGTGGAAAAGATTGCTGCGCGCGGGGATAATGACGAGTAATTGACTCAGCCGATGCGTTCGACTGATTTACGTTTGTTTTGAAAGGCCGTACATGAGCGATAGCCAGAACATTTCCGATGAGGTGCGCGCCTGTCTGCGCGCTATTCCCTCCGTCAACGAGCTGCTCGTCGAGTGGCCGGTGGTGAAGGCGGCGGGGGAGACCTGCGACGCGGTGGTGCATGCCGCCGTCACGGCCGAGCTCGACGAGGAGCGCGCCGCCATTCGCGCCGGCGCCGCCCCACGCTCAAAACGCGAGCTGGCGTCGGCTATCGAATTCCGTGCGCATCGTTCTGCGCTGCCGAGCCTGCGTCCCGCCGTTAACGCCACGGGTGTGGTCATCCATACCAACCTGGGCCGCGCCCCGCTCGCGGAGTCGGCCGCCAAGGCCGTGGCGGAGGTCGCGCGCGGGTACAGCACACTCGAGTACGACGTGGACACCTGTTCGCGCGGGTCGCGCAAGGAGCACGCCGCACAGTTGATTCGCTCGCTCACCGGTGCCGAGGATGCGCTGGTCGTCAACAATAACGCCGCCGCGGTGTTGCTGGTGCTGGCCACTCACGCTGCGGGCAAAGAGGTTATCGTGAGCCGCGGCGAGCTTGTCGAGATCGGCGGCAGCTTCCGTATCCCCGATGTTATGGAGGCCTCGGGCGCCAAGCTCGTCGAGGTCGGAGCCACCAACCGCACGCACTTGAGCGACTACGAGCGCGCCATCACGCCCGATACGGCCATGATCCTCAAGGTCCATCCTTCCAACTACCGTATCGAGGGTTTCCACGAGGAGGTAGGTTCTCGGGAGCTTGCGGCGCTTGCTCACAAGCATGGTCTACTGTTCTACGAGGACCAGGGGTCGGGCGCGCTCCTGCCCGATGACATCCTGGTCCGTGGCGGGGAGGAGACCACGCCGGCTTCGGTTTCGGCGGGGCTCGACATCGTGTCGTGCTCTGGCGACAAGCTACTGGGTGCAGCACAGGCGGGCATCATCATGGGCCGTCGCGATCTGGTCCAGGCCTGCGGGTCGCATCCGCTTATGCGTGCCCTGCGTCCGGGCAAGCTCGCACTGGCGGCCCTCGAGGCCACGCTGCGCATCTACATGGACGGTGCCGATGTGGCCCATCGCGACATTCCGGTCCTCAGCATGCTTACGCTTCCTCAGGCTCACCTGGAGCGTCGTGCGCGCAAGTTGCGCGATCTTATGGCGGCGGGGCTCGATAAGGCCGGCTGCCCGTGTGCTGTTGAGCTGGAGATCGTTGAGGAGGCGTCGACTCCCGGCGGCGGTTCGCTGCCTACCGTCGAGCTGCCGACGATGTGCGTTGCCGTACGCCTTGTTGACGAGCACCTGACGGTCGACGCGCTCAAGCGCTCGCTCGTTCAGGACTTCGATACGCCGGTCGTCACGCGCACCTCGCACGATCGCATTCTGTTTGACGTCCGCACGCTCGTGGGCGACCGCGATATCGAGACGGCGGCGTCGACGCTTTCCGCGTGCGTTGCCAAGGCGGCGCGCCGATGAGTGGGGTCGAAGCGTTGGTGGAATGCCCTGTTATCGTTGGAACGGCGGGCCACGTCGACCACGGTAAGTCGGCGCTGATTGAGGCGTTGACCGGCAAGAATCCCGACCGCTTGGAGGTCGAGCGTTGCCGCGGTATGACCGTTGAGCTCGGCTTTGGCGAGTTGGCCCTGCCGAGCGGCAAGATCGTCGGCCTGGTCGACGTGCCGGGCCACGCGCATTACTTGCGTGCCATGGTGCAGGGCGCCACGGGCATCGATGTAGCCGTGCTGGTGGTCTCGGCCGTCGAGGGTGTGATGCCGCAGACCCGCGAGCACGTACATGTGCTGGAGCTGTTGGGCGTCACGCACATGGTGGTCGCGCTGACGATGTGCGACCTGGCTGATGCCGAGATGACCGAGCTTGCCGAGCTCGATGTTGATGACTTTTTGTCGGGCACTGTGTTTGCGGGCGCGCCGATCGTTCCCGTGTCGTCAAAGACGGGCGAGGGGATTGATGCGCTGCTGGCAGCGCTCGACGAGTGCGTGGACGCCTGTTGGGCTGCCTGTCGCGATCGCGCCGAGCGAACCGACGCTGCGCCGCGCCTGCCCATCGACCGCTGTTTTACGATCAAGGGTGCCGGCACCGTCGTGACGGGTACGCTGCACGACGCGCCGGTTGCGGTGGGCGATGAGCTGGTCGCGCTGCCGTCGCGCACGATCTGTCGTGTGCGCGGGATTCAGGTTCATGGTGACACGCAGCGGGCGTTGCCCGGTCAGCGCGTGGCACTCAACCTGGTGGGCGACGGTGTCGCTTCGCTCGATCGCGGCGAGATGCTCGGTGTGGAAGGCCGTTTTGGCCAGACGCTGCGCTTTATGATGACATTGACCTACCTGGGCCGTGAGGGCGCCAAGCCGCGCGTGCTCGAGTCGGGCGCGCGCGTGCACGTGATGGCGGGTACGGCCGAGGTTGTCGGCCGCATTATGCTCATGGAGGGCGAGGCACCTGTGGCGGTGGGCGAGTCGCGTACCGTTCAGGTGCGTCTTGAGGACCCGCTGCCGCTGCGCGCCGGCGACCATGCCGTGGTGCTGTCGTATTCGCCGGTCATGCTCATTGGCGGCGGTCGCGTGCTGCTGTCGCGTTGCCGTCGTTCACGCGAGCTCTCTGCGGGGGAGCGCGCGCTGTATATGGCTCTCGAGGCCGGGGATGTTGCGGGCGCGGTGGACGCGTGGCTGGCGCTGCAGGCGCTGCCGGTTGCGGCTGCCGATGTTGCTGTGGCGCTGGATATGGCTGCCGGAGATGTTGACGCTGCGCTGCGCGCGCTGGTGGGCCAGGGCACGGTGTGTGAGCTTACCGCGGGCGACGTGGCGCTGTACACGAGTACCGCCGCGCTCGACGCCGCGATGGATGCCTTGGCGACGACCCTGTCGGCCATGCACGCGGCGGCTCCCAAGGAGACGGGCTTTACGCCCGGTGCCGTTGCCCATGCTGCCTGGCCTGCTGCCGACGATGCCGTTGCCGCGGCCTTGATTGCCGAGGGCTGCTCGCGCGGCGTTTGTGCTGCCGAAGGCGCCGAGGTGTTCGACCCACACTCCGCAGCCGCCGCTGCGCGTGTGGTGCGAGAGGCTTGCGAGCGGATTGTCGCGCTGCTTGACGAGGCCGGCCTGGACGCACCGGTGCTTCCCGAGGTGGGTGAACAGCTGCAGCTCGGCCGCGACACCATGACGCGTGCCCTGCGCGAGCTTTCGCTCAACCGCTCGATCGTTAAGGTCGAGCGCGACGTTGCCCTGTCCGCTGCCGCCGAGGCCCATGCGCGTGAGCTCGTCGCCGCCGCCATTGAGGCAGCCGGCGGCGCTGCCACCACGAGCGTGCTGCGCGAGGCCCTGGGCGTGTCGCGCAAACGCGCCATCAGCATCTTGGAGCATCTGGACGCCGTACGCTTTACGGTGCTCGACAAGGAGGCCGGCGGCCTGAGGTCCCTGCGCTAGATCGGCCACCCCGCCCCACCTCCTCGGTTGCGGTGGAATAGTTCCTGTTTTCCGGTTGAGATGCCTCTTCCAGGAACTATTCCACCGCAACTTTGAGGGTGGCCAGCTGAAGCTGGCCACCTTGAGCCTTGAATCGGGCTGGTCGCCACGAAAGGGGCCTATCTACTACGTTCAGCCGACTATCCTCAACCATTCCGAAATTCACGAAATTAAAACCGCAGGTAGACGGCTTGCCGATTTTCTAAAAACGCGGGTATGGTCGACCCATGCCGGTCAAACGTAGTAGATGCCCCGTTTTCGTGGCACGACACTGGGGTAGTCTTTTTGGGACGGGGCTTTTTTAGCTACCCTATGTCAAATATGTTTTAAGCTTTGAGGGCTCCGGATGGGGCAGCTAAAAAAGCCCCGTCCCAAAAAGACTACCCTGCTAGTTTGGTAAAATACGACCGCACTTGGGAACGGATGGGCTCCGGTGGGCTCCGCGGTCCTCAAAACCGTTGCGAGGCGTGCAAAACGTCTTGGATGTGTTCGATTCACATACGTTCCCGCCATACGCTACCAGCGCTTTTGTGCTCGCGGTCTTGCTGCGTGCCGCAAAGGCGCTGTTTTGTTTTTGCACGAGCTTTTCGTAGTGCCGCTATTTCGGCGGCGGTATTTAGCTTCGTGCACCGGGTTTTGAGCATGCCGATGGGGGTGGTTTGCCGTATGACTACCGTAAGACGGGCCGATCTTTCTTGTGTCGTCCAGGCGGGCGGGATGTCCTCGCGCATGGGCTGTGACAAGGCACGCATGGCGTTTTGCGGCGAGCCGCTCATCGAGCGCGTGCTGGGTCGGCTGGCTCCAGTTGCCGGCGAGTTAGTCGTGACGACTTCGCGTCCCAGCGAGCTTGTCTATCTTGAGCAGCGCGCGTTTGGCGGTCTGGTGCCGCGAATAGTGTCGGACCTTGAGGGGCCGGCGGGTGCCATGCGCGGCATCGCGAGTTCGTTGGCCGCGGCCCGATTGCCGCTCGTGGCGATCGTCGCCTGCGATATGCCGTTTGTCTCGCCGGAACTCATCGGCGCGCTTGCCGATCGTGTTGAGGCCGAGGCGCTCGACGTGTGCGTGCCGCGCGAGGAGCGGGGGATTGAGCCGCTTTGCGCCGTCTGGCGCCGTGACGCGTGTGCGCCGGTTGCCCAAGAGCTGCTCGCCTGCGACCGCCAGCGTATTCGCTGCCTGATCAATCGCGTTCAGGCTGGTTATATGGATGAGCCGCAAATCGTTGAGGCCGCGAGCTCGACGCTCTGCTTCGAAAACGTCAATACGCCCGAGGAGTTTGCGGCGGCCGAGTTACTCGCCTAGACGATTGGAGTTGCCATGTCTCACGATATTTGTCCCGACACGGGGGAGCCTTGCACTTGCGATGGTTCCGAGCCCTGTACCTGCGGTTGCGGTGGCTGTGGACATACTGCGGAAGAGGAGGCGGCCGCCGCGGCGTATCGTGAGGCACACCGCGAAGGCCCATCCGGTGATGCCCTCGACCACGAGCGCAAGATTATCGTGTCGTTTGACAGCACCTTCGACGTGATGGAATGCGAGCAGCTGTGCCTGGATGCCGGCGTGCCCGGGCGCATCATGCCGCTGCCCGGTTCCATTACCGCAGGTTGCGGCCTGTGCTGGGCCATGCCGTTCTCGGGCGATGCGCTCGCCGCCTTCCGTGCTGCCACCGAAGGCCGCATAACCCCCGCCGACTACCATCAGCTCGTCCTCTAACCACCAACACCATCACATTGGGGACAGGCACCTTTGTGGTGGTTCCATCGTTAAAACCACCACAAAGGTGCCTGTCCCCAATGTGGTGGTTTGGACCACGGGGACGAAACAGCTTCGAAACACGCGATTTGTTCGTCGGGTGCTCAAAAACGCTTCTACCTGCATCGTAATCAAAACGAAACATCCGCTCGTTGGCTTATGCGTAACTTTGCTGCAACAGTGCGATATTATCCATACTCGATAAAGCTCACGGCGCATGGGGCGCCGCGAACGACACCTTTCTTTTCCACCAATTGGAGGAAGCATGAGCTACACGCAGAAAGTTCTCGACGAGCTCAAGGCCCGCTATCCCGAGCAGCCTGAGTTCATCCAGGCCGCGACCGAGATCCTCGGCACCATCCAGCCGGCGCTCGACGCCCATCCCGAGTACGAGGAGGCCGCCCTGCTTGAGCGCCTCGTCGAGCCCGAGCGCATCGTTATGTTCCGTGTTCCCTGGGTCGACGACCAGGGCAAGGTCCAGGTCAACCGCGGCTACCGCGTCGAGTTCAACTCTGCCATCGGACCCTACAAGGGCGGCCTGCGCTTTAACCCGACGGTCACCCTGGGCATGCTCAAGTTCCTGGGCCTGGAGCAGATCCTCAAGAACAGCCTGACCACCCTTCCCATGGGTGGCGGCAAGGGCGGTTCCGACTTTGACCCCAAGGGCAAGTCCAACAACGAGATCATGCACTTCTGCCAGTCCTTCATGACCGAGCTCTATCGCCACATTGGCCCCAACACCGACGTTCCCGCCGGCGACCTGGGCGTTGGCGGCCGCGAGGTTGCCTACCTGTTCGGTCAGTACAAGCGCCTGACCAACGAGTGGACCGGCGTCCTTACCGGCAAGGGCCTCTCCTTTGGCGGCTCGCTCGCCCGTACCGAGGCCACCGGCTACGGCCTGGTCTACTTTGTGGACGAGTACCTCAAGAGCCGCGGCGAGTCCTTCGAGGGCAAGAACGTCGTCGTTCACGGCTCCGGTAACGTCGCCATCTACGCGGTCCAGAAGGTCGCCCAGCTCGGCGGCAAGGTGCTGGCCTGCTCCGATACCCACGGCTGGGTCGAGGATCCCGACGGCATCGACTACACCGTGCTCGAGCACATCTACAACAAGAAGCGCTCCGGCCACGACAAGGGCGTTACGCTCGCCATGTACGTTGACGAGAAGCCCAACGCCGTGTGGCACGAGGGCGACGGCCGTGGCGTTTGGCAGCTGCCCTGCGACATCGCGCTGCCCTGCGCTCGCGAGAACACGCTGCTGCTCGATGACGCCCAGGCGCTCGTCGCCAACGGCTGCAAGGTGGTCGGCGAGGGCGCGAACATGCCCACGACCATCGAGGCCACGACTTACTTCCAGGAGAACGGCGTTGCCTTTATGCCTGGTAAGGCTGCCAACGCCGGCGGCGTGCTCGTGTCCGGCCTGGAGATGAGCCAGAACGCCGAGCACCTGTCCTGGACCTTCGAGGAGGTCGACGGCAAGCTCGAGCAGCTCATGCGCGGCATGTTCCACAACGTGGACGACACCGCCAAGAAGTACGGCGAGGAGGGCAACTTCGTCATGGGTGCCAACATCGCCGGCTTCCTGAAGGTCGCCGACGCCATGCTCGCCCAGGGCGTCTGCTAAACCCTGCCTGACATAGCATATGATAAGGCTCCCAGTCATCTTGGCTGGGAGCCTTTTTCTATGGCGGTGAGGGTCGTGCGTTCTCGTTTGGTACACTTAGAGGTACTGGACAAGTGAAGAGATGGGGGAGAACGTGCTCAAGTTCGGTACCTACGTCCGTGTTGGAAACGCGGCCGAAGCCTATGAGCTCTTACAGAAGAACCGCAACAACAAGATTGTGGGCGGTGGCATTTGGATGCGCCTGGGTTCGCGTCGCGTGGCGACGGCGATTGACCTTTCGGCCTGCGGACTCGATCAGATCGAGGAGACCGAGACCGAGTTTCGCATCGGTGCCATGTGTACCCTGCGCCAGCTCGAGCGCCATGTCGGGCTCAACGCGCTTGTCAACCATGTCTTTGAGTTCGCCGTCCACGACATCGTGGGCGTGCAGCTGCGCAACACCGCCACGGTGGGCGGCAGCATCTATGGTCGCTTTGGCTTCTCGGACGTGTTCTCCGCCTTCCTCGCGCTCGATTCCTATGTTGAGCTGACGGGCGCCGGCCGCGTGCCGCTCGCGGAGTTCGTTGACATGGGCTACGTGCGCGACGTTATTGAGCATGTTGTGGTCGTCAAGCACGATTACCGTGCGAGCTACGAGGCCGTGCGCAAGGCCGCGACCGACTTCCCCTCGCTGAACGTTACCGCCTCCTGGTGGGACGGCTCCTGGCATGTCACCGTGGGTGCCCGTCCGCTGCGCGCGACCCTGCTGCAGGGCGAGGCATGCGGCCTTACCAACGAGCAGCCTTCCGAGGACGAGCTTCGCGCCCTGGCCGCATCCGTGCGCGCGTTGAGCTACGGCACCAACCTGTGGGGCTCGGCCGAGTACCGCCGCCGCATCTCGGCCCCGCTTGCCGTCCAGGCCGTGCGCCGCGCCGCCGGTATCGAGCTTTCTGCCGCGCTTGCTCGCGAGCTCGAGGGCGTGCAGATCCCTAAGTTTGCCACGGACGAGTATTCCTGCCGCCGCGTGCCCGGCGTCGATTCTAGCGAGGTGCGCTAATGGCTGCCAAACTCATCGATCTTTCCTTTACGCTCAACGGCCGCAAGGTCAAGGTTCAGATTGCCCCCGACACCATGCTCTTTGCGCTGCTGCGCGAGCAGGGCTGCGCGTCGGTGCGCTGCGCCTGCGAGACCACTAACTGCGGCCTGTGCACGGTGTGGCTCGACGGCGACCCGGTGTTGAGCTGCTCGGTTCCCGCCGCGCGCGTCGAGGGCCACACCATCACCACGCTCGAGGGCCTTAAGGCCGAGTCCGAGGCGCTTGCCCGCGCAATGGCTGCCGAAGGCGCCGAGCAGTGCGGTTTTTGCGCCCCCGGCCTCATCATGAACGTGCTGGCGCTCGCCCGCGCCGCCAAGGAGGACCCGAGCCTCGTCGCCACGCGCGAGGAGCTCTCGCGCCAGCTCGCCGGCAATCTGTGCCGTTGCAGCGGCTACGAGAGCCAGCTGCGCGCCATCGTGCGCTTCCTCAACGAGTCCGGCGTGCAGGTGGGCTTTGAGATGCCAGAGCTGCCGGTCAATAACACCAGCTCCGACGGTGTCTCCTACAAGCAGATCACTCACAAGCAGCCCAAGAAGGACTCGAAGGCGCTGCTCGAGGGTCGTCCCGTCTACACCGGCGATATGGTGCCCGCCGGTGCGCTCATCGTCAAACTCAAGCGCAGCCCGTATGCGCGCGCCAAGATCCGCTCCATCGATACGTCGCGCGCCCTGAAGGTGCCTGGCGTGGTGGGCGTCTACACCTACGAGGACGTGCCCAAGCGCCGCTTTACCATCGCCGGCCAGAGCTATCCGCAGCCGAGTCCCTACGACCGTCTGATCCTCGAGAATCTCGTGCGCTACCAAAACGAGGAGGTGGCGATCGTCGCTGCCGAGACCGAGGAGGCCGCCGACAAGGCGCTCAAGCTCATCAAGGTCGACTACGAGGTACTCGAGCCCCTGCTCGACTTTACCCAGGCACTTGATAACGACATCGTTGTCCACCCCGAGGGCGACGTGACCTTTATGTTCCCGCAGGGCGGCGACGTCGCTCGCAACCTGGTGTGCAGCGGTACCAGCGATTATGGCGATCTGGACGAGGCCTTCGCCCAGAGCGACATCGTATTTGAGCGCACTTACACCAGCCAGGCCACGCAGACTGCGCCCATGGAAACCTTCCGCGCCTTCGCGACGACCGACGCCTTCGGCCGCATCTCGGTGACCACCTCCACGCAGGTGCCCTTCCACGTGCGCCGCATGGTCGCGCAGTCGCTCGACATTCCGCAGTCGCAGGTGCAAGTCATTAAGCCGCGCATCGGCGGCGGCTTTGGCTCCAAGCAGACGGGTTGCTGCGAGATCTTCGTGGCGTTCGTGACCCAGCAGACCGGCCGTCCGAGCTACTGCTGCTACACCCGCGAGGAGACTATCACCGCGGGCAACTCGCGCCACCAGATGCAGATGACCGTTAAGCTGGGCGCCATGAACGACGGCACCATCACGGCCATCGACCTGCATACGCTGTCCAACGCCGGCGCGTACGGCGAGCACGCCACCACGACGATTGGCCTCTCGGGCCACAAGAGCCTGCCCATCTACAACCATGTGAAGGCGAGCCGCTTTAGCTGGGATGCCGTCTACACCAATACCAACCGCGGCGGTGCGTATCGCGGCTACGGTGCCACCCAGGGCCAGTTTGCCGTGGAGAGCGCCGTCAACGAGCTCGCCGACATGCTGCATATGGACCCCGCCGACTTGCGCCTCAAGAATATGGTGCGCGAGGGCGAGATCATGCCGCAGTACTACAACGAGAAGCTCAACGCCTGCGCGCTCGACCGCTGCCTGCTGCGCGCGATGGACATGATCGGTTGGCGCGACAAGCCGCTGGCCGTCGACCTGGGCGATCGCGTGCGTGCTCTGGGCTGCGCGCTCACCATGCAGGGCTCGGGCATCTCCAACGTGGATATCGCCGGCATCGACATGCGCCTGGAAGAGGACGGCTTCATTACGATTTCGACCGGCGCCACCGACAACGGCATGGGCGTCGATACGATCCTGGCGCAGATTGCTGCCGAGGAGCTGGGCGTGGAGAGCTCGCTCATTGTGGTACGCGGCGTGGACACCGACGTGTCGCCGTTCGATGCCGGCTCGTACGCGAGCTCGGGCACGTACGTGACAGGTCTGGCAGCCAAGAACGCCGCGACCGAGCTGCGTGAGAAGATCTGCGCCAAGGCGGCCCAGATGTGGGACGTGGACGGCGCCGACGTGGTCTTTGACGGCCAGTACGTGCGCCTGTCCGACGAGCGTGCCGCGCGCGAGCAGAACCGCTACCTCACGCTGCGCGACTTCGCTAACCTGTGCGTCAAGAACATCGCGGGCGGCGACGCGCTCACCTCGCACGCCTCTGCCTGCCTGCCCGTTTCGCCCCCGCCGTTTATGGCCGGCATTGCCGAGGTCGAGGTCGACAAGGCCACCGGCAAGGTGACTGTGGTGGACTACGCCGCGGCTGTGGACTGCGGCACCGTTATCAACGAGGCACTCGCACGCGTCCAGGCCGAGGGTGGTATTGCCCAAGGCATCGGTCACGCGCTCTACGAGATCGTCGAGCATGACGACCGCGGCCGCCTGCGCACCGGCAACTTTATGAGCTACAAGCTGCCCACGCGCCTGGATATCGGCAGCATTCGCGTGGCCTTTGAGCCGAGCTACGAGCCGACGGGTCCGTTTGGCGCCAAGTCGATCGGCGAGGTCGTCATCAACACGCCGCTCGCCGCCGTTGCCTCGGCCGTGGCGCACGCCACCGGCCACCAGGTCCGCTCGCTGCCGATCACGCCCGAGAAGGCCCTGCTGGGGGAGTAGCGGGTCAGCGAACAAGTCGTAATGGGCGGGGCGGGGCAACTCGTCCCGCCTTTTGCACTCGTGGTGAGGTCGTGAGCCTGTAAAAGGTCTGCGTGCGCTTGCCGTTCGTATCTGCTATCATTCCTAGTCTGTGCGCTCATGCGGGCGTGGCGGAATTGGTAGACGCGCCAGATTTAGGTTCTGGTGGGATTCCCGTGAAGGTTCGAGTCCTTTCGCCCGCACCAACGCACGCGCGTCGGCTTATGCCTTCGCGACGCTTGTTGCATAAAGGTACCAGCACCTCAGATAAGCTGGGCAGTATGAGGAGGAACGTGTTGAACATCACCGCTTCTGACGTCAAGGACGCCAAGCTCACCGCTACGGTCACCATCCCGGCCGCCGACGTCGACGCCGCGATCAAGAAGGCCTACAAGGACACCGCGAAGAAGTACCGCTTCCCGGGCTTCCGCGCCGGCAAGGCACCCCGTCCGGTTATCGACTCCGCCCTGGGCGCCGAGGCTACCCTCGCTCAGGCCACCAACGACCTGATCGCCGCCAACGAGCCCGCCGTCCTCAACGAGCTGGACATCGTCCCCACCAAGAGCGGTGACTACAAGGAGCTCGACCTCGCCAAGGATCACGAGGACTACACCTACACCGTCGAGTTCTCCCTGCGTCCTGCCGCCGAGCTCTCCTCCTTCGACGCCGTCGAGATCGAGATGCCTCCCGCGGAGGTCACCGAGTCCGAGATCAACAACCAGGTCGAGATGCTCCTCAACTACCGTGCCACCTTCGAGGACGTCGAGGGTCGCGCCGTCGAGGCTGACGACTATGTGACCGTCGACCTCAAGGCCGTCGAGAACGCCGACAACTTCGCCGCCGAGGGCCGCATGCTCATCGCCGGTAGCGACAGCAACCCCAAGGAGTTCAACGAGGCCCTGATCGGTGCCAACGTTGACGACGTCAAGTCCGTCACCTGGACCGACGAGGTCGAGGAGGGCGAGGAGGCCGAGACCCACACCGTCGAGGTCACCGTCAAGGGCATCAAGGTCCGCAACACCCCCGAGCTCACCGACGAGCTCGTCAAGTCCGACTTTGGCTTCGACAGCATCGACGCTATGCGCGACGCCATCAAGATCGAGATCGAGCAGGACAAGGCTTCCCGCCTCCCGGCCGAGAAGGAGAACCGTTGCGTCGCCGCTCTCGCCGAGCGTCTGCAGCTCGACGAGATGGACGCCGACTACGAGCAGTCCGTCTTTGAGGAGCTTGGCCAGAACTTCCTGTCCAACCTCGCTGCCCGCGGCATGACGCTGGACACCTGGCTGCCCGCTTCCGGCCTGACCATGGAGCAGTTCATCGGCGACCTGCACAAGCAGGCCAACGACGTTGCCCGTGAGTCCCTGGCTCTCGACGCCCTTGCCCGTGAGCTCAAGATCGAGGTCACCGAGGACGACATCAACGCCGAGTTCGAGAAGGCCGGCGTCAAGGACGTCGAGGCTTCCAAGGCCGAGTTCATCGCCGATGGCCGCATGCCTGCCGTCCGCGAGTCCATCCGTCGTTCCAAGGCCGTCGACCACCTGGTCGAGAACGCCAAGGTGACCGAGGTCGACGAGACCGCCAAGGACGCCGAGTAATTCTCGCCACCTTGCTCGCGAGCGCATGCATGCGCCCGTGATGGGGTAAAGTTATACACCGGTTATCCGGTTGCTTCGTACGGTGCCAGCCAATGCATAGCATGCGGGCACCGTACGTTTATCTAGAACCAATTTGGTCCGCAAGAGAGAAATGGAGATGCGTATGATCGCTAAGTTCGATTCCGCCCTCGTGCCATACGTTATCGAGCAGACGCCGCGCGGCGAGCGCAGCTACGATATCTATTCGCGCCTGCTCAACGACCGCATCATCTTCTTGGGCGAGGAGATCAACTCCGTCAGTGCCAACCTGGTCGTTGCCCAGCTGCTGCATCTTGAAAGCCAGGATGCCGAGAAGGATATCTCGCTCTATATCAATTCGCCCGGTGGCGAGGTTTACTCCGGCTTGGCGATTCTTGACACCATGAACTTCATTAAGCCGCAGGTCTCGACCATTTGCGTCGGTATGGCCGCGTCCATGGCCGCCGTGCTGCTTTCGGCCGGCGCCAAGGGCAAGCGCTTCTGCCTGCCGCACTCCAAGGTCATGATTCACCAGCCCAGCGGCGGTGCGCAGGGCCAGCAGACCGAGATCGAGATTGTGGCCGAGGAGATTAAGAAGACCCGTCGCGAGCTCAACCAGATTCTGTCCGATGCCTCGGGCCAGCCGATCGAGAAGGTCCAGGCCGATACCGAGCGCGACAACTACCTGACCGCTGCCGAGGCCCTCGACTACGGCCTGATCGACCGTATCGTCACCTCGCGCGACCTCGCCGCGAAGGACGCCTAGGATGGCAGGAAACATGCAGGACAACTTTGACGAGAACGGCAACCCCATCCGCTGCTCCTTCTGCGGAAAAGAGCAGGGCCAGGTTCGTCGCCTCGTAAAGGGCCCGACCAACATCTTTATCTGTGACGAGTGCGTCGCCGCCTGTTCCGAGATTCTGGAGGAGTCACTGGCTTCGGACTTTATGGACGCTGCCCGCAACGGCAAGCTGCCGGGCTTCCTCAACGACCACGGCCAGGCCGCATCCCAGCCCGCCGTGGACCCCGAGGCCGAGGGCTTTGAGCTCGAGGACGACCGCCAGGTCATCACGCACGTGCCGACGCCGCACGAGATCTATGACGAGCTTTCGGCCTATGTTATGGGTCAGGAGGACGCCAAGCGCGCCATGTCGGTGGCCGTGTACAACCACTATCGCCGCGTGATCGAGGGCGGCGCTGCGGTGTCTGCCTTTGATGACGACATGGGCTCGCAGTTCGATGACGATATGGACGAGGTAGAGCTCGCCAAGTCCAACATCCTGCTGCTCGGTCCCACCGGTACCGGTAAGACCCTGTTGGCCCAGACGCTCGCCCGCATCCTCGAGGTGCCGTTTGCCATCGCCGACGCCACTGCGCTCACCGAGGCCGGTTACGTGGGCGAGGACGTGGAGAACATCCTGCTCAAGCTTATCAATGCTGCCGATGGCGACATTGAGCGCGCTCAGGTTGGCATTATCTACGTGGACGAGATCGACAAGATTGCCCGCAAGGCCGAGAACCTCTCTATTACCCGCGACGTTTCGGGCGAGGGCGTTCAGCAGGCGCTGCTTAAGATTCTTGAGGGCACGGTGGCGAGCGTTCCGCCCACCGGCGGCCGCAAGCATCCCCAGCAGGAGCTGCTGCAGATCGATACGACTAACATCCTGTTCATCTGCGGCGGTGCCTTTGTGGGTCTGGACAAGATCATCGCCGACCGCGTGGGCAATAAGGGCGTGGGCTTTAACTCCGAGATCGCCGGCCCCACCTCGGTCGACGAGAACGACCTGCTGCGCCAGGTGCTCCCGCAGGACCTCAACGCCTTTGGCATGATCCCCGAGTTCGTGGGTCGTACGCCCGTCGTCACCCAGACGCAGGCGCTCGACGAGGACGACCTGGTGTCGATCTTGACCGAACCCAAGAATGCCGTGGTGCGTCAGTACCGCAAGATGTTCCAGCTCGAGGACGTTGAGCTTGAGTTTGAGGACGCGGCCTTGCACGAGATCGCCCGCATGGCGCTCGCCCGCAAGACCGGCGCCCGCGGCCTGCGCTCCATCTGCGAGGACGTGCTGCAACAGACGATGTTCGACCTCCCTAGCGAGGAAGGCGTCGCCAAGGTCATCGTGACCGAAGCCTCCGTAAAGGGCGAAGAACAGCCCCAACGCATCTATGGGTAAATAGAGTCCGTTCAGTTCCCGCGGCAACCACCGCGGGAACTGCCATTTAGGGACAGGTTTTTTTGGTCGGTTTTATATGGGTGAACGTCATTCTGCCTGATAAAACCCGCCAAAATAAACCTGTCCCTTTTTGGTAGGTATGCCTGTGCTATTCTGTGAGATTGTCAAGTTAGTACCTTCAGACTGAAGTAATCGATACCTAAGGGGAGGAATGTCGGCCCGATTTTCGTAGATTCCGCACGAGCCGAAGAGCACTAAATGTGCTCTTCGAGCGAGCCAGGACTTGACCGAGCGAAAATCGGGCCGACATTCCTCCCCGACGGGCAAGGGAGAGATATATGGAAGAAATGCCCAAGAACTACGATCCGTCGACTAACGAGCCGGCGATCCTGCAGAAGTGGCTTGACGGTGGCTACTATAAGCGCCGTGAGGGCGTGGGCGACTGCACCGTCACCATTCCGCCTCCCAACGTGACCGGCAAGCTCCACATGGGTCACGCCACCGATGACTCCATCCAGGACGCCATCATCCGTATGGCCCGCATGCGCGGCAAGTCCACGCGCTGGGTGCTCGGCACCGACCACGCCGGTATCGCCACGCAGACCAAGGTCGACAAGAAACTCAAGAGCGAGGGCATCAGCCGCCTGGAGATCGGTCGCGACAAGTTTGTCGACGCTTGCTGGGATTGGACCCACGAGTACGGCGGCATCATCGTCGAGCAGATCAAGCGTATGGGCTGCTCCGTCGACTTCGACAACGAGCGCTTCACCATGGACGAGGACTATGCCCAGGCCGTGCGCAAGGTCTTCTGCGACTGGTACCACGATGGCCTGATCTATCGCGGCAAGCGCATCGTCAACTGGTGCCCCAACTGCACTACCGCTATCTCGGACGACGAGGCCGAGTACAAGGACGAGAAGGGCCATCTGTGGCACCTGCGCTACCCGCTGACCGAGCCGGTCAACGGCCAGGACTACATCGTCGTCGCCACCACGCGCCCCGAGACCATGCTCGGCGACACGGGCGTCGCCGTCTCCCCGAAGGACCCCGAGAAGGCAGCCTTTGTGGGTAAGACCGTCAAGCTCCCCATCGTCGACCGCGAGATCCCCATCTTTGAGGATTGGCATGTCGACGCCAACTTTGGCTCCGGCTTCGTCAAGGTCACCCCGGCCCACGACCCCAACGACTACGCCATGGGCCAGGCCCACGACCTGCCGCAGATCAATATCTTCGACGAGCACGCGGTGGTCGTCGAGGGCTACGGCGAGTTCACCGGTATGACCCGCGAGGAGTGCCGCGAGGCCGTCATCAAGTGGTTTGAGGAGCATGACCTGCTCGATCACGTCGAGGACCACGACCACTCCGTCATGCACTGCTACCGCTGCGACGCCGCCCTGGAGCCGTGGCTGTCCGAGCAGTGGTTCGTCGCCGTCGACAAGCTCAAGGGGCCGGCGCTCGACGCCGTCAACTCCGGCAAGGTCACTTTCCACCCCGCGCGCTGGACGCAGACCTACACCACCTGGATGGAGAACCTAAAGGACTGGTGCATCAGTCGTCAGCTGTGGTGGGGCCACCGTATCCCCGTGTTCTACTGCGAGGACTGCGGCTGGGAGGACGCCCTTACCGAGGACACCGACGTGTGCCCCAAGTGCGGCGGCCATCACGTGCATCAGGACGAGAACGTGCTGGACACCTGGTTTAGCTCGCAGCTTTGGACCTTCGCCACGCAGGGCTGGCCGCAAAAGCCGGAGCTGCTCGAGGGCCATCACCCCACGACGGCGCTCGTCACCGCGCGCGACATCATCGCGCTGTGGGTCGCCCGCATGGTCATGAGCTCGCTGTACTTCCTGGACGAGGTGCCGTTTAAGGACGTCGTCATCTACCCGACGATCCTGGCCAAGGACGGCAGCCGCATGTCCAAGTCCAAGGGCAACGGCGTTGACCCCATGGACCTCATTGGCATGTACGGCGCCGACGCCATGCGCTTCAACCTGCTCACGCTGTGCACCAACAACCAGGATGTTAAGTTCGACGCGAACATCGACAAGAAGACTAAGAAGCTTATCGACAGCCCGCGTACCGACCAGGCCAAGAGCTTCGTGACCAAGATCTGGAACGCCAGCCGCTTCCTGCTTATGAACATGGAGGGCTACACGCCCGGCGAGCCCGTCGTGGAGACGCCGGCCGACGCCTGGATGTTCAGCCGCCTGGCCAAGGCCGTCAAGATGGTCACCGAGGGTATCGAGAACTACACCTTTGGCGACATGGCCCGCGGCGTGCAGCAGTTCTTCTGGAACGAGGTCTGCGACTGGTACGTCGAGGTCACCAAGGCCCGCCTGAAGGGCGAGGGCCGTCTGCAGGCGCAGCGCAACCTGATTTTTGTGCTCGACACCTCCATTCGCCTGATGCACCCGCTCATGCCGTTTGTCACCGAGGAGATCTGGGACAACATGCCGGCGAGCGTGCTCGACCTAGACGCCGAGGGCAACGTGGACCGCGCCGAGGCGCTCATGATCGCCAAGTGGCCCGAGCCCGCCGACTACGCTAAGTATGTTGACGAGGACGCTGAGCGCGCATTTGAGCTGTGCCGTACCGTCGTGTCTGCCGCCCGTGCCACGCGTTCGCGTTATCGCTTGAGCCCCAAGGTCGAGCTCGACGTGGTCGTGCGCGCCGGTGCCGAGGACATCGAGAAGCTCGAGAGCTTGCGCTCCACGATTGAGCCGCTGGCGAACACCGCTTCGCTGGTCATGGGTACCGATGTTGAGAAGCCGGCTGCGAGCATTGCCGTGGTCGATAGCGGCGTCGAGGTCTTTGTGGTGCTCGAGGGCAAGGTTGACCTTTCGGCCGAGAAGGCGCGCCTGGAGAAGGAGATCGCCGCGGCTCAGAAGGAGCTCGCCGGTTGCGAGAAGACGCTCGCCAACGAGGGCTTTGTGGCCAAGGCCGCGCCCGCGGTGGTCCAGAAGAAGAGGGACCGTGCAGCTGAGCTCAAGGAGATCCTGGCGGCGCTGACTGCTCAGGTGGCTGACTTCTCGTAAGCGTTACTGGGGGACGCGGTTTGGGGCATTGCTCGCTACTGCGGACAGTCCTGCTCGCACGAAGGCCACATTAAGTGGCCTTCGGCTCGTGCGGAACTTGTATCGAGCAAAGCCCCAAACCGCTCCCACAGCGGTTACGGGGGCGTCCGCTGCCTGGTAGGGCCACTTGGTTGTGGCCTTAATCTCGCTGCAAAGCGGTGTTTGGCTGATATTTTGAATGGGATGGGCTCGTTGTTTGTTACGGGCCTCTTTTTATGTTGAGGGGACTTTGGTTTATGCCTAAGCGTTCGGGGTCGTATTCTGTGCCGTTCTCGTTTGAGTTGCTTTCGTTTGGTGAGGCTGTGGGACTTGCTGCTGATACGGGGCGGATTTCTGGGGATGCTGGGCCTCTGCTTGAGACGGTTGTCGACATGCTCGATGAGCTGGGACGTCCGGATGAGTATTTCGATTGCATTCAGGTTGCCGGTACCAATGGCAAGACTTCGACCACGCGTTTTTCGGCTGCCATTCTTCGTGGTGAGGGGCTCAAGACCGCGCTGTATACGTCACCGCAGCTGGTGCGCTATCCCGAGCGCATGGAGGTCGACGGACGCGTCGTGAGCGATGAGGCCTTTGCCCGTGGCGTTTCGGCCGCTGTTGAGGCGGGGCATCGCGTGAATGCGCGCCGTGTGGCGGCGGGGGAGCGTGCCTATACCATCACGCCGTTTGACCTGCTGACGGCCGCTGCGCTTGTGGTGTTTGCCGAGGCTCGCGTGGATGTTGCCGTGCTCGAGGTTGGCATGGGAGGTCGCTGGGACGCCACGAGTGCGACCGATCCCGTGGCCGTCGCCATTACCGGCATTGGGCTCGACCACACACGTATTTTGGGCGATACGCTCGAGGCCATTGCGGGGGAGAAGGCTGCGGTCATCAAGCCCGGGCGCCTGGTTGTGCTGGGCGAGGGCACGCATGAGGCGAGCGTTCAGCGCGTGATGGATGCCCGTTGTCGCGAGTGCGGCGTTGTACCACTCGTGGTGAGCCATGCGACGACCAAACTTCCGGCACACGTGGGCGACACGGTTGAGTTTAGCTGCACCACGCTGCGTGCGATCTATACGTCGAGCATGGTCAAGCCAGCCTATCAGCCGCAGAATGCCGCGTGCGCGATTATGCTCTGCGAGGGCTATCTGGGTCGCGAGCTTAATCACGACGCGCTCGATGCCTCGCTTATGGGCTGTCCCACGCCGGGTCGTTTTGATGTGCTGGGTACCGATCCACTCAAGCTGATTGACGCCTGCCATAACCCCCAGAGCTGCGAGAACTTTGTGAGCGCGCTGGACGAGATCGATCCGTGCGTGGAGAATCGTCCCACGCTGCTGTGCGCTGCGCTGGCCGATAAGGACGTGGCCGGTATTGTCGATGTTCTTATTCCTGCCTTCCCGCGTGTAGTCGTTACCCAGACCGATTCCGACCGCGCTCTGCCGGCAGAGGAGCTCGCCGCGCTGGTGGATGCCGACAAGCTTGCGGGCGTGTACCCGAGCGTGCCCGAAGCCCTTGCTGCCTTCGATGCAGCCTACGAGTCCTTCGTGGCGGCCGGCACCATCACCCTGGCCGGCGAAGTAGCCGGTCTGCTGCGCTAACCTATCCCCTCATCAGTTGCGGTGAAATACGGACTGTTTTCTTGGCTAGAAGCCTTAAATAGTCCGTATCTCACCGCAACTCAAATTGGCTGCCCTTGGGTGCCCGTTTACGAAATCTTTTATGCCGCTTAACCTATAGCATATTGCAAACCTCCATCGGCGAAGGATACGCTCAACTTAACTTGCCAATCGGACCAGTGCTGTTTGGTCCGTTGAGCGTGTCGGGAGGAAACATGAACAGAAGGCATGTCAACGCGGCCATTACCGCGGGTCTGGCTCTGACGATGACGGTCGGCTCGGTGCCGCCGCAAGCATTCGCCGAGATGATGCAGGGTGATACCACCCAAGTCGTTGCCGAACAAAGCGATGCGACGGGTGCGGCTGCCGCGTCTGCGGACACCACTCAGTCAACCACGCAAGACCAGAGTGAAGATAAGATCGCCTCTTTTGCCAGCCTGAACGACCTGCATGTTGCCGTGGGCTCCGACGCCACGTTACCTCAAACCGTGGCGGCGACCTACGAGAGCGGCACCGCTAAGCAGGAAAACGTCACCTGGAAGTTGAACGGCGCTGACGCTCCGGCAACTCTGGCACAGCTGCCTGCCGGCTCGTATGAGTTCGAAGGCGCTGTTGCTGGCACCACGCAGACGGTTAAGCAACGCGTGGTCATCGAAGCTGCCGCGGCGGACCCGGCGGCAGTTGACGCAGCCAACGTTGTTGCGCCGACCAGCGAAAACGGCCACAAAGTCGTTTCGGTCGAATCTAATCCCATCATTGAAAAGTATGTCGGCTTCGATAACGGCGACTATGTGCCATCCCCTGAAGTGAAGGTAAAATATTCTGACGGCACCGAGGGCTCTGCTTTTGTGCAGTGGGATGAAAAGTCGATAGAGACGTTTGCCTCAGCAACCGAAGAGTCCGAAATCGCCATCACAGGCCAGATTCGCGGTGGGTACGCTAACGGTCAATGGTTCTCGCTCGCTGAGCCGTTCGATGTGGCCGGTGTTCTCAAAGTCTACGCTCCCCGCACAACGGGTGGCACTCAGTGGTCCACATGGACCGCAGCGGGTTTTGCGCCCACGCTGACTTCGAGCGTGTCCGTTTACTACTCCAATGGTGAGTCCCGGACGTGCCCGGTTGTGTGGAATAAAATTTCCGAGGACCAGTACCAGAATGCGGGCACGTTTATTGTTGAGGGCCATATAAAGGACTGTCCCTCCATGCTCGTGTACTGCACCGTGTATGTTCGTGCGGTCAAGAGCGTCCAGACCGAGTTGACGTGTACGACCCTAACCGGTGAGGCCCCGTCTCTGCCGTATTCTGCTTCGGTTGTCTTTGATAACGGTGCTACCGAGCAGGTCCCGGTATCTTGGGATCCTGTTGACGCGTCGCTTTACTCTAAAGTGGGAACGTTTACGGTTAAAGGCAAACTCAATGGTTTTGATAACCGTGAGGTTACCTGTACTGTCACTGTCAAGGACCCCAAGGACGTGCTCGATTTTGATTCACTAAGGTTCGAGCGCGTGGTCGGAGACAACACTCCTCTTAGCACGTATGTCTATTTTCCCGTTACTCAGTCAAATAACACCACATACACCCACGGCTATCAAGTTACCTGGGACAACGCCGATGTGTCTCAATTTCAAAAGGCCGGCACCTATACGGTCAAGGGCACGCTCACGTCGTATGATGCGTCACCTGTTAACGGCCTTAAGGTGACTGCTCAGGTCGAGGTCAGGGAAGTTGCCTCTATCGATCCTCTTGCCCCTGTCAACACCCCCGTCGGCGTACGCCCTACAACGGGCAGCGGTCTTCCCGGCGGCGTTTTAGTTACATTTACCGACGGTACAAAGAAGCAGTGCAACATTGCGTGGGATCCCATTTTGGACACACAGGTGGCAAACGAGGGGTCATTTAAGCTTTCCGGCTCGCTGACATATTGGACTAATACCTCATCTTCGTCGACTAGTCAGGTGGAGCTGGGTGACAGCAATCGAGCCACGGCGACCATTTCCGTCCGCGCCCTGCAGATGCCTTCTTCGACATCGACAAGCACGCTTATCGGATGCCAGCCCAATATGCCCGATTCAATCGAGGCCACGATGTGGAATGGTTCGCGAGGCAGTTTCCCCGTTCAGTGGTCGACGATTAGTCAGGACGCCCTAAAGAACCTTGGCCAGATTACGGTCAACGGATACTTTACCGGTTCCAGCATCCCGGTTACGGCGACGGTCAATATTTGTGATCTCGAAGATAACAACATCGGCAAGATTCCTTATATTCCCGGCGCCGGACTTCTGGCTCCGCGCTATCTGTCCGATCTGTATTTGTCTGACGGCAGCTCCTACTACCCCAGGTATTCCTCGGGACAGCCTTATAGCTGGGATGAGTTTCCTCAAGAGCTGCTGGCCGGCCAACCGGGCGAGTACGAAATTACCGGTACGATCGCCGACTCGCTGGCAAAGATCCATGCGACTGCGGTGTGCGGCGAGGTCAAGGGTGTCAACAACTACAGCGATAACGGTGTGACGCTTGGACAGTCGTACGAGGACTGGCGCGTTATCTATCCCGGTGAGGAAGTCAATCTGGACTACTTCTACGTGTCCGGCGCATTGCAGGACGGAACGACTTTTGACAGTCTCGGCGTCAACTGGGACACCTACGATAGATGCCCCCAGAAGGACTGCACGATAACTGGAACGGTCGCCGGAACGAATATCCCCGTGAAGGTCCATGTCATCGTGACTAAAAACTGGGAGGCTCAGCCGCAAACCATTACGGTGCTCAAGGGCAGCGACGGCACCGCCATGCTTCCCAGCTATGCCGAACTTGTTAGCCCCGATGCGGTTGAGCATCCGGATTATTCGCACAAATACGCCGAGGCCAAGTGGAACACGAAGGGCTTCGATTGGACCCAGGGCGGCGTGGTCCGCGGCACTGCAACAATTAGCTTTAGCACGGGGAACGGTATGCAGACGGTCGATGTTCCGATTGCCGCCACCGTTAAAATCGCGAGGAAGGCGACCTCGGTGCAGGGCGGAACCATATGGACCGTCCCCGGCACCAAGCCGATGCTGCCGGAATACCTTGAGGTTCGATACGACAACGATGTGTCATCTGAGCCCCAGCGCGAAAAGGTCACATGGGACCGCGTTGCCGAAGACGCTTATGCCAAGGACGGTTCGTTTAAGGTGAAGGGCAAGCTCCAAGGTGGTGCCGAGGCGACGATTACTGTCGACGTCTGCTCCGTCACCTCTATTGCCGTTCCTGAACGCATTACCACGGCTAATGGCGTCGTTCCCGAGCTGCCGTGGAATGTCTCGGTTGCCACGAGCGACGGTAAAACTCACAATGCCCAGGTTCAGTGGGATTACATTCGCCCCTCGGTTTATACCGGAGAGCCGGGTCAGGTCACGACAGTGTCTGGCGCGCTGTTTGCAAGCGGCCTTAACGGATACGCCGACGGCACCAAAACCGGCCTCACTGTTCAGACCAAGATCGTTATCCAAGGCGTTGAGAAGGCAATCGACAACGGCGAGATCGCGGTGACCACCAAGGCCGGCACTGCGCCTGCTATGCCGTCCAAGATGGCGGTCGAGATGAGCGACGGCTCCGTTTCGACGGCGGCTATTGATTGGGATCCGATCGCGCCCGAGAAGTACGAGCAGCCTGGTACGTTCTATGCGACGGGCCACGTGGTCGGCTTTGATACCGCTGCCGTTATGGCGCTGCTGGACGACGACGGCCAAAAGGTCGGCGTTGATGAGAACGGCAACGTGACCGCTAAGGTGACGGTTGCCGACAAGAAGGCGAAGAAGGTTGCGTTGCAGCCCGAGGCCGTTGTGGTCAACACCACGGTCGGATCGATGCTGGAGCTGCCAGATGCCGTGTCCGTATATTTCTCGGATGGCTCAGCGCGAGATATTCGGAGCAGTTTAGGCGGCATCGAGATCGAAAAGTGGACCGACATCGACGGCATCGACCTCTCCAAGCCGCTCGCCAAGAAGGGTACGTATAAACTCGTCGGTAAGCTCAAGGATGTCGACAACGTTAACGCCATCGCGTACGTCAACGTCTCCGAGGCGCCGCGAACCATCACCAAGCTCGAGGCCAAGTCGTTTAGCGTTGCCAGTGGTACGTCCAAGCAGGAACTGTACGCCCAGATGCCCAAGCAGGTTGTGGCGACCTATTCCGATGGCTCGACCGATCTGCTCGACATTGACGTGTGGGATCTTTCTAGCGTCACGGACGACCTGCTCAACGGAACCGGCACCGTGAAGATCACGGGCACGGTTAAGCTCAACGGCGCCAAGGTGACCTGCAACGTGACCGTAGTTGATCAGAAGGCCCAGACGCCCGACTACGTCGAGCCGATCGATGTTATTGAGATTGCGGACAATGCCAAGGTCAGCGACCTTATGGATAAACTGCCGTCCAAGGTGACGGTTGTCATGAAGGACGGCAAGACCAAGAAAGAGACGCCCGTTAAGTGGTCTCAGGTCGACAGCCTGGGCCGCGCCGGCAACGAGTTTGAGGTCACGGGCCTAACGGACAACGGCATGACCGTAAAGGCTCAGGTTAAGGTGACGGCGCATATCGTGGATTTTGATACCGTTGACGAGATTGAGGTCGAGCGCGATACCAAGGCGGATGAGGCTAAGGCCAAGCTGCCCACCACGGTCACGGCGATTTACTCTGACGGTACCGATTCCGAAGCCGACGTAACGTGGGATACCAAGGGCCTCTCCGACAAGGACTTTGCCAAGGAAGGTAAAGTTACGGTTATGGGCACTGTTGCCGGCACGGATCAGAAGGCGGAGTGCACCATCAAGGTCGTCAAGCCATTGCGCGAGATTCCTGATCACCTGGCCGGCACGGTTGACGCTGTGACGCTCGACGACGGGGCGAAGCCCGATGCCGTTGTGGCCGCACTGTCCAAGACCGTGAAGGTTGCCATGAAGGACGGCTCCGAGGTCGATTCAGAGATCAATTGGACTGCTCCCAAGGAGACCCTCACCATTAAGAAGGACGGCACGAGCGTCGTCCTTACGGGCAAGACCAAGGTTGGCAATTTTGAAGTCAAAGCTACCGTCAACCTGGCGGCGGTCGTTGAGAGCGTCGCTGACGTTAAGCTGTCGGTTGCACGCAACACGGCGGCAGATGACATTACACTGCCGGCGCAGGTGACGCTCCGCATGTCCGATGGTTCGACGAAGACAGCGAACGTCACGTGGGATAAGGCCCCGCTCACGGCTACTGCCTTGGGCGAACTGGGCGACATTACGCTTGAGGGCACGGTCGAGGGTGCTTCGGTCAAGGCTAAATGCACCGTCACGGTCGTGAAGAGCGATGCCGAGATTCCGGCGTCCGTTGAGCCTGTTGCGGGCGTTAGCGTTCCCGAGGGCGCATCGGTCGATGTCGTGCGTGATGCGCTCAAGGGTGTCAAGGCGACGGTCCTTATGAAGGACGGCAAGACGACAGCGGAGTCCGAGATCACATGGACTGAGGTTCCCGCCGCGGCTGCTACGTACGGCAACACCGTCGTCGCCAAGGGCGTGACGGTGAACGGCAACCTGCCTGTCGAAGTCGTTGTTACCTCCACGACGACAATCAACAAGGTTGCCGAGGTGCCGCAGATTACGGTTGAGCGCGATGCCAAGGCCGACACCGTGACGGGGCAGCTGCCCAAGAAGGTTGCCGTGACGTACTCCGATGGCCACACAGATGAGGCCGTGGTCACATGGAATACGGATGGCCTGGACAAGCAGCTTCCCTCTGTTGGCGAGTACACGATCGAGGGCTCCGTTGAGGGCGCGACGCTCAAAGCGACCTGCAAGCTGGTCGTCGAGACGCCGGCAAGCGAGATTCCCGTGAGGCCTGCGACGTTCGCTCCCGTTGAGGTGTTCGAGGCAAGCTCTGCCGCCGATGTGCTGAAGGCGCTGCCCAAGAAGGTCTCCGTGATGATGAAGGATGGTAGCCAGGAGGACTACAACGTCGATTGGGAGAATGTTCCCGCGCTGGATTGGGGTGCCGATGATGTGACCGTGGGCGGTAAGGTTCGCGGTACGGATCTGACGGTCAGCTGCAGGGTACGCGTTAAGCCGCGCCCGGCGGCCAAGGGCCTCGTTATCGTTGACCAAAACGGCAAGGCCACGACTGCCGAAACCGTGCTCAAGGTAGAGCGCGGCAAGGAAATTGACCTTGCTGCCGCGGCGAGCAATGCGGCCGATGGCGCGCTGCTGCGTGGTGCCGTGACGTGGACCTCGTCCGACCCGACAATCGCCACGGTCGAGAACGGTAAGGTCAAGGCCCTCAAGAACGGAACCGTCGTCATTACCGTGACGATGCCCGTTGACGGTGACGCCACGGCGATTGCGACGCTTGCCGAGGATGGCGCTACGGAGACGCCGGTGCCTCAACAGCTCACCGCTTCGGTTACCGTTGAGGTTGTTGAGCCTGCTGTCGTGCAGAAGCCAACGAACGGCAAGGATAACGGTACCAAGCCCGATGCCAAGGATTCTTCGGGCAAGAAGGATGGCAAGAAGGCCGCTAAGGGAAGCCTGGCCGAGACGGGCGACAATACTGCCGTGACCGTCGCGGCGCTTGGCGGAACCGGCCTGCTGGCGCTGATTGCCGCGGCGATCGAAAAACTGCGCCATCGCGCGGAGTAGCGTCGAGAGCGTAGTGCTTTAGGTCACAAGAAGGCCTCCCGGTTCTCGTTGGGGAATCGGGAGGCCTTTCGTTTTGCCATCAGGGCAGCTAATTTGGGACGGGGCTTTTTGACTACCCTGGTCCCCTTGGCAGTTGCGGTGAAATAGGGACTATTTTATGGGCTAGAAGCCTTAAGCAGTCCGTATTTCACCGCAACTTAGTTTGGGGACTTGGGGATGAGGTTAGCCTAAGCGGACCGGATCGTGGGGGTAGGCGTTGAGGATCTCGACGCCGGACTCGGTCACCAGGGCAAGGTCCTCGATGCGGACGCCGGTGCGGCCGGGGAGGTAGATGCCCGGCTCAATGGAGAACGTCATGCCCGGCTCGACAACCTGCTCGTTGACGAGCGAGACGTCGCCCGGCTCGTGGTCCTGCAGACCGATCGAGTGTCCCAGGCGGTGCGTAAAGTACTGTCCATAGCCTGCATCCTCAATCACGTCGCGCGCGGCGCGGTCCAGGTCGCACATGCGCACGCCCGGTGCGATGAGCGCCTCGGCGGCCTCGTTGGCGCGGCGCACGATGTCGTAGATGCGTGCCGTCTCCTCGTCCGGCTCGCCCCAAAAGAACGTGCGCGTCATGTCCGAGCAGTAGTTGCGATGACGTCCGCCAATGTCGAACAGCACCACGTCGCCGCGCTTGAGTACGGTGACGTCGGGCTCGTGGTGCGGGTCGCCGGCGTTGGCGCCAAAGCTCACGATGGGCGGAAAGCTAAAGCCCTCGCAGCCGTGCTTGCGATACAGGCCGAGCATCTGGTCGGCAATTTCGCGCTCCGTCACGCCCTCGTGGACGAGCTTGATGGCGTCGGCCATCACGGTGTCGTTGGCGGCCGAGGACATGCGCATGAGCTCCTGCTCGGCGGCGTCCTTGTGGGCGCGTGCGGCGGTGACGGCAAAGTCGCCCAGGAAGAACTCGCTCGCGGCGTGACGATCCATGAGCGGCATCAAAAAGCCGGAACGCATGACGGTGTCGATGCCGAGCGGTTTGGTCGGATCGACCTCGCGAGCGATGGCGTCGGACACGACGTCGGTGTCGGTGTGGTAGGCGACGCGGGCATTGTCATACTCGGGCAGCTGATGCAGCGCGTTGACCAAGATCACGGGCTCGTTACCGCGTGTGAGCAGCACGCCGCAAAAACGCTCGAACATATCGGCATAAAAGCCGGTCAGATAGTAGATCGACCACGGGTCGTTTACGAGCAACTGCGCGCCGGGGTGCTGAGCCTCGAGCGCATCGAGCACGCGCGCCACGCGCTGGTCATCGACATGTGCCATGAAACATCCTTTCGCTAGGGTGCCACCATGGTATCCCCAATGCCGGTGTAGTCAATTTGGGACGGGGCTATTTTAGCTGCGTCAAACATGCGGAATGATTTTTCTGGGACGGGGATTAAACAATCATTGGGTGGCGAATGATTATTAAATCCCCGTCCCAGAAAAAACATTTGAGCGAACGTTCGGACAAAAGTAGCCATAAGAGGCCAGTCCCAAATGGGCTGGTTTCAAAACTATGGCGGATTACGGGGCTGGACCTGTATTACATGACCATGGGAAAAATTGCGAATTTAAAACTGCAGGTAGACGGCTTATCAAAAATCGAAAATTGCCGGTATGGATGGGGGTCTCCGAATCGGCCCCGTAATCCGGCATAGTTTTGAAATGGCACTAAAGTGGGCACAGGCTAAATACCGATTCCAAGGGTAGTTGCGGTGGAATAGTTCCTGGATGCCGGGGTAATGGCCTAAAACAGGAACTATTCCACCGCAACTGTAGGGGGATGAAGCCCCGTCCTAAATGAACCATCTAGGCTGGGTCGATGTCCATGCTGGCGATGAGGTCGATGCCCGTGTTGAGGAGGTCTTCTAGAACGACGTCGCCCATGCGGATGGGGGCGTCGACGACCAAGCCGCGGATGAGGTCCATGGCCTGGGCGTGGAGCGCCAGCGGGATGGCTGCGGCCGTGCGCACGGGTAGCAGCACCTCGTCGCCGCCGGATACGGCCACGGTGGTGGTGAGCATGCGCATGGGGCAGGTGAGCTCCTGATGCGCGAATTTATCGCCGCGTGGGCAGCTGTTGCCGGTTACGGAGCGCACCTCTATCACGGCGCCGTCTGCGCTGCGCTCTACCTTCACGGTCAGGAGGCACTCGGATGGGCAGGTGGTGCAGTTGAACTGCAGCGTCTCGATCGTGTTTGTGCTCATGGCCTTACGCCTCCTCAACGGGATCGACGGACAGGACAATCTCGCTAACACCCAGGTCGAGTGCGCGCTGAATCGCCTTTGCCGGCAGCGGAAAGCTCTCCATTACGCTCGGTTTAAACGGGCGGACCTTGCCTGCAAACAGTTCCTCGTCGCCTGCCAGAATGCGCACGCGGGCGGCGTCGACCGGTCGGCGCACACGGAAGTTAAGTTTGGTGGGTGTCACAGCCGTAATGCGTCCCGGCAGTGCGTAGCCTGCAATGCCGGCGGGGGAGACCGTTAGCTGGCAACTCGCGCCCGCATCGGCCCCAGCACCACAGCCCAGCGCGTACGCCGCCGCAGCCGCACCGGCGCGCTCGGATTCGGTCGTCACGTTGTCTGCCAGGTCGTGCACGTGTAGCACGTTTCCGCAGGCAAAGATGCCGGGCACGCCCGTTTGCAGGCTCTGGTCCACCACGGCGCCGCGCGTGCGCGGGTCAAGTTCAACGCCCGCGCCCACCGAAAGCTCGTTCTCGGGAATCAGACCCACCGAAAGCAGCAGCGTGTCGCACGGAACAACGCGCTCGGTCCCCGGAATGGGTGCCAGGTGCTCGTCGACCTTACTCACCTCGACGGCCTCCACGCGATCGTGTCCGATCACGCGCGTGACGGTGGTGGACAGGTGCAGCGGAATGCCAAAGTCGTCCAGGCAGTTCTTTACGTTGCGGCGCAGACCGTTGGCGTATGGCATGAGCTCGTACACGCCCTCGACCGAAATCCCCTCGAGCGTGCAGCGGCGCGCCATGATAAGCCCGATGTCGCCCGAGCCCAAAATGACGGTGCGCGAGCCGGGCTTGAGGTTTTCGATATTGATATATCGCTGCGCCAGGCCCGCCGTAAACACGCCGGCGGGACGGCTGCCGGGGATCTTGATCTCGCTGCGCGTGCGCTCGCGGCATCCCATAGCAAGGACGACCGCACGCCCGGTGAGCTGCAGCATGCCGGTACGGCTCATGAGCGTGACGGTATGGACTGAGGCATCTCCTGTACCTTCGTCCGTGTCCGGGTCGCCCACACGCGCGCCCTCGCTCGAATCAATCCCAAGCACCATGCTGCCCAAGAACAGCTCAATGTCGGTCGTGCGCACCTGGTCGAAAAAGCGCTGCGCGTACTCGGGACCGGTGAGCTCCTGCTTAAAGTGCGAAAGGCCAAAACCGGGGTGGATGCATTGGCGCAGGATACCGCCCAGATGCTGCTCGCGCTCCACGATGGCTACGCGCGCGCCGGCCTTATGTGCGGCAAGCGCAGCCGCCATGCCAGCAGGTCCACCGCCGATGACGACCACGTCGAAGGCCTGCGTTGACACCGACGCTACAGCTCCGGCTTCCGCGCGTCCGTCGCGCATATCAAACGTCGCCATCTTAGCGCACCCCCCCCTTTAGCGGTCCCTCGACCAACCACGATCCGGCATCCTCCAACAACACCTTGCTAGGGTCGCAGCCCAGTTCGCGCGCCAGGATCGTTACCACTCGGCTCTGGCAAAAGCCGCTCTGGCACCGACCCATGCCGGCACGACAGCGGCGCTTGACGCCCTCGACCGAAACCGCGCCCGGGCGGCGTCGGATCGCGGCCACGATCTCGGCCTCGGGCACCGTCTCGCAGCGGCAGACAATCTGCCCCCACGCGGGGTCGGACTCAATGAGCTCTTCCTTGCGCACAAGCGGGGCGCGGTCAAAGTCATCCGGCGCGCGGCGTATCGGGTCCCAATCGTCCCGTTTGCGCAGGACCACGCCGGCATCGCGCAGTACCTGCTCCATGCGCTCGGCAATGGCCGGCGCGCTCGCCACGCCCGGCGACTGAATGCCCGCCGCCTGGAACAGGCCCGGCACCACGGCTGACTGCCCAATAAAGAAGTCGTTTGTTCCCTTAATGACCGGGCGTCCGCCGGCAAACGCGCGCACCACGCGGCGCGTGCCCAGGTCGGGCACCAGCTTGCGCGCGCCGGTCAGCAGTGCGTCGACATCGGTCGCGTAGGTCTGAGTATCGCCCGGCTCGCGTACAGCGGCGGTCGCGGTGATTACGGTGTTGCCGTGCACGGTGCCCGTGACGATAACGCCCTTGGAAACCGGCGTGGGAACAGGGTAGAGCGGCATGAGCGCACGCGGCTCCTTGTCCAGCACCACAATATTGCCCTGGCGCCAGACCATCTGGAACTCCTCGGCGCCGGCCATGTGCGAGATGTCCGCGGCTCCGTTGCCTGCGGCGTTGATCAGGTAACGGCAGCGCACATCGCCGGCGGGCGTCACCAGCGTAAAGCGCGCGGCTCCGTCATCCGAGCCGGCAACTTCAATGGCCTCCACCGGTGCGGAGCGCATAAACGTCACGCCGTTGGCGACCGCGTTCTCCAGCGCGGCGATGGCGACCTCAAACGGGTCGACGTAACCGGTCGAAGGGCACCACAACGCGCACGTCGCCTTAGCACTCGCACGTGGCTCCAGCTCATGGATGCGATCGGGGCCTATAATCGACAGTGCGGGCACGCCGTTGGCAAGGCCATTCTGGCGCAGCTTCTCCAGGTGCGCTCGGTCTTCGTCGTTGAAGCCCAGCACCATCGACCCGGTGCGGCGGAACAAAAATCCCAGCTCCTGGGCCCAGGTGCCATACAGCTCGCAACCGCGGGCGTTGACCTGCGCCTTTACGGTGCCCGGCGCCGGATCGTAGCCTGCGTGCACCAGGCCGCCGTTGGCCTTCGACGCGCCCATGGCGATGTCGTTCGCCGCCTCGATCGCGCATATGGACAGGTCATAGCGCGCGAGCTGCCGCGCGATGGCGCACCCGGTAATGCCCGCGCCCACAATTGCGATATCAAACGTTTCTGCCACGGTGCCTCCAAGACAAGTTGACAGGCTGTCAATAAGACTATCCTACGGTCTACACACCACCAGCGCAGCGGCAATGCGGCGAACAGCCCCACAGCACCCGCCAACGGCAGGCGAGGGGAGACTTAGTAACGTGAACGACCTCGTCTGCCGGCTCTAACGTTGTGGTTTTGTTTCGATTTGTAACAACAAAGGGAAGGTTTGGGTCCCAGATGTTACAGATTGAGACGTTAGTCTGACGGCGCAACCGTTTGTCTCGATCTGTAACACCTAGACCCGGATTCCGCTCCCACCTGTTACAGATTGAGATGTTTGTGTCCGCGCCAGCCCCGCCCCTAGCCGTGGTCCCATATAAACAAACCCCGTGGTAAACTTGACCGGACTGTTAATATTCCGAAAGGTACCCGTAATGTCCAAGTACATCTCCGAGCTCATGTCGCCGCAGCTTATGGGCGTCGTCTATGCCTTTGTTGGCTTTATCATCGCCCTGTATGTGCTGTCGGTCGTCTATGTGTTCATCGACGCTCGCCGCCGCGGTGCCAGCGCCTACGTGGCATGGGGCATCATCGCCCTCATCCCGTTTGTAGGCCTCATCGCCTACCTGGTCCTGCGCCCGCACTCCTACGCGTCCGACCGCGAGGAGCAGGAGCTGGACATGGCCCTGCGCGAGCGCCAGCTTGCCCAGTACGGCACCTGCCCGCAGTGCGGTGCGCCCATCGAGAAGGACTTCGTCGTCTGCCCGGTGTGCGACACCCAGGTTCGCAACGTCTGTCCCAGCTGCCATCGCCCGCTCGATGCGCACTGGAAGGTCTGCCCCTACTGCCGAACTCGCATCCAGTAACGCATCCATCGCCGGGCCGGCCACAAGCCACGGGCACCGTGCGCCCCGCGCAAGCCACCCGCCCTCACACGATGAAGCATGCGTAGAAAATCGCCCGCCGTGCCATTAAGGTGCGGCGGGCGCTTGTATACCAAGGCAACCTGCCTATAATGATGCAAGTCAAAAACGCCGAGCGCATCGCACGCACTTGCATCAGGCATCCGAGAGGAGAAAACATACCCATGAAGGTACTCTACAATGACGGTTCGGTGGCCGAGCTCCCGCAGGACGAGGTCACGCACGTCATCCGCCACTCTGCTGCGCACATCATGGCGCAGGCCATCAAGCGCCTGTACCCCCAGGCCGACTTTGCCTACGGCCCCGCGACCGACAACGGCTTCTACTACGACGTCGACCTGCCCGAGGGCGTCAAGATCAGCGAGGACGACTTCCCCGCGATCGAGGCCGAGATGAAAAAGATCGTCAAGGAGAACCTCAAGTTCACCGTGTTCGAGAAGCCCCGCGCCGAGGCCATCGCCCTTATGGAGGAGCGCGGCGAGAAGTACAAGGTCGAGCACATCGGCGACCTGGATGACGACGCCCGCATCACCTTCTACCAGCAGGGCGACTACATCGACATGTGCGTCGGCCCCCACATCTGCTACACCAAGGCGCTGAAGGCCTTTAAGCTCACCGGCGTCTCGGGCGCCTACTGGAAGGGCGACAAGGACAACAAGATGCTCACCCGCATCAACGGCGTCGCCTTTGCCACCAAGGAAGAGCTCGACGAGCACATGCACATGCTGGAGGAGGCCAAGAAGCGCGACCACCGCAAGATCGGCCGCGAGATGGACCTCTTTATGATGCGCGACGAGGCCCCCGGCTTCCCGTTCTTCCTGCCCAACGGCATGATCCTTAAGAACACGCTGCTGGACTACTGGCGCGAGATCCACCACAAGGCCGGCTACGTGGAGATCTCCACGCCGCTCATCATGAACAAGCAGCTGTGGAAGACCTCGGGCCACTGGGACCACTACAAGGACAACATGTACTCCACCGTCATCGACGACGAAGAGTACTGCATTAAGCCCATGAACTGCCCTGGCGGCGTGCTGGTGTACGCCTCCAAGCCGCACTCCTATCGCGAGCTGCCCATCCGCGCCGGCGAGATTGGCCTGGTGCATCGCCACGAGCTGCGTGGCGCCCTGCACGGCCTGTTTCGCGTGCGCTGCTTTAACCAGGATGACGCCCACCTGTTTGTGCGTCCCGACCAGCTGACCGACGAGATCGTGGGCGTGGTCAACCTCATCGACTCCGTGTACCAGAAGTTTGGCTTTAAGTACCACGTTGAGCTTTCCACCCGCCCCGAGGACTCCATGGGTTCCGACGAGGACTGGGCGCGCGCCGAGGAGGGCCTGCGCACCGCTCTGGAGAAGCTGGGCATGGACTACGAGGTCAACGAGGGCGACGGCGCCTTCTACGGCCCCAAGATCGACTTCCATCTGGAGGACTCGCTCGGCCGTACCTGGCAGTGCGGTACCGTGCAGCTCGACTTCCAGATGCCGCTCAACTTTGATCTGGAGTACGTGGACGCCGACGGCACCAAGAAGCGCCCCATCATGCTGCACCGCGTATGCTTTGGCTCCATCGAGCGCTTCATCGGTATTCTGATTGAGCACTTTGCGGGCAAGTTCCCCACCTGGCTGGCTCCTGTGCAGGTCAAGGCGCTTCCCGTCTCTGAGAAGAGCCGCGACTACGCCCACGAGGTGTGCGCCAAGCTGGAGGAGGCCGGCATTCGCGTGGTCTGCGACGACCGCGACGAAAAGATCGGCTACAAGATCCGCGAGGCCCGCAGTATCGACCGCGTGCCCTACATGCTCATCCTGGGCGAGAAGGAGGTCGAGGCCGGCAACATTTCCGTCCGTGATCGCTCCAACGAGACCGTTCAGATGAGCGTCGACGAGTTTGTTGCCAAGGTGCTCGAGGAGATTAAGACTCGCGCCTAAGGCAAACTTCACAACAATTAACAAAGGCGACCGTCCACAAAGGGCGGTCGCCTTTTTCTTACCAAAATAAGAAAAGCCGCTGGTTGAGCGGCTTTTTTTGTTGCACAAAAAGGTACAGGTTTTTGTAGAGGGGTATGGAGATGTACCTACTGGCAGTACATTTTGCGTAATCTGGTCAAACGCTGATTAATTGCTCGTATAATGTCGTCTGTCGAAAGATACAAAAACCTGTACTTTTGCGACTGCGCCTAGCTGCGAGCGAGAAGCCTGTTCTAAACGCCCCTGCATTTGCGTGCATCGCAAAGCCAAAAAGAGGGGGCGAGAACATGGAACAGACGGCACGGCGCCAAGAGCAGCTGCCGGGCGCATTTAACGGCGCCACCACCTACAGCCAGCACGGCCGCGTCCGCTGGTATCTGGTCCACACCCCCAATGGAAAAGAGCGCGAGACCTGCGAAAAGGTCCGCCGCATTATCCCGCACAACCTTATGCAGGATGCTTTTGTGATGCAAAAGGAGTTCTGGTTTAAGCGGGACGGCGCCTGGTCGCTCCAAACCAAACCCATGTACAAGGAATATTTCTTCGTCGCCACGCACGATGCCGCCGCGCTCGATAGGGCTTTGGCCCAGTTGAGCTTTGGCTGCCGTATTGCCGGCAGCAGGGAGCGGGCGTACATGCCCATGCCGGACGATGCACAGGACTGGTACCGCAGCGTGCTCGACGACGACGGCGTGGTGCGCAACAGCGTCGCGCGCATAGAAGACGGCGTGTTGCACATAGAGCAGGGGCCCTTGGTGGGGCAAGAGGCCCGCGTAAAGAAGATCGACCGTCATAAACGCTGGTGCCTGGTAAACGTGGGCGAAGGCGACTCCGCTTTTAGGGAGCTGCTTGCGCTGGACGTTCCCATCAAGACGTAAGGGAGACGTTGCACCGGCAATTTATTTGGTTTTTGAATCCGTGGATGGGGGGGGGGTTCCTGGGGACAGGAACGTTAGTTTTATTGTGGCTGCTAAAGAAGTAACAGAGAGCAATGCGCCCGTGGGGGCGACGCTCATTGCTCAGGCTATGGACCGGCGCGAGGGCGCGGCGGGTGCTGGTGCCGGTTCCGCTGCAAACACGGGTGCGGTGAGCCTCCCGGGCTCGCCCGAGTTCGCTGCTGAGTCCCGCGCGCTCGACTCGCGCTCCTTCGGGTATCGCTTCGTGAAGCGTGCCTTCGACATCGCCTTCAGCGCGTGCGTCTGTGCCGTGGCGTTCATCCCTGGCGTGGTGCTCTGCGCGTTCATCGCGGCTGACACCAAGGGCGCTCCCATCTATTCGCACGAGCGCGCGGGGCGCTTCGGCCGCCCCATCCACGTGCTCAAGTTCCGCTCCATGGTCGCCGACGCCAACGACGTGGAGAAGTATCTCACCCCCGAGCAGATCGAGGAGTGGCACCGCGAGCGCAAGGTCACGAACGACCCGCGCATCACCAAGTTGGGTCGCGTCCTGCGCAAGACCTCCCTCGACGAGATACCTCAGTTTATCAACGTGCTCGCGGGCCAGCTCTCCGTGATCGGGCCCCGGGCCATCACCTACGAAGAACTGGGGAACTTCACGCACGAGCAGCAGGTGCAGGTGCTTGCCGTCCCCCAGGGCATCACCGGCGCTTGGCAGTCAGGGCCTCGCAACCTCGCGACATTCGAGAACGGTCTGCGCCAGGAGTTCGAGCTCACTTATGCGCGAGGCGCGTGCCTCAAGTCCGACTGGCGGGTCTTCTTCAAGACCTTCTCGGTGATGTTCGGCAAGAACAAGACAGGGAGGTAGGCATGGATTCCCAGACTTTCCCTCCCTACAGCGTGCTTATGAGCCTTTACGCCAAGGAGCGCGCCGAGTACTTACGCGAGGCGCTGAATTCGATGCTCGCCCAGACGGTGCCCCCGGCGGAAGTCGTCATCGTGAAGGACGGCCCGCTGACTGACGAGCTCGAGGACGTCCTCTCCGAGTACGACGCGGCCAACCCCGGCCTGTTCAGTTTCGTCTCCTACCCCGAGAACAGAGGCCTCGGCTACGCGCTTGCCCGGGGCATTGAGGCGTGCTCAAACGAGATCGTAGCCCGCATGGACACCGATGACCACGCTCTGTCGGGGCGCATGGAGTGTCAGCTTGCCCTCATGGCCGAGCAAGGCCTCGACATGGTGGGTAGCAACGTAACGGAGTTCGTCGAGGCCTGGGACAGGCCCGTGGCGACGACGGACCTGCCCATAACCCACGACGAGATCGTCGCTTACTCCAAGCGCCGCAATCCCTTCCGGCACCCGCCTATGACCTTCCGGCGCTCGAAGGTGCTCGCCGCTGGGAGTTACAACGACGACTTCCACTACTTCGAAGACTGGGACCTCTTCAACCGGATGCTCGCCTCGGGCTGCCGTGCGGCCAACGTGCGCGAGACCCTTGTGGCAATGCGCGTGAGTCCAGACTTCTACGCTCGCAGAGGAGGCCGCGCCTATCTGTCGCACGCGAGGCGCTTCAAGCGGGCGCAGCTGGCATGCGGGTACTTCAGCGCTGCCGACTACTTCATCTCGTTTGTTCCCCAGGCAGTTGTCTGCCTCATGCCCAACGCCCTTCGCGGGCTCGTGTACACAAGGATTCTCCGGAAAGGGGGAAATGCGGAGTGACCGCGACCGCAGCAATCATTACCCTCTGCAACTCGCCGAATTATGGCTCTTGTCTGCAGAGCTATGCGACGTGGCGCGTTTTCGAGTCGCTGGGAGTCGCAGCCACGGTGGTCGACTACTACCGGCACGACGCTATCTCGGAGAACGAGACCGAGCGCGCCCTCAATGGACAGCTTGCCAAGAAGATCCCTATCTTGGGGCTGCCGGGTGCCAAGTCGCTCGCTTGCGATTCCATCTCGTGCATGCTCGCGCGCCGTCGCGCCTTGCTTCGGGCACCGAGACTTGGTAATTCTCTCCTATCAACGGGACTGCATCATGACTAATATCCTTGTATACGCTGAGGCATGGGGTGTCGGTGGGATAGAAACATACCTTCTGGGGCTCTTTCGTGAGCTAGCCCCAAAGGGTTTCTCGTTCACGTTGATCACTACCTGGGATTGGAATTGCTCTTACGACGATGTGCTGGCCTCGCTCGGTGTTGAGCGTCGTGCGGTTTTCAATGGCTACAAGCCCGGACAGGTGAGACGCCTCAAGGACGGGCTTAGTGCGTTCAAGAGACTTCTCGATGAAAACAGCTTCGATGCTGTGCATATCAATACGATGAATGGAATGGGGTTCGCCTATGCCCAGGTTGCTGCGAGTCGTGGAGTGCCGGTGTGCATCGTGCACTCGCACAACTCTGATGTTGGCGCGGGCGGCAGGATAGTTAAAAGGTTCGTGCACTCAGTCGCTCGCTCAGTGCTATCGGGCGCTGAGACTTCGAGGCTCGCATGTTCCGAGGAAGCGGGGCGGTATCTCTTCGGGAGGAAGCCGTTTACGGTCGTGCGTAATGGCTTTGACACGGTTCGCTTCGCGTTCGATTCTGCCGTTCGTGGTGCTTGCCGCAGCGAGCTGGGGGTGCCCGCCGATGCACTGCTGTTGGGTAACCCTTCGCGTCTCGCGCCCGCCAAGAATCCCCTCTTCCAATTGGATGTGTTTTCCGAGGTGCTGAGGGCTGAGCCTTCTGCCTACTACCTCATGCAAGGGGACGGCGAGATGAGGGAACAGGTACGAGAACACGCAGATTCGCTTGGTGTGGCTGCGCACGTTATCTGGTTCGAGCCGAGAGCGGACGTGGCGCCACTCTACAACGCGATGGACGTGTTGCTGTTTCCTTCGCTGCACGAGGGGCAGCCTCTCGTCCCGGTCGAGGCACAGGCTTCGGGTCTTCCGGTCCTCATGTCTGTGAACGTATCTGACGAGACTGCCGTTACTGATTTGACTCGGTCCGAGGGGCTTGACCGTCCGGCTTCTCTTTGGGGAGAAGAGATCCTGGCTATGGCTCGGGAGCCACGCAATCGCGCTATCTATGCGGATCAGATTCGCAAGGCGGGCTACGACGTTGCAGATACTTCTGAAATCATGGCCAATATTTATCAAACACAAGGGGTGAGATAATATGGCGGGTGAAACCCCCATCAAAGTGTTAAACATCGTCCCGTCGCTCGCTATGGATGCAGGCGTTACTTCGTTTGTTCGGAACATGTTCTTGTTTCGTGACAGTTCGCGCGTCTCGTACGACTACCTGCATCATGACGTTGTTAATGGCGAGCTGCGACATCCGCTCAACTACGATGACGAATTCAAAGGGCGCGGTGCCAAGGTCTTTACGGTCACGCATGCGGGAACTGATCTCTCGGCCTTCATTAGAGAGGTCAAAGGGTTCTTTCAAGAGCATGGTTCTGAATACGACGTCGTGCACTGCCACATGCCCAACTCGGCATTCTGGACGCTTCGTTACGCGGCCGAAGCCGGGGTTGCCCATCGCGTGCTACACAGTCATCTCAACAGCAGCTCGGATAGGTTCAGCCATCGTGTGCGCAACGCGCCGCTCATCTGGTTCGGGCGGCGCTGGGCGACCGACGGGGTCGCGTGCTCCGAAGACGCCGGCCGCTACCTCTTCAGGGGGAAGGACTTCCTGGTGATGAGGAACGGCATCGATATCGACCGCTTCGCCTTCAACCCTGAGGTCCGGACGGCCTGCAGGGTGGAACTCGGAATAGGTCCCGAGGAGCCCGTGGTGGGATGCGTGGGCCGGATTTCCTTGCAGAAGAACTTCTCCTTCGCGGTCAGGGCTTTCGGTGAGTATGTGGCTGCTCACGGCCCTGCCAGGCTTGTAATCATCGGGGAGAGCAACAGCGCCGATGAACGCCGGGAACTCCAGGAGCTCGTCGACGAAATGGGTCTGGAAAACTCCGTGATGCTGCTTGGCTTGAGGAGCGACGCCTATCGTCTCTACTCGCTCTTCGATGTCTTCTTTATGCCGTCGCTTTATGAGGGCCTTCCCGTCTCGGCCGTGGAGGCACAGGCGGCGGGACTGCCGTGTGTTTACTCGACTGGTGTGCCCGCCGAGACGGACATCGCCGGGACTGGTTCGTTCACGGCGCTCGACGCGCCGCTGGCCAACTGGGCGAGGGCGCTCAATGTGGCGATCGAGGGCGGCAGGCACCTGGAGGCCCCTAACAAACTAGAGGCTGCGGGCTACTCAGCCGAGGCAAACGCCGCGCGGCTTATGGAGTACTACGAAAGGCTGTTGAGCCGATGAGCTACGTAAGCAGGATCTCAAGAAAGATTGGTGATATGGCGAATCCATTGCTCGCCAAGGGCAGAAGGAAGAAGCTCACCCGCACTGACTTCAGCATCTTCTCGAACAACTGTTGGGCCGGCTCGGTGTATCGGCGTTACGGACTTCCCTATAGCAGTCCAACCGCCGGCCTCTACTTCTTCGCGAGCGACTACGTGAAGTTCGCCTCGAGGCTCAGGCACTACACTGCGACGCCGTTAGAGTTCATCGACGCACGAGACTCCCGTTATGCCGATCAGCTTCGCGAGAAGGGCGAGCTCGACAAGCCCGTCGCTCGTCTCGATGATATCGAGGTCGTGTTCCTGCACTATCCCTCCCCGGAGGAAGCCGCAGAGAAGTGGGCCCGCCGCTGCGAGCGGATCAACTGGGGCGACGTCTTCATCAAGTTCAGCCAGATGAACTGCTGCACAGAGGAGGATCTCAGGGCCTTCGATGCCATTCCCTTCGGCAACAAGGTCTGCTTCACGGCGTCGCCGAGGCCCGAGCTCGCGTGCGCCGTGCACTTCCCCGGCTATAGCGAGCGGGGGGGGGTCCTCAATGATACGGACTATTACTCGCGGTACATCGACTTGGAAGAATGGCTCTGCAGGCCCCCGGAGATCTACGGACTCGGTTAGCTGGCCCTATTCGCACGGGCTTTGCTGCCCTCTCTGCCTCGACCTCTATTCGATTGACTTTGAGCGGGGCGAGTTTCGATGAGGGTAAAACGCATCGCCTGCTCGATTATCAGGAGGATTCTTTTGTTCAGGTACGGGAAGAGGCTCGAACTCGGCCGGCGTCCATCCCCTAGGCTTCTCTGGGGCCTTCGATTGGGGAAAGGCTGCCATGTGAAGATTGGTGACGATGTTGTCATTAAGCCCGGTGCACGCATATGCGTTGTTGAGGGTGGTGCCCTTAGCATCGGGAACAATCTGTTCATGAATAGCGGATCCAGCATAACCGTGCTTGGAGAAACGGCTATCGGAGACCGTGTCCTGTTTGGCCCGAACGCCATGGTGTTCGACCATGACCATGATTATTCATCTGCAAAACCTGCCGTGACTTACAAACTCGGACATGTCCCTATCGGTGACGACGTCTGGCTTTGTGCAGGGTCGATCGTCACTCGCGACACCTCTGTTGGAGACCGATCGATTGTGGCTGCCAATGCGGTCGTATGCTCGAACTTGCCCCAGAACTCAGTTGCTGCGGGCGTTCCCGCAGTTGCCAAGAAGCAAATTTTGGAGTGGAGCTAGTGGATCAGATAATTTATCCGAATGAGGACCTGGTTTACAGACGCAATGTTACTGACGTGCATGGTCTTGTGAGGAGCGTGGGATTCAATCGATCGGTGGTGAGCAATGGATAGCCCACTCATTAGTGTCATCGTTCCCGTCTATAACGTTGAAGACTATCTCTTGGAATGCGTAGAGAGCCTCATCGGCCAGACGTACGCAAACCTTGAGATTTTGCTCATCGATGATGGGTCAACAGACTCTTCGCCTGAGATCTGCGAAATGCTCCAATCGCGCGACGGCAGAGTCCGCGCCTTGCATAAGGAGAACGGCGGTCTCTCGGATGCTAGGAACTATGGAGTGGAACGAGCCATCGGGGAGTATGTGTCCTTTATAGACGGTGATGACTATCTCGATGGCAACGCTTTCGAAACTGTCGCGAAAGAGCTCGCCGGCGGTGCCGACCTCGTTGCTTTCGGTATCGTGCTCGACTTTGAAGACGGCAGCCATGTGGATAAGGCTGCGCACGAGAGGCGTGTCTACTCGGGCACGGAGGGCATCGTAGCCCTGAATACGTTCAATGGGTTTGACGTGAGCGCTTGCAATAAGGTCTACCGCCGTACCCTTTTCGACAACGTGAGGTTTCCGAAAGGGAAGCTATGCGAGGATTTTTATGTTATGCCTAGGATTTTCGATCTCGCTAATCGGATTGTCCTTCTTCCGAATCCGTTCTATCACTATAGGCAGCGGAGCGGAAGCATCACCAAAGGTACGTCTTTCAACATGGACTTTATTAATGCGGCTGAGGACCAGCTTGCTTTTTTGGAGCGCAATCACCCTGAAATATCTTGTGTTGGCGAAAGCGCCCTCGGCTTCGCTTATCTAACTTATCTGAACTTCTGCATTGACAGATGTACGCTCGACGACGCCGTCCTGATACGCAATAAAATGAGGGACCGGTGCCCTGCGGTGCTAAGATGCCCCGGCCTGCCACGCTGGAAACGGCTCCAATATCTCTTTGCGTGTATTTCACCAAGAGTGTACGGCCGGCTGTACGCTCTTGGCGTCGAAAGACGGAGGGACTAGGATGAGGTTAATCGATAGGAAGCTGAGCCTGAATCCGCTGCTCTCCATTGCGGTCTTTCATGCCTGCGTAGTGCGTGTCGTGTACATTCCCGGCTACAACACTATCGCTTCGGTTTTGTGCGCGATTATTCTCTGCGTCATGCTCCTGAGAGTCAAAAAAATTTTTTCTGAGCCTTATTTGAAGGTCAACCTTCTTTTGTTCGCCATGTCCGCCGTAATGGTCGTCTCCTCGCTTTTGAACTCATACAACATGAATGGAACGTTGCTGTTTATCGCAAGGCTGAACCTACTGACTTGGTTCTTAGAGATCCAATGTTCTGAGGGTAGAATTCGCAGCACTGCCACGGTATTCTTCCTTTGCTGTGTGGTCTATCTTCTGATTACGTATTACTACATTGTTTCGGACCCTCTTATGGCTTGGCGGAATGAGCTCAACTATTTGGTCGGAACCAAGTTCTCGGTGTCCTATCTCGCCTTGTTCGGGCTCATCATGTACGTTATTGCCGCCGGGAGGTCAATAAAAACCATTCCACGAGCCGTGCTATTCGCCGCGCTTTGCGTCCTTGCGCTTCTTCTTGCCCTCAGGATTGACTGTAATACCGGAGCGATCGGCATCGTGCTCTTCATGCTCGCGATAGCGTTTAAACCTGTACTGGAGCACCCTTTGCATAAGCCCATAACATATCTTGTCACGTCCATATTCGTTACCTTTATCCTGTTTGCTTTTGGCGAGATCGTTCTGCACGTTGGTTTTGTTTCGGATGTCATCACAAACGTCTTCGGAAGGAGCTCTGACCTCTCTGGGCGAACCTACGTCTACGAGCACGTATTCCCGTTCCTGGTGAATAGTCCTCTTTTTGGCTACGGGTACAATAGCGTTTACGCTCTCTTCGAGGGCGTTATGATGTTCAGCGCTACTGGGAATGCCCTCGACGCCCAAAACGCCATTTTGGAATACTGCCTCTATTTCGGCCTCGTGGGCGTTGCCTTACTCTATTGCTATATCTGCTTCGTCCTTTCTAGGGGAGCCCGTCACATTGCAGAGGGGGATGACTGGGGGCGATACGTGTCCCTGGTTGGCCTATATGTCCTAACAGTCCTCGGGATGGCGGAGATAACAATCAATGTTCAATTCTTCGCATATATTGCGCTGTATGCTGCCCTTTCTGCCGAGGAAGCCCTAGCTCGCGATTTTGGTTACCCGGCTCCGGTCGGCCGAATTGCGACCATATTCAACTGATAATGGCCTATGACATGGAGGATCTAGCGATGGCCGATTCAAACAACCGCACAATATACGTTTCGACAATCATTGACTCGCACAATTACGGAACGGTCCTGCAGGCCGTTGCCACCCGGGACATATTGGGGCGTTATGGCCGTCCCGTCTTCGTTGACTACTGTCGCCCCCAGTGGACGCGATCCGGTTGGGCGCATCAGAAGATGTCCGGCGGCCGCGTCAACGGCTTTCTCAAGCTTGCTGCTGGCCTGGGCGCCAGGTTGCGATCAGAGCGGGTTTTTCGCCCCTTTATAGAGGGCCAGCTTTCACTTTGCGATGCAGGCCCTTTTCTGACGGGCGTTGGGCTTGATGCCCTTGACCGCGACGCCCTTTTCTGTGTGGGCAGCGACCAGACTTGGAACATCGAATGCAATGACGGTATTGATCCCGTGTACTTTCTCGAGCGGATTCCCGACGACAGGCGTAAGGTCGCATTTGCTGCGAGCTTTGGGCGGCCTAAGCTCGATGACGAGGAGGCGAATCTGACCAGACCTCTCCTGAGTGGCTTTGACGCGATCTCCGTCCGAGAACGCTCTAGTATTGACATCCTCGACAAGATGGGCATTCCCGGATCCGTCGCCCTGAAGGACCCGGTCCTGCTCTGCGATGAGAATCTATGGTATCGCCTCAGCGATTGCTCCCGGCTTCCTTTTGATTCTGGCTACGTCCTTCTGTACATGCTTAATCCGAATCCGGATATGATCTCCTATACCGTCAGGGTTAGCAAGGAGCTTGGCGTGCGCGCCTGCGTTGTTACCTTCAATCCGCTTCGGCTCCCTCCCCATGGTCTCCGCGCGGCCTGTCTTCCCACGCCGGGGGAATGGTTGAATCTGTTCTGCAATGCTGGCCTTGTCGTCACCGACTCGTTCCACGGAACGTGCTTCTCCCTCCTCTTCAACCGCCCCATGGTCGTCTTTGACCCGGCTAAATACTCAGTAAGGCTCCATGACGTCCTGAGCGACTTCGACCTTTTGGACAGACGCGTTCTGAACTCTCAGGACGCCTTTAATCGGTGCGTTCACCGCAATCCGATTGAATGGCGTGTCGTGAATGAGGGGCTCAAGCTTGAGCGAACGAAGGCGAGGGAATTCCTCGATAGCGCCTTTTCGCCTGCGTCATGAGCATGGGATCCGAATTTGCCTGTTTTAATTATTTGTGGAGGCCCAGTTAATGGTTCAAGAATCAAGCCGTGCCAAATACCTAATTAAGAACACCGCAATCTTCGCCATCGGCAACATTGCGACCAAGCTGATCACGTTCTTCTTGGTGCCGCTATATACGAACGCCCTTGCCACCGATCAGTATGGAACTGCAGACCTTGTTACCACCCTTTGCGCGGTGCTCGCCCCTGTGCTTATTCTCAACATCGGCGAGGGCGTGATGAGGTTCTCACTTGACGACGGGGCGGATTATAACAAGATTATGAGCGTCGGCCTCGCTCTGTTGGCGCTGTCTTTCGCTATTGGCCTTGTAATCATTCCCATCGCGGGCCTTTTCGGCGCTGTAGCCGGCTACACGATTTATATCTATTTCTATACAGTCACGCTTGCCGGGAGCCAGCTCTTCCTGTGCTATTTACGCGGTAAGGAACTGCTCGTCAGATATGCCGTCGGCAATATCCTCCAAACAATCGCCGTCGCCGTGCTCAATATCTTGTTCCTTCTCGTTCTCGACCTCGGCTTGCCTGGATACTTCATGGCCTACATATTGTCTTCAGCTGTGGCTATGGTCTACGCGTTTCTTGCTGGCAACGTTGTCGACGTCTTCAGAAACTTTAAGATCGATTTTGATTTGGCGAAAGAGATGTCGCGGTATTCGGCAGTGCTCATTCCCAATACGTTCATGTGGTGGATTATCAACTCTTCTGATAGGGTGCTCGTGACTGCTCTGCTTGGAACGGCTGCAAATGGAATATACGCCGTATCCTATAAAATTCCCTCGGTTGTCTCCGTCGTTGCGGGGATATTCAATCAAGCATGGAGCTATACAGCCATACATGAGGACGGAAGCGAAGACCGTGACGAATACTGTGACAGGGTCTACGGAGGTTTGGTAGGCGTCTCTGTCGTTACGGGAGTGGCGCTTCTCCTGTTTATGAAGCCGATAATGGGCATTTATGTCGAGGCTAGTTATTATGAAGCCTGGCGTTACACCCCCTTTCTTATCATAGGCAACGTATTTATGACCACCGGAACCTTTTTGGGCTCTTGGTATACGGTGAACAAGGACAGCAAGGGCTATCTGTTCTCTGCGACATTCGGTGCGATTGTAAATGTCTTACTGAACCTTGCCCTCATACCTTTTCTCGGCATCACCGGTTCTGCCTTGGCGACTTGCTTCAGCTACATCACGGTCTACGCTTACAGGGTTTTCGATACGAAACGGTACGTCAACATTAACACTATGAAGGCCAGTTATGCCGCCGCCTACGTCGTGCTCTTCCTTGCTGGTGGCACCCTCTTTATGGACGGCGCGGCTGGCGAGCTTCTAATGCTAGCTGAGCTGCTTGCCGTGATTGCCATTTTCAGGAGAGAGATGGGAACGCTCTTTTGCGGCCTGCTCCGAATTGTTAAAGAAAGGTTGGGTTAAGCGATGCAGCACCACCCTGATTCACCTAAGCCCTGCTTGCCTGTCCGCGTCTTGGCGCTCCGCGACAAGGACTATGAATCGTTGTCGCGCTCTGCCTCGGGAGGCGCGTTTGCTGTATTGGCGCGCGCCATGCTTGCAAGGGGAGGCGCCGTCTTCGGCGCCGAGCTGTGTGAAGACAATATTGTGAGAATCACCTGCGTGGAGGACGTCTCTGAGTTGTGGCGCCTTCAGGGCTCTAAATACGTGCAGTGCTCGCCAAACGGAAGTTTCGACCATTGCCGGGAGCTTCTTGAGTCGGGCCGTGACGTTCTATTTAGCGGCACCCCCTGTCTGGTCTACGCCCTCAAGAGCTATCTGGCGCGCAAGGGACTCAGAGCCTGCAGCGGTAAGCTGGTCACTGTTGATTTGGTCTGCCATGGCGTCACAAGCCCCGAGTTATTCAGGCTTTACGTTGCTTGGCTTGAGAGCAAGCTCAAGGCCGTTCCGGGAAGCCTTCGATACACTTTTCGCTCCAAGAATAGACCTTGGGGTCTCTACTACTACTACTACTACACCTCCGCCATTGACCTCAAGCGCAAGGAGGCTATTGGGCCATACAGCGATGACCCGTATTACCGCGCTTTCTTGAGTGGAAAGTACTATCGCAAGTCCTGTTATTCATGCCGTTTTGCGCAGCCCGAGCGCGTAGGCGATATAACCATTGGAGACTATTGGGGCATCGAGAAAGCCCACCCCGATTTCTATGATGAGAGGGGAGTCTCACTGGCGATGCTAAACACACCTGTGGGACTGCGCTATTTTGAGGAAGAATGCGCCGATGGTTGCACATGGGTGGAATCGGACCTTGAAAGGGCGTCCGCCGAAAACGTCAACCTGTTGCATCCCTCGCGTCGGGCTCCGGAGGATGAGGCTGCTGCTGCTGAGCTTTACAGGGCCGTCGCATCTGGAGACTCCGACCTCATCTTTGGCAAATTCCTCCGTCAACGCGGCATCAAAGGCCTTTTAAAGGACTGTCTGCCGCATGATTGGATTGAATGCGTCAGAACCCTAAAGAATCGCTTTAAGTGATTGATTGCCACCAAGGTGAAGATGCCAGAGATTCTTTCATGGTTGATTTCCGATTTCAGCCGAACACATTGAGCGGATAGGCCGTTCCCGCGGTCGGCCGAACGCCCCCGAGGCCCCTCCCGGGCCCCGGGGGCGGCATTTTCCAGTTGAAGGAACGGTGGAGATGTGTTTCGATGAGTCCGGTGGCCATGCCCCACCCTCCGCCCGGCACCTCTTCCCAGACTCAGCTGGACGGCCGGTCCGCCTATTCCGTTTTTCCCTTCAGGCTGGGACGGCGGGAAATCGCCCCTCCCTGCGCGCGTTCGCCCTATCGGCCCCGGCGTCAGGTTGTCAGGTCAGACTACGGGCCCGGGCGGCGATACTGTTCGCTGCCCGGGCCCCGTTGCGTTTTGGGGCTCTGACGCCGTGCCTTCGCCTACTCAGGCTACGGCTGCGCGGCGACTACAGCCTTCGCCAGCGCCTCGGCGGCCTTGCGCTTGGAGTCCATGTTCACGTGGGTGTAGATGTCCATGATGGTGGCGCATGTGGCGTGCCCGGCGAGAACCTGCATGACCTTGGAATGCACGTCTGCCCTCGCGAGTGCGGTAAGATAGGAATGGCGAAGCTCGTGGAAGCAGAAGCCCTCGGCGCATTCAAGCGGTCGAGCATTCGCAAGTCAATTCCTCCTTTCACCGACTGGCAAAAAGATTTACACCTAATTGTGGACATTGCCCACACGGTTTTCATTTCTCCTGCATTGATCTCGCTAAAATAATAACTGCTGCTACCAGGGCATTTTCTGGTGCACATTCTATTGGCTCCTGCGAAGATCGGAGCGGGTATGTTTGCCGCCGAGTCCCACACCAGCCGTCATCACATCGCGATCGCTGCCATGGCCTGCCTGTGCGTTTTGCTGGGCGGGCCTTCTTATGCCGCGGGCGCGGAGAGCCTGTTCATCGCGGGCGCGACGTACTTCGAGCCGGGCGTGTCGGGCCCCGGTTGGGCCTGGACCGATGCCGGCCATCTGGAGCTTGACGGCTACGCGGGCGACGCCATCGGCGCCGACGGCGACCTGGTCGTGACGCTTGTGGGGCGCAACTCGGTGACGGAGTCTCATACGCCCGACGCGGACATCACGCAGTGCGGCATGGAGGTGTGGGGCAACCTGACGCTTCGCGGCACCGGGTCCCTGGCGGCATCGGGCTCGCAGTGCGCGATCCACGTCTCGCGGGCCTTCGCGATGGACGGCTGCGCCGTCAATGCCCGGGCGGACGGGGCAAACGTCACGGACGAGGCCGTGGCCGGCGTGATCGCCGGCGACATGGCCGTGCGCGGCGGAGGGCGCGTCATCGCCGTCGGTGCCGCGCCCTCCGCCGGCGTGTGTGCCTACGGTGTGTACCTGCAGGATGCGGGCGCCGGCGACGGCTCGGCCGGGTGTGGGCTTTCCGTCGACGCCTCGTGGGTCGATGCGGCCGGTACCGATGGCGGCGTTGCATGCACGGGCGGGTCGCTCGTGGCCGCGCGGTTCGCGGCGCCCGCGGGCGGGGCCTTCGGTGCTGGCGGCGCGGTGGATGCTTTTGGGGCGATGGCACCGCATGTGGTGATCGAGCCCCGGGGCGCCAACGTCCCGGCGGGGGAGACCGACGGGTGCGAGGTGCCCGGCGGCGCGGGCGATCCGGCCGGCGGTGCCGGTCCTGCCGTTGGGCAGCCCGGTGCCGGGTCCGCGACAGATCCCGTGCTGAAGCCCGCGACCACGACGCCTAAGACGACCGCGACAACCGAAACGACGGTGACCAGGACCACCGTGTCCACGCCATCCAAGGCCAAGACTGCCAGCTCCGCCGTCACGCTCCCCAAGACCGCCGACAACAACTGGATCGCCGTCTCCTTGGCGCTATTCCTGCTGGGAATAGCGCTTCTGGGTGCCACTCGCCGTTGCTGAGGCGCCCGTTTGGGCTGGACGAGGGGGAAAGGAAACCGACTATAAGCGAGTTTTACGCTTCCCAAAGCAGGGGCGCGCCGGCTAACGCCGGCGCGCCCCTGCTATTCAAAGAAGCTCGGAAGCCTCTATGCGTCTGTGCAAAAGCGCGTGAACGAGCTCACCTCTTGAGCCCCCAAGAAATTCGCGAGCGCATCAACTCGGGCGTGGCCACCCTGCTGGCCGCGCCCCTCTGCAACGCGCTGCTGCTGGTTTTACCATTTCTGATTTGGGATAGGCACCTTCGCTAGCTCCATGCAAGTGAATTGTGGTCCCACGTGGATTCTTTGGGCCCGATCGCGAGCGCGGGCCCGAAGGCTGTAGTAGCTGGCCCATGCCTGGCGCGACGGGTCGCAGACGCTTTCCTGGCTGCCGCCGTCCCAATAGGTGGGCACGTCCATGCGCGCCTTGGCCTGGGACGAGCCGTTGGTCTGGGTTACGTGGAAGGTCGTCGCGGTGCCCGCGGGGGCGTCGTCCCACGAGACGGTGAAGGTGACGCCGTTTTGGGTTGCCGTGGCGGAGTGGGCGTAGCCGGTTTGTGACGTGGTGGAGATGGCCTCGGGTGTGGGGGTGGTTTGGGCTCGGAGGGATGGGGTGGGGGCTGTGGCGGCCGTGTCGATTGCGGCGGTGGTGGCGTCAGCGCTTTCCGTGTTGACAGCGCTGGTGCCGGTGGATGTTGCGGCGCCGTCCTCTGCGGTATCTGCTGTCGCATTTGTGATGGCGCCGTCTTCGGCCTTGCCCGTGTCGCCGTTCGTGGCATCGGCTTGCGCCTGCTGCTCGGATGTTGGTCGAGGCTGGATGGCTTCCGCGATGGCTGCCATGGGCATCGTCGCGCTGACCATGGGCGCGCACGCGATCGCGCAGAGCAGGTAGTAAAGGGGTCGTTTCATAGCGGAGCCTCTCGGTGAGCAGCCAATAGGGTCCGAAGGCAGCTCCAGGCAAGCACTCCGCACATATTTTGTTGCGATTTATTTTACGGGAACCCCAGTCAACATCAGCGAACTTTCTGGGGGATGTTGGGGAGGGGAGAGTTCTCGGCGGTGCCGTGCGTAGATGTCTTCGTCCTCGGCGATGTGTCCGTCGGCGAGGAGCTCGAAGCGGCCATGCTGAACAATGCCAATCCGCCCGTCTGCGCAGCTAAACTCCCGGATTATGCGCATCGAGATTGTCACGGCGTTGTCGTCGATATTGTTTTCGCGGACCGTGTACATGCATTAGATGGGGAGGCGCTTGTATCCGTAGGGGCGCACCAGCATTTTCGATGCGATCGCCGTCAAGACAATTGGGTGTGCATCAAGGCGCCGTTAACTGCATGAGCCGATTTCTTATAACCTGTTTAAGCAAAGCGAGAATGGGGAATAAAAATCACTGCCCATCGCGAGTTGGCGATGGGGTACGCTACTGCTGTCAATATCGCAAACGACGAAATTCCGACGTTCGCAACATTGACACCAGCGTTGCCTGCTGCTAGCTGGATAAGAGCCTCGATGGTCATAAGTACCAATTCCTCGCTTTCGTCTAGTATGCCATAGGCAAGCATTGTTTTAGGTGGCCGCGAAAGCGTTGGTTGCACTTGCTGCGCCTTTGATTAGCCTGTCCGGGGAGGGTTAGCCGCCGCTTGTTGATCCGGACAGGTTGATTTATTTGGGGGGTATTTTGGCCGAGTTCGATATCGCTTGTATTCCTCGATATAGTTCCAAAAGTTCATATGCCCATTTCGATCATAGGGCCTCTTTTGCCGAAGTCCAGGACAAGATCCTTGATCCAGGGTACGTTTCCCATCACGCGTTTTACCCTCTAATTTCCAACGAGATCATCGCCGTTCGGTATCGTGGAGGTAAGCGAAGCTGCAAGGTTCGCAATATCGCGTACGCCTCGCATTTCGATCACCGCGTCTTTCAGTACTATTCTTATCTATGGTCGGACTTATATAACAAGAGGGCCATTGCCGAAGAGTTTAATGAGGTTGCCGTAGCGTACCGCTCTTCACTTTCATCAGACAGCGCCGTAACTGCTGGCAGCAATATTTCATCAGCTAAAAAGGCCTTCGATTATATACGCGAGCAAGATTCGGCTTTTGTGCTTACGGGCGATTTCGAGAGCTTCTTCGACAACTTAAATCATGTCTATCTAATGAGGTCGTTACGTTCTTTGTTTCCCAATGGACGTTTGCCGGATGATCACTATCAAGTTATTAAAAACATTCTTCACTATTCGTGCTGGCCTATTGTGGATTTGGCGGCTCGACATGGTTTGCCATGGCCAGTAATCGATCTTACTTCGGAGAAGACGATCAGTGATGAGGCTATCGAACTTCGGTTTAAGTCTATCCGTGAACTTAATAAGTTGGATGTTATCTTGCCAAAAGCGGAGTTTCTTGCAAACAAGAGCAAAATTATTACCAGACCGTGGGTACAGGATGGCTCTGCGTTGGGCATTCCTCAGGGTCTTGCCGCAAGCGGAGTGCTCGCTAACATTTATATGGCCGATATCGATATGAAAGTCAGACTTGCCGTTGAGCGGGTTGGCGGCTTGTATCTTCGTTATTGCGATGACTTTATTATTGCCGTTCCAAAATCTGGCTTTGATGCACTTGTAGAGGCCATCAATCTAATGACCGATGTTGATTCCGTTAAACTGCAGCCTGAGAAAACCAAGGCGTTCCGGGTTGATAGCAGCGGGGTTGCTCAGCTTGATTTTGAAAGCGTTCGTACGGGTAAGGTCCATTCGTACTCCGGTGCACATCCGGCACAGAAAGTCAGCTTCTTGGGGTTTGACTTTGACGGGTGCGTTGTAAGACTTCGACAATCTACAGTTGGAAGGTACCACAAGCGTCTCCGTGAGGCGGCCAGTGCGATTGCGCGTTCTAATCAGGGGGAGGGAAGGCACGCATCAAAAAAGCGCGTCTCCGCTCTGTATCAACATTATTCACCGCTCGGTATTAAGGGAAGAAGGCTATGCCCATCGGGTGATGCGGGCCCTTCTGCATTTTCTCGCTATGGGAACTTTCTTTCCTACGTGGCAAGAGCCCAAAAGGCGTTTCCAAATGATCCGATTGCCCCTGATGAGGCTAAGATCTACAGGAAGATTAAGCGCTTGAGTGCTCGGTAGGCGATGGTTTTAGCACTGAATTATCCATAGCCATAAATACTTAATCGATATCGGCCAATTCCAATCATCAGGTAATAACGATGTGTCTTCTTCCCGTCGCGACACGATGTCTCTGGAGCTCGTGCCCATAACATCAGATTGATATGACAAGAGACGCTTCGTGTATCCAGTCACCGACGCTAACGCAGCCATTTTTTACGAGCACCAATTATCATCTAGAGAGATTTTTTGGCATGCTTGTCGTATTTCCTCATCGCCTTTTTGTAAGCCTTTGGATGATTGAGATAATAAGTTGCTTTAGCTTTTAATTCCTCTTGATCGGGCTCGTAGGGCAATGCGGCTCCGCATCGAGAGCAAAACCAGTTCGGCGTCCCGAACGGCGTGTAAAAGAGCGAATTAACTTGAAAGCTATTATCGCTACGAGGGATAAAATCCATATGTGGGCAGTAGCTCTGCGCTAACTTTCGGTGCCGTTTTTTGCGGCTTTCAATAAACTCGTTGATATCGAATTTAACGCCAAAATGTATGATTGCGATTATTGCAGGAGCGAGTATTACAACGAGAAAGAATGCCACTCCGCATTTCTCTATCAGTAATTTTGAAACAGAGTCGCTCAATTCTTACTCCTTTTGTTACGCAGATTGCGTCGAAAATGTTGGTGCTAGGGTGGCACCCTAGCACAGTTTAACGAAAGAACGGCCTTCGTCCTGGAATCTGAAATCACCACAACAGGTTCAAGGAAAGGATGAAGACCGCTACGGAAACCTTACCAGACCTGATGCCGGACATGCTCGCCATGCCCCGGTTCGAAGACGGCGCCATCGACATGCAGGAATTGCTGCGCAGGCTCGCCGATTAGGTCGTGAACGTCGTGATGGACGCCGAGGCCGAACGAGTGTGCGGCGTCGGAGCGAACGGCCGCGAGGACTACTGCGAGCGCAGCCTCTTCCCGGAGGACGTGATCGAGCGATGCCGGCGCGTCGGCTGTGCCCTCGTGGCCGCCGTGGTCTAGATGTACGCTGCGGGCGCTAGCACCCGCAAGGCGCAGAGGGTGGCAGAGAAGATGGGCGTATCGAGGCTCTCCATGGACCAGGTGAGCGCAATCGCCTCGAGCCTGAACGTCGACATTGAGGAACGATCCGACGATATGGCTACACTTCTTTTGAGTAACTACTCTATGCGCTGTTTAAAGAGGGCTTTGCAAGAAAATTTGGCCCTTGTCGTCGGCGGCACTTCGCTTGTGCATGGCTTTTAAAATGGCATATCGTCTTCGATATCCTCTAGATGGGAAATCAGATTCGCCATGATGGCCTCTTTTTTTCTGGGACTCGCATTATCGAGTAGGTTTACAAAGTCAGAGATGGCGTTGATTGATATAGACCCTGGTTTTGTTTTGACTGCTCCATTGATTAGGATGTCAGTTAGATATTTGACGTTTTCAAGTGAACTGTCTAATAAATGTGATTTAAGCAGATTATGCAGACGCGTGCGAATGGTGTCTGCATCCAGCTCAAAAGTTGATAAATAACTTTTGTAGACAGTATGTTGGCTTATTTCATTAATAAAAATGCGAAAGGCCTGCTTTTCCTTTGTTGTGAAAAACGGTGATTCGCGTTCATCTTCGCGCTCATCTGGGAGATCAAAAGCGTCAAGATACCTTGTGTATTCGCTATCAATAAGATCGTCTTTATGTCTTAGAAAAATCGGCTTTATGTAGTCACTGACGTCGTCATCCTTTAATATCCATTCGACTTGCTGGTTTTCTAAGGCGACTGAAAGGATACGGAGCTCTTGTTGATCTGTGGTCACGTGGGGGCTGGAACTTAGTTTTGAAATAATCGAATGCGTCTCAGCGAAGGAAAGTGAATTTGCCAGCGCTTCTATTAGATCATTAACGCCAGCGTTAGCGGCGTTCTTCGTATCGACATCGCTGGTGTCCGTTGTGATCTCGAATTTCTCTTCGTCTTTAGGGCGATTATTAAGTTTGATTACATTTTTCAAGTCGTCTTCGACCGTGATATTGTTCCGATCCTTGAAATACTCGGCCATTCTTTTGTCGTCGGTGCAAATCAGCACCTGCTTTTCTTCTGAACTCTGTTCGAGAAAAAAGTCGATTGATGCAACGATGCAAGCATCTTTAAAGCCCTTATCACTCTTTTCTTCAAATGGCGGCTCGTGATTAATTGCCCAGTTGTATATGCGAGAGAACGCGTACTCGACTGGCGCTTGTGGTAAGACGGTAAACGGAATTGATTTGTCGCTGCGGATTTTCTTTTCGACTTGTTCGAAAGCCAAACTCTCGGCCTCATCTATTGAAAAGCTCGTCAGCTTGAGTATTCCGCTTCTATTAATTTGCGCCTGTTCCCTCAGAAAAGACAAACGTTTCTGCGTTACTATTTCATCGATAACAACTTCGGGAATATATAGTTCGTTAGTTGCAGCAATTGCCTGCAATTGCTTTCGGTTGCCTAGAAGCTCGGAATATGAGTTTTCGTTCCTGGCTAGATTCGTGTCGACGATTACTATCACGATTATCCCCCTCGGACGGTTTCTTCTTAAACAATAATATCCATTGCGATGCATCAATGAGCGTCATCAATTGTTGCAACGCAGACGGTGCAACACGCTTGCAGTCCTGATTTCTTATTACCTTGAGCGCTGCGGTAATTCGCTCAAGGCGGTGGCGGTAGCATTGCGATTCTTGTTCGCAAGCGCGGCACTCTGGCCAATCTCATCACTGACGAGCTGACTAAAGAGGGGACCTCATACTTCTACGGGCTTTTCTCAGATACAGAGCTAGTGTTCATTGAATTCAATGCGTTTGCTTTATCCAGGATTACCGATGCAGTGTCTGGAGAAAAGGGCGTCAGCCGGTCTGCTGCGGACAAAATAATCGACTCCATCTCTGATGAGCTGCTGACTGGCTCCAGGAGATTCGAGTATGGGCGGTCCTATGCCATGCTTCTAGGAGCGCTGCGGAAACACCTTAAAAATGACTGCGCCGCGATGGGCCTTTCGTAGCACTTCGAATATATCGTGAGTATCTTTTCCGAGGGCTCCCTGTGGCATTTCTCCGATTACCTTGATACAGATATCTCTATGATGACCGTTCACTCTGCTAAGGGGCTCGAGTGGGACATTGTTTTCATTCCGGGCGTTACGCGTTTCGACTGGCCTGGAGGGATTTGCTCTCGGTGCGAAAGAGCTGGTATATGCTCGCGCTCTGCGTATGGATGCCGGATCGTTGATGCGATGAATATGCCCGACGGGCTTATTGAGGAAATGGGCCTGCTGTACGTCGGCGTCACTCGCGCCCGCAAAGCGGTATGTGTCTCCGCTTCTATGCAGCGCAGGACAAATTACGGGAACTATCAGGTTGCCTGCCCCTCTTGCCTAACGTCTCTTCCGGGCATTGAGCCTGTGAGCTGGTCGGTCATGGACGGAGAGGGGTGATTTGTGGCGGTATGGAGCGTGTCTACTGTTGGCGCGAGGTCCGGTCAGTGGCCTGGTCGGACCTCGCTGGGCGTGAAGCGGCCGTTCAGTGCGAAATATAGTGCTTTAGGGCTTCGGAAAGATCGTCTCTCAGGTCGTTTTCCAACAAGGAAATTGCACGATCGACATCGATTTTGTTGTCCATACCAAAATAATGGCCAACGCTTGTTGCAAGAGACTTGTCGTTGAATAGCCCGAGAATCTCATTGTAATCATGGCCTTCAATGGCCTGTTGATATCTGTCGTTAACGTTCTTTTCTATGCTCGCAAAATCAATTAAGGATGCTATGCCATCGGCAGTCAGCTGCTCATTATCCGAAATAGTTATTCCGGAAAGCACTTCTTTTACGCCTGCTACAAGCGCTTCCTATGTCTGCTTCTTTGATTGTTTGCTGAACCTTTCACTTACATATGTCTTAATGCTGGAAAAGGTCTTATCTGCATCAGTACCGAAACGCTGAGATAGAATCTGCACCGCTTCTTTGGTAAGAAAAAGATTTTCAACTTCTGCGACCTTAAGGTGGAAGATGCCCTTTTCCTTAAGGGTGTTGAGCTGTTCCTCGGTTTTAAAGTCTCTGTCTATGATGCCCCGGGCCTTTATGGCATGAAGGCTTGGGGTACGATTATATGCCTTCACATTATTGATGACCTGCTCGCATCCGCCGGAAGGGACTACATAACAATCGGGAAAGAGTGCGGAATAGATCCGCTTGTCGTAACTTCCTTCGGTTCCTTCAACGAATAGGACTTCTTTCCGGTTGCCAAGGAGCTCTATTAAGAGTTCCTTTGGAAGGTCGCTATCGGGAAGCTTTTCTAATTCCCATTTGGTGCCATCGAAATTTTTAACCCAGATAATATCCGAGCTTCGGTGTGTTGAGGCGAAATTAACATCGTGGGTTATGTAGATAAAGAGGCAGTCTGGGCGCGACTGCTCTAGGGAAGTCCAGAGTCGCGCCATAAGCGATGGATGCAAATGAACTTCAGGTTCATCCATGATGATTATTTTGTCGTTTGGGACACAAAGAACTTGTGCGGCAAGATATAGCACTGAACGCTCGCCGTCGCTCATTTGCGTTGCGCTGTAGCGATCCGTTTTACTTTGGGAGTACGCGTAGAAGGCCGCGTCTTCCTGCTCGATCTTTCTTTGAGGAAAGACTTCATCCCAAATTTCTTTAAGCTTATCTAGGGCTGTTTTCGGTAGAGGGGGCCTTTCTGCAGAAATAGACTCCGCATGTTTGCATTCATCAATAAACCGTTGGTTTTCAAGATTTACTTGTGCGATGAGGGCTGCTAAAACATCGTCAAAATCGTCGAGGAGCTTTGTTGTGTAGCTTTCACCCCATCCCCATCGAACTTGTTTGTACTCCTTATATTGGGAGCCGCCGTAAAAAACGTTATCTTCTGCTTCTGTAAAGCTTTTTAAAGGGACTCTCTCAGAAAAATTGATATCGCGTTGTGCTGAGATTCTATGGACCTTTTCGAAATCTTGTTGCTCTATCCAAGCTCCGAGTTTTGATTTGCCAGACCCATTTGCTCCGATGATAACGACGGAGTTGACTTGGGCTTCATGACGGGTCTTTATGTTGTCGGCATTGGGTAGCCAGTATTCAAATATCGGTTTATCTTCTGACAATTGTCTCACCCGGTAATAACGATTATTAATTTACTTAATAATGGTATCGCTAAGTCCCAGTAGCCTGCTTGGATCCTGCTTTGCATTGCCATAATCTTCGATTTTGTGGCCATGGTTGTTCTCCTCAGGCTTAAGGCGCCACTCGACCGGTTGCGATCCGATGTTCGATACTCCCGTTGGTATGTAAATTTGGGCGTTTTGATAGCGAGGTTGCGCGTGACGCCTCGAAGTGCATCATAGGTTGGGCGTGGAGTTGGGGTGCTATAGAAGACGGGACCGTGCAGGGAAATATTATTACCAGAATCATTCTTCCGATTTAGTGGCCGCTCGAGGCGGCTGTACCTCACGATGCCGATTCAGCCATCGGCCCACCTGAACTCCTCGATCATTCGCCCGGCAATCACGACAGTGCTGACAACGATGTCGCTTTCTCGTACCGTGAACATGCAGTAGGTCGGTAAGGGCCAGTTGGCGTAGATGCTCATCCCGTTCGTTAAAGAAGCTTCCAATGGATCGCCCTGCTCGCCGGGTAGTAGGTTAACGACGTCATCGTTCACGTTCCTACTACTACACACTGGACAACCTGACTTCGACCATAAGGCCCTCGCCAAGTCACCTCCATGTTATACTTGCCGTAAAAACTTTACGGCAAGTATAACATGGAGGTTTCGATGCTAACGCGTTTTGAGGTCGAGGGATTCCGAAACTTCTCCCATAGATTTACCTTCAATTTGACCGATGTCAGGGACTATAGATTCAATACGTCAGCCATCAATGAGGGCATCGTTTCTTGTGGCCTTATCTACGGTAAAAACGCCGTCGGCAAAACAAATTTCTCCAATGCTCTTCTCGATATTTCAGCAAATGTGGGGCGTCGGACCTTCTATTCCAATAAAACTAATTACCTCAGCGCAGTTGATGGGGTCACGTCGGCGTGCTTTGCCTACACGTTTCGCTTTGGGAATGACGAAGTTGCTTATCGTTACGAAAAGACTGGGATAACAGACTATCTTCGTGAGACAGTGGCTGTTAACGGCAAGATTGCATTTGATTACGACCACCGTGCAGGTAAAGTGCTCGATGGCGATTTGGCTTCTATTGGTGCCGATCGATTAAACTGGGAGTTCAAATCTCCCGGCATTTCTGTTTTGGCGTATGTGTGCAATAACATTCCTTTTGAGAGGGCAATGCCTCTTTTTAGGCTTTATATGTTTGCGCGGTCAATGGATGCCATTGGCGACGCACATATGAACGACCGTAACCTTGTCTCTACCATTGCCGAAAACGTTATTTCGAATGACTTGGTTTCTGAGCTTCAGGCTTTTTTGAATGACTTTGGAATTCGAGAACGCCTTACTGCGCGTGAAACGCCATCGGGTGATATCGCTTTGTACTTTGAAAAAAGTCGACTTATTCCGTTTGTAGAAAACTGTTCAAGCGGCACTGTTGCGCTGCTGCGACTGTTTAATTATTTCCATGCTACAAGTGTGCCGTCCTTGCTATTTGTCGATGAGTTCGATGCGTTCTACCATCACGATCTCGCCGAGAAGGTCGTTGATTATTTTAAGTCCCAGACTGGACGCCAGGTGCTTTGCGCATCTCATAATACAGATTTGTTCAGCAATAAAATCCTTAGGCCAGACTGCTTATTCATTCTTTCGGATCACAATATTATTTCAGCTGCCAATGCAACAGATAGGGAACTAAGGGAAGGGCACAACCTCGAAAAGCTCTATAAGGCTGGCGAATTCGATGTCTAGGAAGCAAGTCCTGCTTATCGTTGAGGGCATAAAGCAAGAGATTAAACTCTTCCAGGCTCTCTTTAGGTGCTATGGCCTCGACATTGGCTATGAGATCGTTTCCTATAACACAAATATCTACGAGCTTTACGAAAGGATGTTTTCGGACGGCTTTCAGGACGACTTATCGCTTCTCGGCGTCCTTAAGGAACGTGCGTCCGAAGAGGATAAGTGGTTATTTGACCAGGATTATTCTGATGTTTTGCTGGTCTTTGACTATGAGCCCCAAGATAATAGGTTCTCACCTGCAAGGTTAGAGGAAATGCAACGTTACTTTAACGAGAGCACAGACAATGGCAAGCTCTACGTTAACTATCCAATGGTCGAGGCATGTAAGCACTTTCTGAAAATGCCCGACGTAGAATATTTGAACAGAACTGTTTCGCGAGAAGACGTTTTGAAATACAAGTCAATCGTTGGCAATGCTTCTAGGTACCAGAGTTTTGAGCGGCATTTTATTAGGCCTGACGTTGATGAAATGATTGTACTTACCGCCATCAAGGCGCTTCGGTTGTGCGGCCATAACGGCGTGGCCGGTTATGAGTCTGAGTATAGAGATCTTGACCATGAGACGGTCGTGAAGGCGCAAAACGATGCTTTGCGTTTGGCCGATGAGGTGTGGGTTCTTGGTACCTGTCTGCTATTTATTTTAGATTACTCAACGGGTCTTATTGATTTCGCGGGAATGGAGTCGAAATTACTTGGCTAGGTTTCTGGACGCTGCTAGTTCTGACTAATGTTGTCGATGCGGGGCTGTCATTTCGGAAGTGCGGTGAAAAATCGGAAACATCCGAGTACACACCGGTTTTTGCCAACAAAACTGCAGGTCGCGGATGCCCAAAACAGGGGCCTGTTTGACAGATCTCGGTTTTTCACCGCACCCCCGATTGGGCGCGCATTTAGCACTCTCGATGTCCCCACATCCTCTAAAAAGTTCTTAAAACAGCCTTAAAGGCGCCTTGGCTCGCGTTGACAGCGGTCGCGCGCGCAGACGTGGTGTAAGAGTGTCCTGAGGTCCGTCGCTGCAAGCCCCGATGTTACTCCTTCTTGAGGC